>JBDHTW010000014.1:0-64028 GCA_039808865.1 Geminicoccaceae bacterium
GTGCAGAACGGCCGGCCGCAGCTGTTCGACCTCGCCACCGACCTCGGCGAGAACGACGACCTCGCCGCTGGCAACCCGGACGTGGTGACGAGCCTGGGCCAAGCCCGTGCCGGCTGGCTGCAGACATTGGCACCACGGATTTGGTAGCTGCCCACCGGCCGAGTCCGGCACACCGCCTACACATCTTGCCCGACTGCTGCTAGCAGCAGGCAAGGCCCACGGGCCGAACGAACCCAGAGGGCGGCATGCTGATCGGGATCGATTGGGGTGGCACCAAGATCGAAGGCATCGCGCTCAGTCCCGCCGGGCAGGAGCTGGCGCGGCTGCGTGAACCGACCCCGCGGCACGACTATCACCGCTGCATCGAGACGATCGTCGACATCGTCGCGCGGATCGAGCGGCAGACCGGGCGATGCGGCAGCATCGGCATCGGCATACCCGGCTCGCTCGAGCCGCGCTCGCGGCTGGGGAAGGGCGCAAGTTCGACCTGGCTTCTGGGCAGGCCGGTCGAGGACGATCTGCGCACGGCCCTGGGCCGCGCGATCCGGGTCGAGAACGATGCCGACTGCCTCGCTGCGTCCGAGGCGGTCGACGGTGCCGGAGCAGGGTTCAACGTCGTGTTCGCGGTGATCCTCGGCAGTGGCGCCGGAGCCGGCATCGCCATCGGCGGCCGGGCGCATCATGGGCCGAACAACAGTGCCGGCGAATGGGGCCACAACCCGTTGCCGTTCCCCGACGTCACCGAGCTTGCGGGCACCGCGTGCTATTGCGGCAAGCATGGCTGCATGGAGACCTGGGTCTCCGGGCGAGCCTTCGAGGCCGCCTATGCCCGCCACACCCAGGAGAAGCTGCCGGCCAGGGAGATCATGCACAAGGTCGACGCCGGCGACCGACTGGCGGGCCTGATCTGGGACCGCTACGTCGATCGCGTCGCCCGGGGCCTCTCCGTGGTCGTGAACACGCTCGATCCCGACATCCTGGTCATGGGCGGCGGGATGTCCAACGTCGACCGGCTCTATGCCGACCTGCCGGCGCGCTTGGCCCACTACACCTTCTCGACCGTGTTCGAGACACCGATCCGCAAGGCCGTGCATGGCGATTCGAGCGGGGTTCGCGGTGCGGCGTGGTTGTGGAAGAACGATGCCGGATGCTCTTCCTAGCGCCGAGCCCTACAGGAGATGACGATGGATGCCCCCGCCTTGCAGGAGCGGTTCGAGTTCGCTTCGGCGCTGATCGAGGAGGCCGGTGCGCTGGCGTTGGGCTACTTCCACCGCCTGGACACGCTGGAAATCAAGAGCAAGGGCATCCAGGATGTGGCCAGCGAGGCGGATGTCGCCACGGAACTGCTGATCCGCGACCGGCTGCGGCAGCGCTTTCCCGAGGATGGCTTCCTCGGCGAGGAGACCGGCCGGGGCGAGGTCGAGGCGGCCGACGCCATCTGGGTCGTCGACCCCATCGACGGTACGCAGCCGTTCGTCAGCGGGATGAGCAGCTGGTGCATCTCGATCGCCCTGGTCGTCGATCATCAGCTGGAACTCGGCTTGGTCACGAGCCCGGCACGTGGCGAGCTGTTCGCCGGCCGACGCGGTGAAAGGGCCACCTTGAACGGCAGGCCGATCAGCGTGAGCGGCGCGACGCGGCTCGATCAGGGCATCGTCGCCGTCGGCTACTCGCCGCGCGTGCGCCCGGCGCAGTTCCTCCCGCTTTTCGGTCGCCTGCTCGACCAGGGCGCCATGTTCTATCGGGACGGTTCGGGGGCCCTGTCGCTGTGCTACGTCGCCTGCGGCCGCCTGATCGGCTATGTCGAGCCGCACATCAATTCCTGGGATTGCCTCGGCGCCATGGCGGTGATCGAGGCCGCGGGCGGCCGCTGCAGCGATTTCCTCGCCGCCGGCGGGCTGTGGAACGGCAACCACCTGATCGCCGGGCCGACGGCGCTCTATCCCGCGCTCGAGGCGGCGTTCACGGGCTAGTCGCTGCAACCGCGCCCGGTGTGCGCAAGACGGGTACTGGGCCGGCGGCATGGGTTGCACCGCATCCACCGCCACAGGACTACGCTGTCCAAAAAGGGCATGCGCCAAGATCGGCTCGAATCGCGGTGCCGAGAGCCATGCACGGCCGATTGGTGGCGTGCTGACTGCTTTTCCGTCCTACTTGGCATCGGCTCGGGCAGTCCGTGACAGATCTTGCCGGCATCATGCGGCACGGGACCGGCGCTGTCGTTCTTTTCTGTCGGTCGATGGCGCCGATCGCTATGCTTATGGCGCTGCTGCTAAAGAAGGCAGATTCGACCCGTGCGATCGGTAGCTCCTTCGGACCCGGTCGAGATCGGACCCGGACGGACATGGCCGCGTCCGCAGGACGCGAATCGCAATATCCGGAGGCAAAGGACATCGCAAACGTGTCGACCGGGGGCAAACGGGCCATCCGCCAACAATATGCGGCGCTGCCGTTGACGGTCAGCGAAGATGGCGAGCGTCGGGTGCTCCTGATCACCTCGCGCGAGACCGGGCGTTGGATCATCCCCAAAGGCTGGGCCGAGAAGGGGGTGGAGCCGCACGTCCTGGCCGCCCGGGAAGCCTACGAGGAGGCCGGGCTCGAAGGCCAGATCGGCTCCGAGCCGATCGGCCGCTACCGCTACATGAAGTGGCTGCGCCGGAAGAAGCGGCCGAAATGGGTCTGGTGCGACGTCGCGGTCTTCGTGCTGCTGGTGCAGCGGCAGCTCGCCGACTGGCCGGAAAAGGGCCAGCGCGAGCGACGTTCCTTCGGCATGGCCGAGGCGGCTCGCGTTGCCGACGATGGTGGCTTGGCCCTGCTGCTGTCGGAGCTGGAGCCGCTGGCCGCATGGACGCGCACCAAGCCGGTCAACGAGTCGAGCGGCACCGTCCTGCCAACGTACGGTCCGACATGACCGCACGGTTATCGTCATGAGCGAAGTTCTCATTTCCGGCATGCGCATGGATCAGCGATACTCTGCTGGTCGGTGACGCCGACGACGCTGGGAGGGAGAGCAAGCAAATGACCGTCGAGCATATTGGCAGTTCTTGCCATTGCGCTACCGGAGATGACTTGGCGACTTCGCTCCGCCTTCCGGTGATTTTCTTGCAGCGCACCAAAATCTTCCGTCCGCATCCTTATCGCCGTCCTTAGCCGCGACCGTCGCCCAGCCTGTTCGCCAGGCGGATCGATGGGCTTTCGGGCTCGGATGCCGCGCGGTCGCGGTGCGATCGGCGCATCCTGCGCTCTCGCTAGGCATCGAGACCGTCCCGATCCCCGTGCCGCCCGCCGCAAGGTCGGGCTCAGGCCAAGTCGAACTTCAACCTTGCATAGGCAGACGAGCTCATGTCGCTTGCGGGCAAAGAAAGCGTGGTCGATCTGGTCGTCGTGGGCGCGGGCGGTGCCGGCATGGCCGCCGCGCTGTTCGCGGCGATCGCCGGCCTCGACGTGCTTCTGCTCGAGCGGACCGAGTTCGTCGGCGGCACCACGGCATTTTCGGGCGGCACCGCCTGGGTCCCCAACACGCATCTCGCGGCCACGGTCGGCAGCGAGGACAGCCGTGCGAACGCCGCGGCATTCTTGAGCCGCGCCGTCGGCCAGTACGGGAGCGAGGAGCTGCACCACAGCTTTCTCGAGAACGGTCCTGCGGCCATCGCCACCCTGGCGCAGCATTCCGAGGTCAAGTTCCGCGCCTACCCGCTCCATCCCGACTACATGTCCGAGCTCGACGGCTCGACGCTGTGCGGGCGGGCCCTCGAGCCCCTGCCGTTCGACGGCCGGCGGCTGGGCGACGGGTTCACGCTGATCCGGCCACCGATCCCCGAGTTCACCGCACTCGGCGGGATGATGGTCGACCGTACCGACATCAAGCATCTGCTCAATTTCACCAGATCCTGGGCGTCGTTCTACCACGCCATGGGCCTGCTCGGCCGCCACGCCAAGGACCGGCTGCGCCATGCGCGCGGCACGCGGCTGGTGATGGGCAACGCTCTGGTCGCACGGCTGCTCTGCTCGCTGCGGCAACGTCGCGTGCCGGTCTGGCTGCGCGCCGAGGTCCACGAGCTGCTGCTGCAGGACGGCCGCGTCGACGGCGTGCGCGTGCAGCATGACGGCGGCACCCACCGCATCCGGGCGCGCCACGGCGTGATCCTGGCGTCGGGTGGCTTCAACCGTCACCCGCGCCTGCGCCAGGAGCTGCTGCCCTCCGCGCCGACCCACACGCCAGGCGCGCCGGGGCACACCGGGGCAGCGATCGAGCTGGCGTTGCGCGCGGGCGCCCGCCTGGGCAACCGCAACCTCACGAACGCCTTCTGGGCGCCGGTCTCGGTCCGGCAGCGCCCGGACGGCAGCACGGCGGTATTCCCGCATTTCATCCTGGATCGCGCGAAGCCGGGCACGGTCATCGTCGATCACGCCGGCCGGCGGTTCGTCAACGAGTCGACCTCCTACCATCTGATCGGCCGCGCCATGCTGGAGGCGCACGAGCGGGCACCGACGGTGCCGGCCTACCTGATCGCCGACGCGCGCGCGCTCAAGGCCTACGGTCTCGGCATGGTGCGTCCCGGCGGGCGCGGACTGAAGCCGCTGCTCGCGGACGGCTACCTGGTCCGCGCGCCGACGCTCGCCGAGCTGGCGCGCAAGCTCGAGATCGACGCCGCCGGCCTCACGGCCACGGTGACGCGGATGAACGAGTTCGCCCGCACCGGCCTCGATCTCGACTTCCACCGCGGCACCACCGCCTACGAGCGCAATCTCGGCGACCCGGCAGCCGCGCCGAATCCGACCATGGGCCCGATCGCGCAGGCGCCGTTCTACGCGATCCGGCTCTACCCCGGCGACATCGGCGCCAGCGCCGGCCTCGTGACCGACGCCCAGGCCCGGGTGCTGACAGCCGGCGACCGGCCGCTCGACGGTCTCTACGCCGTCGGCAACGACATGAACTCGATCATGGGCGGCACCTATCCGGGGCCCGGGATCACCATCGGACCGGGTCTGACCTTCGCCTTCATCGCGGTGCAGGACGCCGCACGCCGGGCCGCGGGTACCGCTGCCGACAACCGCCGAGCGTCGGTGCCGGCCGGCCCGAGCAGCGTCAGGGAGAGGCAGCATGCTTGAGAACCTGAGCGGCGCGACCCGCGTCTATTTCATCATCGGCCACCCGATCGCCCAGGTGAAATCGCCGAACGGCGTGACCCGCACCTTCGAGGCCAGGGGGCGCGACGCCATCCTGGTGCCGGTCCACGTGCTGCCCGAGGATGTCGGCACCTTCATCGACGCCGTCGCGCGCACCCGCAACGTCGACGGCCTGATCGTCACCGTGCCGCACAAGTTCGCCGCCCAGCGTCATTGCGCGACGCTGTCGGAGCGGGCGCAGCTGCTCACCTCGGTGAACGTGCTGCGCCGCAACGCCGACCAGAGCTGGCACGGGGACATGGTCGACGGCGCCGCCTTCGTCGGCGGCCTCCGCAATGCCGGATGCGCGCCCGCCGGCAAGCGCGCCCTTCTGGTCGGCGCCGGCGGCGCCGGCAGCGCCATCGGCCTCGAGCTGCTCGATGCCGGCGTCAGCCGGCTGGCGGTGCACGACGGGGACGTCCAGCGCCGGGACGCGCTGATCGCGCGCCTGGAGCAGCGCCATCCGGGCAAGGCGACGGCCGGCTCGGCCGACCCGACCGGCCACGACGTCATCGCCAATGCCACCCCGGCCGGCATGCGGGCCGACGATGCGCTGCCGGTCGACGTGACCAAGCTTCGCCCGACCATGTTCGTCGGCGACGTCGTAACCGTCCCGGAAGTCACGCCACTGCTGGCGGCGGCCCGCGACCTCGGCTGCCGGACGTCGACCGGCGTCGACATGTTCAAGGTCGTCAACGGTCTGATGGTCGATTTCTTCATGCCGTCGTCGAGCTGATTGCCGGACGACGGCGGGCGATCCGTCATTTCCTCGCATCAACCGGACAACAAGGGAGAACGTCCATGCGCAGATTCGCTCTCAAGCTGCTCGCTACCGCCGCCGTGCTGGCCGTGGCGCTGCCATGCGCCGTCGGGCAGGCGGCCGACATCCAGGAGCGCACGCTGCGCCTCTCGGTCGCCGGCAACAAGGGCAACCCGCAGGTCGACGGCGCGGAGAAGCTGGCGGCGCTGGTCAAGGAGAAGAGCGGCGGCCTGATCACGATCAAGCTGTTTCCCGGCGGTGTCCTGGGGCCGGACCTGCAGAACTACTCGGCCATGCAGGGCGGCACGCTCGACATGAACATCAGCAACGCCAGCTACCTCGCTGGCAACGTCAAGGAGTTCGCGGTCCTCGACTTTCCGTTTCTGTTCAACAATGTCGAGGAGGCCGATGCCATCGTCGACGGCCCGGTCGGCAAGAAGCTGTTCGACAAGCTGCAGGAGCGTGGCCTGGTCGGGCTGGCCTACACCGAACTCGGGTTTCGGCAGCTCAACAACAAGGAACGCCCGATCAACACGGCGGCGGATCTCGAGGGGCTGAAGATGCGCGTCATCCCGACGCCGCTCTACATCGAGTACATGAACGCGATCGGCGCCAATGCGGTGCCCATGCCCTACACCGAGACCTACACGGCGCTCGAGACCGGCGCCATCGATGGCATGACCAATACTTTGCTCAACATGATCGACATGAAATTCTATGAGGTCGCACAATACCTCACCATCGACAATCACATGTACAATCCTCAGGCGATCCTGATCAGCAAGATCACCTGGGACAAGCTGTCGGACGACGAGAAGAAGATCCTGCAGGAGTCGGCGACGGAAGCCGCTCTCTATCAGCGGCAGGTCAATCGCACCGCCGGCGCCAAGGCGCTCGAGCGGCTGAAGGACGAGGGCATGGAAATCAACGAGCTGCCGGCGGAGGAGATCGCCAAGCTCAAGGCCAAGGCGCAGCCGGTGATCGACAAGTACACCGCCGATGTCGGCCCGGAGCTCGTGGCCGAGCTCGATGCCGAGCTCGAGAAGCTTCGCAAGAACTAGCGTCGCGTGACCGGGGCGGCGACATCCGCCGCCCCGGCGCCGCCGTCGACCAGAAGGAAGTCCGATGTCGACCACTACCCCCCAGGAGGCCACGACGTGCGATCTCCTGGTGATCGGCTCAGGCGCAGGTGGCCTGTCCGCCGCCGTGACGGCCGCGTGGCACGGCCTCAAGGTGATCGTGGCCGAGAAGGAGCCGGTGTTCGGCGGGACCACGGCCTGGTCCGGCGGCTGGATGTGGATTCCGGGCAACCCGCTGGCCAAGCGCGCCGGCATCGACGAGGATCCGGCGGCATTCCGGACCTACCTGCAGCACGAGCTGGGCAACCACTACGACGAGGCCATCATCGAGGCCTATCTGCGGACCGGGCCGGAGATGGTCACGTTCTTCGAGGAACATACCGCGGTTCGTTTCATCGACGGCAACCGCGTGCCGGACTTCCACGGCCGTACCCCGGCCGCCGGCACGGGCGGCCGCTCGGTCTGCGCCGCCCCCTATGATGGCAGGCAGCTAGGATCGCTGCTCGGCCGGCTGCGGCCACCGCTGACCGAGATCACCTTCATGGGCATGGGCATCGCCGCCGGGGCCGATCTCGGCCATTTTCTCAACGTCACCCGCTCGCTGCCGTCCGCGCTGCACGTGGCGCGCCGGTTCGGCAAGCACCTGATCGATCTCGCCCTGCATCGCCGCGGCATGCAGCTCGTCAACGGCAATGCGCTGGTGGCACGGCTGCTCAAGTCGGCGGCGGATCTCGGCGTCCAGCTCTGGGAAGCGGCGCCGGCCCAGCGCCTGCTCATCGAGAACGGCGCGGTGCGGGGCGCGGTCCTGGCGACGGCGGCGGGCGAGCGTACCGTGCACGCACGCCATGGCACCTTGCTGGCCTGCGGCGGCTTTCCGCACGACGCGGCGCGCCAACAGCGCCTGTTCCCGCATGCCGCCATGGGCCAGCGCCATTGGTCGGCGGCGCCACGCACCAACACCGGCGACGGCCTGCGTCTGGGCGAGACCGCCGGGGGCCACGTCGACGAGGCGCTGGCGGCCCCGGCCGCCTGGGCACCGGTCTCGCTCGTGCCCCGGGGCGACGGGACCTTCGGCCATTTTCCGCATCTGATCGAGCGGGCGAAGCCGGGGCTGATCGCCGTCAGGGCCGACGGGCGACGGTTCGCCAACGAGGCGGATTCCTACCACGACGTCATGGGGGCGCTGCTCGCCGCGACCGGGCCGGGCGAAGAGGTGGCCGCGTGGCTCGTCTGCGATCATCGCTTCCAGCGCCGCTATGGCCTGGGCTTCGCGAAGCCGGCGCCGCTGCCGCTCTTGCCCTATCTGCGCTCGGGCTATCTCAAGCGCGGCGCCACGTTGGGCGAGCTTGCCCGCGCCTGCGGCATCGATGCGGCCGGCCTGGAGCAGACGGTGGCGACGTTCAACCGTGATGCCGAGCGTGGCGAGGACCCGGCTTTCGGACGTGGATCGACGGCCTACAACCGCATCCAGGGCGATGCCGGCCATGGCCCCAACCCGTGCGTGGCGCCGATCGCGCAGGGGCCGTTCTACGCCGTGAAGATCGTGCCGGGCAGCCTCGGCACCTTCGCCGGGCTGCGCACCGACGCGTTCGCGCGCGTGCTCGGCCAGGACGGCCAGCCAATCCCGGGCCTCTATGCCGGCGGCAACGACATGGCGGCCGTGCTGGGCGGCACCTATCCGGCCGGCGGCATCACGCTCGGCCCGGCCATGACCTTCGGCTACATCGCGGCCCGCCATGCGGCGGGCCTCGCCGACCGCACCCATGCCGCCGCTGCGGCCTAGCACAAGGTGGACTTGCAGATGCGCTATGAACTCGCGACCCTGGCCGTGAAGATGGGCTCGACCGCCAGCGTGGCGCAGGGCGTCGAGGCCTTCACGACCGCGGCCGAGGCCAAGGGCAAGCTTCTCGGCTGCTGGTTCTCGGACATCGGCGCGCTCAACCAGGTGGCGGTGCTGCGCGGCTTCGCCGACGAAGCTGAGCTCGCCGCCGAGCGCTGGCGGACCCAGACCAGCGGCAACCCGTTCGGCTGCGCCGACATGCTGAACCAGATGACGCTGGAGAGCTACGCACCGTTTCCCGACCTGCCGCCGGTGCAGCCGGGCGCGTTCGGGCCCGTCTACGAGATCCGCTCCTACATCCTGAAGACCGGTGGCCTTCTGCCGACCTTCGAGGGCTGGGCGGAGAAGCTGCCGGCACGCACCGCGGTCTCGAAGCTGGTGGTCGCGATGTACGGCTTGGACGGGGCGCCGCGGATCACGCACATCTGGCCCTATGCCAGCATCGACGAGCGCTCGGCGCTGCGCGCGAAGTCGGTCGAGGTCGGCGCCTGGCCGCCGAAGAGTGCCGTATGGCTCACCCCCACCATGCAGTCGACGATCTACCTGCCGACCGCGATCTCGCCCCTGAAGTAGGCGATACCGATGCCGATCGCGTTCTCGCTCGCCCATCTGACCGTCTTGGGCCTGCCACCGCCCGAGATGATCCATGTAGCCGCCCGCACCGGCTACCGGCATGTCGGCCTCCGTCTGATCGCGGTCACGGCCGACAGCCCGGGCTACCCGCTGATGTCCGACCAGCCGATGCTGCGCGCGACCCGCGCAGCGATGGCCGACACGGGTATCGGCGTGCTCGACATCGAGTTCGTCAAGATCACGCCGGAACTCGACGTCGCGGCGCTCGAGCCGTTCGTCGCGGCCGGCGCCGAGCTCGGCGCACGGCACATCATCACTGCACCCTACGATCCCGATCTCGGCCGGCTGGCCGCGCGCCTCGCCGCAATCGGTGAGCTCGGTGCCCGCTACGGGCTCGGCGCCGTGCTGGAGTTCTTCCCGTGGACGGTGGTACCCGACCTGGGCACGGCGGTGCAGGTCGTCGAGGCGACGGGGCGCGCCGATGTCGGCGTGCTGGTCGACACGCTGCATTTCGACCGCTCGGGCAGCACGCTGGCCCAGCTGCGCGCTGTTCCAGCTTCCCGGCTGCCGCTGCTCCACGCCTGCGATGCGCCAGCGGCGCGGCCGACGACCACCGAGGGCCTGCTGCATCAGGCGCGCGCCGAGCGGCTCCCACCCGGCGAGGGCGGGATCGACATCCGCAGCGTGTTCGCCACCATGCCGGCGGGTATCCCGGTCGCCGTGGAGGTGCCGATGGAGCGGCTGACGCGCGCGATCGGGCCGGAAGCCGTGGCGCTGCGGGCACGCGAAGCCGCAGCAGGTCTGCTCGAGCCGGATGGCCGGCTCGACGATTGATGAACCGACAGGAGAGGCAAGGATGATCAGTGGCAAGACGACGCTCATCGCCCATCTCGGCTACCCGACCGAGGCGTTCAAGGCGCCGATGATCTACAATCCGTATTTCGAGGATGCGGGCATCGACGCGGTGGTCGTGCCGATGGGCGTCAAGCCCGAGGACTACGCGCAGTTCGTGCCGATGCTGTTCCGGCTCAGCAACATCCGGGGCGCGCTCGTGACCATGCCGCACAAGGTGACGACCGTGGGCCTCGTCGACGAGGTGACGCCGACGGCCAAGATCGCCGGCGCCTGCAACGCGATCCTGCTGCGCCCCGACGGCACGCTCCTGGGCGACATGTTCGACGGTGCGGGCTTCGTCCGCGGCGTCGAGCGCAAGGGGCGCATGGTGCGTGGCGCGCGTGCGCTGGTGGTCGGCAGCGGCGGCGTCGGCTCCGCGATCGCGGCCTCGCTGGTGGCCGCTGGCCTCGCCGGGATCGGTCTGTTCGATTTCAATGCCGAAGCAGCGGTGGCGCTCGGCCAGCGCCTGCGCGAGCACTATCCCGACCTCGAGGTCACGACCGGCGCGAAGGACCCGGCCGGCTACGACATCGTCGTCAATGCCACACCGCTCGGCATGAAGGACGGCGATCCCCTGCCGGTCGACGTGGAGCGCATCACTCCTGCGACCTTCGTCGGCGAGGTGGTGATGAAGCAGGAGATGACGCCCTTCCTGCGCGCAGCCCAGGCCAAGGGCTGCCCGTTCCAGATCGGCACCGACATGCTGTTCGAGCAGATCCCGGCCTATCTCGAGTTCTTCGGCTTCCCGACGACGACGGCCGACAATCTCCGTGCCCTGGCCAAGATCCAGTACTGAGCCGTCGCGCGACGATCCGACCTACGCAAGAGGGCCCAGCATGAGCCGCCTCGTCTATTTCCTGAACGGTCCCAACCTGAACCTGCTCGGCAAGCGCCAGCCGCACATCTACGGCCACGAGACGCTGGCCGACGTCGAGGCCGGCTGCCGCAAGCTCGCGGACGAGCTGAAGCTCGAGCTGCGCTTCCACCAGAGCAACCGCGAGTACGAGATCATCGACTGGATCCATGAATCGCGCGAGATCGCCGGCGGACTTGCGATCAACCCCGGCGCGTTCACGCACACGTCCGTGGCGATCCTGGACGCGCTCAACGCGTGCGACTTCCCGGTGCTCGAGGTGCACATCTCGAACGTCCACAAGCGCGAGAGCTTCCGTCACCATTCCTACGTCTCGCTGCGCGCCGACGGCGTCATCGCCGGCTTCGGCACGCAGGGCTACGAGCTGGCGCTGCGCCGGCTGGCACGGCTGATCGATACCAAGGCGGGCTGATGACGACGGGCGCGGGCGGGCCGGTCGGGCTCGCGGTGATGGGCGCCGGGCTGATCGGCCGGCGACACATCGAGCACGTGCTGGCCCGGCCCGAAGCGCAGCTCGCCGCGATCGTCGATCCGACGCCGGCGGCCAAGTCGCTGGCCGAGGAGAAGGGGGTCCCCTGGTTTCCGGACCTCCCGGCCATGCTCGCGACGGCAAGGCCCGAGGGCGTGCTGGTGGCGACGCCCAACCAGCTGCACGTGGCGAACGGCCTCGAGTGCGTCGCCGCCGGGATACCGGTCCTGATCGAGAAGCCGCTGGCCGACGACGTCGATGCGGCAGCCGGCCTCGTGGCGGCGGCCGAGGCCGCGGGCGTGCCGCTGCTCACCGGACATCACCGGCGCCACAACCCGTTGATGCGCGAGGCCAAGGCCGCGATCGACGCCGGCAAGCTCGGCCGGCTCGTCGCCGTCCAGGGCACGTGCTGGTTCTACAAGCCCGACGACTATTTTGCGGTCGAGTGGCGGCGCCGCAAGGGTGCCGGCCCGGTCTTCGTGAACCTGATCCACGATGTCGACAACCTGCGCTACCTGTGCGGCGACGTCGTCGCGGTGCAGGCCATGGAGACCAACGCGCTGCGCGGCAACGAGGTCGAGGACGCGGCGGTCATCCTGCTCCGCTTCGAGAGCGGCGTGCTCGCCACGGTCAGCGTCGCCGACAAGATCGTCGCTCCGTGGAGCTGGGAGCTGACCAGCGGCGAGAACCCGGCCTACCCGCAGACGGCGGAGAGCTGCTACTGCATCGGCGGCACGCGCGGCTCGCTGACGATCCCCTATCTCGACCTGTGGCACAACCCGACCGAGCCGAGCTGGTGGGAGCCGATCGCGCGCGAGCGGCTGCCGATCACGCTCGACGATCCGCTCGGGCTGCAGGTTCGGCAGTTCTGCCGGGTGATCCGTGGCATCGAGCCGCCGCTGGTCTCCGGGCGCGAGGGACTGGAGACGCTGAAGGTGATCGTGGCGGTCAAGCAGGCAGCCGCCACGGGCCGCCTCGTGACGCTCGGCTGAGGCGGACGCCGGTCAGCCGCGGCCGATATACGGCATCTTGGTCGCCATGACCGTCATGAACTGGACGTTGGCGTCGAGCGGCAGGCTCGCCATGTAGACCACGGCGCTGGCGACATGGGCCACGTCCATGCGTGGCTCGGGCGCCAGGCGCCCGTCGGCCTGCGGCACGCCCTCGGTCATGCGCTGCGTCATGTCGGTGGCGGCGTTGCCGATGTCGATCTGGCCGACGGCGATGTCGTGCTGGCGGCCGTCCAGCGAACAGGAGCGCGTGAGACCGGTGATCGCGTGCTTGGTCGCCGTGTAGGGTGCCGAGTTCGGCCGCGGCACGTGGGCGGAGATCGAGCCGTTGTTGACGATCCGGCCGCCTTTGGGACTCTGGCTCTTCATGAGCCGGAACGCCGCCTGGCTGCACAGGAAGGCACCGGTCAGGTTGACGTCGAGCACGCCCTGCCACTGCTCGTAGGTCAGCTCCTCGAACGGGATCGGCGGCGCCCCGGTGCCGGCATTGTTGAACAAAAGATCGAGCCGCCCGAACGTCTCGCGCACCAGATCGAAAGCCTGGCCCACGTCGACCGGGTTGCCGATGTCGGCGGGCACCGCCAGCATCCGCGCGCGCGCATCGCCGCTCAGCGCCACCGTCGCCTCGAGCTGTTCCCGTCGCCGCCCGATCACGGCCACGGACCAGCCGGCCTCGACCAGCGCCAAGGCCGCGGCCCGGCCGATGCCGCTCCCGGCCCCGGTCACGACGGCGATCCGACTTGCCTGCGTCATGTTTGTCCTCCCCTTGGTCTTGGTCCAACATGCACCGCCCCCGCCAATCGCGGAAGTGCGGCTCGCCACGACCGGTGCTCCGTGCTAACGCGCGCCGCAGGTCCCATGGCCTGGGCTCGGCCACGTCCGGTCGGCCCGCGCCGAACCGGAGGGACATTGCATCGATGCTGCTTTCTCGCCTGCTGCGCCCATTGATCCGCTTCGGCCGGCTCACGGTGATCGATGCCGATGACCGCCCGCACGTCTTCGGCTCCGAGATGTCACCCGCGGTCACGGTGCGCCTGCACGACCGCCGCCTGCATTGGCGCCTCGCGCTGAACCCCGGCCTCCATGCCGGCGAAGCCTACATGGACGGCACGCTCACGGTCGAGGACGCCCCGCTTTACGCGTTCATCGAGCTGTTCGCGCGCAATCTCGGCCATGCCGGCGCCATCGACCTCAGCGGCCCGTTCGACCTCGTGAACCGGGCGGCACGCCGGCTGCAGCAGTTCAACCCGGCCGCCCGCGCCCGGCGCAACGTCGCCCACCACTACGATCTCTCGGCCGAACTCTACGACCTGTTCCTCGACAGGGATCGGCAATATTCGTGCGCCTACTTCACCGACCCCGGCGAGGATCTGGAGAGCGCGCAGCTCCGCAAGAAGCAGCACATCGCGGCCAAGCTCCTGATCGAGCCCGGTATGCGCGTGCTCGACATCGGCTGCGGCTGGGGCGGGCTCGGGCTCTACCTGGCCCAGGCGCTGGGGGCCGACGTCACGGGAATCACGCTCTCGACCGAGCAGCTCGCCGTCGCCAACGAGCGCGCCAAGGCGGCCGGGCTGGCCGACAAGGCCCAGTTCCACCTGCGCGACTACCGGCACGAGACCGGCAGCTTCGACCGCATCGTCTCCGTCGGCATGTTCGAGCATGTCGGCATCAACCACTATGGCGAGTTCTTCCGCACGCTGCGCGACCGGCTGAGCGACGACGGCGTGGCCCTGCTGCACACCATCGGCCGGCGCGCCGGGCCGGGCAGCACCAACCCGTGGCTGCAGAAGTACATCTTCCCGGGTGGCTACTCCCCGTCTTTGTCCGAGATCGGCAGCGCGGTCGAGCGGTCGGGCCTGTGGATCAACGATGTCGAGGTGCTGCGGCTGCACTACGCGGAGACCCTCCGCCATTGGCGGCTGCGCTTCGAGGCCAACCGGTCGAAGATCGCGGCACTCTACGACGAGCGGTTCTGCCGCATGTGGGAGTTCTATCTCGCCACCAGCGAGGTCTCCTTCCGCCACCTCGATTCGGTCGTGTTCCAGGTCCAGCTCGCCAGGCGCCGCGATGCCGTGCCGCAGACGCGCGACTATCAGTTCGCCGCCGAGAGGCACCTGATCGACGCCGGCCCCGGCAACACCCGGCCGCGTCTCGTCGGCTGAGGGCCGCAGCGGCCTCAGCCCGGCCGCGCCGCCGTCCTCGCCTCGATCACGAACAGCAGCAGCGCCGCCAGGGCCAGCAGCCCACCGGCCGTGGCCGTCGCGCTCCAGCCGCCCTGATGGTAGGTGATCGTGCCCAGAACCGATCCGAGCGCGCCGCCGGCGAAGGTGATCGTCATGTAGAGCGCGTTGACCCGGCCACGGATCTCCGCCCCGGCCGAGAAGATGATGCGCTGGCTGACGATCTGGTTGGTCTGGACCGCGGCATCGATGACGATCGCCATGACCACCATCGCGCCCAAGGCCACGGCCCGGGCGGCCCAGCCGGTGGCCGCGAAGGCCGCGCCCAGGACGACCATCGCCGCCGCCGTGGCGATGCGGCCGTGCCCGCGGTCGGCGAGCCTGCCGGCGACCGGTGCGGCCAGCGCGCCGCCGGCCCCGGCCAGGGCGAACAGGCCGATGCCGTGCTGGCCGAGCCCGAAGCGCTCGGCCAGCAGCAGTGGCACCGCCGTCCAGAACAGGTTGAACGCGGCGAACAGCAGCGCCTGGAAGGCCGCCCGCCAGCGCAGGAACGGCAGGTCGCGCAGCAGGCCGGCCATCGAGACCAGGATGTGGCCGTAATGGCCACCCGCGCGCGGCTGATGGCGGGGCATCGCTCGTGCCAGCACCAGCCCGATGCCCAGCATCAACGCGGTCGAGAGCCAGAAGACGGCACGCCAGCCGAAGCTCGCCGCGACGAACAAGGCGAGCGGCCGCGCCAGCATGATCCCGGTGAGCAGGCCGGCCATCACGTTGCCGACGACCCGGCCGCGCCGCTCCAGGGGCGTGAGGTGCGCGATCAAGGGCACCAGCACCTGCGCGCCGGTCGAGCACAGCCCGATCACGAAGGCCGCCATGAAGAACGGCACCAGCGCGGTCGCGGTCGCCATCCCGACCAGCCCCAGCGCGGTGATCGCCAGCGTCACCAGCACGAGCCTGCGGTTCTCGACGAGGTCGGCGAGCGAGACCAGGAACAGCAGGCCGGCGCCGTAGCCGAGCTGGGTCACGCTCGCGACCGAGCCGGCGAGATCGGAGCCGACCCCGATCTCCGGACCGATCGTGGCGACCAGGGGCTGCGCATAGTAGAGATTGGCCACCAGCGCCCCCGTGGCGACCGCGACGATGCCGGTCAGCGCCGTCGACGGGCCCCGGTCGACCGGAGCGGTGGCCGTGGCCGCGCGCTCACGCATCGGCGGGCTTGGGCGCCAGCGCCGCCAATTGCGCCGCGTGCTGCCGCTCGATCATCCAACCCGGATATTCCGGCGGCAGGGCGCTCACCGTCGCCAGCCGGTCCAGCTCGTCCGCATCGAGCCGCAGCGTCGTGGCGGCCAGATTGTCGTCGAGCTGCGCCACCGTCTTCGCGCCGACGATCACCGACATCACGAACGGCTGGTGGAGCACCCACGCCAGCGCCACGCGCGCGACCGAGACGTCCCGTGCCTCGGCGATCTCGCGCATCACGTCGATGCAGGCGAACGCCCGCGCCTTGTCGACCGGCGGAAAATCGAACGTGGCCCGCCGCGAGCCCTCGGGCCCATGGCCATCCCGGTCATATTTGCCGGAGAGCAGGCCGCCCGCCAGCGGGCTCCACACCATCAATCCCAGCCGCTCGGCCTGGAGCAACGGGGCGATCTCGCGCTCGAGGTCACGGCCAGCGATGGTGTAGTAGGCCTGCAGCGTGGCAAGGCGGGTCCAGCCGTGCCTGTCGGCGACGCCCAGCGCCTTCATGATCGTCCAGGCGGGCCAGTTCGACACGCCGACGTAGCGGACATGGCCCTGACGGACGAGGTCGTCCAAGGCCCGCACCGTCTCCTCGATCGGCGTCGTCTGGTCGAGGCCGTGAATCTGGTAGAGATCGACATAGTCGGTCCCCAGCCGCTTCAAGCTGGCCTTGATCCCGTCCATGATGTGCGCGCGCGACGCGCCGCGCGCGTTGGGTCCGGCACCGATGGTGCCGAAAACCTTGGTCGCCAGCACGACCTCCGCCCGGCTGCGGCCGGAGCTGCGGATCGCGCGGCCGGTGATCTCCTCCGACAGCCCTTCCGAGTAGACGTCGGCCGTGTCGATGAAGTTGACGCCCGCGTCGAGGGCACGGGCGACGATCCCATCCGCGACGCCCTGATCGAGCGTGCCGATGGCGGTCCAGAAGCCGCGGCCACCGAAGGTCATCGTGCCGAGGCAGATCTCCGACACCATGAGGCCGGTCCCGCCGAGGGTCTTGTAGCGCATGTCGTCACCTCAGTGCTGGCGCGGAGCAGGCTTTACCGCTCCCGGTTGCCGATGTGGAACCGCCAAGGCGGCAGGATAACCATGCCCGGGCTTCATAGGCCGTATAGCCTGGCTATATAATCGACCCGATCACTGCACTCCCGCCGTGCGGACCGCCGATGGCACGCCCCGATTCGTTCGATGGCCTCTCGGAATTCCTCGCGATCGTGCGGCGTGGCAGCTTCCGCTCGGCGGCCATCGAGCTCGGCGTCACCCCCGGGGCGATCAGCCAGGCCGTGCAGACGCTGGAGCGGCGGCTCGGGCTGCCGGTGTTCCACCGCACCACACGGCGGGTGACGCTGACCGAGGCCGGCGAGAAGCTGTTCCAGCGGCTGGAGCCGGCGGCAGAGACGATCACCGGCCTGCTCGACGAGCTGACCCGGATGCGCGCGCACCCGGCCGGCACGTTGCGGCTGCTCGTGCATCGGATGGCACTGCAGTCCGTGATCGAGCCCGTGCTGCCCTTGTTCCGGGCGGCATGGCCAGACGTGAAGGTCGAGATCACGCTCGACGACACGCGGCAGGAGATGGTCGCCGGCGGCTTCGACGCCGGCATCCGCATCGGCGAGTTCATCGATCGTGACATGGTCGCGATGCGGGTGTCGCCGAGCTTCCGTTGGATCGTCGTCGGTGCCCCCGCCTATCTTGCCAAGCACGGCCGGCCGAACACGCCCGAGGATCTCGCCCGGCACGAATGCCTCCGCTACCGTCGCCCGGACGTCGGCGACGTCTATCGCTGGGAGTTCGAGCGCGACGGGCAATCCCTGAGCATCGACCCGCCCGGAGCGGTGGTCGTCAACGACTCGGCGTTGCTGCGCGCGCTGGCGATCCGCGGCATGGGCCTCGCCTACACGTCCAGCCTGCAGGCGGATCCCGAGATCGGGCGCGGGCTGCTGGAGCCGGTGCTCGAATCATTTGCGCCGGCGCGCGACAGCCTGTTCATCTACTTCCCGCGGACGAGCCGGAACCAGCCCAAGCTGCGCGCCTTCGTCGAGGCCTGCGCGCAGCTGGTCCGCTAGCCGCCGGAGCCGGAGTGGTCGTGCATGCGCCCTGTCGATAGCCTGTCCGCTGCGGCGGCGCGCCGGATCGCCCTTGCGGCGCAGGGCTTCGGCCGGCCCCGCCTCGACGCGCCGCCGAGCCCGGCGCAGGCGCAGCGCCAGATCGAGCGCCTGGGCCTGGTGCAGATCGATTCCGTGAGCGCCGTCGTCCGCTCGCACTACCTGCCGCTGTTCTCGCGGCTCGGCCCCTACCCGCACGCGCTGCTCGACCGGCTCGCCTACGACGGACGGCGGCGCCGGCTGTTCGAATACTGGGGCCACGAGGCGTCCTTGCTGCCGGTGGCCTCGCAGCCGCTCCTGCGCTGGCGGATGGCGCGCGCCGCGGCTGGCCAGGGCATCTATGGCGGGCTCGCCAGGTTCGCGCGCGAGCGGCGCGCCTTCATCGACGAGGTGCTGGCCGAGATCCGCGCGCGCGGCCCGCTCGGTGCGTCGGAGCTCACCAACGCCGTGCCCGGCCAGGGAGGCTGGTGGGGCTGGAGCGACGGCAAGGGCGCGCTCGAGTTCCTGTTCTGGGCCGGGCTGGTCACGACGGCCACGCGGCGCGGCTTCGAGCGCATCTACGACCTGCCGGAGCGGGTGCTGCCACAGACGGTGCTGACGACGCCGACGCCCGAGCCCGCGGCGGCGCAGCGCGCGCTGCTGCTGCAGGCGGCAAGGGCCCTCGGCGTCGCCACCCTGCGCGACCTGCGCGACTACTTCCGTCTCGACGCCGCCGAGGTGCCGGCCCGGCTCGCGGAACTGGTCGAGGCGGGAGCGCTGCTGCCGGTCAAGGTCGAGGGCTGGAAGCAGCCCGCCTATCTCGACCCGGCCGCGCGCCACCCACGGCGTCTCGACGCGCGGGCCCTGCTGTCGCCGTTCGATTCCCTGGTCTGGGAGCGCGAGCGCGCCTTGCGCGTGTTCGGCTTCCATTACCGGCTCGAAATCTACACGCCGGCGCACAAGCGGGTGCACGGCTACTACGTGCTGCCGTTCCTGCTCGGCGACCGGCTGGTGGCCCGGGTCGACCTGAAGGCCGATCGCAAGGCGAGCCGGCTGCGCGTGCTGGCGACCCACGTCGAGGCCGAGATCGACGAGCGCCAGATCGCCGGGCCGCTGGCGGACGAGCTACGGCTGATGGCCGACTGGCTGGCGCTGGAGCGGGTCACCGCCGAGTGAGGCGATCACCTCGTCGGGTACCGGCAGGGCCTTCAACCGGCCGGGGCGATCGGGATCGGCCGCCGCCCAGACCCGCGTCTCCACACCCTCGACCGCCAGCACGCCGTCCTTGAGCAGCCGATGCTGCACCTCGAAGCTGCTGCGGCGGAACGTCCTGACCTGGGTCTCGACCACCACCTCGTCGCCGTAGGTCGACGGGATCAGGAAGCGTGTGCGCAGATCGACCATCGGACAGCCCACGGTGCCGTAATGGGCCAGAAGCTCCCGCTTGCGCCGGCCGAGGGCCGCCGTGAACAGCGCCCAGGTGCAGGCGTCGAAATAGGCGAGATAGCGCGGGAAGAACACGATGCCGGCGGGGTCGCAGTCGCCCCATTCGATCGTGATCCGGCGCGTGTTGACGAACATCGGCAGCCACCTCCAGCGGCACGGGATCAGCTGGCCCCCGTCACCCATTGCAGCGCCTGCCGCCACAGGCGGGCATAGCCCGGCCAGGCGACGAAGCTGTCGGGCAGCCAGTGCGGGCCGATGTCCGACATCCAGGCCAAGGTCCGGCCCTTGCCGTGCGCGCCCACGGCGAGCAGCGGATGGCCGCCGGTATCGGCCGGTGTCTGCGCCAGGAGCTCGACCCCGGGTCCGGCCTTGAGCACGACCTCGTTGAGCCCGAGCAGCACCGGCCACTCGCCGTCCAGGCCGGCCAGGATCGGATGGCCCGGCTGGAGCAGCTCGGCGCGGAATCCCTCCGGCACCTCGAGCCGGTCGTCGATCGGCAGGCAACGCACCGGCAGCACGTCCTCGACCGGCGTCTTGTGCCAGCGGGCGGCGCCGTTGATGCCCTGGAAGCTGAAATAGCCGCCGATCATCATGAGGCCGCCGCCATCGACGACATAGTCGCGCAGGAGCTTGAGCCGGTTGGGCACGGTCCTGCCCTTCAGCCACACGTCGGGATGGAGCAGGAGCGTGTTGGCGCCGATGTCGGACAGGATGACGGCACCGTAGTCCTCGAGCCCGGCGCGCGTGGTCGGGAACGCGGTCGCCGCCTCGTGCGCCGGCATGTAGTGCAGGTCGAACGGGCCGTCGCGCAGCGCCTCGACCAAGGGCTCGGCCCCGAGATGGAAGGTGACCGAGCCGAACTGGTCGAAGCCCTTGTAATGCGTGGCGGCGCTCACCCAGCTCTCGCCGGCGAGCAGTACCCTGGTCTTGGCCAATTCGCCCTCCCCTAGCCCGCCGCGAACACGGCGCGCGGGTTGTCCAGCAAGAGACGGCCGATCGCCGCCTCGTCGACCCCGTGCCGACGCAGCCGCGGCACGAAATGGCGCAGCACGTAGGCGTAGCCGAAACCACCGTAGCGGGTGAGCATCATCTTCAAGAACACGTCCTGCGACAGCAGCAGCTTGTGCCCGAAGCCGCGCGCGATCAGCCGCGCGATCGCGGCCGCCGTCTCCTCGTCGGACGGGCACTGCACCTGCTGGTCGGCGTACCAGTAGTCCATGCCGATCATGTCGTATTCGAGAAACGCGCCGCGGCGGGCGCAGGCCTCCTGGTAGTCGGGGTCCGCGAACGACGGGTTCATGTGGCAGAGCACGGTATGGTCGAGGTCGCCGCCCTCCTCGGCGACGATGTCCAGAACCTTGAGCCCGTGCCGATACCATCCGGGCAGGTGCACCATCAGCGGCAGCCTGGTGCGCACCTGCGCCCGGGCGGCGCCGCGCAGGCTCTTCTCCTCGGCGGCGGTGAACTCGCCCGAGACCCCGATCTCGCCGATGAGCCCGATCCTGACCCCGTCGATCCCCTGCAGCGCCTCGGCCACGATCTCGTCGGCGATCGCATCCGCCGACAGCGTGCGCACCACGTCGGGATGCGAGCTCTCGAGGTAGTAGCCGGCGCCCATGACGATCTGCAGGCCGGTGGCACGGCTGATCCGTACCAGCGCCGCAGGGTTGCGGCCGATGCCGCGGCAGGTCGGGTCGACGACGGTGGCGCCGCCGGCATGCCGGAAGGCCAGCAGCTCGGCCGTGGCCAAGGGCTCGTCGTCCAGCGCGCAGTTGTGCAGGTTGACGAACGGATCCATCCGCAGCTCGCCGAGGATGCCCTGGTGCACCGGCTCGGTCGCCAGATGCTGCCGTTCGGGCTCGCGCGGCGGATTCCACCAGCAGCGGCAGTCGTTCAGGATGTGCTCGTGCGGCAGGGTGATGCCGAGCGCGCCGGCCGGGATCGGGCCCAACACGGTCATGACCTGGCCGGAGCCGACATGGCAGGAAGAGAGCTCGCTCATCTGCGTCCGATCTGCGCCATGCGCGCGAACAGGCGGGTGTTGAGCCAGATCGCGAGCAGGATGATCAGCCCGGTGACGATCTGGGTGAAGAACGGCGACACGTGGGCGAGGATCAGGCCGTTGCCGATGACGGCGATGGTGAGAGCGCCCAGGACGGTGCCGACGATGCTGCCACGGCCGCCGGTCAGCGCGGTCCCACCCAGCACCACGGCCGCGATCACCTCGAGCTCGAAGCCGACCGCGGCATTCGAGCTGCCGGAGCCCAGCCGGCCGGCGATGACGATGCCGGCCGCGGCCGCCGCGGTGCCGGTCAGCACGTAGACCAGCAGCGTGATCCGCGCCACGGCGATGCCGGCGCGCCGGGCGGCCTCGGCATTGGCGCCGAGCGCCACGACGTAGCGGCCGAAGCGGGTCCGGGTCAGCGTGATCCAGCCGGCCAGCGCCACGACGATCGCGAACGCCGCCGGCAGCGGGATGCCCAGGAACCAGCCGCGGCCGAGCTGGACGAACCAGCTGTCGGGCGCGATCGGAATCGAGAAGCCCTGCGTCAGCAGGAGCGCGACGCCGCGCAGGACCGACAGGCCGGCCAGGGTGACGATGAAGGAGGGGATGCGCTCGACGGCCACGAACCAGCCCTGCACGGCCCCGACCAGCGCGCCCAACAGCAGCATCAGCAGGACGGTGAGCGGCCACGGCAAGCCCGCCTGCAGCGCTATCGCCGCCAGCGCGTTGACCAGGGCCACGGTCGAGCCGACCGACAGATCGATGCCGCCGGTGGTGATCACGAAGGTCATCGCGACCGCGACCATCAGCAGGGGAGCCGACTGGCGCAGCAGGTTGAGCAGGTTGACCTGGGACAGGAAGGCGTCGGTGCCGATGGCGAACCCGGCCGCCATCAGCACGAAGAACACGGCGATGCTCAGCACCGGCGCCTGGGTCAGGACGAGGTCGGCCCAGGGGCTGCCCTGCGGGCGGCGCGCGCGCACCGGCTCAGGCCCGGCCACGCAGGCGCTCGGCCTTGCCGCCGACGATCAGGCCGACGAGATCCTCGAGATCGGTCTCGCCGATCCGCCGCTCGGCGACCTTGAGGCCCTCGTACATCACGGCGATCCGATCGCAGACCAGGAACAGATCCTGCAGCCGATGGGTGATCAGGATCACGCCGGCGCCGTCTTCGGCAAGCCGGCGGATCAGGCGCAGCACCGCCTCGACCTCGGCCACGGCCAGGGCCGAGGTCGGCTCGTCCATGATCATGACCTTGGGCGCGAACGCGGCGGCGCGGCCGATCGCGATCGACTGGCGCTGGCCGCCGGACAGGCCGCCGACCAGGGCGCGCAGGTTCGGGATGTGGATCCCCAGCGCCTCCAGGTGTGCCCGAGCCTCGGCCTGCATGCGCCGCTGGTCCAGCAGCGTCAGGCCGAGCAGGCGCCGGACCGGCTCGCGCCCCAGGAACAGGTTGCCCGCGACGTCGACCGAATCGCACAAGGAGAGATCCTGGTAGACCATCTCGATCCGGCGCGCCCGGGCCTCCGCCGGCGTCGCGTAGGCCACCTGCTCGCCGTCGACGAGGATGCGGCCGGCATCCGGCACGTAGGCGCCGGCGATGATCTTGGTCAGCGTCGACTTGCCGGCGGCATTGTCGCCGACCAGCCCCAGAACCTCGCCGGGCCACAGCTCCAGATCGACACCGCGCAGCGCCTCGATCGAGCCGAAGCGCTTGCGGATGCCTTCGAGCCGCACCCTGGGGACGGCGGCCGTCGCCACTACTTGAAGACGGCGCGGTACGGGTCGACGTTGGCCTTGGTCACGATCGTCACCGGCACCGCGATCTTGGCCGGCACCTTGCCGCCCTTGATCGCGGTCATCAGCGCGTCGACCGCGGCCGCACCCATGCCGGCCGGATCCTGCTGCACGACGCCCACGACATAACCGTCGTCGATGCCCTTGATCGCCGAGGCGGTCAGATCCCAGCCCACGACCTTGACGCTGCCCTGCCGGCCCTGGCTCTCGACCGCGGCCACCGCACCGAGCAGCGCCGGCTCGCCGGTGGCATAGATGGCGGTCAGGTCCGGATTGGCCGTCATCAGGTTCTCGGCCGCGGCCATCGCGTTGTCCTGGATGTTGCGCCCGTCGACCACGCCGACGTTGGTGATGCCCGAAGCGGTCGCCACCACCGAATCGAACCCCTTCTGGCGGACGTTCTGGATGAACGAGTTGAGCGCGCCGACCGAGCCCAGCTTGGCCTTGCCGCCCATCTCGTCGTTGACGATCTTGACGAAATGCTCGCCGATCAGCTTGCCCGCGGCCTCGTTGTCGACGCCGACCTGCGCCAGCTGCGGCCCGGGCGGCAGGATCGCATCCACCGCCACCACCGGAATGCCCGCCTTCGCCGCCGCTTCCACCGCCGGCATGACGCCGTTGACGTCGATCGCGACGACGACGAGGCCATCCACCTTCTGCGCGATGTAGGTCTCGATCGCGTTGTTCTGCGCCGCCGGGTCGTTGTTGGCGTTGAAGATGACCAGCTTCGCGCCCAGCTCGGCCGCCTTCTTCTCGGCGCCTGCGTTCATCTGGGTGAAGAACAGCGCCTGCTGATTGATCTGCACGAGCGCGATGGTGGGCTCCGCGGCGCGGGCCGCATGATCGCCCAGGACGAGTGAGCCGGCGAGCACAAGGCCCGCCGCAAGCAGCTGGCGACGACAGCTCATCGGTGCGTTCTCCCCAGCCATGCCGCGGTGCCCGGGGTCCCGGGCGTTCACGTGGACGGTTCCGGTGCATGGGCAAACCGACCGTAGCTCGCACCCGTGAAACGTTCAAACGCTGCTTGCCGGGGTCCGACGAGCTGGGCACCAACAAGAGCGGACGACTGCGCCCCACCGCGCAAACGTGCTAAGCCTGCCTCGTCTCCTGTCACTGCCCGGGCGTCGTTCTTGGCTCCTGTCGTCCTTTCCCGCGAGCTGCCCTGGCTCGAGCCACTGGCCGCGTTTGCGGTGGTGCGCAAGCTGGCGTGGCCGGTGCTGCTGGACAGCGCGCGCGTCGACCCGCGCCTCGGCCGCTGGAGCTACGTGGCGGCCGACCCCTTTCTCCGGCTGGTCAGCAAGGACGGGCGCATCGCGCTGGGCGAGCGCAGCTTCACCGGCGACCCGTTCGCGATCCTGCAGCGCGCCCTGGCCCACTACCGGCTCGGGCACGATCCCGGGCTGCCGCCGCCGTTCCAGACCGGCGTCATGGGCTGGCTCGGCTACGACCTCGCCCACCATCTGGAGCGGCTGCCCCATCCGGCCACGGACGATCTGGGCTTTCCCGATCTGGCGCTCGGCTTCTACGACACGGTGCTGGCGTTCGACCTCGCCGAGCGGCGGCTCTGGCTGATGAGCAGCGGCTGGCCCGAGAGCACGCCCGAAGCCAGCATGCACCGGCGGAAAGCGCGGGCCGATTTCTTCGCCGGGCTCGTGCTGCAGGCGACGGACGTCGAACCGCCGCCCGAGCTGACGAGCGAGGTCGGGATCGAGTCGAATTTCACCCGGCCCGCGTACGAGGCGGCGGTGCGGCGCGTGATCGACTACATCCTGGCCGGCGACATCTTCCAGGCCAACCTGTCGCAGCGTTTCCGGGCCTCGATGCCGGCGGGCCTCGATGCCTGGGGCCTCTACCGCCGGCTGCGCCGACGCAACCCGGCTCCGTTCGCCGCCTATCTCGACCTGGGCGGCACGCAACTCGTCTCCGCCTCGCCCGAGCGGTTCCTCGAGCTGCGCGGGCGGCAGGTGGAAACCCGGCCGATCAAGGGCACGCGACCGCGCGGGGCCACGCCCGAGGCAGACCGACGGCTCGGCGAGGAACTGCTCGCGAGCGAGAAGGACCAGGCCGAGAACGTGATGATCGTCGACCTCCTGCGCAACGATCTCAGCCGGGTCTGCCGCGACCATACCGTGCTGACGCCCGAGATCTGTGTGCTCGAGAGCTTCGCCACCGTGCACCATCTGGTCTCGACGGTGACCGGCGAGCTGCGCCCCGGCCTCGATGCGGTCGACCTCCTGCGCGCGACCTTTCCCGGCGGCTCGATCACGGGCGCGCCCAAGATCCGCGCCATGGAGATCATCGCCGAGCTCGAGCCCACCGCGCGTGGCCCCTATTGCGGCGCCATCGGCTGGCTGGGCTGCGACGGCTGGATGGACACCAGCATCACCATCCGCACGCTGGCCATCAAGGACGGTTCGGTGGTGTTCCAGGCCGGCGGCGGCATCGTCGCCGACAGCGACCCGGCGGCCGAGTACGATGAAACGCTGGCCAAGGCGTGCGCGATCTTCGATGCGCTGCGGGAGGGCACGTGATCGTCCTCATCGACAATTACGACAGCTTCGTCTGGAACCTTGCCCGCTACGTGGGCGAACTCGGGCATGCCCGCATCGTCGTCCGCAACGACGCCACGAGCCTCGAGGACATCGCCGCTCTCGCGCCGACGCACATCATCGTCTCGCCGGGCCCCTGCACACCCGAGGAAGCCGGAATCAGCAACGCGGTGATCGCAACGTTCGGCGCGACCATCCCGATCCTGGGCGTGTGCCTCGGCCACCAATGCATCGGCGCGGCGCTGGGCGGCAAGGTCGATCGCGCCCGGCGCCCCATGCACGGCAAGACCTCGCTGATCCGGCACGACGGTAGCGATCTGTTCGCCGGCCTGCCCGACCCCTTGCGGGTGACCCGGTACCATTCGCTGATCGTCGAAGAGGCGGGCCTGCCGGACTCCTTACGCGTGACCGCACGCAGCGAGGAGGGCGAGATCATGGCCCTCCAGCATCGGTCCTGGCCGTTGGCGGGGGTGCAGTTCCATCCAGAGGCGGTGCTGACCGAGCACGGCCACGCGCTGCTCGGCAATTTCCTGGCCCGGTCGGCAGCCGCCTGAGCCGCGACGGCGCATTGCCCGGCCGCATCCCGGCGGGCACCCGGCCAGCACGGCCCGGATCAGTCCGCCGTCTTCTTGGCCCGGGTGCGCCGCTTGGGCGTGGCAGCCGCCGCGCGGACCCGCTTGCTGATGGGATTCTCCTGCTCGGCGGTCGGAAGCTGCTCGGCCGCGGGCACGGCCTCCTCGACCGAGGCCTGCAACGCCGCTTCGGCTGCCGGCGCGGCCACGGCCGGCGCGGCGGTCGGGCCTTCGGCGCCACCGGCCATCTCGCCTGGAGCGAACTCGTCGACGCCTGCCAGCGGATCCTCCTCGCCGGCTACCGACAGCCCGGCGATCTCGCTCTCGGCCTCCAGCCAGTAGGCGAGGTCGCCGCCTTCCGGGCGGCCGGCCTGCTCCCACAGCGCATAGGCGCGCTCCTGGATGGCCTTGCGCAGCTTCTCGTCCATTGCTTGTCTCTCCTGTGGGCGGCCCAGCCCGCTATCAACCGGTCAGGGCGGGATCGGATGCACGTGACCGTCCGTCGCATGGCACGTGCTGCGTAGCGGCCTGTGTCCCTGTTTATCGCCGGCTCGTCATGTCGTGAACCGACTTGTCAGCGCCCGACCTTGAGCCGCGTGCGTTTACCGTCGACCAGGGTGTGCGCTGGTCCGAGTGGCGTGAGCGTGTGCACGCCGTCCGGGTAGGGACCGGCAGGATCGGGCTCGATTCGCGCCACGGGAATCTCCTCGAACCGCTCGGGCGTCAGCACGTCGATGCGCAACAGGACCACGGCACCACCGTAGCGCTCGGAGCAGTCCTGGGCCGGACGGTAGAGCCGCCCGTCGTGCACGAAGGGCGGCCCGGCCGGGCGCGCGCTGCGGACGTCGCAGCGCACCGGATTGCCGGCGTGCGGCTGCCACGGCCCGAGGAGCCGATCGGCGTGGAACAGGAACAGCTTGGTCACGTCCTGATCGGCGTGATCCATGGCCAGCATCCACCACCGCCCGTCATGGCGGAAGGGCGTGCAGTCGACACCGGCGAACCCGTCGAGCAGCACGGCCGCCGGCTCGAAGCGCTCGGGGAGGCGTACCGCACGCAGCAGGGTCACCCGGCCGGACGCCGAGTTCTCCGGCACGCAGTAGAGCACGCCCTCGTCCTCGACGAGGCACGGGTACGAGAGGTGCCCGGCGAGGCCGGTCGTCACCGGCAGCGGCTCCGGCGATTCCGGGCGAAGCGCCACGATCTCGCCACGACCGAGGCGCGGATCGAAGGCCTCGGCCAGGATGACCGGGCCGGTGGCGTCGACGAGGCCGAACGGATCGGCCAGGAAGCCGCCGCCGCTACGCTCGGGCAGCCACGCGACATCGTCGAGCGCCGGTCGGGTCAGAAAGCTGGCGATCGGCCGCGGCGCGATGCCGACCGCCCAGATCTCCTCGGTCAGCGCCTCCCGCACGCGCCCGACCGCGTTGCGCGCGACCTGCAGCGGCAGGGTCAGCCAGTCGGCGGCGGCGCTGGCATGCGGCTGCCCGAGGGCTGGCCCCGCCGTCGTGGCGCGATCCCGACCGAGCACGCGGGCGGGCCAGTCGGCACAGGTTTCGAGGATCCGCCGCAAGGTCAGGTACGGCGACAGCCCGCTGGACTTCACGGCCCCGGTCCGGAGCCGTCGCGCCGCGCCGTCGCTCGGCATGACGGCGAGCAGCGACACGGCGACCGATCGGCCGGCCGCCGCGATCGCGGGCAGGCTCAGGGTGCGTGGTCCGGCCGGCGCATCGACCGCCAGGACGAGCAGCGGCAGCTCATGCCGGCGGGCCAGATCCGTCGCCACCCGGTTCGGGAGCAGGCTGACGACCGCCTCGGCCCGGGCCTCGTCCGCGGCGGCAAGCCGCAGCCCGAATCTCGCCAGGGCCGCCTCGGTGCGCCGGTCGAGATCGGCACGCCCGGTCGGGACGAGATGGACACTGCGCCTAGGCATCACGATCCCGCCGCCAGGGAACCGTAAACGGCACACAACCGGTCGGCCGCCCGTTGCCACGTCCAGTGCGCCACCGCGTCCTTGCGGCCGGCCGCACCCATAGCGCGAGCGCGCTCGGGGTCGGCCAGCAGCGTGAGCAGGGCGTCCGCCAGCGCCAGCGGGTCGCCCGGCTCGACGAGCAGCCCCGTTCGTCCGTCGGCCACCAGTTCGGGGATACCGCCGGCCCGGCTGGCCACCACCGGCCGGCCCGCGGCCATGGCCTCCACCACCGGCAGGCCGAACGGCTCCTGGATCACCGACGGCGTCACGGCCACGGCGCTGCGGCCATAGATCAGCGGCATGCGCTCGAAAGGCTCGGCCGCCAGGAATCGCGTCGCCGCACGGGCCGCGGGCGAGAGCCGCCGCTCGATGGTCCGACGGTAGCTGCTGCGGCTCGAGATCACCTGCCGGGACAGGCCGACGAGTGGATTCCGGCCGTAGAGGTCGCGCAGGCCCTCCAGGAGCGGGCCGCGGCCGAATTGGGGCAGAATCGAGGCCGGCAGGTAGCCCGGGCGGCCGACGATCTCGAGCGTGGCCTCGGGCCGGACCGCGACGACGCGGCTGAAGGCTTGGGCCAGGACGTGGACGCCCTTCTCGGGTGAGACCCGGCCCACGAAGAGGAGCCGGGCCGATGCGCCGCCGGCATCGGCGTCGGGGGCCGCGAACGCATCGGAATCGACACCGTTGCCGATCATGTGGAACTTGGCGGCATGGCTCGGCAGATGGGCGCGCAGACGCTGCGCCAGATGCTCGGAGCAGGTGACGACGACGTCCACGGCATCCAGCGCCCGCGCGGCCGCCTCGGGCGCGAAGCCGAACGGATGCGGGTGGTGCAGGTGCAGGACCAGCGGCACGTCGGGCAGGGCTGCGCGCAACCTCGGCGCGTGCTGCAGGTAGGTCTGCAGGTGCAAGAGGTCGGGCGGTTCGCGCCCGAGCAGCTCGGCCACGCGCGCGAAGTAGCCGCGATAGTAGCCCGGCGCCACGGAGCGCGCCGACAGGCCGGGCCAGAGGCCGGAAAGCAGCTCGAGCGCCTGCTCGTTGCGATCGCCCTCGACCGGGACCTGCACGACCGGATGCCCGCCGGGTCCGGCAGCGGCTGCCGTCTCGCCGTGGTCGGAGCCGACATAGAACGTGAGCGCGTAGCCGGGTGGCAGGCACTTGGCGAGCTCGGAGGCGACGATGCCGGTGGAACCGCTCAACAGACCGCTCGCGAGCAGCCGGTCACGCGGCTGGCACACCATGGCTATGCGCATCGCGCCTCCACGCCCGGGATCGAGAAGGGGCTGCATTTGCGTCGGCGGCTGTGCTCGCCGGACGCGCCCGAAGGCTGGGTTTGGCGGGCGGCACGGTGTAGACGGCCGGCATACCGTCGTCCATGTGCACCTGCGTCACGGACGGTCCGTCGATGCGGCGCTTGCTGCGGGAGAGGAAACTCGAGGTGAGAATAGGTTGGGTCTATCCGCATTCCCGTTTCCCGAGCGCCGACTTCAAGCTGTTCGATGCCCTGGCCGTCGTGACCTACGAGCTGACGCGGCGCCTGGCCCGCACGAACGACGTCACGGTCTATGCCCGGCGCGGCGAGGGCGACCTGCCGCGGGAGACCCGCGAGCGGGTGGAGTTCCGCCGCTTCTCGCAGACGCTCGACCAGCTCTTGTGGTCGCTCAACATCGTCGACCGCCTGGGCCTCACCTCGCCGTCGCGGCCTCTGCGGATGAGCAGCCTCTACTATCGCATCTTCGCCGAGCGCGTCGCCCGCGACGCCGCCAAGCGGCGCCTGGACGTGATCCACATCTATGGCACGACGAACTTCATCCCGGTCGTTCGCCGGCACAATCCCGACGCCGTGATCGTGCTGCACAGCCATGATCACGCGCTGGTCGATTTCGATCCCGACCTGACGGCCACGCGCCTCGCCCAGGCATCCTTGATCCTCGGCTGCAGCGAGACCGTGACCCGCACGATGCAGGTCAGATTTCCGGCCCTCGCGGCACGCTGCCACGCCTTGCCGAACGGCGTCGACGAGCGGTTCTTCACGGTCGCGAGCGATCCGGCAGCCAGCAGCACGGTCATGTTCGTCGGCCGCCTGGCACCCGAGAAAGGCGTGCACCTGCTGCTCGAGGCCTTCGCCCGGGTGGCCGCCGACCGGCCCGAGGCCCGCCTCGAGCTGATCGGTCCGCGCGATCTTTCGCCCAAGCAGTTCGTCGATCCGTTCGGGCGCGACCCGCTCATCGCTTCGGTCAGCGCCTATTACAAGGATCCCGACAGCTTCCGGGCACTTCTGGACGCGACGGCGCGCCGCTCCGGGCCACAAGCCACCTTCCGCGGGCCGATCGCCAACGACGCCCTCCACGGCGAGCTCGCCCGGGCAGGTGTGTTCGTGTTCGCCTCGCTGTGGGAGGAGCCGTTCGGCATACCGGTGATCGAGGCCATGGCGGCGGGGCTGCCGGTCATCGTTGCCCGGTCCGGCGCCCTGCCCGAGATCGTCGAGGACGGGGTGAGCGGCATCATCGTGCCGCGGGGCGACGTCGCGGCGCTGGCACAGGCGATCGACGGCCTGCTCGCCGACCCGAGCCGGCGGGCGGCGATGGGACAGGCGGCACGGGCCAGGGCACGCCGCCATTACCACTGGGACGGATGCGCCGAACGGCTGCTGAAGCTCTACGACAGCGCCAGGAACAGGCCGGCGTGAGCCGCCGGCTGGCGAGGTCACGACCGGCCGAGGCTCAGGCCAGAGCCTCGACTTCCGGCTCCAGGCCCAGTCGCCGCAGCTCGGCACCGATCTCGCCGACATAGATGGCGTTCATCACCAGCACGACGTCGGGCCGCAGCGCCACCAGGGCTTCGGGTCCGACGATCTCGTGGCCGGTGCCGGCCAGAAACTTGCCGTGCTTGTGCGGGTTGATGTCGACCACGGCGGCGATCTCGTCGCGCAGGCCCAAGGTGGTGAGGTAGCTCACCGCCTTCGAGCCCGAGCCCCAGATCGCCACCTTCCTGCCCGCGCTCGACCAGCCGGTCGCCTGCTCGCGCAGCTTGGCGAGACGGGTCCGGATGTCGACCTCGAACGCCGCCACCAGCTCGGTGATGCCGGCCAGATCGTCCTCGGCCGGCAGCGTCGGCTCGGTGGGACCGGCCACGGGCCGGGCTTCGATCATGAGGTACTGGTCGTCGTAGGCCTTCCACAGATCGGTGACGTCGAAACCGGTCCGTCGGAACAGCCGCGCCAGGGAGCCCAGCGTGAAATAGGAGCAGTGCTCGTAGTAGATGTCCCAGAAGGCGCCCTCGCGCAGCACGCGCTCCATGTCGGGCAGCTCGAAGAACACCGGCACTTCCGGCCGATCGCCGATCGCCGACCGGACCAGCCGCATGAACTCGAGCACCTCGTGGATGTGCTCGAGCGTGTGCCGGCAGCAGACGTAGTCGGCCGCGAGGTGCTGATACTTGGGACCGTAGAAGTCCTGCACGAAGTTGAGCCGCGCCGCCGCCGGGCTGTTGGTGCGCTCCGGCCGGTAGCCCGGATCGATGCCGATGCCGGCACAGCCCGTACGTTCGCACAAGGCGACCAGAAACTCGCCCTTGCCGCAGCCGATCTCGAGCGCGGTCTTGCCGGCGAGAGAGTATTTGCGGTCCTGGTCGTCGCAAATCTCGGCGACGAAGCGTTGGAAGCGCGGCGAGAAGATCTGGGTCTCCTCGTAGTCGATCGAGTAGCGATGGGCCGTCGGGTCGAACAGCACGTTCTGCACGAAGCCGCAGTCGGTGCAGAAGCCCAGCTCCAGGTTCTGGCGTGGAAAGGCCAGCGCGGCTTCGCGGCTGTCCAGCATCAGGCAGCTGTGAACGGGAATGTCGTCCACGCGATAAAAGGCATGGATGTTGCCGCCGCCACAGGCGGCACAGGTCGTCCGTGAGTTCATGAGCTTCTAGAGCACCGTGGGCTCGGGAATGGGAATGATGAACCGACCGCCGCGGCTAGCGTAAATCGCCTGCTGGCCGATGATCTCCTCCTGGAAGTTCCAGGGCAGGATCAGCACGTAATCCGGCTGCCGCTCGAGCAGGGCTTCGGGGGGCAGGATCGGCAGGCGCACGCCCGGGATCCATTTGCCCTGCTTGTGCCGATTGCGGTCGACGACGAATTCCAGCGTCTCGGGACCGATACCGACATAGTTGAGCAGGATGGTCCCTTTGGCAGCCGCGCCGTAGCCGGCGAGGCTGCCGCCCTTGGCCTTGATCTCGCCCAGCAGCGCCTGCAATCGGTCCCGGATGGCCTCCACCCGGCGGGCGAAGCCCGCATAGTAGGCGAAGCCGTCCATGCCGAGCTCGTGCTCCTCGCGCAGCAGCGCGTCGACCGAAGGCTCACGCCGGGGCTGCCGCTCGACGAACACGCGCAGCGAGCCGCCGTGGATGTCGATCCGCTCGACCCGGTTCAAGAACAGCCCGTGCCGGCTGAACAGGCGGTCGAGCGCCATCACCGAAAAATAGCACAAGTGCTCGTGATAGATCGTGTCGAACTGGCCTTTGTCGATCAGGTCACGCACATAGTGCATCTCGAGGACGGCGAGACCGTCGTCCTTGAGCAGGGTCGCGATGCCCTGCACGAAGCCGTTGGTGTCCGCCACGTGCGCCAGCACGTTGTTGGCGTGGAGCACGTCCGCACGGCGGCCGCCGGCGGCAAGATCGTCGGCCAGTTCGCGCCCGAAGAAGGCCTGCAGACTCTCGACGCCCTTGGCCCGCGCCGCGGCGACGGGACCGGGGGTCGGATCGATGCCCAGCACCCGGATGCCGGCGGCGAGGTAATGCTGCAGCAGGTAGCCGTCGTTGCTCGCGAGCTCGATCACGAGACTGTCCGGGCCGAGGCCACGCTCCTCGATCCTGGCGGCGACGTTGCGCGCCGAATGCTGCACGAGCGCGTCGATCACCGACGAGAAGTAAGGATAGTCGGCGGCGAACAGCTCCTCGGGTGGCACGGTGTGCAGGATCTGCACCAGCGTACAGTCGTGGCAGAACGCCACGTCGAGCGGGTAGCGGGCCTCGGCGCGGTCGAGCGCGTCCGCGGCGATGAACGCGTCCGAGGGCGGCAGATCCCCGAGTGCGAGGAAGGTCTCGAGTCGATGGGAACCACAAGCGCGACAGGTCTCGATCGGCGCCACGCTGGACGTCATGCGGCCTCGCGCAGATAGCGCAGACTGGCGCCGTCGACACGTCCGGCCGCCATCAGGTTCTTCAGATGCTGCACCCGCATCCAGCTCGGGCCGAAGAACTGCTCGGCGGTGACCTTGGCCCCACGATAGGCCTCGTAGATCTCCTCGATGCCGCGGCGCAGCGTCCACTGCGGCTCGTAGCTCGGGACCATGCGCCGGATCTTGTCGCAGTTCACGCGGTAGTTGCGGCGATCCGGGCTGGCGTCGCTGGCGAACGACACCGTGGCGCCCGGCACGATCTCGGCCACCATCTCGGCGACCTCGCGCACCCGGTAGTTCTCCGTGGTGGCACCGACGTTGAAGGCCTCGTCGTGCACCTGCTCGCGCGGCGCCTCGAGCACCGCCAGATAGGCGCGGGCGATGTCCTCGATGTGCACCAGCGGCCGCCACGGCATGCCGTCGCTCTTCATCGTCACGCTGCCGGTGGTGAAGGCATAGCCGACGAGATTGTTCACGACGAGGTCGGCACGGAGCTTGGCGGAGATGCCATAGGCCGTGCCGGCCCGCAGATAGACCGGCGTGAAGGTCGCATCGGCGAGCGGGCTGATGTCACGCTCGGCCAGGACCTTGCTCTCGGCGTAGGGGGTCACCGGGTTGAACGCGGCCGTCTCGTCGACGAAGCCGTCGGTCGAGGCGCCGTAGTTGCTGCAGGACGAGGCGAACACGAACCGGCGCACGCCGGCGGCCTTGGCCAGCCTGGCCAAGCGGGCCGCGGCCTGGTGGTTGACCTCGTCGGTCATGGCCGGGTTGAGATCGCCGAACGGATCGTTGGAGACCCCGGCCAGATGCAGGACGGCATCGAGGCCCGCGAGCATCGCAGGCGTCACGTCGCGCACGTCCTGCCAGTGCATCGGCACCACCGGTCGCGGCTGGCCGGGAAAGATGCACTCCGCAAACAGGCCGCTGTCGAGACCGGTCACCTCGTGACCAGCCTTCTGCAGCAGCGGAACGAGGACTTGGCCGATATAGCCGTCACTGCCGGTCACGAGCACACGCATCGGCTCAGCTCCAAATCTTCCACGGCGCTTCGCCGCTTTCCCACAGCTCGTCCAGCCGCGCCTTGTCGCGGACCGTGTCCATGCACTGCCAGAAGCCATAGTGCCGGTAGGCCATGAGCTGACCGTCGGCGGCCAGCCGCTCCAGCGGCTCGCGTTCGAAGGGGGTCAGGTCGTCGTCGATGTAGTCGAAGACGCCGGGTTCGAGCACGAAGAAGGCGCCGTTGATCCAGCCCTCGCCGGTCTGCGGCTTCTCGGTGAAGCTCGCGACCTTGTCGTCCTCGAGATCGAGACGCCCGAAGCGCGCCGGCGGCCTGACCGCCGTGACCGTGGCGAGCTTGCCGTGGGCGCGATGGAACGCCAGCAGCGCATGCAGGTCGACCGTCGAGACCCCGTCGCCCCAGGTCAGCATGAAGGTGCTCTCGCCGAGATAGGGTCGCAGACGCTTGATGCGCCCGCCGGTCATCGAGCGCTGCCCGGTATCGACGAGATCGACCTTCCAGGACTGCTGCAGACCCGCCGCATGCGCGTCGACGGCACCGGAAGCGAAGTCGACCGTAAGATCACGATTCAAAAACCAGAAATCCATCATGTATTTTTTGATGTACTCGCCCTTGTAACCCAGAGCGATGGCAAACTCGTTGAAACCATAATGACTATAATGCATCATGATATGCCAAAGAATTGGCCGGCCACCGATCTCCACCATGGGTTTTGGTCTGACGGCGGTTTCCTCGGCCAAGCGAGAGCCGACACCACCGGCAAGTATACCGACCTTCATGAAACCTCCGATTCGACCTGCGGCGGGTAAAATACTCATCGCATGGTCGCTACGGTCGATCAGGACTTACTGCGAAAGACACCCCGGCGCACCTGGATGGGGTGTAGATGTCTGCTGTCCAACGTCGCAACCGCAACATATTGACGCGGCTCGGCCGACTATCATTTCCGCCTTGGACGCCAACGCTTGACGCGCATTAGCAATGATACAAGATGGTCCATCCGGCCCTGTCAATAGCCTTTACCGCAACTGCGTTGTCTGGTCGGGTGCGGTTGCTCCGGCAACACATCGGGCGCTCGGGCACCTTGCGGGTGCAATGACGATCACCCGATGGCAAGGCTGTGGTTGTCGAAACGACACGGGCCTGCGAGTATGGAGCGGCGGTGCCGCCCTAGAAGGCCGCTCGCAGCCTCAGGACCTGCCGACGTCGCATGATGCCATACCGATGAGCCTCGCCAGATCGCTGACCTCGAGCATGGTCGTGCTGGCCGGCGGGCGCGTGCTGAGCATCCTGCTCGCCTTGGTCACCGTCGCGATGCTGACACGGGCGCTGGGCCCCGAGGATTTCGGCTATTTCCGCACCGCGATCGCCTATCTGAGCCTCGCCATGCTGATCGGCGGCTTCGGCCTCAACACGGTGGTGGTGCGCGAATTGGCGCGGGCCGAAGCCGACCAGCCGCGAATCCTGGGGAACGCGCTCGCCCTGCGGCTGACCCTGTCGGCAACGGCCATCACCGTCGGCTGCCTGCTCGCCTGGCTGCTGCCGTTCGATCTCGATGCCCGCGCGTGCATTCTCGCCGGCAGCTTCGGCTTCGCCTGCTACGCCGCGCACATGATGCTCGCGGGCTTCTTCCAGCAGCGGCTGAGACAGACCGGATCGGTGCTGGCCGAGATCACCGGTGCCGCGCTGCTGCTCGCCGCCGTCGCCTGGCTGCGGCGCAATGGTGCGCCGGTGGTCGACTTCGTGCTCGCCCAGGCGGTCGCGTACGTGGCGATGCTGGCCGTGTCCTGGGTGGCGGCCTGGCGGTTGACGCCGTTCCGGCTCCGTGCCGAGCCGCCCGTCTGGCGCCGGCTGTTCGGGCGAGCGCTGCCGCTGGCAGGGGTCGATTGGCTCAATCTGGTCTATTCCCGCTCGGACACGCTGCTGCTGGCGCTCTGGGGCACGGCGGCGAGCGTCGGCCTCTACGGCGTCGCGGCCAAGATTTACGACACGTTCCTCGGCATCTCGATGCTGTTCGTCGGCATGGTCGGCCCGATCCTGGGCCGTCGTGCCCATGTCGATCCCGAGGGCTTCCGCAGCTTTCTTGCCACCGGCTGGACGCTCCTGATGGCGGGCGTGGTCGGAATCGGGCTGATGCTGTGGTCGTTCGCCCCCGAATTCATGTCGATCATCGCCGGCAGCGAATTCGTGGCCGGCGCCGCCGCGCTGCGCGTGTTCAGCCTGCTCATCGTCGTCGGACCGTCGCGGGTGCTGTTTCGCGACGTGACGACCATGCTCGATCTGCAACATCGGCTGCTGCCCGGATCGATCATCGGCGCCGTGGTCGGCCTCGCCGCCTACGCCGTGCTCATTCCGAGGTTCGGCGCGGTCGGTGCGGGTTGCGCGCTGTTGCTGGCCGAGCTGACCGTGTGCATCCAGGCGGCTCTGGTGCTGATCGGCGCCGGGGCCACGCGCCTGGCCTTCCGGGCACCTCTGCTCGCGATCGGCTGCGGCCTGCTCGCCGCTTGGGCGATCGAGCTGCTGCGCGGGTTCGGCCTGCCCTGGCCCCTGCTCGCCGTTCTCGGTGGCCTGGGCTACCTCGCGCTGCTGGTGCTCACTGGCGTGCTGCAGCCTCGTGCATGGCTGCAGCTGGTCGTCGAGCGCCCGGCTGCCGCAGGCTTGGCCGGTGGGCCGCAGCCATGAATCGCGTCATCCACCAAGCTGTGCCCGACTTGCCACGGCACGCCGGTGTAACGACGCCCGCGATCGTGACGGAAGGGTGAAGGACGCCATGGCGACGGCTGACGTCTTCGGGGACTGCGCGCCGATCTTCGTCGTCGGTGCGGCACGCTCCGGGACCACGTTGATGCACCGGATGCTGCATGCCCATCCGGACATCGCGTTGATGGACGAGGCCGCATTCTTCGAGGGCATCTTGAAGGTACGGCCGGTGCTGCCGGACCTGCGCGCTCCCGGAGCGGTCGAGCGCTTCTTCGAGCTTCTGCCACGTATCCAGCACATCCAGCACTGGAGCGGGATGGACGAGGTCCTGGCCGACGTCCGCATCAGGCTGGCAGCCGATCCCGCGCCGAGCTACGGCCGCTTCTACTTCCTGCTGATGGACGCGTTGGCCCGGCAGAGCGGCGCCCGGCGCTGCGGCGACAAGACACCGGAGAACATCCGCTATCTGCCCGAGCTGGCGGCCATGTTCCCGCGCTGCCAGATCATCCACATGGTGCGCGATCCGCGCGGCAACATCGCCTCGCGCTTGCGGCTCGACTGGGCGTCCAACGATATCCTGAGCAACGCCGTGAAGTGGAAGCTTGACGTCCGCGCCGGCCGCCGCTTCGGCCGGACGGCCCCGGCCGGCCGCTATCTCGAGGTCAAGTACGAAGAGCTGGTCGGTGCGCCGGAGGCGACGCTGCAGCGCGTGTGCACATTCCTCGGCGAGGCTTACCGGCCGGAGATGCTGCAGTTCTACGAGTCGAAATCGGTGCTGTTCAAGAACGAGCCGTGGAAGGACACGACCTTCGCGCCGGTGACGACGAACTATATCGAGACGTGGCGCAAGTCCTTGAGTCCGGCACAGCTCTTCTTGATCGAGCGTGTCGTCGGCAACGAGCTGCGCGAGTTCGGCTATGCCCTGTCGCCGTGGCGCGCCGTGGACGTCCCGGCTGCGGCCCCACAATTGGTTCGCGAGCTGGCGAGCTGGGTCGGTCACAAGCGGCGTGAGCGACGGCTGCGACGCGAGCAGCCCGAAGTTGAATTCTTCGTCGGCAATTCGTTGACGGCCAAGGTGCTGCAGCAGGTGCGTGGCCGGACGCCTTACTGAGCTGCGGCTGAACGCGCCCTTGATCGACGCGCGGTATCGATGCACGACCGTACTGGGTTCAGCTCTTGATAACAAGTCGGCGACGATCGGTCAGGCGAAGCTGTTTGCTACTCGGTTGCATCTTTTTCGCGCGGAGCAACCCGTGGTAAGGGCTTTGCCAATTGGTCGGGCCGTGCGCGCATGGCCAAAGCTGGCGACCCCGCCAAGCCATTGAGGAGCGTGAGCATTGCCCCGTGTGAGCATCGGCATCCCGGTCTTCAACGGCGAGAATTTTCTGGAGGACGCGATCCGCTCGGTTCTGGCGCAGAGCTACCAGGACCTGGAGCTGGTGATCGCGGACAACGCGTCGACGGACCGGACGGCGGAGATCGGGCGGGACTTTGCCGCCAGCGACGGTCGGGTCCGCTACCTGCGCAACGAGCGCAACCTGGGCGCGGCGCCGAACTACAACCTGGTCTGGGAGCAGAGCCGCGGCAGCCTGTTCAAGTGGCTGTCGCACGACGACCGGATTTTGCCGGAGTTCGTGGCGCAGACGGTGGCGGCGCTGGACGCCGAGCCGGACGCGGTGCTGGCCAACGGCCTGGTCGAGTACATCGACGCCCAGGGCAAGGTCTTCGCGCACTATCCGAGTGTCCTCGGCGCGGCCGGTGGCCCGTCGCCGGCGCAGCGCTTCGCCGCCATGGTGCTGCGCTCGCATTCGTGCGTGGACTTCTTCGGCATGGTGCGGCGCGAGGCCATGCAGGGCTCGCTGCTGCATGCGAGCTTCCACGGCGCCGACCGGGCGTTCCTGGCGCAGATGGCGCTGCGTGGCCGGCTGCTGCAGCTGCAGCAGCCCCTGGTGCAGATGCGCGAGCACCAGAGCCGCTACACCCGCAGCAAGGTCGACGCCCGGACCCGGCAGCTCTGGCACGACAGCAGCGCCAAGCGGGCACCTCGACTGCCGACGCTGCATCTGTACCGTCAGTACCTGCACATGGTGCAGCAGGAGCAGCTGAGCCCGGCGGAACGGCGGCGCTGTATGCAGGTGCTGGCGCGCTGGTGGTTCAACAACTGGAACGCGGTCCGGGTCGGCACCGACGCACTGGGTCTGGTGCTGCCGGGAATCGTCGGCCATGCCGAACGCGTGAAGACCCGCGTGTTCGGATTGGCCCCGGGACACTTCGTCCGCTGAGCCGGCGGCGAGGGTGCCGCTGCCCCCTCACCTGCCTCCCGCACGGACGAGCGGTGCTACGCGCGCTCTGCGTCCGCCGGCGCGGCGAGCCTGTCTTCACCACGGCCGAGCTTGTCGGGCAGCGGCTGCTGCAGCGGGACGAACTCCAGCGCCACGGAGTTGATGCAGTAGCGATGCCCGGTCGGTGGCGGGCCGTCGGGGAAGACGTGACCCTGGTGGCTGCCACAGCGTGCGCACAAGGTCTCGATGCGGATCATCCCGTAGCTGGTATCGCGCTTCAGCTGCACATGGCCTTCGGCATAGGGTGCATTGAAACTCGGCCAGCCCGTGCCGCTCTCGAACTTGGTCGTGGCGGCGAACAGGGGCAGGCCGCAGAGCTTGCAACAGTAGGTCCCCGCCTGCTTGTTGCCCAGCAGCGTGCCGCAGAACGGGGCTTCGGTGCCATGGCTCAAGAGCACACGACGCTCCTCGGCGCTGAGCGCCGCCTCGAGAGTCCGGCGCTGCTGCGGTGAGGGCGGGGTGAGATCGAAGCCGGCGGTGACGGCGTCTGACATGGGGAACGTCCTTCTGGGCTAGCTTGCGCGGCGGGCGGCAGCATCCTTCAGCCGGTCGCCGTGCACTTGGCGCAGCTTCTTGACCTTGGGTTCGGCGACGGCACGGATGTAGGGCTGTTCGGGATTCCGCGCCGCATAGCCGTGATGATAAGCCTCAGCCTCGTAGAAGGCGGTCAGCGGCTCGAGCGTCGTCTGCACCTTGGCGTCGAAGATGCCGGCCCGATCGATCTGCCGGATATAGGCCGCCGCCACGTCGCGCTGCCCCTCGTCGGCATAGAAGATCGCCGAGCGGTACTGGCGGCCGACATCATGGCCCTGGCGATCCTTCTGGGTCGGATCGTGCGCGATCGAGAAGAACATCTTCAGGATTTGGCCCATGCTGATCCGGGCCGGATCATAGGTGATCTCGATCGCCTCCGCATGGTCGGTGCGACCACCGCACACCGTGCGATAGTCGGCGGTCTCGGCGGTGCCGCCGGCATAACCCGGACGCACGGCGAGCACACCGTCGAGCTGCGCATAGACGGCCTCGGTGCACCAGAAGCAGCCGCCGGCGAGAACCAGCTTCGCCGGCGCCGGCCCGGCCGGCAGATCCTGCTCGGGATCGGGAAACGACCAGGGATCGATCTTCAGCGCCATGGCTTCCTCCGTACAACCGGCTGGGCATGCAGATGGCGATGCGGCACCGCGTTTTGCAGTGGCGGCCATGCCGGCGCAATCTCCCATGCGCGTGAGGACGATGGCGGATGCGCTTATCAAGACCGCCATCGGCAGCTAAAGGCATCCAACAAGCTGCCGCAAGGACGAGGGAAGCATGCGCTCGATCAGGATCGTGTCGGCTGCGGCGGCGCTGACGCTGGCGTGCCTGCTGCCACAGCCGGGCTTCGCCGACGACAGCTCCGTGCCCGAGCAGATCGTCGACACCATGAACCAGCTCTGGGGCCGGCATCCCGGCATCCGCGCCAACCATGCCAAGGGGATCGTGGTCGAAGGCAGCTTCGTCCCCAGCGCCGAAGGTGCGAAGCTGAGCACGGCCATCGTGTTCAAGAGCGGAACGATCCCCGTGATCGCCCGGTTTTCGGACGCGACGGGCCTGCCCACGATCGCGGACGGCAGCGCCAACGCCAACCCGCACGGGTTCGCCGTCCGCTTCCAGCTGCCGGACGGCGGCGAGATGGATGTCGTCACCAACTCGCTGGCATTCTTTCCGGTGGCCACCGGCGAGGAGTTCCGCGATCTGCTGCAGGCGGTGGCGATGACCGGACCGGATGCCGCCAAGCCCACGCCGGTCGAGCGCTTCATGGCGGCACACCCGGCCGCGCCGCAGGCCTTCGCCAGCGTGGCCACGCCCACGAGTTTCGCGCGCGAGATCTACAACGGCGTCAACGCCTTCGTGTTCGTCGACGCTGCGGAGAAGCGGCAGCCGTTCCGCTTCCAGCTGGTTCCGGTCGAAGGCGCGGAACATCTGAGCGCCGCCGAAGCGGCCAAGCGGGGTCCGGATTTTCTGACCGAAGAGCTGCGCGCGCGCCTGGCCAAGCAGCCGGTGGCGTTCCGCCTGCTCGCCCAGCTCGCCGAGCCCGGCGATCCGATCGACGACGCGACCAAGCCCTGGCCGGCCGAGCGCCGCGAGGTCGATCTCGGCACGATCACCCTGACCAAGCCGGTGGCCGACAACGCGGCGGCCGAGAAGGAGCTGCTGTTCCTGCCCAGCAACCTCACCGACGGCATCGAACCCTCGGACGACCCGTTGATCGACACCCGCGTCCAAGCCTATGCGGTGTCGTTCGACCGACGCTCGCAGTGAGCCTCCGCGCCGGGCGCGTCAGCCCGGCGGCGCTTCCCTCCACCCGAGTTGCGCCATGATCTCGGCGGCAGGCTCGGCCAGGTACGAGGGAATCGGCTCGAGCTCGATCCGGCCGCCATCGGCGCGGATATGGAGCAGCAGGTCGATGTCGGCGGGGCGATCGCGCGTCTTGCTCGCAGGATGCTCCCGGTCGCGGCCGAGCGCGAGTTCGATCGCGATGCAGTCTGCCTTGCAGGCCGCCGGCTCGAGCCCCGTCGGGACGAACGCGCAGAAATTGACGAACGGCCGCTGGCTTTCCATGCCGACCGGCTCGGTCACATGGAAACGGCTGAGCAGGATCTCGCCGAAGCGTTGCCGCAGATGCTCGACGATCCGTCGCGCGTTGCGCTGCGGATCGAGATTGCTGCCGATGCCGAGGACATAGCCCGGAGCGAGGTGCATCGCGGATCGGCTCCGGCCGCTCAGCGCACTTCGAGCGCGGTCAACTGCCAGATCGACTTGAAGTTCTGCGAATCGGCCTGGAACTCGGGATACTGATCACTCGGCAGGATGACCCATAGCGGCCCGCGGTCCCGAAGCCGCAACGGTTTGCCATCCTGCTCGAGCGCGATCAGGATCGGGTAGCGCCGCATTTCGTCGACATCGAGCTCGATCTGATAGCCGTTGGCGGCGATCGCGCGCAGCTTTTGACCGGTGGCGCCCACGGCGTCGAGCACCTTGCTCATGACGATGCCCCGGAACGTGGGCTTGCCGTCGGTGTAGGGCGTCGAGGTGGTGAGATCGCTCAACCCGAGCGCCTCGAACATCGCGCGATCGAACTCGGCCTTGCCGGGCGCGTTCGTGTTGGCGATCGCGCCACTGACCGTGAGCAGCACCGGTCCGGTGGGCGTCGCCAGCGCCTGGGCCCGGGCGTCGTGCCCCAGGACCGTGCAAGCGGCGAGAAACATCAGCGCGAAAAGGCGTGCCATCATCCCCACAGTCCCTTTAGAGGGTTGTTGATCAAAGACATCCCTCGCCAGCACCGGCATTCATGCGCTGCGCTCGAGCTGCTGCATCGCGGTGCGACTGATTTGAACCACCCGTCCGAGCTCGACCACCAGGTCGGCCACGTCCTCGCCCCGGTCGGCCCGCTCCTCGATCATGCTCGCCAACACCGACACACGGGCAAGACCAAAACTGCCCGCCGTTCCCCGCAGGCGATGCGCCAGCTGCAGTAGCCGTTCCCGATCACCCAGAGCTTTGAGCAATAGATCGAAACTTTCAACTGCACCGTCCAAGCCACGGCTCATCAGCTTGCGGAACACCTGGGGCGGCACGTTGCGGGCCATGCCTTCGAGCAGCTCGCGGTTGAGCAACGGCTGGTCACTGGCCATGCTCGGCTCGGTCTCGGGCGACGGCGCGGTCGGGTCGGCCGCCGCGATCTCGGCAAGGGCGGCGAACAGATCGCGCCAGACGATGGGCTTGGTCAGGCACAGATTCATGCCTGCGGCGAGATAGCGCTCGCGCTCGGCGGTCATCACGTTGGCGGTCAAGGCCAGGATCGGCACATGCGCGGCGGGGCCAGGCAGACGACGAATGCGCCGCGTCGCCTCGATGCCGTCCATGACCGGCATCTGCACGTCCATCAGCACGACGTCGAACCGCTCCTCGGCAGCCAGCCGCACGGCGGCATTGCCGTCACCTGCCACCACCACCTCGTGCCCGCGGCGGGCGAGCATCTCGGCGAGCAACTCGCGGTTGACGTCGACGTCATCGACGACCAGGACCCGCAGATGACGGGTGGCCGTTGGCTCGAGATTGCCACGCTGGGCCGCCGCAACGGCGTCGCCCAATCCAAGCGTCAGCTCGAACCAGAACAGGCTGCCCTTCCCGGGCTCGCTCTCGAGCCCGATCTTGCCGCCCATCGCCTCGACCAGAGACTTGCAGATCACGAGGCCGAGGCCGCTGCCACCATAATTGCGCGTGGTCGAGCTGTCGGCTTGCACGAAAGGTTGAAACAGCTCCGACTGCCGTGCCCGCGGTATACCGATGCCGGTGTCGCGCACCTCGAAGCGCAGGCGGGTGGTCTCGCCCTGCGTCGCGAGCTGATGGACGGAAAGCGTGACCGTGCCCCGGGCGGTGAACTTGAGCCCGTTGCCGACAAGGTTGACCAGCACCTGCCGCAGCCGCGTCGGGTCGCCGCGCACGACCAAGCTTGTCGACGTGATCAGCATGACCCGCAGCTCCAGGCCACGCTCGGCCGCCTGGGGTGCGAGCAGGGAGCGGACCTGCTCCAAGATCTCGACGATCGGGAAATCGATGCGCTCGAGATCGAGATGCCCGGCCTCGATCCGCGAGAAGTCGAGAATGTCGTTGATGATGCTGAGCAGGTGACGACCCGAGGTGCGGATCGTATCGACGTAGCGCCGTTGCGTCACCCCCAGCTTCTCGACCGCCAGTAGGTCGGCCATGCCGAGGACGCCCGTCATCGGTGTCCGGATCTCGTGGCTCATCGCGGCGAGGAACTCGGATTTGGCCCGGTTCGCCCGGTCGGCCATCTCGGCCAGACGGCGCATTTCCTCGGCCTGCTGCTCGAGCCGCGTCGTGGCCGCGGTCAGTTCGAACTCGCGCCGCTTGAGTTCGCTGATGTCGGTGCACACGCTGACGAAACTGCCGTCCTCGGTCAGCCGATCCGAGACCAACAGCCAGCGGCCGTCGTCGAGATGCTCCTCGACGGAACTCACTCGGCTCTGCCGTTCATCCGGGTTGCTGTCCACGGCCGTCCGATAGCGAAGCAACGGTGGCCTGGACTGCTCCGGGTAGAACTCCTGGTAGCGCTGGTTGCAGAGCACGAGCTTCGCCTTCGCGTCGAAGATCGCGAACCCCTCGCTGATGCTCTCGATCGCCTGACGCAGCTGCAGCCGCGATCGCTCCGCGTCCCGCCGCGCGGCGGCGGTAAAATGGAGCAGCCGGTGCGTCTGCCACGTCGACCGCAGCGCTCCCACCACGACGAGGACCGCCGCGGCGAGGAACAGAACCACGAACATGAGGACATGACGGGTCACGTCCTGGTTCACGACACGCAGGTCTTCTTGCTGTTCCAGGTTGCTCCGCAGATCCGTGACGGTCAGCCTCTGGACCCGCTCGAGGAACGGCGCGAACTCATGGTAAAGCGCACCGGCGCCGGCCATGTCGCCGAAGCGCAGCGCGGCGACGATCGAGTCCGACGCATCGAGCAGGCCGCGCAGACCTTCGATCAGATCCATCGTCTCCGGCTGATCGGCGATCGCGGCGCCGAGACGGCCGCTTCTGTACATGTCGACCCGGCTCCACAGCAGGTCGAAGCGCTTCTGCAGTTCGGCCGCATCGAACGACGACGTGCCACTGCCATACTGCAGGACCGCGAGCAGAAAGCGCTCCATCTCGAGTTCGAGCTGGGCGGAATTCCAAGCCTGGTTGACGGAGAACTTGACGTTCAGACGATCCTGGAGCTGTTCATAGCGCGTGATCGAGAACACCAGCAGGCCGGCCAAGGCCAGCACGAGCGCGAACAGCACGACGGACCATGCCGTTGCGGTACGTCGCAGCCGCTGAATGCTCGCACCTTGATCAGCTTCAGCCGACGTAGTGATCATGAATGTCGTGGCTTCGCCCGCGGCACGAAAGTCGCTGCGCGCCCAGGCCTCCCGAGGGCCAGGTTGCCAGCATCCTGGCCGCATCCGCGCAATCTACTACAGATTGCGGCGTTTCCTTCTTCGACAGAGCCGATCCGAGTAAACCGTAGAGGTGATGGGAATCAAGCTGTTTCTATCATGTGTACATCTTCGCGCACGGCGATCCGGGTGCTTTCTCCACGCGCCGCGTCCGGCCACCATCCCGTCATTCCGGAGCTGTTCCGGTGACAGGTGAGCCGGGCTGGCACGCGTATTACGCGGCGACCGACGGCAGGCCGCCGCGGCCGACCCTGCTGCGCGCGTTGGCGGGATTCTCGGATGCATGCCCGGCCCCGGGACTCCCGGCACTGCTCGCGGCCGACCTCGGCTGCGGCATCGGACGCGATACGCTGGTGCTGCTGCGCGCCGGCTGGCGGGTCTGGGCGCTGGACGGGCAGGCGGACGCGCTCGCGGAACTGGAGCGCCGAGCCGCCGTCGAAGGGCTGGTCGGCCTCGAGACGGTGCTCGGCCGCTTCGAGGACACGACCGTGCCGTCCTGCGACCTGATCAATGCCTCGTTCTGCCTGTTCGCCTGTGAGCCGGCTGCATTCAGCAGGGTCTGGTCCGGCCTGCGTGCCGCCCTACGGCCAGGAGCACGCTTCGCCGGTCAGCTGCTCGGACCGCGCGACAGTTGGGCTGGAAGATCCGATACCACGATCGTCGATCGGGAGACGCTGGATGGCATGCTGGCGGGGCTGCGCGTCGAGCATCTCGAGGAGGAGGAGAGCGACGCCGTGACGCCGCGCGGCGAGGCGAAGCATTGGCACATCTGGCACGTCAATGCGCACCGTCCGCTATGAGCCGGTCCGGCCGCCGAAGCTCAGCCGGTTCTCCTGCCCCCGCAGCAGCCGGCCGATATTGTCGCGATGCTTGAGGACGATCAGGGCCGCCACCAGCAGGTAGAGCCAGGCAGCAGGTCCGTTGCCGAGCAGGAGCGCTGCCAAGGGTGCCAGGCAGGCTGCGGTGATGGAGCCCAGCGAGACCCAGCGGGTCGCGGCGACGACAGCGATGAATCCGATCAGGATCAGCGGGAACACCACCGGGGTGAGACCCAGCACCACGCCGCCGGCAGTGGCGACGCCCTTGCCGCCCTTGAAGCCGAGCCAGACCGGGTAGCAGTGGCCGACGATCGCCCCGGCTCCGGCCATGACCGCACCCCAGGGGCCGAGCCACGCCAAGCCGAGCGCGGTCGGCAGGCCGCCCTTGGCGAGATCGAGCAGCAGGGTGGCCAGCGCCAGACCCTTGCGCCCGGTGCGCAGCACGTTGGTGGCGCCGATGTTGCCCGAGCCGATGGCACGGATGTCGCCTGCCCCCGCCCAGCGGGTCAGCAAGAGCCCGAACGGGATCGAGCCGAGGCCGTAGCCGGCCAGCAACGCCAGGGCCCAAGGCCACCATTCGCTCATCAGCTTGCCTCCACCGCGAGCGCCGCTCCTACCACGCCAGCGGCAGCGGACCAAGCGGCCGCGGTCCCCAGCGATCATACCGAGGTCGGTGGCGGCTCCTCGTCGAGCCAGCTCCGAAAGAGCGTGTAACCGACGCCGAGCAGCGTGGCACCGACAAACAGGCCGATGAAGCCGTAGGCGAGCAGGCCGCCGATGACGCCCACGAAGATCAGCAGGAGCGGCAGCTTCGCGCCCTGGCTGATCAGGTAGGGACGGATGAAGTTGTCGACCGTGCTGACGACGAACGTCCCCCAGACGGCCAGGAAGATCGCGAGCCCGGTCGAACCCTTGTAGCCGAGCCAGATCACCACCGGCAGCCACACCAGCCAGTTGGGCAGCTGGAGCACGAGCAGAAAGAAGGTGACGAAGCCGAGCACCACCGGGCCCGGGGCGCCGACGACGACCAAACCGAACACCAGCAGCACGGCTTGAATGAACGCCGTGAAGATGATGCCGGCGGCGACCCCGCGGATGGTCTGGGCGGCGACGTCGATCAGGCCCAGATGGTGCTCGCCGCCGACCCGCGCCACGAACCGCTGCAGCACCAGCACCGCCGACTCGCCGGTGACGAGGAGTATGGCGGCGATGATGATCGCGACCAGGAATTCCAGGATCGCCACGCCGAGCCCGGCGCCGAACGACAGGCTGTAACCGGCCGCCGTGCCGATATAGGGCTGCAGCCGCTGCAGCGATGCCGGGAGATCGACCATCGCCTCGCGCCAGCGATCGTCCAGCGTGATGCCGATCACCGGCAGGTCGCGCAGCCAGGTCGGAGGCTCGGGCAGCCGCACCGTGGTGAGGTCGCGCACGAGCCCAGCCACGGCGCCGACGCCTTCGGCGAGCGAGGTCACCAGCATGGTGATCGGCACGACGAGGATGAGCAGGAGCGCGACGGTGACGATCACCGCCGCCAGCTTGCGGCGATTGCCCAGATAGCCGGCAAGCCAGCGGTACGGGTGCCAGGAGGCGACGGCGATGATGATGCCCCAGAGCATCGGCCCGACGAACGGCTCGACGATCTGCAGGCAGGCGACGACGAGGAACACCAAGAGCGCCAGCAGGATGACGCGCTCGACGAAGCGATCACGCAGAAAGTCGCCCGTTCGGTTCATACCGTCCGCCACTCCGCCGGCCCGGCTGCAAGCTAGCACCGCCTCGCCCGGCATGGGATGCGGCTCAGGTCTCCTGCTGAAAGATAGTCCGCCCGTCGACCAGCGTGCGCAGCACCCGCCCCTCGACCAGCCGGCCCTCGAACGCCGTGTTCTTGGACAGGCTCTTCAGGCTGGCCTCGGTGATCTTCCAGGGCGCATCCGGATCGAACAGCACGAGGTCGGCGGGCGCGCCCTTGGCCAGCCGGCCGGCATCGAGGCCGAGAATGCGCGCCGGGGCTTCGGTCATCGTCCGCAGCAGCGGCAGCAGGCCGAGCTCCCCCTCGTGCACCAGGCGCAGGCAGATCGGCAGCATGGTCTGCATGCCGAGCACGCCGAACTCGGCCTGGGCGAACGGCAAGCGCTTGCTGTCCTGATCCTGCGGGCAGTGATCGCTCGCGATGACGTCGATGGTGCCATCCTTGAGCCCGGCCACCACCGCGAGCCGGTCGTCCTCGGTGCGCAGCGGCGGCCTGACCTTGGCGAAGGTCCGGTAGCCTTCGACCTCGAGCTCGTTCAGGGCCAGATAATGCGGGGCCGTGTCGCACGTGACCTGCAGACCGCGCCGCTTGCCGTCCCGGATCGCGGCCACCGCTCCGGCCGTCGACACGTGGGCGAAGTGCAGCCGGCCGCCGGTGAGCTCGAGCAGGCGCAGGTCGCGCTCGATCATGATGGTCTCGGCGGCCGGCGGGATGCCGGCAAGGCCGAGCCTGGACGCCAGCGGGCCCTCGTTCATCACGCCGTGCAGCGCCAGCGCCGGCTCCTCCGGATGCTGCACGATCAGCGCGTCGAAGCCCGCCGCGTAGGACAGTGCCCGGCGCATGACCCGCGCGTCGGCCAGCGCCCGCTCGCCGTCGGTGAAGGCCACGGCCCCCGCGGCCTTGAGCAGGCCGATCTCCGCCAGCTCCTGGCCCTTCAGCTGCTTGGTGATCGCGGCGTAGGGGTGGACCTTGCCGAGCTTCACCTGCCGGGCGCGGCGGGCGACGAACTCGACCATCGCCGGGTCATCGATCGGCGGGTCCGTGTTGGGCAGCACCGCCATGCTGGTGACGCCGCCGGCCGCCGCGGCAGCGGCGCCGCTGTCGACCCGCTCCTTGTGCTCCGCACCGGGCTCGCCGAGCTGGACGCGCATGTCGACGAGGCCGGGCGCCAGGCAGAAGCCCCTGGCGTCGATCACCTCCGCACCACCCGGGGCCATCGCACCGGTGACGCCCGGGCCGAGCTCCGCGATGCGCGTGCCGACGATGAGCAGGCCGCCGCGGCTGTCGAGTCCGGTCGCGGGATCGAGCAGCCGTGCGTTGACGATCAGGACCGGGCGGCTCATGCCGCCTCCCCGCGCAGCTCGCGGGTCAAGGCATCGAGCACGGCCATGCGCACCGCCACCCCCATCTCGACCTGATCGAGGATGGCGCTGCGGTCGATGTCGTCGGCGACCACGCCGTCGATCTCGACCCCGCGGTTCATCGGCCCCGGATGCATGATCAGCGCATCGGGCCTGGCGACGCGGAGCTTGTCGTAGGTCAGCCCGTAGAAATGGAAATACTCGGCCACGGAGGGCACGAAGCTGCCCTGCATCCGCTCGGTCTGCAGCCGCAGCATCATGACGATGTCGACGTCCTCGAGCCCACGCTGCATGTCGGTGAACACGTCGACACCGAAGCTCTCGATCCCGCTCGGCAGCAGCGTCGGCGGCGCCACCACCCGCACGCGCGCGCCCATCGCCAGCAGGAGCAGGATGTTCGACCGGGCGACGCGGCTGTGCAGGATGTCGCCGCAGATGGCGACGGTCAGGCCCTCGATCCGCCCTTTGCGCCGCCGGATCGTCAACGCGTCCAGGAGAGCCTGGGTCGGGTGCTCGTGGGCACCGTCGCCGGCGTTGATCACCGAGCAACGCACATGCCGGGCGAGCAGCGCCACGGCGCCACTGTCCTGATGCCGCACCACCAGCACGTCCGGATGCATCGCATTCAGCGTCATCGCGGTGTCGATCAGCGTCTCGCCCTTCTTCATGGCCGAGCTGGCGACCGACATGTTGACGACGTCGGCGCCGAGCCGCTTGCCCGCCAGCTCGAAGCTGGTCTGCGTGCGGGTGCTGCTCTCGAAGAACAGATTGATGTGGGTGAGGCCGCGCAGAAGCTGGAGTTTCTTGTCGGCCTGCCGGTTCAGCGCGACGAAGCCGTCGGCGCGATCGAGCAGATCCTGAATCTCGAAGGCCTGCAATCCCTCGATCCCGAGGAGATGCTTGTGCTGGAAGGCGAGCGGCGGGGCGGTGCGCATCGGGCGCGGACTATGCCGTCGTCGCTCGCGCCCGGCAAGGGTGCTGCCGCGGCCCGGCTCTTGGTGCAGGTGCAACCGGGACCATATCCAGGTATCTTGTGGCGTTTTTTGCCGTGCCTCGGGCGCGAGCAGAAGGCTACCAACGCCGGCAGGGCTCGGGCCCGGCGCAAGGACCGATCTCGGACCAAGCGGCCTGGCGCGCATGAGCCGGCCGGAAGCAGCGTGGCCGACCGAGCGATCAGGCCATGCCGGAGTGATGCATGCTTCGTGAATCGAGCTGGCGCAGGCGGGCGAGATGGTTCCGGTGCGCGATCGCGGCCATGGCGGCCGGCACGGCCGTCCTGCCGCCGCCCGACGCCCGGGCGGCCAGCGGCGATCCCGCGCCGACGGCCTCGCCATTGTCTCCGGCCACGCCCGCCTATTTCCGCTTCCTCTATCCGATGTACGCCAAGGCCCCCCGGCCGGCGGAAATCTACCGCCAGGGCGGCATCCCGGCCATCGTGCCCAAGCTCGAGGTCGACTGGGACCCGTTCGGCAGGGTCGGCACCTACCTGCCGAACGGCCCGGTGCAGACCGCCGCCAACGCCTTTTTCCAGGCGCTGGGAACCAACGGTCGCTCCTGCGCCACCTGCCATCAGCCGTCGAGCGGCATGGGGCTGAGCTTGCGCAACATCAAGGCGCGGTTCAACGCGACCGGCGGGAAGGACCCGCTGTTCGCCCCGGTGGACGGCGCCAACTGCCCGCCAGCCGCCCCGCCGGGCTCCACACCGACGACCAATCGCGCGGCCTACAGCGTCATGCTCGACCGCGGCGCCGTGCGCATCCCGCTACCCTGGCCGCCCAGGGATGCCGGCGGCATGGCCAAGCCGGTCGAGTTCGACATCACGATCACGCCGCAGGCGGACAAGCCGGGGTGCAACGTCGACTCAACCTACGGGGTCACCGCCGGCTACGTCTCGGTCTATCGGCGGCCGCTGATGGCGGCCCAGATGAACTTCAAGACGCTGCGTGCGAACGGTAAGGGTCCGATTCTCCCCGGCAGCCTGATGTGGGACGGCCGTGAGCCGTCCCTGGAGCAGCAGGCGATCAACGCGACCCTCGGCCACGCGCAGGCGACCCATGCCCCGACCACGGCCGAGCTTCGCCAGATCGTCCAGTTCCAGAACGGCATCTTCAGCGCGCAACTGATCGATGGGGCGGCGGGCCGGCTGGATGCGCAGGGTGCCAAGGGCGGGCCGGTGCACCTTGCCAAGCAGGTTCCCGAGCAGGCCGTGGGTCCGACCTTCGACGAGTACCAACGCTGGGCGGGCGGTGCGGCGAAGGCGCGCTCGATCGCGCGCGGTCAGGACATCTTCAACAACCGGCTGTTCATCATCCAGAACGTCGCCGGCTTCAACGACCGCGTCGATGTCGGCAATCCCGCGGTCGGCTCCTGCAGCACCTGCCACAACGTCGCCCATGCCGGGTCCGATGCGCTGGCCGGGCCGCAGCGCGACATCGGCATCGGCGGCACGGCGCAGTTCATCGGCGGCCCGAAGCCGGCAGCCAGCCTGCCGCGCTTCACGCTGACCTGCCATGCCGACGCCATACCGCATCCCTATCTCGGGCGCGGACCGATCGTGACCAACGATCCCGGCATGGCGCTGCTGACCGGCAAGTGCGCCGACATCGGCAAGTTCACGCTGCCGCAGCTGCGCGCCCTGGCGGCGCGGGAGCCCTATTTCCACGACGGCAGCGCGCGCACCTTGAAGGCCGTGGTCGACGTCTACAACCAGCGCTTCAACGTCGGCCTGACGGCCCAGGACGAAGAGGATCTCGTCAGTTTTCTGGCCGCACTCTAGGCACGGGTCTGGCGGCCCGTTCCCGGCGCGGGCGTTGCGCCTCCTCGTGGGGGTGAGGATGGAACGGTCGAGCAGGGGCGCACATCGTCCTGGCCAAGCATGGCGGGCGACCGTACGTTCCGGCCGATGCGTCGACCTAGCTACGGAGTGAACGGCCATCATGGCCGAAGGGCTGCTGACCCGGGAACCGATCACCGATTTCGGCGAATTCCGGGCCTATCTGCGCCACGAGCGGGAGGAGATGGTCTTCGAGGCGTTCCGCGAGCAGGACGGGCGCGCCTGGCTGCTGCGGGTACCCGTGCAGGCGCGGACGGCGCTGGCAGGCCTCGTGCGCGAGGTCGGGCCGATGCTGGCCGATCCGGCGCAGGCCGCGGCCATCGACCCGGCCGGTGCGGCCATCCTCAAGCAGGTGGCGATCGGGCCGAAGGATCAGCTCGCCGCCGTCGTGCTCGAGGACGGTGGCGAGCGGGCGTTCGCGCTGTGGCGTCAGGAGCAGCTGCGTAGCGGCTGGAGCTGGACCATCGACGTCGTGGTGGTGCCGATCGAGCTCGCGAAAAGCCTGTGCAGCCTCGTGCTGCAGGTGATCGATCGGCTCAACGGCCGGCGCTAGAGGCGTCGATTCAGTAGATCATGCCCAGCTCGAGCTGGGCCTCCTCGGTCATCATCGACGGATTCCACGGCGGATCCCAGACGATCTTGACCTCGCAGCCCTGCACGCCCTCGACGGCACCGACCTTCAGCTCGACCTCGCCCGGCAGCGATTCGGCCACCGGACAGTTCGGCGACGTCAACGTCATCTCGAGCAGGACACGGTCGTCGTCCTCGATGTCGATCTTGTAGACCAGCCCCAGCTCGTAGATGTTCACCGGGATCTCGGGGTCGTAGATCGTCCGCAGCGCCTCGATGATCCGCTCGCCCAGCTGCTCGACCTCGGCCTGCCGCGCGCGCTCGGCCTGCGCGGCCGGCTCGTCGGCCAGGATCGCCTCGGCCCGCTCGAGGGCGGCGTCGGCGCCGGTCACCGTTGCGAAATCCGTCATTGCAGCATCTCCGCTACTCGCCTGAGGCTGGCGACGAAGGCATCGATATCGTCGTGGCTGGTGTAGAGGCCGACCGACGCCCTGGCGCTGGCGGCCAGGCCCAGCCGATCGTGCAGCGGCATGGCGCAGTGATGGCCGGTGCGCACCGCGATCCCGTCGAGATCGAGAAGCGTGCCGATGTCCTGTGGATGCACGCCGTCAACGGCGAAGGTCAGCACGCTGCACTTGTCCCGGGCGGTGCCGATGACGCGCACGCCCGGCACCTGGTTGATCGCCCGGGTGGCATAGGCCAGCAGCTCGCCTTCGTGCGCGGCGATCGCCTCCAGGCCCAGCCCCCGGACATAGTCGATCGCGGCACCCAGAGCCACGATCCCGGCGATGTCGGGCGTGCCGGCCTCGAACTTGAAGGGGATCTCGTTCCAGGTCGTCCCGGCGAAGCTCACCCGCTCGATCATGTCGCCGCCGCCCTGATAAGGCGGCATCGACTCCAGATGGCCGGCCTTGCCGTACAGCACGCCGACGCCGGACGGGCCGTAGAGCTTGTGCCCGGAGAAGGCGAGGAAGTCGGCGTCCAGCTCCTGCACGTCGACCGGGATGTGCTGCACGGCCTGGGCCGCGTCGATCAGGATCGGAATGCCCCGCGCATGCGCGATCCGGACCAGCTCATGCACCGGGTTGACCGTGCCCAGCACGTTGGACACCCACGCGACCGCGATCATCCGGGTCCGCTCGCTGATCCGCTCGACGAAGGCGTCGAGCAGCAGCTCGCCCGCATCGTCGACCGGTGCCGCGACGACCTTGGCCCCGGCGGTGGCGGCGGCCATCTGCCACGGCACGATGTTGGCGTGGTGCTCCATCTCGGTCACCAGCACCTCGTCGCCGGGCTGCAGGCGAGGCCGCAGGAACGAGGCCGCGACCAGGTTGATGGCCTCGGTGGCGTTGCGGGTGAAGATGATCTCGCGCCAGTCGGCGGCGCCGAGGAAGCGCTGCACCTTGCGCCGGGCCGCGTCGTCGGCCGCCGTCGCGCGCTGGCTGAGATCGTACACGCCGCGGTGGATGTTGGCGTAATCCTGCTCGTAGAAGCGCTTGAGCGTGTCGATGACCACCGCCGGCTTCTGCGCGCTGGCCGCGGTGTCGAGATAGACCAGCGGCCGGTCGTTCATCCGCGTCGCCAGGATCGGGAAATCGCGGCGCACCCGCTCCACGTCGTAGGCCGGCGCGGCCGCGGCCTGTGGACGGGCCGCCATCGTGTTCATGCCAGCTCCTCCAGCGCCGCCCCGCCCGGCAGCCGCGCCAGCGCCGCGCGGCGCACGTGACGGCGCACGGAATCGTCGGTGAAGCGCTCGATGACCTCGGCCGCGAACGCGAAGGTCAGCACGCTCTCGGCCACCGCCCGCGGCAGCCCGCGCGAGCGGAGATAGAACAGGGCCACCGGGTCGAGCTCGCCGCAGGTGGCGCCATGGCTGCACTTGACGTCGTCGGCGTAGATCTCGAGCTCGGGCTTGGTGTCGATCTCGGCATCGTCCGACAGCAGCAGATTGTCGTTCTTCTGGAAGGCGTTGGTCTTCTGCGCCTCCTTGTGCACGAAGATCTTGCCGGCGAAGACCGCATGCGCGCGATCACCGATCACGCCTTTGTAGAACTGATCGGAGTGGCTGCCCGGAGCGGCATGATGGACGTGGAGCAGGTTGTCGACGTGCTCGCGCCCCTGGGCCAGATAGACGCCGTTGAGCAGGCACTCGACGCCACGGCCTTCGAGCCGGGCATCGGTCTCGTTGCGCAGCAGGGCACCGCCCATCGTCGCCAGCGACTGCGTCGAGCGCACGTCCTTGGCCAGCCGCATGAACGTCTTGCCGATCAGGCTGCTCTCGTCGCCCAGCACCTGGACCCGGTCGTGCTGCAGCACGGCACCCGCCTCGAGCCCGATCTGGGTGACGAGATTGGTCAGGTTGGGTCCACGGCCGAGCGTGGCGTGGCTCTCGATCAGCCGCAGCTTGGCACCGGCGCCGAGCCTGACCACGATGCGCGGATGGCTCATGAACGGCGCCGTCCGGCCGACGGTCAGGAACAGCAGCTGCACCGTTTCCGGCGCCTCCACCCCGTCGTCGAGCTCGATCCAGGCGCCGCCACCGGCGAAGGCGGCATTGAGGGCCGTGAAGGAGCGGTCGTCGGTGGCCTCGGCCAGGGTCGCGGCCACGCGGGCCGGATCCTGCTCGAGCGCGCGCGCGAGGCTCATCACCCGCATGCCGGCCGGCAGGCTCTGCACATGGCTCAGCTCGGTCGAGACGTGGCCGTTGACGAAGATCAGGCGCCGGGTGAGCGGACCGCCCAGCAGGTGCGGTGCCACGGCATCCAGCGCGACGTCGGTCCTGGGTGCCAGCGCCATCGGCACGTTCGCCACGCGCGCGACGTTGGTGTACTTCCATGCCTCGCTGCGCGTGGTCGGAAAGCCCTGGGTCTCGAACCGCGCGAAGCTGGCCTGCCGCCAGTCGCGCAGGCCGGTACCGGGCAGCTTGCCCTGCACGTCGGCGAAGGCCGCGCCGAACGCCGGCAGCGGCTCGATGCTGCGTCTGGCCAGCGCCATGGTCAGGCTCCCGCCACCGCAGCGGCGCGCTGGCCCTCGAACTCGGCGCCGAGCACGCCGGCATAACCACCTTCCTCGAGCTCGAGCGCGAGGTCCTTCGAGCCGGAGCGCCGGATCTGCCCGTAGGCCAGCACGTGCACCTGATCGGGCACGATATAGTCGAGCAGACGCTGGTAATGCGTGATCACGATGAAGCCGCGGCGCGGATCGCGCAGGCCGTTCACGCCGTCGGCCACCGTGCGCAGCGCATCGATGTCGAGGCCGGAATCGGTCTCGTCGAGGATGCACAGGCGTGGCTCGAGCATCGCCATCTGCAGGATCTCGTTGCGCTTCTTCTCGCCGCCCGAGAAGCCGAAATTGAGGTCGCGCTTGAGCAGGTCGTCGGTCACGCCCACGACCTTGGCCTTCGCCCGCAGCTGCTTCATGAACTCGCCGGCGCCGATCTCGGCCTCGTCGCGCGCGCGGCGCAGGGCGTTCATCGCCTGGCGCAGGAAGTACATGTTGGCGACGCCCGGCACCTCGACCGGGTACTGCATGGCGAGAAACACGCCGGCGGCGGCGCGCTCCTCGGGCTCCATCGCGAGCAGATCCTGACCGTCGAGAGTCACGCTGCCGCCGGTGACCTCGTAGCCGTCGCGCCCGGCCAGCACGTAGGCGAGCGTGCTCTTGCCGGAGCCGTTCGGCCCCATGATGGCATGGACCTCACCCGGCCCCACACGGAGCGAGAGGCCCTTGATGATCTGCTTGCCGTCGACCTCGACGACGAGGTCCTTAATCTCGAGCATGATCCGATCCGTACTCCTGAGCCGTCCTCAGCCGACGCTGCCTTCCAGCGAGATGCCCAGGAGCTTCCTGGCCTCGACGGCGAATTCCATCGGCAGTTCCTCCATCACCTCGCGGCAGAAGCCGCTGACGATGAGAGCCACGGCGTCCTCCTCCGGGATGCCGCGGCTGCGGCAGTAGAAGAGCTGGTCGTCGCTGATCTTGCTGGTGGTCGCTTCGTGCTCGCACTTGGCGCTGCGGTTCCTGACCTCGATGTAGGGCACCGTGTGCGCCCCGCACTTGTCGCCGATCAGCAGGCTGTCGCACTGGGTATGGTTGCGCGCGCCCTCGGCCGACTTCAGGATCCGCACCAGCCCGCGATAGGTGCCGTCGGAGTGGCCGGCGGAGATGCCCTTGGCGACGATGCGCGAGCGCGTGTTCTTGCCGATGTGGATCATCTTGGTGCCGGTGTCCGCCTGCTGGCGGTTGTTGGTCACGGCCACCGAATAGAACTCGCCCACGGAATCGTCGCCCTGCAGCACGCAGGACGGGTACTTCCAGGTGATCGCCGAGCCGGTCTCGACCTGGGTCCAGCTGATCTTCGACTTCCGGCCGCGGCAGGCGCCACGTTTGGTGACGAAATTGTAGACGCCGCCATTGCCGTCCTTGTCGCCCGGATACCAGTTCTGGACGGTCGAGTACTTGATCTCGGCCTCTTCCAGCGCGACCAGCTCGACGACCGCGGCGTGGAGCTGGTTCTCGTCGCGCATCGGCGCCGTGCAGCCCTCGAGATAGCTCACGTAGGCGCCATCGTCGGCCACGATCAGGGTGCGCTCGAACTGGCCGGTGCCGGCGGCATTGATGCGGAAGTAGGTCGACAGCTCCATCGGGCAGCGCACGCCCTTCGGCACGTAGACGAAGCTGCCGTCGGAGAACACGGCCGAGTTCAGCGCCGCGAAGTAATTGTCGCCCTGGGGGACCACCGAGCCCAGGTAGCGGCGGACCAGATCGGGATGCTCGCGGATGGCCTCCGAGATCGAGCAGAAGATGATGCCGAGTTCGTTCAGCTTCTTGCGGAACGTCGTGGCGACCGACACGCTGTCGAACACGTAGTCGACGGCCACGCCCGACAGGATCTCCTGCTCACGGATCGGGATGCCGAGCTTGTCGTAGGTCTTGCGGATCTCGGGATCGATCTCGTCGAGCGACTTCGGCCGCTCCTTCTGTTTCGGCGCCGAGTAGTAGCTGATCCCCTGGTAGTCGATCGGGGGATAGTGCGGCTTCTGCCAGGTGGGCTCCTCCATGGTCAGCCAGCGCCGATAGGCCTCCAGCCGCCACTCGGTCATCCACTCAGGCTCTTCCTTCTTCGCGGAGATCTGGCGGACGACGTCCTCGCTCAGCCCCTGCGGGACACGGTCCTCGTCGACCGCCGTGACGAAGCCGTACTTGTAATCGTTGCCCGTGAACTCGCGGACCTGCTCGAGGGCCGTCGCCATCTCTACCACTCCGTCACGTTCCAGCGCCGTCGCGTCACGACCGCGCGTTCACCACAGGCTGCTCGCCGGGGAGCAGGAAAGCCGCCGGGATCGTCAGCGCCATCTCGGCCAAGGTGACCTCGCTCAGCGCATCGCGGATCGCACCGTTGATCCGCTCCCAGTTCGCCCGCGCCGGGCACAGGCTGATGATGCTGCAATCGCCGGGCGTCGGTTCGCTGCACGAGGTGATCGCGATCGGCCCGTCCAGCGCTTCGATCACCTCGGCCACCGTGATCGCGGCCGCTGTGCGGGCGAGACCGTAGCCACCGTGCGCGCCGCGGTGCGAAACCAGCAGCTCGGCCCGCGTCAGCAGCTTCAGGACCTTGCTGGTCATCGGCTGCGGCACGTTCGTCGCCACCGCGATCTCGGGCGCCGTCTGCTGGCGGTCGGGGTGCCGAGCCAGATGCGACGCGACGACGATGCCATAGTCGGCGAGCTTGCTGAGCCTGATCACCGTCCGTCCGCAGACTGGTGGAAAATCAGGACCAACTCGGTCCTGATTGCTTCTTTAGATGCCTTCTGAATAGCGGATGTCAAGCCGGGTCGTTGGAATCCTGTCGGCGGCGACGCTGCACGCCGCCAAGCCCGGCTTGCCGCGCCGGCGGGGCAGCGTTAAGCACGTCGCGCCGGCGCGCGCCAGCCCGCCGAAGCCGGAGGGCCGCAAGAATGACGATGCCGCAGGCACTGGCCGGTGTTCGCATCCTGGACCTGACGCGGATCCTGGCCGGACCGACCTGCACCCAGCTCCTGGGTGACCTGGGCGCCGACGTGATCAAGATCGAGCGCCCGGGTGCCGGCGACGACACGCGCAAATGGGGCCCGCCCTATGTCGAGGGCCGTGACGGCCCCACGGCGGAGAGCGCCTACTATCTCTGCGCCAACCGCAACAAGCGCTCGGTCGCGGTCGACATCGCCAAGCCGGCGGGCCAGGCGCTGGTCAAGCGCCTGCTGGCCCAATGCGACGTGCTGGTCGAGAACTTCAAGGTCGGCGACCTCGCCCGCTACGGCTTGGCCTACGACCAGCTCCAGGCGGCGTTCCCGCGGCTGGTCTATGCGTCGATCACCGGCTTCGGGCAGACCGGCCCCTATGCGCCGCGTGCCGGCTACGATTATCTGGCGCAGGGTCTCGGCGGCATCATGAGCCTGACCGGCGCACCGGACGGCGAGCCGATGAAGGTCGGCGTCGGCATCGCCGACGTGATGTGCGGGATGTACGCCGCCGTGGGCATCCTGGCGGCGTTGCGCCACCGCGACCTGACCGGATCGGGCCAGCAGCTCGACCTCGCCCTGCTCGACACCCAGGTCGCCTGGCTCGTCAACGAAGGCACCAACTATCTGGTGTCCGGCAAGACACCGCGGCGGCTCGGCAACGAGCACCCGAACATCGTCCCCTACAAGACGTTCGAGAGCAGCGACGGGCACGTCATCCTGGCGATCGGCAACGACGCACAGTTCCAGCGCTGGTGCCGCTTCGCCGGCGCCGACGATCTGGCCGGCGATCCACGCTTCACGACCAACAGCCTGCGCGTCCGGCACCGCCAGGAACTTTATGCACTGATGCCGGCCTACGTGCGGGTGAAATCCACCACCGCCTGGGTCGAGGGTCTGGCCGCGCTCGGTGTGCCGTGCGGGCCGGTGAACGGCCTCGATCAGGTGTTCGCCGATCCACAGGTGCGGGCCCGTGGCATGCGGATCGACGTGCCGCACGCGACGGCGGCCAGCGGCAGCGTGCCGCTGATCGCCAACCCGATCCGGATGAGCCGCACCCCGCCCAGCTACCATCAGGGGCCGCCCACGCTGGGCGAGCATACCGATGCCGTCCTGGCCGAGCTGCTCGGGCTCGACGATGCCGAGCGCGAGGCTTTGCGGGCGGCCGGGACGATCGGCTGATCGCCCGCCCGCGGTCAGCGCCGGGCCTGGAAGAAGGAGCGCAGCAGATCGGCCGCGGCGCTGGCCGCGATGCCGCCATAGACGTCCGGCCGATGATGGCAGGCGGCGCTCGCGAAGATGCGTGGCCCGTGGTCGACGCCGCCACCCTTGGGATCCTCGGCGCCGTAGTAGATGCGCCGCAGCCGGGCGAGGCTGGCAGCAGTGGCGCACATCGGGCACGGCTCGAGCGTGACGTAGAGGTCGCAACCGACCAGCCGGGGCGTGTCCAGCCTCGCCGCCGCGGCCCGGATGACCAGCATCTCGGCATGCGCGGTCGGATCGCGCCGCTCCTCGATGCGGTTGCGGTCGCGGGCCAGCAGCGTCCCGTCCGGAGCGACCAGGACCGCGCCGACCGGCACCTCGCCGGCGGTCGCGGCAGCTCGGGCCTCGGCAAGCGCGAGCGCCATCGGCCCCGCCCGGTCGCCCGCTGCGCTCAATGCGGCTCGCCGAAGGAAACGGCCACGTCCTTGGCCTCCGCCGGCGGTGCGCCGAGCCGGACCTCGAAGCGTGCCGCGCCCCCCGGTTCCAGCGCCGGCCGTGGTGGATCGAACAGGCCGAAGTCGAGCTCCTGCTGCTCGCCGTCGAGCAGCGCCACCCTGATCGGCGGCAGCTCACGCTCGTGCGCCGAAACATTGGCGATCTGGCCGGTGACCACCAGGACCGGTCGGCCATCGTCCTGCCGCTGCGCCGCGTTCAGCTCGCGGAACTCCACGCCGAGCGGCAGCTCCAGCGACAGGCCGAGGCTGCGGTAGAGCGGCACCGTCACCGGCAGCTTGGCCGCGATCTCGTTGCGGCCGGCCACGGCGGCCGTCATGAGAAGGACGGCGAGGCCGGCCAGGAGCCAGCCGGTGAGCAAGCCGCGGCGCGCCCGCGGCGTCGCAACGCCGGCATCGGCGGGCGCATGCGCCGGCACGGCGGGCTCGTCGACCGGTGGTGCTGCGGCCGCGATCGTGCGGAGCCCTTCGACGAACCAGCGTTCCCGGCAGGCCGAGCAGCGAACGGTGCGCCCGACCGGGCCGAGCGCCGCCGGATCGATGCGGAACTGGATGGAGCAGCTTGGGCACGTGACGATCATCGGGCTGGTCCGCAGCATGCAGTCGGCAGGTCATACTCTTCGGTTGAAATTCTATCTGATTATTCTATTAAATATAGGAGTCGCCATCGGCAAGCAGGGACTGTCGGACCAAAAGCGGTGCAACCGGACGGCACCACGATCGTGCGGCTGGAGCGGGTCGGCTTACGGTACGACCCAAACGCGGAGGTTTTGCGCGACATCGATCTCACCCTTGCCGCGGGCACCTTCCACTTCCTCGTCGGCCCTGTCGGCGCCGGCAAGACTTCGCTGATCCGGCTGCTCAATCTGACGCAGGTGCCGTCGCGCGGCAGGATGGTGCTGTTCGGTCGCGACGTCGCGCAGCTGGACCAAGGCGAGCTGATCGCCCTGCGCCGGCGGATCGGCGTCGTGGACCAGGACTTCCGGCTGCTCGACGAGATGTCCGCCTTCGACAACCTGGCGTTGCCGCTGCGGCTCGCCGATGGCGATGCGCCCCTGCCCGTCGGCCAGGTCGCCGACCTGCTGGATTGGCTTGGGCTCGGCGACGTGCTGGAGAGGCGCCCCGGCGCGCTGTCGGCGGGTCAGCGGCGGCTTTTGGCGGCGGGCCGGGCGACGATCGGCCGGCCGCAGCTGCTTCTCGCCGATTGCCCGACCTGCGACCTCGACGGCGACAGCTGCCGTCGTCTGATGCGGCTCCTGCTCGCGCTGCACGAGCGGGGCACGACCGTCGTGCTGGCGACGCACGACGAGCGTCTGGTGCGTCGTCACGGCTTTCCCACGCTGGAGCTGGCCGCGGGCGGGTTGCACCGGCCGCCGGCGCTTGCGGCATCGCGGCTGAGCGCGTGAGCTTCGCCAAGATGGCCGCACACCGCGTCCCGACCCCGGATCTGCCGCTCACGCTGGACCCGGTCGGCCATCTGCTGACCTGGAGCGCCGGCGGCCTCGTCCTGGCCATCGTGCTCGCCCTCGCCGTCGCTGCGACGGCCAACGGCACGGCGGCGCGCCTGGATGTGGAGCCGCGCCTGGTCACGGTGGTGCTGCCCAGCGCCGCCGTGGGCGCGCCGTCCGAGGCCGAGATGGCGGGCATTGCCGCGGGGCTGGAACGGCTCGACGGCGTGGCGTTCGCGCGGGTGCTGACCCCGCAGGAGCTGGCCCGGCTTTGGGCGCCGTGGCTGGCGTCGGCGAGCGGCATCCCGCTGCCGCGGCTGATCGACCTTGCCTTCAACCCGGGCCGCGAGCCGCCATGGCCGGCGCTGGCCGCCCAGGTGGCACGCCTGGCGCCGGGGGCGACGCTCGAGCAGCGCGCCGACGACGGAACGGCGACGCGGGAGGCGGCCCGGCTGCTGCGGTCGACGGCGCTCGGCGCCGCGGCGGTGCTGCTGGCGCTGCTCATGGGTGTCGTGAACCGGCTGACCCGGATCGGTCTCGCCCTGCAGCGCGAGACCGTCGGCATGCTGCGGCTGTGGGGTGCTGCCGAGGCCGATATCGGGCGCGAGCTTGCACGGCGGGTGCTGACCTGCGTGCTGCGCGGCGGTCTGTGCGGGTTTGCTGCAGCGAGCTCGCTCGCGCTGGGCCCGTCCCTGGCACCCGCGGCCTGGCCGCACGGTGGCCTGCCCGCCTTGCATCTCGGTCCGGCCGACTGGCTGCTGCTCGGGTGCGTCCCCATCGCGGCGGCGCTGCTGGCGGTGTGGGCCGCCCGCTGGACGACACGCCGCCATCTGGCCGGTTCGCGCTAGGCTGCTTGCCAAACCCGGTCGGGACGGCATTCTTTCGGCCGGTGTTCAGCCCGGGAGCATTGCCGCCTTGCCAGCCTCGCCAGTCGTGGTCCTGCGCTCTCTGGCGTTCGATCTGTTCTTCTATGGCTCGACCAGCTTCTATTGTCTGGCCGTGCTGCCCGCCTACCCGTTCCTCTCGCCGGCCGGCATGCGGCGGGTGGCGAGAACGTGGCAGCGTCTCGTCATCTGGGGCCTGCGGGTGATCGTCGGCCTCACCTACGAGGTGCGTGGCCGCGAGTTCCTGCCGGTCGAGCCGGTGATCCTGGCCAGCAAGCACCAGTCGGCCTGGGAGACGCTCGCCTTCCACGTGCTCGTGCCCGAGGTCGCGGTCTGCCTCAAGGAGGAGCTCACGCGCATCCCGGTGTTCGGCGCGTACCTGATGCGCGCCGGCAGCATCCGCATCGACCGCGGCGCCGCTGCCCGCGCGATCCGCTCGCTCATCGAGGGGGCGAAACGTGCGGTGGCGGACGGCCTGTCGGTGCAGATCTACCCGGAAGGCACCCGGCGCGGCGTGGGCGACCCGCCGGACTACAAGCCGGGCGTGATGGCGCTCTATGGCGCGCTCCGCCTGCCGGTGGTGCCGATAGCGCTGAACTCGGGACTGTTCTGGCCGCGGCACGGCCTGGTCAAGCGGCCGGGCCGGATCACGGTCGAATTCCTGCCGCCGATCCCGGCCGGCCTCGACCGCAAGCTGTTCATGCAGCGGCTGGAGCAGGACATCGAGGCGGCGACCGCGCGGCTGGTGGCCGAGGCGCGGCAGGCGGCCTGAACGGGAGGCCGGCACCCGGGCTGGACAGGCCGTCACGATACCGCTATATGCGGAGCCGCCTTTGGGCCCAGGTAGCTCAGTTGGTAGAGCAGCGGACTGAAAATCCGCGTGTCGGTGGTTCAAATCCGCCCCTGGGCACCAC
>JBDHTW010000015.1:0-60888 GCA_039808865.1 Geminicoccaceae bacterium
CAAGCGCGAGCTCGGCCTCGCCGATGCGCGCGCTGCCCGCCAGCGCCGCGGCGGCGCGGGCGACGCGCAAGGCCAGCCACGGCGCCCGGCTGGAGCCGATCCCCAGGGCCGACGCCGCCTCGCACAAGGCCGTGCTCGCGTCCTCGGTCTCGCGCACGCGGGAAAGACGGCGCCGCGCCGCCACGATCGTGGCGGCGTCGTGCGTGGCCGAGGCGAGCTCGCTCGGGCGCAGGTCGGCGAGGTCGAGGTGGAACGCCAGCCGGTCCAGGAGCGTCGCCGGCGCGCGCTCGTCCTCGGCGAGGCCCTCGTCCAGCGCCACGAGCCCGAACCGGGCCGGATGGCGCCGGCTCAGCCCGTCCCGCTCCAGGACGACGACGCCGGTGTCGAGCACGGCGGCCAGCCGCGCGGTGGTCAGCGGCGCCAGGCGTTCCGCCATGGCCGCGACGACGATCCCGCCATCGGCCTCGGCGAGCAGGCCGCGCTCGACCATCGGTCGGCCCGTGCGCAGGGTCGCCGTGAGATCGAGGCCGCCGAGCAGGCGATCGTCGGCCACCCCGTGCGGCAGCCGCCGCCGCGCCATGCCAACGGGCAGGAACTCGTCCAGCAGCTGCAGCCAGCGCGCCCGCGCCGGACCGGCCGGCGCACGCAGCGCGACCCCGCCGGTGCCGGCCGGGTCGACGGCGAACAGGGCCGCCGTCAGCGCCGCATCGGCCCATTGGCCGACATCGCTCACGATTCGAACAGCTCCTGCACCGCGCGCTCGACCCGGACGGTCGACCCGGCCTCGTCGAGCGGGCTGCGGCGCAGCCGATGCCGCAAGGCCGAGCTTGCCACGCGGCGGAGCTGCGTATCGCCGACCTCGGCCGCGCCCTCGAGCGCCGCCAGCGCGCGCGCCGCCCGGATCAGGGTGAGCTCGCCGCGCAGGCCATCGGTGCCGAGCGCCATGCAGAGCCTGGCCGCACGCTCCAGCGCGGCGTCGGGAATCTCGACATAGGCGAGCCGTGCCCGCGCCGACTCGATCCGCTGCCGCAGCTCGACCTCGGCCGTCTGCCATGCGGCCGCGAACGCCCGTGGGTCGCGCTCGAAGGCGGCACGGCGGCGGACCACCTCGACCCGTGTCGGCAGGTCGGTCGGCGTGGTGACCTCGACGGCGAGGCCGAACCGGTCGAGCAGCTGCGGCCGCAGCTCGCCCTCCTCCGGGTTGCCGCTGCCGACGAGCACGAAGCGCGCCGGATGGCGCACGCTGAGACCGTCGCGCTCGACCAGGTTCTCGCCGGACGCCGCCACGTCGAGCAGCAGGTCGACCAGATGGTCCTCGAGCAGATTCGCCTCGTCGATGTAGAGGAAGCCGCGATTGGCGCGCGCCAGAAGGCCCGGCTCGTAGGCCTTCTCGCCCCGGGTCAACGCCCGTTCCAGATCGAGCGCACCGACGACTCGGTCCTCGGTGGCGCCGAGCGGCAGATCGACCACCGGCACCGGCACCGCGCGCGCCCGGCGCCGGCCGCTACGGCCGACGCAATCCTCGCATCGGCCGGCTTCGTCCGCGGGATCGCAGTTGTAGCGGCAGCCGTCGACCACCTGCATCGGCGGAAGCAGGGCCGCGAGCGCCCTGACCGCCGTCGACTTGCCGGTGCCCCGGTCGCCCAGCACCAGCACGCCGCCCACGCCCTGGTCGACGGCGGCGATCAGCAGCGCCTGCTTCATCTCGTCCTGGCCGACGATGGCAGCGAACGGGAAGGCGACGCGCCGACCGGGCGCCGGCGGCGCGTCGAGCGGCGCGCGCTGCCGCCGGCTAGCGTCGATGCAGGGCTTGGTCATGCTGGATCACCGCCATGTCGCACCACCGGTTCAGCTCGGCACCGGAGCCTCGGCGGCGGCCGGCGCCGCGCCGACGATCAGACCCCAGTGCTCGGCGCAGTATTTGCGGAACCACACGCTGTAGCGGTCCGGTCGGGCCTCGAGATCGTGCCGCAGGGCGTGCGGCCTCACCCAGTCGTAGCCGTCGGCCTCGCTCGGCGCCGGATGCACCGGCCCGCCATACTGTCCCGCGAAAACGTGGACGAGTTCGTGCTCGACCAGATCGTTGCCGACGTCCGCACGGTAGGTCACCGTGACGAGCGGCAGCAGCGCGCAGGCGAAACCCATCTCCTCGCGCAGGCGCCGCACCGCCGCGACGGCCACGGGCTCGCCCGGGCGCGGATGGCTGCAGCAGGTATTGGTCCACAGACCGCCCGAATGATACTTGCCGACATGCCGCTTCTGCAGCAGCAGGCCTTCCGGACCGCGCACGACGACGGACAGCGCCCGGTGCAGCATCCCCTGCCGGTGCGCCTCGAGCTTCGGTGCCGTGCCGATCTCCGCGTCGAATCTGTCGACGAGCACCACGCGCTCGGCTGAATCGTCCATCATCTCCGTCTCCGGCACTCCCTCCGGATGCAGGCGCTGCCGCCGCCCGATCCATTGGGCGTAAATTGCAGTTGTCGTCAAGATTTATTGACACTCTTGCTGGCCGTCACTATGGCTAGCGGCGTGGCCTTCGCATCTTGACGCGGATCGAAGCCATTTTGGCAGGAAGAAAAGTCGACTTTCCGGACCAAGTTCCTTCAGGCTGCCGGTTCGGTCGGCAGTCGGGTGGGCTCTGGACGGCGGCTGGGATCATACTAGATCCACAGTCGGTGGACGCGACAATCGGAACCCCATGTTGCAAGGGAGCTAAGTCATGGGCCTGCTTTTCGCCTTCGCGCTGATGGGTCTCCCGCTTCTGGCGGCGATCGCCGACCTGATGCAGACCAAGAGCTGATCGGTCGTTACCAAACGCGATCAGGGATCGGCGCCGGCCCGTGCAGGGCCGGTGTCCGTCCGCTGGTGGGGCGCCCCGGCGTTCAGCCTTCGCTGGCCGCCTCGAGCATCGCCAGGAAATCGGTCTCGCTCGCCTGACGCGGATTCGTCGCCGCCGAATGGTCCTGCGTCGCATGCCGTGCGATGTCGGGCAGACATGCCGCCGGCACACCCATCTGCTTCAGGCTGGTCGGCAGGCCGAGCCGCGCGACCAGATCGGCGAAGAAGCCGGCAAGCTCCGCATCCGCAGGCAATCCCAACGCCTGCGCCAGGGTCCGGTATTTCTCCGCCGCCGCCGGCGCGTTGAAGCGCAGCACGGCCGGCAGCAGCACGGCGTTGAGCGTGCCGTGGTGCAGCGACGGCTCCTTCAGCCCGCCCAGCGGATGCGAGAGCGCGTGCACCGCACCCAGCCCCTTCTGGAAGGTGAGTCCCCCTTGCAGGGCCGCCATCAGCATTTCCTGGCGTGCCGTGCGGTCGGCGCCGTCGGCCACCGCCCTTTCGATCCAGGCAACGGCGCGAGCCAGGCCATCGAGCGCGATCGCTTCCGCCGGAGGGTTGTAGCGCGGTGAGAGATAAGTCTCCACGCAGTGGGTGATCGCGTCCATGCCGGTGGCCGCGGTCAGCCAACCGGGCAGGCCCAGCGTCAGCGCCGGGTCGCAGATCGCCACCTTGGGGATCAGGTGCGGGCTGATGAAGCCGAGCTTGCGACCGTCGTTCAGGGTGATCAGCGCCGCGCGCCCGACCTCGCTGCCGGTGCCGGCGGTGGTCGGGATGGCCACGACCGGAGCGACCGCGGAGGTGATCCGCGGCACGCCGCCCAGGATCGCGGCGTAAGGCTCGAGCGGCCCGGGATGGGTCGCGAGCAGGGCCACGCCCTTGGCAAGGTCGATCGCCGAGCCGCCGCCGACCGCGACCACGCCGTCGCAGGCCTCGTCCCGGTACCGGGCGATGGCGGACTCGACCGCGGCCTCGGTCGGGTTGGTCGGCGTGGCGTCGAAGATCGCCGCCGGCCGCGCGCACGCCGCGACGACCTGATCCGCGATGCCGGCCGCGCGGACGCCGCGGTCGGTCACCAGCAGCGGACGATGCAGGCCGAGCCCGTCCAGGGCCACCCGAGCCTCGGCGAGGGTGCCATAGCCGAAGCGGATATGCGCGAGATAGAAGATGTCCGCCAAGTTCGCCTCCCCTGGGACGGTTTCATCCGGCCGCGTTGGCGGCCGCTGGCCGCCTCATGCCTTGATGCGGTAGCCGGTCTTGAACATCCAGCCGATGGTCAAGAGACACACGGCCAGGAACACGCCGGTCATGGCCAGGCTCACGCCGATGGTCACGTCGGACACGCCGAAGAAGCTCCAGCGGAAGCCGCTGACCAAGTAGACCACCGGGTTGAACAGGGTGACCTGCTGCCAGAGCGGCGGCAGCATGCTGATCGAATAGAAGCTGCCGCCCAGGAAGGTCAGCGGGGTGATGATCAGCATCGGCACGATCTGCAGCTTCTCGAACCCGTCGGCCCACAGGCCGATGATGAAGCCGAGCAGGCTGAAGGTGACCGCGGTCAGGACCAGGAAGGACGCCATCCAGAGCGGATGCGCGATCGAGAACGGCACGAACAGCCGGGCGGTGGCGAGGATGATCACGCCCAGGATGATCGACTTGGTCGCGGCGGCGCCGACGAACCCCACGACGATCTCCACGGCCGAGATCGGGGCCGAGAGGATCTCGTAGATCGTGCCGGAGAAGCGCGGCATGTAGATGCCGAACGCGGCGTTGGAGACGCTCTCGGCCAGGACCGCCAGCATGATCAGGCCGGGCACGATGAAGGCTCCGTAGCTGACACCGTCGATCAGTGGCATGCGCGAGCCGATGGCACTGCCGAAAACGACGAAGTAGAGCGAGGTCGAGATCACCGGCGAGGCGATGCTCTGCAGCAACGTGCGCCAGGTGCGGGCGAGCTCGAACAGGTAGATCGCCTTGACCGCGTGTCCGTTCACGCCCGCTCCCCCACCAGGCCCACGAAGATGTCCTCGAGCGAGCTCTGGCTCGTCTGCAGATCCTTGAACTCGATTCCGTGCTGCTCGAGCCGGCGCAGGAGGCCGGCAATGCCGGTCGCCTCGCCCTCCGCGTCGAAGGTGTAGACGAGCTGGCTGCCGTCGGCCGACAGCTCCAGCCGCTCGCCGGCCAATTCCGGCGGCAGGCCAGCAAGCGGGCTCTGCAGGAGAATGGTCAGCTGCTTCTTGCCGAGCTTGCGCATCAGCGCGGCCTTGTCCTCGACCAGGATGATGCGGCCGTGGTCGATCACCCCGATCCGGTCGGCCATCTCCTCGGCCTCCTCGATATAGTGCGTGGTCAGGATGATGGTGACGCCGCTGTCGCGCAGGCTGCGGACCAGCTCCCACATCTCGCGGCGCAGCTCGACGTCGACGCCGGCGGTGGGTTCGTCGAGGAACAGCACCCGCGGCTCGTGGCTCAGCGCCTTGGCGATCAGCACCCGCCGCTTCATGCCACCCGAAAGGGCCATGATCCGGCTGTGCCGCTTGTCCCACAAGGACAGATCCTCGAGCACCCGGCCGACATGGGCCGGGCTGGGCGGCTTTCCGAACAGGCCACGGGTGAAGCTCACCGTGTCCCATACGCTCTCGAACGCGGCCATGGTCAGCTCCTGCGGGACCAGGCCAATCTTGGCGCGCGCGGCGCGATAGTCCTTGACGATGTCGTGCCCGTCCACCCGAACGCTGCCGCGACTGGGGTTGACGATGCCACAGACGATGCTGATCAGCGTGGTCTTGCCGGCGCCGTTCGGACCGAGCAGCGCGAAGATCTCGCCGCGACGAATGTCGAGATCGACCTCGCGCAACGCTTCGAACCCTGAAGCATAGGTCTTGCCGAGACCGCGGATCGAGATGATGGCGTCAGCAGCCTGCATCGGTTCCCGCGACTCCTCCCTGCCGGCGCTCGCGAGGCCCTTGCCGCCGCCCGTCACCGCCTGTCCCGCGCGGCCATCGCCGCGGGCGGACTTTGCTCCGGGTCGAACCGCACGCGCAAGCGCCGGCAGCGGGCGCGCGCCTATTTGGCCGGGCTCGCCACCTCTTCCTTGAGCTCCGGAACCAGCGGCGCGTGGTTGAGGAAAGCAACCAGGGCCACCCCGCCGGCGATGTTGCCGAACAGGGTCGGCAGCAGAAACCGCCACAGATAGTCGGCGGCACCGGCATGACCGGTCCATACCGCGTAGGCAACCTCGGCCGAGCCGGCCACGACGTGCGGCAGCTGGGCGATGGCGACGACGTAGGTGAGCAGCAGGATGACCAGGATGCGGGCCGAGCGCGCGCTCGGCAGCAGCCAGACCATGAGCGCGATCAGCCAGCCCGAGAGCATGGCCTTGAGGAATTTCGGCCCGCTCGGACCTTCCAGCACCTCCTGGCCGATTTCACCCAGCATCTCGCGCACCGGCTCGGCGAACACGCCCTCGCGCGAGATCAGGTAGGCGAACGCGATGGTGCCGAGCAGGTTGGCAGCCAGCACCACGCTCCACATGCGCAGCACCGAGGCGAAGGTGGCGAGATCGCGCCGCACCATCAGCGGCAGAACCGCGGTGAGCGTGCTTTCGGTGAAGAGCTGCTGCCGCCCGAGAATGGCGATCACGAAACCTACACTGTAGCCGGGCGCATCGACCAGGCGCCGCCACGGCTCGTCCGGCAGGCCGGCGCGGATCAGCGCCATGGCGAGCAGCGAGAAGCCCATCGACAGCCCGGCGGCGAGCCCCGACCAGAACAGCGCCGAGTTGTGCCGGCGCAGCTCGATCTCCCCCTCTTCGCGGACGACCTCGTGGATGACCAGCGCCTTGGGGGCGGCATGCTCGGCAGCCTGCTCCTGCTCGCGCTGGTCCAGATGCGGCGAGTCCTGGCCCGCGCTGTCGTCGTTGTCCGCTGGCGGTGGCGCCGAGCGACCTGCGGCACCGCTCATGGCACACGCTCGCCCTTCTTGAGCTGGCCGTAGACGAGGACGCTGAAGTTGCCGAGGCGGGCGGCCAGCTGCGCCCGGTCGTCGCCGGCCTCGGCCTCGGCCTGCGGGCAGTAGGCCCGGGTCAGCGCATCGACGATGTCGGCGTCGCCGACGCCCGCTCCCTGCAGTTCGGGTAGAACCGTGTCGAGCCGGTCCTGCATCTCCGCGGGATTGTTGCCGTGCAGCTGAGCCGCGACGCCCGTGGCCGCGACCAGGTCGGCCAGCTTTGGGTCGCCGATCTTCGGGCAGCCGTCGGCGAGGTTGCCGGCCAGCAGCGTGCGCGTCTGCGCGCGCAGCTCCGCCACCGCACCGGGCTCGGCGTTGGCCGGTGCATCGTTGCCCCAGGCCGTGCGCACGTAGTTGGCGACGGCCGCGACCTCGGCATCGGACATGCCGGCGCCGACCGCCGGCATCGGCCCGAGGCCATATGCCGGCTCGAGACCGCCCAGGACCACGCGCATGACGTTCTCCGGCCCTTGCGACCCGACGGCCCCATTGCCCGCCAGGGCAGGGATCATGCCGGGCATGCCACGGCCGTCGACACCATGGCAGAACGCGCAGTGGTTCAGGTACACGTCCGCGCCGACGGCGGCGACCGCGGCCGGCTGGCCCGCGGGCGGCGTGGCGGCGCCATCGGCATCGTGGTTGGCTTCGGACTTGAGGTAGGCGGCCATCGCGCGCAGGTCGTCGGCGGATAGCTGGCTCAGGCTGCGCTCGATCGTCTCCTGCATCGGCCCCAGGGCGACGCCCTTGCCGGGCGCGGCCCCGCTATGCAGGTAGGTGACGACCTGCTCGTCGCTCCAGGAGCCCAGCCCGTTGCGGCCGTCGGCCTTGAGGCTCGGCGCATACCAGCCTTCGATCTGCCCGCCTTCGAGCCGTCCGCTCCAGGCCGAGGCGCCGAACAGGCTGTTGCCGTTGTGGCATTCGCCGCAATGGCCGAGGCCCTCGACCAGATAGGCGCCGCGATTGACCATCTCGCTCCGGCCGGGGTCGGGCGCGAACGTCTGGGGCTTGAAGAACGCGGTCCGCCACGCCAGGAGGCCGGTGCGGACGTTGAACGGGAAGGCCAGCTTCAAAGGTTGGCGCGGCGCCGACTGCGGCGGCAGCGAGAACAGGTAGGCCTTGATCGCCAGCACGTCCTCGCGGGTGACCTTGGTGAACCACGGGAACGGAAAGACCGGGTAGAGATACTCGCCCTCGGCGCCGATCCCGTCGTGCATGGCCCGGTAGAACTGGTCGTCGGTCCAGCTGCCGATTCCCGTCGCCTTGTCGGGCGTGATGTTCGGGGTGGAGATGTCGCCGAACGGGGTCGGCATGTACAGCCCGCCGGCGAACGGCACGCCGCCGGGTGCGGTATGGCAGGCCACGCAGTCGCCAGCCGTCGCCAGATAGCGGCCGCGCTCTATGAGCGCAGTGTCCGCCGCCGCGAGGCTCGGCTGGGCTGTTTGGAGCAGACAGACCGCCGCGCATGCGGCGGCGATCCATCCCGGGCCAGGTGCCCGCGACCCCTTTGTTCCGCGCATCGATGTTCCATGTCGTTCGCCCGGAAATGGAACGCGATCCGCTCTCTTCGGTTCCGCCCGATTGCCGTCGGGCGGGGCTTGCGGCCAGCCCAGGCGCGCACGTGGGCGTGGCGCGAGCCGCGTTGTGCCGGCCGTCCCGGTCCGCTATATCAGCCTCGTGATCGAGCGGTACCAGCGCCGGCGCCACTTGGTGTCGGCGCACTCGGTGTTAAGGCAGGGTAGAGGACCATGAGCCGGCGGCGGCAGGTATACGAAGGCAAGGCCAAGGTCCTCTACGAAGGACCGGAGCCGGGAACGCTGATCCAGTACTTCAAGGACGATGCGACCGCCTTCAACAACCAGAAGCGCGGTATCATCACCGGCAAGGGTGTGCTCAACAACCGCATCTCCGAGTACCTGATGCTGCGGCTGGCCGAGATCGGGGTGCCGACGCACTTCATCCGTCGGGTCAACATGCGCGAGCAGCTGATCAAGGAGGTGGAGATCATCCCGATCGAGGTGGTCGTGCGCAACGTCGCCGCCGGTTCGATCGCCAACCGGTTCAAGATGGAGGAGGGCACCGCCCTGCCCCGCTCCATCGTCGAGTACTATTACAAGTCGGACGAGCTCGGCGATCCCATGGTCACCGAGGAGCACATCACCGCGTTCGGCTGGGCGTCCTACCAGGAACTCGACGAGATCCTGAACCTGGCCCTGCGCATCAACGACTTCCTCACCGGCATCTTCATCGGCATCGGCCTCAAGCTGATCGACTTCAAGATCGAGTTCGGCCGGCTGTGGGAGGAGGAGGACATGCGCATCGTCCTCGCCGACGAGATCAGCCCGGACAATTGCCGGCTGTGGGACGCCCGCACCAACGAGAAGCTGGACAAGGACCGCTTCCGCCGCGACCTCGGTGGGGTGCAGGAGGCCTATGCCGAGATCGCGCGGCGGCTCGGCATCCTGCCCGAGGCCGGCCCCCGCGACCTCAAGGGGCCGGAGATGGTGCAGTAGCGGCACCGTCACGGCATGGCGAAAGTCTCCCGCCGGCGGAACGGGCGGTTTGGCTGCAGGCTCGGGCCGCGGCCGGCGCGGATCCGCCGCCGATCGGCGTGGACATCTGGTGTAGCCTGGGTCATATCGGCCGCGAACCGGCGGTTCACGGAGATGCTGCCTTGAAGGCAAGGGTTGAGGTGTCGTTCCGCCAGGGGGTGCTCGACCCCGAGGCGCAGGCGATCGAGCGGGCGTTGAGCGGTCTCGGCTTTGGCGGGGTGCAGGGGGTCAGACGCTCGAAGGTGATCGAGCTCGAGCTCGCGGCCGGGGACCGGCCCTCGGCCGAGGCGCAGCTCAAGGCCATGTGCGAGCGGCTGCTGGCCAACCCGGTGATCGAGACCTACCGCATCAGCCTCGCCGATTGAGGCCGGTGCCGATGCGACCTTCGCTCAAGAGCGGTTTCCGTCGTCGCCCGCCGCCGCGGCTACCGCGGTCCGCCGAGCGCGGCTTCCGGCCGGAGACGAGGATCTGATGCGCGCGGCCGTCATCACCTTTCCCGGCTCCAACTGCGACCGCGATCTCGCCGTCGCGATGGAGCGACTGTTCGGCCAGCCGGTGCGCCGCGTCTGGCATCAGGAGACCGAGCTGCCGCCGCTCGACCTGATCGGCGTTCCGGGCGGGTTCTCCTACGGCGACTATCTGCGTTGCGGCGCCATGGCGGCGCGCAGCCCGGTGATGCGCGAGGTCGCCAAGCGCGCCGAGCAGGGCGTGGCCGTGCTCGGCATCTGCAACGGCTTCCAGATCCTGACCGAGGCCGGCCTCCTCCCCGGCGCGCTGATCCGCAACGCTGGCCTGCGCTTCGTCTGCCGCTGGGTCGATCTGGAGCTCGGCACCCGCGCCAGCGCCTTCACGCGGGCCTGCGCCGCGGACGTGCTGCGGCTGCCGGTGGCGCACCACGACGGCAACTACGTGATCGATGCCGACGGCCTCGCCCGTCTGCAGGACGAGGACCGGATCGCCTTCCGCTACCGCGACAATCCCAACGGCTCCACCGCCGACATCGCCGGCGTGCTCGGCGCCAGGCGCAACGTGCTCGGGATGATGCCGCATCCGGAACGGGCGATCGAGCCGCTGCTCGGCGGCAGCGATGGCCGGGGACTGTTCACCTCCGTGCTCGAGGCGTTGGGATGACGGGTGAGATCACGCCGGCGGTCGTCGCCGAGCACGGGCTGACGCCCGACGAGTACGAGCGGATCCTGACCATCCTCGGCCGCGCACCGAATCTGGTCGAGCTCGGCATCTTCTCGGTGATGTGGAGCGAGCACTGCTCCTACAAATCCTCGAAGGTGCATCTGTCCAAGTTCCCGACCGAGGCACCGTGGGTCGTCTGCGGCCCCGGCGAGAACGCCGGCGTGGTCGACATCGGCGACGGCATGGTCGCCATCTTCAAGATGGAGAGCCACAACCACCCCTCGTTCATCGAGCCCTACCAGGGCGCCGCGACCGGCGTCGGCGGCATCCTGCGCGACGTGTTCACCATGGGTGCCCGGCCGGTGGCGCTGCTCGACGCGCTGCGCTTCGGCGATCCTGCGCATCCCAAGACACGTCATCTGATCGCCGGCGTCGTCGCCGGCATCGGCGGCTACGGCAACTGCGTCGGCGTGCCCACGGTCGGCGGCGAGTGCACCTTCCACCGCGCCTACAACGGCAACATCCTGGTCAACGCGATGTGCGTCGGCATCGCCCGCGCCGACCGGGTGTTCTACGCCACGGCCAGCGGCGTCGGCAACCCGGTGGTCTATGTCGGGGCCAAGACCGGCCGCGACGGCATCCACGGGGCCACCATGGCCTCGGCCGAGTTCAGCGACGAGACCGAGGCCAAGCGACCGACGGTCCAGGTCGGCGACCCGTTCACCGAGAAGCTTCTCATCGAGGCCTGCCTCGAGCTGATGGAGCGCGACTGCATCGTCGCCATCCAGGACATGGGGGCGGCCGGGCTGACCTCGTCCTCGTTCGAGATGGCGGCACGCGGCGATGCCGGTATCGAGCTCGACCTCGACCGGGTGCCGCTGCGCGAGACCGGTATGGTCCCCTACGAGATCATGCTGTCGGAGAGCCAGGAGCGAATGCTCATGGTGCTCCAGGACGGCCGCGAGGACGAGGCGCTCGCGGTGTTCGCGAAGTGGGGCCTGGACTGCGCGGTGATCGGCCGGGTCACCGCCAGCGGGCGGATGGTGCTGCGCTGGCACGGCGAGACCGTGGCCGACGTTCCGGTGGCGCCGGTCAGCGGCGCATCCCCCGTCTACGAGCGCCCCTACGAGCGGACGCCGAAGCGGGTGCCCTTGCCGGCCAGCGACCGCGAGGCGACGGTGTCGCACCGGGACGCGCTGCTGCGCCTGCTGAGCTCGCCGGACCTCGCCAGCAAGCGCTGGGTCTACGAGCAGTACGACCACATGGTCATGGGCGACACGGTGCAGCGGCCGGGCGGCGACGCGGCGGTGGTGCGGGTGCACGGTACCGCCCGCGGCCTGGCGCTGACCACCGACTGCACCCCGCGCTACTGCTTCGCCGATCCCGAGCTCGGCGGCATGCAGGCGGTGACCGAAGCCTGGCGCAACCTGGTCGCGGCCGGCGCGCGGCCGCTCGCCATCACCAACTGCCTGAATTTCGGCAATCCTCAACGCCCGCAGGTCATGGGCCAGCTCGTCGGCTGCATCGAGGGCATGGCCGCCGCGTGCCGGGCGCTCGAGTTCCCGGTCGTGTCCGGCAACGTGTCGCTCTACAACGAGACCGACGGCAACGCGATCCTGCCGACGCCCAATGTCGGCGGCGTGGGGCTGATCGAGGATCTGGCGAGGATGGTCGGCACGGCCTGGCCGGTCGCCGGCCTCGACCTCGTCCTGCTCGGCGAGTGCCTGGGTTGGCTCGGCTGCTCGCTGTACTGGCACTTCCTGATGGATCGCGACGATGGCGCCCCGCCACCCGTCGACCTCGGCGGCGAGCGGCGGACCGGCGAGTTCGTGCTGGAGCAGATCGCGCAGGGCCGCATCAAGGCCTGCCACGATCTGGCCGACGGCGGCTTGGCCGTGGCGGTGGCCGAGATGTGCCTCGCCAGCGGCATGGGCGCGCGCCTCGACGCGCCCATCGACGCCGCCAGCATGGCCGGCTGGTGGTTCGGCGAGGAGCAGGGCCGCTATCTGCTCGCCGTGCCGGCGGAGCTGACCGCCGGCCTGCTCGCGGCCGCGACGGCGGCCGGCGTGATCGCCCGTACCGTCGGCCGTACCGGCGGCGACGCGTTGATCATGGGCGCCGAGCTACCCATATCGATGGAAGCGTTGCGGACGTCGCACGAAGCATGGCTGCCGGCCTTCATGGCAGCCGAAATCTGAGCAGGACCGTTCACACCATGCCGATGAGCGTTGCCGACATCGAGCGGCTGATCAAGTCGAGCCTGCCCGATGCCGAGGTCCGGATCGAGGATCTGGCCGGCGACGGCGACCATTACCGCGCGCACATCGTCTCGGAGAGCTTCCGCGGCAGGTCGCGGCTGCAGCAGCACCAACTGGTCTACGAAGCCTTGGGTGGCCGGATGGGTGGCGAGTTGCACGCCCTGGCCCTGAGCACGTCCGCGCCCAAATGAGCGCCAGCAAGGAATCATCGCCATGAGTGCCATCGACGACAAGATCCGCCAGCAGATCGGTGCCGACGACGTCGTGCTGTACATGAAGGGCACGCCGGTCTTCCCCATGTGCGGCTTCTCCGCCCAGGTGGTGCAGGTGCTCTCGCACGTCGGCGTGCCGTTCCAGTCCTACAACATCCTGGAGGATGCGGACCTGCGCCAGGGCCTGAAGGAGTTCTCCAACTGGCCGACCTTTCCGCAGCTCTACGTCAAGGGTGAGCTCGTGGGCGGCTGCGACATCGTCCGCGAAATGTACGAGACCGGCGAGCTCGCCCAGCTCCTGAGCGAGAAGGGCATCGCGCAGAAGAGCGCCGCCTGAGACGATGCGATCGCGGCGGCTAGTCGGCCGCCGCGCATCCCGCCGGTCCGGTGCAGTCCTCGTCGAGCACGGCCGATACCGGCAGCCCGTCGAGTGAGCCGTCGAGCCGCAGCGGCAAGAAGCGGCCGTCCGTGCTGACCGCCAGCTCCATCTGGCGTTCCTTCGCCTCGCTCGTCTGTTGCAGCTTGCCGGTGTCCTCGTCGAGTTCGGCGACCAGGACGTAGCTCAGCGCGACGCGGTGCGCCGCGGTCGGAGCGTCGCCCTTGAGCTGGGTCAGGCCCAGGTAGCGTACGGTCGAATCGTAGCGCTTGCGGCCGTCGAAAACGTGCAGCGCCAGCGAGGCGCCTTCCGGCGCCTGGCTGAGCCAGGCCCGAACCTGCAGCAGTGCCGCCAGTGGATCGATCGTCGTGGCCCCCAGCCCCTGTGGCACCTCCGCCAGCCGCACCTTGTCCCGCTTGGCCAGTTGGTAGCTGTCGATGGCGCCGTCGGCGTCGTAGCCGATCTTGATGTCGCGAACCCGATCGTCCTTGCTGTAGATCCCGGTGAAGCTCTGTGGCGTGAGCGTGGCGCCGGCACGCGCGACGGTGCTGCGCATGCGCGTGTCGGACGCGTCGACCATGCCCAGAAGCGAGTGGCTCTGCAGACGGAACTGCGAGCCGATGCCATCGTGGCTGGAATCGAGCTCGAGCCGCGCCCGGCCGAGGTCGAGCCCCATCGATCGTACCTGGTAGCGGGCATCGAAGGTCGAGGCGGCATCCGCCGGTGCGTAGCCGGCTGCGGCGAACACGAGACAGGCGGCCGTCAGCGCCGCTAGACTGGACCGTGTGATCAGCTTCCCTGCCCTCACCATCCGCCTGTTTCGCTCCTCCATTCGACGCGTTCGTTCCGGCCGGTCGGCCGAGGTGACCCTACCTGCCATCATGCTGGCGCTCCTCGCGGCGTTTGTCACGGGCTGCGACCGCAGCGATCACGATGCCGCCAGTGTCGCCTCCCGGACGATGGCCCAAGCCAAGATAACGCGGCCGGGGGAGATCCTGTTCCGACCCGAGGCACGGCGACGGGCTCTCGCCAGCATGCCGCCCTCGCTGCGTGCGGCCTGGTGCCTGGTCGGGGCGGAGACGCTGCGGGCGCCGGCGCCGATCGAGATGCTGCAGGATCGTCCTTACGGTCCCGACACGGCGAGCGAGCCGTTCGCCTGGGCGGTGATGACGGCGACGTCGGCCGGCCTCGCCGGCGACGCCGACGCCCGGCGGCGCCTCGCCGGCCTCCTCGATCGGTGGGCGACGGCCGGTGCCCTGACGCGGCTCGAGCGGCCCACGGTGAATGCCTACTACGCGCTCGACCGCACCCTGCTGCCGACGCTGATCGGCTTCGCGCTGCTGCGCGACACCCCGGAGTTCGAGCCGGCGGCGCGGCTGCGCATCCGGGCCTGGCTCGCGCAACTGGACCGGCTGCGCGGCCCGGAACGGACGCCGGCCGGCCGCGGCGAGATCTCCGGGCGCAACAACCATCATTACCTGCGCGGCAGCGTCGACATGGCCTGGGGCGCCTTGGCGGGCGACGAGGCGAGCTTTCGCCATGGCGTCGGCGCCTATCTCGACGCCCTGCGCGACATGCGGGCCGACGGCAGCCTGCCGCTCGAGACCCGGCGCCGCGCCAGGGCGCTGTGGTACCAGCGGCACGCGCTGGCCTCGCTCGTGGTCATGGCCGAGATCGCCGCCCATCAGGGCCTCGATCTCTGGGGCACCAGCATCGACGGCAAAAGCGTGCACACCGCCGTGCGGTTCCTGCTCGACGCGATCGACGACGAGGGCAAGGTGGCGGCCTACGCCTGGGCCGAGCAGGACTCGCCCGGCCAGACCCATCCGGGCCAGGACCTGAGCTTCCTGCGCCCGCGCGGGCACGGCCGACACTACATGGCCTGGGCGGAGATCTACGTGGCCCGCTTCCCGGATCGGCCGGAGAGCCGCCGGCTGCTGGCCCTGCTGGCCCGGACCGATCCCGGGTTCCGGCCGATGGTCGACGACTACAGCGGCGGCGACACGAGCTGCTTCTTCGCCCGCCCCGACCTCGGCGGCCTGCCCGGCATGTGAGCGGATCGGCCGCCGACATGCGAACGGCCCCATACGGGGCCGTTGCGAGCGCGCGGAACCGCAATGCTCAGCGCGAGTAGTACTCGATCACGAGGTTCGGCTCCATCTGCACCGGGTACGGCACATCGGAGAGCTTCGGCACCCGGACGAACTGGGCCTTCAGCGACCTGCTGTCGAAGGTGATGTACTCGGGAACGTCGCGCTCCGGATGCTGGACGCTCTCCAGCATGTGCGGATGGTTGCGCGAGCGCTCGGCGATCTCGATCGTGTCGCCCTCGCGCACCTGATAGCTCGCGATGTTGACCCGGCGGCCGTTGACCAGGACGTGGCCGTGATTGACGAGCTGACGCGCGGCGAACGGCGTCGGCGCCAGATTGGTGCGGTAGACCACGGTGTCCAGCCGCCGCTCGAGCAGGCCGATCAGGTTCTCGGCGGTGTCGCCCCGCTGCCGCGATGCCGTCTCGTAGGCCCGGCGGAACTGCCGCTCGGTCATGTTGGCGTAGTAGCGCTTCAGCTTCTGCTTGGCGGCGAGCTGCAGCGCATAGTCGGACAGCTTGCGGCGCTTCTGGCCGTGCTCACCGGGAGCGTAGTCGCGACGGGCCAGCGGGCTCTTGACGCGGCCCCATAGATTGACGCCGAGGCGGCGGCAAATCTTCGTCTTGGCTTCAATGCGCTTGGTCATCGACCCTCGGCGGCAAACGTGACAAAAGCGGCGGCCCGGGACTCGCGCCCCGGCCGCCTGTGCTGCGGCCTTATAGGCTCTGCCGCGCGTTTGTCAAAGCCTTTGCGATGTACGCCGTGCGCCGCCAACATGGCGCTGCCGGATCATCGGGGAGGCAGGCGTGGTCGAGGGCGCGATTCTCTACGGGCTCGACTGGGGCACCACGAGCCTGCGTGCCTATCGGATCGGGCCAGGCGGCCGGGTGCTGGAGCGGCGCGGCACCGCGGCCGGCATCCTGCAGGTCCCCGGCGGCGACTTCGCCGGCATGCTCGAGAACGTCATCGGCGACTGGCTGGCCGAAATCCCCGGCCTGCCGGTGATCGCGGCCGGAATGATCGGCAGCCGGCAGGGCTGGCGCGAAGTTCCCTATGTCCCCTGCCCGGCCGGCATCGGGGCGCTGGCCAAGGGCCTGGCCAGCGTGACGGCAGCTGGCGGCCGGACGGTCCACCTGGTGCCGGGCCTCGCGCGCGAGGCGGGTGCTGGAGGCTTCCCGGACGTGATGCGCGGCGAGGAGACCCAGATCTTGGGCGCGGAAGGCGGCACCGGTGGACGGCGCTGCTTCGTCCTGCCCGGCACGCACAGCAAATGGGCCTGGACCGAGCACGGCGCGATCGACCGGTTCGCCACCTACATGACCGGCGAGGTCTATGCCTGCCTGCGCGAGCACACCATTCTCGGCCGGCTGATGGCGGGCCACGACGGCGATGCCGAGGCGTTCGATGAAGGTCTCGCCCGGGCCAAGGCATCGGCCGGCGCGCCGCCGGGCCAGCTGCTGCACGATCTGTTCAGCACGCGCACCCTGGGCCTGTTCGCCATGCTCCCGGCCACTGGGCTCGCCAGCTACCTGAGCGGCCTGCTGATCGGCGCCGAGGTCATCGCGGCTTTGGCCGATGCCGGCGAGGTCACCATTCTCGGCAGCGATGCCCTGAGCCAGCTTTATGTCCGGGCCATCGTCGCCGCAGGCGGTGCCGCCACGGTCGGGGACGTCGACGCGGCCGCCCGGGGGCTGCATGCGATCGCCGTGGCCGCAGGCCTAGTGGAGGACAATGGACATGGATGAGCAGCTCGCGACCGCGATGGCGGAGCTTCCCTTGGTCGCCATCCTGCGCGGCCTGCGCCCCGAAGAGGCGCTGGCGCACGGCACGGCCCTGCTCGCCGCCGGCTTTCGCATTCTCGAGGTGCCGCTCAACTCCCCGGAGCCGTTCGAGAGCATCCGCCTGCTCGCGGCGGCATTCGGCACCAGGGCGGTCGTGGGCGCCGGCACCGTGGTCGACCCTGCCGACGTCGAGCGGCTACGGGCCGCCGGCGGCAGGCTCGTGGTCATGCCGCACACCGATCCACAGGTGATCACGACCGCCAAGACCGCCGGCCTCGCCTGCCTGCCGGGCGTCGCCACGCCGAGCGAAGCGTTCGCGGCCCTGCGCGCCGGCGCAGACGGGCTGAAGCTGTTTCCAGCGGAGACCCTGGGCCCGGTGGCGCTCAAGGCTTGGCGCGCGGTCCTGCCGGCGACGGTGCCCGTGCTGCCGGTCGGCGGCATCACACCGGCGAACATGCAACCCTGGCGGCAAGCAGGTGCCGCCGGCTTCGGGCTCGGCGGTGCGCTCTACCGACCGGGCATCGCCGCGGCCGAGACCGGCGATGCCGCAGCGCGATTCGTCGCCGCGTGGCGGGCGGCCTAGTCCGCCGTCGCCTCGGTCGCCGCTGCGGCCTTGACGCGACTCTTGGCCATCGCGGCATTGGCGGCCCGCGTCTCCTTGGCCTTGCTCAGTTTCGCCGCCTTGCGCACCTCGACTTCGGCATCAATGGCCGGCAGCAATGCGGCGGCCGCCGCCATTTGCGCCTTGGTGCCCTTTTGGCCGAGGCGTTCGGCGTTGGCGCGAAGCACGGCTAGAGCCTTGTCGTCCATGGCCGGTAACTTGGCGATCATCCGATCTTCCTTAGCAGGTGCGCCCCTATTGCGCCGGGTTCGTTGACGGAAGGGCGTGGCCCGATGCCGAACCGGGGCCGGTCAGCTCGAAGCCACGTCGCATCGGCACCGAAGATTCCGTCACCGCCTGGGGATGCGAAGCCCGACGCCGTCTCCGTTTAGCGGAACGTGCCGTCGTTCGTGCACGAGCGCTGCCCAGCCGTTGCGCCATGGACCGAGGTGACGGCACCCAAGCATTGCAGCTAGGCCGCCTTGAGATTCACCGCGGAGGTCTTGCCCTGCTGGCCACGCTCCAGATCGTACTCGACCCGCTGACCTTCGCGCAAATCATCCATGCCCGCCCGCTCGACGGCGGAAACGTGCACGAACACATCCTTGGAGCCGTCGCTCGGCTGGATGAAGCCGTAGCCCTTGGTCCCGTTGAACCACTTAACCGTACCGGTCGCCATATCACGTCCTTCAGGTCGGATTCGCCATAGCGCGAACCCGGGCGGGGCCGATGGCAGACCGGGCCGTTGCCCGCATGGCGCTGGCTTCGGACCAGCACCTGCGGACCCTGTACGAGGTCATATGGGGTCGGACCGCCGCAAGTACGACCCCACGAGCGGCGATAACCGGGCGCCGGTCATGAGCAGCTCGACCGAGGCGGCCTCAGATCTCGGCGTAGACGTGGGTTTCCGCCTTGCCGCCGGGATGGGTCACCGCGCCCTTTTCGGCCGAGCCGACGGTCTGCGCATACTTCCACAGCGTCCCCGAGTTGTAGTCCGAGGGCTTGGGTGTCCAAGCACCGCGGCGGGCGGCGAGCTCGGCCTCGCCGAGCTCGACGTCGAGGATGCCGGCCTCGGCGTCGAGGACGACGATGTCGCCGTTGCGCAAAAGGCCGATCGGGCCGCCGACCGCCGCTTCGGGTCCGACATGGCCGACGCAGAAGCCGCGCGTCGCGCCGGAGAAGCGGCCGTCGGTGATCAGCGCCACCTTGTCGCCCATGCCCTGGCCGTAGATGGCCGAGGTCACGCCCAGCATCTCGCGCATGCCGGGGCCACCCTTGGGGCCCTCGTAGCGGATCACCAGCACCTCGCCGGGCTGGTAGTCGCGGGCCTGGACCGCGGCCATCGCGTCCTCCTCGCACTCGAACACGCGCGCCGGACCGCGGAACTTCAGGTTCTTCAGCCCGGCCACCTTCACGATCGCCCCTTCCGGCGCCAGCGTGCCCTTGAGGCCGACCACGCCACCCCAGCTGGTGATCGGCCGGCTGGTCGGCCGGACCACGTCCTGCGCCTCGTCGAAGCTGGTCCCGGCCAGATTCTCGGCCACGGTCCTGCCGGTGACGGTGATGCAGTCGCCGTGCAGGTAGCCGCCGTCCAGTAGCGCTTTCATCAGCAGCGGCACGCCACCCGCCTCGGCCAGATCCTTCATGACGTAGCGGCCGGCCGGCTTGAGGTCGGCGATGTAGGGCGTCTCGCGGAAGATCGCGGCCACGTCGTGCAGGTCGAACTCGATGCCGCACTCGTGCGCGATCGCCGGCAGGTGCAGGGCGCCGTTGGTCGAGCCGCCCGAGGCCGCGACCACGCGGGCGGCGTTCTCCAGGCTCTGGCGCGTGACGATGTCGCGCGGGCGGATGCCGTGGGCCAGCAGTTCCATCACCGCCTCGCCCGACTGCTCGGCCCACTTGTCGCGTGCCTCGTAGGGGGCGGGCGTGCCGGCCGAGCCGGGCAAGGCCAAGCCGATCGCCTCGGAGACGCAGGCCATGGTGTTGGCGGTGAACTGCCCGCCGCAGGACCCCGCGGAGGGACAGGCGACCTGCTCCAGCTCGGCCAGCTCGGCGTCCGTCATGTCGCCGACCGCGTGCCGGCCGACCGCCTCGAACACGTCCTGCACGGTGACGTCGCGCCCCTGCCATTTGCCGGGCAGGATCGAGCCACCGTACATGAACACCGCGGGCACGTTGAGCCGGACCATGGCCATCATCAGCCCGGGCAGCGACTTGTCGCAGCCGGCGAGGCCGACCAGCGCGTCGTAGGCATGGCCGCGCACGGTCAGCTCGACCGAATCGGCGATGACCTCGCGGCTGACCAGGGACGACTTCATGCCCTGGTGGCCCATGGCGATGCCGTCGGTGACGGTGATGGTGGTGAACTCGCGTGGCGTGCCGCCCGCCTTGGCGACCCCGCGCTTGACCGCCTGCGCCTGCCGGCCGAGCGCGATGTTGCAGGGCGCGGCCTCGTTCCAGGTGGTGACGACGCCCACGAACGGCCGTGCGATGTCGTCCTTGGCCAAGCCCATGGCGTAATAATAGGAGCGATGCGGCGCCCGCTCCGGGCCCAGCGAGCTGTGCCGGCTGGGCAGCTTTGACTTGTCGAACAACGTGATCTTGGCCATAGCGCCGCTACCTCCCCTGGCCGAAATCGGTCGGCGAGCGACCATAGCCATCGCCACAGCCCGAAGCTAGCCGTCGGGCGAGAACGGAAAGGCATCGGGCAATGACGAGCGACGGGCTCACCGTGCGGCCGGAGCGGCCGGACGACCAGGCAGGCATTGCAAGCGTGATCCACGCCGCCTTCGGCAGCGAGGGCGAGGCGCTGCTCGTCGAGCGGCTGCGGCAGGCCGGGGCGCTCACCGTCTCCCTGGTCGCCGTCGACAGCGGCCAGGTGATCGGGCACGTGGCGCTGAGCCCGGTCACCATCGACGGTCGGGATGGCCATGGCCGTTGGCTGGGCCTGGCACCGGTGGCCGTGCGCCCGGATCGCCAGCGCGCCGGTGTCGGCCGCCGGCTGGTCGAGCAGGCCGTGGCCCTGGCCGCCGCCACCGGCGCGAGCGAGATCTTCGTGCTGGGCCATGCCGACTACTATGCCGCCCTGGGCTTCGACGAGGCGACGGCCTGCGGCTGGCGCTGCATCTACGACGTTCCCGCCGACGTGTTCCGGGTGCGCTGCCTGCAGCCGGCCGCCAGCCGGCCCGCAGCCGGGACCGTGCGCTATCATTCGGCGTTCGACGCACTCTGAGCACGGATTGTGGCGGTGCTCGCCTAGCCGGCGGCGACAACGGCCCTATAGGTAGCCAGCGGTCTCGAGAGGGTGGGTCGGGTGCAGCGGCAGACAAGCACAAGAAGGGGACAGCGGCGCCGCGAGGGCATGTTCCGGCTGGTGCGGCGCACCCTGTGGCAGGCCTACTATCATTTCGGCAAGGACAATGGCTGGATGCTCGCCGGCCACATCGCCTACATGGGCCTGTTCGCGCTGTTCCCGTTTCTGATCTTCCTTTTGGCCCTGGCCGGCTTTCTCGGGCAGGGCGAGGCCGCCGACAACTCGGTGCAGCTGGGCCTCGAGCTGTTGCCGCACGATGTCAGCCAGGCCCTGCGCCCGGCGATCGACGAGGTCCGCCGCGCGCCGCACGCCGGCCTGATGACCTTCGGCATCCTGGTCACGCTGTGGGCCTCGTCCTCGGGCCTGGAGGCACTGCGGCACGCGCTGAACCTCGCCTACGACGTCGCCGATCCGCCGGCCTTCTGGCGCACCCGGCTCGAGAGCCTGCTGCTGATCGTGCTGGCGGCGGTGGTCGTGATCGCGGTGATGGTGCTGCTGGTGGTGATCCCGCTGGTCCTGCAGACCGTGCAGATCGTGCTGCACCCGGGCACGCCGCCACCCGACCCCACCTTCTTCGCCGGCTCGCGGGAGACGCTGGGCTTCCTGCTGCTGCTGGGCCTGCTGATGCTGCTCTACCGGGTGCTGCCGAACATCCGCCTGCGCGCCACCGAGGTGATCCCCGGGGCGATCGTCGCCTGGGCGCTGTGGCTCGCCGCGGTGTGGGGCTACAGCATCTACCTGCGCTCGGTGCCCAGCTACAGCATCACCTATGGCAGCCTCGGCGGCATCGTGGTGACCCTGTTCTTCTTCTACATCTCCGCCGTGCTGTTCATCTTCGGCGCGGAGGTGAACAGTGTGGTGCGGCGACGGCACGAGAACCGGCGCGAGGCGCTGGGGCTGGCGCTGCCCCTTTCAGCCACCCAGCGGCACGACTAGGATGCCCTGCCGCGCCATCGCCGCGATCTTGGAGCCTCGCCGATGACTGTTCCGACACCGCTCATGCAGGGCAAGAAAGGCCTGATCATGGGCATCGCCAACGACCGTTCTCTGGCGTGGGGGATTGCCAAGGCGGTCCATGCCCATGGGGCGGACGTGGCGATCACCTACCAGGGCGAGGCGCTCTTGAAGCGGGTGCGGCCGCTGGCCGAGCAGCTCGGCTCCGAGCTGGTGCTGCCGGCCGACGTCACCGACCCCACGAGCCTCGATGCGCTGTTCGGTGAGATCGAGGCCAAATGGGGCCGGCTCGACTTCCTGGTCCACGCGGTGGCGTTCTCGGACAAAGAGGAGCTCAAGGGGCGCTACATCAACACCAGCCTCGAGAACTTTCAGCGCTCGATGCTGATCTCGTGCTTCTCGTTCACCGACTTGGCGCGCCGCTGCGAGCCGCTGATGCACGACGGCGGCAGCCTCGTGACCCTGACCTACATCGGCGCCGAGCGGGTGACGCCGCACTACAACGTCATGGGCGTGGCCAAGGCGGCGCTGGAGGCCTCGGTGCGCTACCTCGCGGTCGATCTCGGCAAGGCCAACATCCGCGTCAACGCGATCTCGGCCGGGCCGGTCAAGACGCTGGCGGCCTCCGGCATCGGCGACTTCCGCTACATCCTGAAATGGAACGAGTACAACGCGCCGCTCAAGCGCAACACGACGATCGAGGACGTGGGCGGTGCCGGCGTCTACCTGCTCTCCAGCCTCGGCAGCGGCACCACGGGCGAGGTGCTGCACGTCGATTCCGGCTACCACGTGGTCGGCATGAAGGCGGTGGATGCACCCGACATCTCCGTCGTCAAAGACTAGCTGGCAGCGATGGTATGCCATTGATATCATGGCACGCCGCAGAGATGGGGTCAGCATGCCGTCGATCAGCTTTCTTGCCGGGATTCCTGGAAGGCCTCAGTCGGTCGATGAGGAGGAAGACTTCTTCGACATGGCGAACCTGTCTCCCGAGCGAACCGGCCTACCCATGGTGGTCTGGGTCTCCCAGCGCGGCAGGGCGAAGCATGACGCGCGCGTGAAGGTGTCGCTCGTTCCCGGGCGTCGCATGGTCCCCGAGCGGACGACGGCGGTGTCCGTGCGCCCCACCGTCGAGGTCGTTGCGGGCGAACCGCTACCAACCATGGAGCTCGATGCCGTCCGGAAGTGGGTGGAGGCGAACCGTCAGGCCATCATCGACTACTGGGACGGGGAGCTGTTCACGGACGAACTCCTCGAGCGGCTGACACGCATCTGAACATCCGAACTACTTTCTAGGCGCCGCATCATGGCCGGGTCCTCCTTCGGCGAGCTGTTCCGCTTCACCACCTGGGGCGAGAGCCACGGGCCGGCCATCGGCGTCGTGGTCGACGGCGTGCCGTCGCGGCTGCCGCTGGCCGAGCCCGAGATCCAGCACTGGCTGGACCGCCGCAAGCCCGGCCAGTCGAAGTTCACCACCCAACGCCAGGAGCCGGACCGGGTCGAGATCCTCTCCGGCGTGTTCGAGGGCGTGACCACCGGCACGCCGGTCTCGCTGCTGATCCGCAACGAGGATCAGCGCTCGAAGGACTATGGCGAGATCAAGGACAAGTACCGGCCCGGCCATGCCGACTTCACCTACGACGCGAAGTACGGCCTGCGCGACTATCGTGGCGGCGGGCGGTCGAGCGCGCGCGAGACGGCGCTGCGCGTGGCCGCCGGCGCCATCGCCCGCAAGGTGCTTGGCCCGGCGATCACGATCACCGGCTATCTCGTGCAGGTCGGCGCCGACCGCATCGATCGCGAGCGCCTCGATCCGGGCCTGATCGAGCGCAACCCGTTCTGGTGCCCCGACGCGGCCGCGGCCGAGCGTTGGGAAGCGCAGCTCCTGGCCGTGCGCAAGGCCGGCTCCTCGGTGGGTGCCGTGGTCGAGGTGGTGGCCAGCGGCGTGCCCGCCGGCTGGGGCGAACCGATCTACGACAAGCTCGACGCCGATCTCGCCAAGGCGATGATGTCGATCAACGCGGTCAAGGGGGTCGAGATCGGCGACGGCTTCGCCTCGGCGGCCCTGCACGGCGAGGCGAACGCGGACGAGATCCGGATGGGCAACGCCGGACCACGCTTTCTTTCCAACCATGCCGGCGGCATCCTCGGCGGGATCAGCTCGGGCCAGGACATCGTGGTCCGCTTCGCGGTCAAGCCCACCTCCTCGATCCTCACCCCACGACGCACCGTCGACCGGCACGGCAACGAGACCGAAATCGTGACCAAGGGCCGGCACGACCCGTGCGTCGGCATCCGGGCGGTGCCGGTGGGCGAGGCGATGATGGCCTGCGTCCTCGCCGACCACATGCTGCGCCACCGCGGCATCTACGGCGGCTGAGCCTCAGCCGGCGAGCGCTGCGTCGATCGCCGGCAGCAGCGCATCGGCGCCCAACCCGGCGATGTCGTCGCGCAGCCGCTGCAGGGCGGCGCGACTCGCCGTCTCGCCCGGCGAACGGCCGCACGCGGCGAGGTGCCGGGCCCGGGCCACGACGATCTCGCTCCACGGCAGGGGCTCGGCCGCCGCGAAGGCCGCGAGCGCTGTCGCGTGCCGCTCGGCCTCGTCCCAGTCGGCGGCGGCAAGGGCGGCCTCGATCGCGTAGCGGCGCAGCATCAGGTGGTTGTGCCCGAGCGCGGCGACCTCGAGCAGCGTCTCCGCCTCCGCCAATGCCGCCGTCCGGCGCGCACGGTCGGGCGCGGCCCAGGCGACCATGCCCAGAATGATCGGGCCCATGTACTCGATCGCCGTCTCGCGGCTGATCGCCATCGCCTGGGCCGCGACGTCCGCGGCCGTCGCGCGCTCGCCGCGCAGCATGTGCGCCTCGGCGACGAACATCAGGTTCTCGGCCTCGAACCGCCGGGCACCGAGCTGCGCGGTCAAGGCCTGGGCAGCTTGGCCACGAGCCGCCGCCGCCGCGAGATCGCCGCGCAGCAGGGCCACGATCCAGGCGGCGTGCTGGGCGATCAGCGCCCCGCGCGGATGCCCGACCCGTTCCGCCAGCGCCACGGCCGCATCGGCCTCCTGCGTCGCCCGGTCGAGGGCGAAGCTCAGCCCGCTCGTCACCGCCACCATCGGCAGGTTCGCGGCCTCGATCCGGGCGTGGCCATGCGCCCGCGCGAGTGCGCAGCAGCGGGAGAAGGCGCGATGCGCCGACAGCATCCGGCCCAGCGCGTACTCGGCATCGCCGAGGCCGCCCTGGGCCCGAGCCTCGAGTTCGGGCGAGCCGGTGCGCAGCGCCTGGTCGAGCGCGGCGCGGTGCGCGCTCGCGCATTCCGCCACCCGTCCCAGTGGAAACAGGATGTTGCCGCGCAGGTGCTGGATGCTCGACAGCCGGGCCGGCTCGTCCAGACCGGCGATCGCCGCCTCCGCCGCGGCCAAGCGTGCCAGCGCCTCCTCCAGCCGGTCCTGCAGGCGCAGGGTCTCGGCTAGTCCGAGCTCGGCCTGGCTGCGCCCGACGGCGTCGTCGGCCAGGGCGAGTGCGTCGGCGAAGGCCGCCTGAGCCGGTCCGGCACGGCCCAGATCGAGCTGCGCACGCCCGACGAGGCACGCCAGCTCGTACCGCTCGGCTCGCGCCGTGGCGAGTTCCTGGCCGCGTGCGGCGAGCTCCAGCGCGGCCGCGCTGCGGTACGCCGCCGTCTGCTGGCGGGCGGCCACGGCGTAGGCCGCCCCTGCCGTGGGCTCGCCGGCGCGGTCGAGATGCTGCGCGTGAAGGATGGCATCATGGCCCGAGAAATAGGCTGCCGCCCGTCGGTGCAGCTCCCGGCGCCGCGAGGGCAGCAGCAGATCGTAGACGGCATCGCGGATCAGCGCATGCGCGAACAGCAGGTCGTCACCGAGCGGCCGCAGCAGCAGCCGCTGCACGAGCGGCTGCGGCACGTAGTCGGCCCGGTCGAGGATCGCCCGCAGGGCCGTCAGCTCGAACCGCTGCCCGAGCACGGCAGCCGCGCGCAGGGCCTCGCGATCGCCGGGCGCGAGGCGGTCCAGCCGCGCCTGGATCAGGGTCTGCACCGTGGCCGGCACGGCATCGTCGCCACGCTCGCGCAGATGCCGCGACAGTTGCTCGAGGAACAAGGGGTTGCCCTGGGCGCGGGCGACACAGCGCTCGGCGAGCCGCTCGTCGGTGCCCGCGAGCAGCTGCAGGGCCAGGGCGTGCGCATCGGCCGCACCGAGCGGATAGAGGTCGATGACGGTGACGGGCGTGGGACCGGCGGCGTCGCGCCAGGGCGCGTCGAGCGGGTCGCCCTCACGGCGGGTCGACACGATCAGGACGATGGGCAGGTTGCCGATCGTCCGCGCCGCGGCAGCCAGATCGTCGAGCGTGCCAAGCCCGGCCCAATGCACGTCCTCGACGATCAGGAGCCATGGCTGCCGTGCCGCGGCCTCGGCCAACACCGCGGCAAAGGCCCGTTGCCGCGCCCGCCGGCGATCGCTCTCGGGCATCGCGCCCAGCAGGTTGCGTGCCTCCGCCGCGAGCGGCAGGTCCAAAAGGTCGCGCAGGAACGGCCGCAGCGGTGGTGCCGGCGGCGTCATGGCGGCCACAGCCCGCTCGCGCGCAGCTTGGTCGGCCTCGGCACAGCCGAGCAGCGCACCGGCCAGGACACGCAGGACGTCCGATCCCTCGCCGGCGCCGAAATCGATCACCAGCGCGGTGGCGCAGGCGACGCCTTGCCGATCCGCCCGCAGGCGGACCTCGCCGAGCAGCCGGGTCTTGCCGATTCCGGCGTCGCCGCGAACGACGATCAGGCCGCCGCGCCCGTGGCTGCGCGCCCGCGACACGAGATCGGCCAGCCGATGCAGCTCCGCCGTGCGGCCGACGAGGCCGCTGCCGCCGGCCGGCGATGCGGCGCCGAGCCCCAGCAGACGATGCAGCCGCACCGGCTGGGCTATGCCCGGCAGGGACGCGAGGCCGAGATCCTCGAGCTGGACGGGGCCGGCCAGGGCCAGGCGGATCGAATCGCTGACCAGCAGCTCGTCCGGCCCGGCGCGCTCCGCCAGTCGCGCGGCCATGTTCACGGCCTCGCCGGTGACCGTGTAGATCCGATGCGTGTCGCTGCCGGTGCCGCCGGCGACCACGTCGCCGACCGCCAGTCCGACATGGACCGAGAGATTCCGGCCGATCTCGGCCGAGAGTCGACGCGTGGCCGCGAGCATGGCGAGAGCCGCCCGGACCGCCCGCTCGACATCGTCGCCGCGCGCGACCGGCGCGCCGAACAGCGCCATGACGCAATCGCCGAGATGCTGGGCCACCGTGCCGCCGTGACGCTCGACCACGCCGTCCAGCGCGGCGAAGAAGGCATCCAGCAGCGCCCGCGTGTCCTCCGCACCCAGCTCGCCGGTGAGCCGGGTGTAGCCGACCAGGTCGACGAACAGCACGGCCACGTGCCGGCGCTCCGGCGCTGCCCGGGAACGGTCGGCCGAGGCCGCGGCGAGCTGCTGGCCGCAGCCGCCGCAGAAGGCCACACCCGGCTCGTTGACGAAGTCGCACGCGGCACAAGCCACGGCCAAGGCGGCACCACATGCACCGCAAAACCGCCGCCCCGCGGCGTTCCCGGCGCCGCACCGCACGCACTGCATGACAAAGGCACGATACGCTGCCGGGCACCGCACCAACAATGGGCATGCGGTGTCCGGTACCATCGCGGCTCAGTGGATGTCGTCGGCCTCGGCCATGGCGACGCGCAGCTTGGCCACGTCGAAGTCGGCCTGCCGGGCCGCGGCGATGATCGGCGCCTCGCGGCGCGTGCACAGATCGATCGCCAGCGGCAGCTCGGCCACGACCGCCTCGGGGATCACCACGGCGCCGTGGCGGTCCGCATGCAGCAGATCGCCGTGCCGCACGCGCAGGCCATGCACGGTGACGTCGGTCTGGATCGCCTCAACATGCACCCAGGCGTGGCTCGGCCCGATCAGGCCGGCCAGGAGCTGGAAATCCGTGGCGATCATGTCGAGGTCGCGGATCGAACCGTTGGTGATGCAGCCGAGCACGCCGAGGCCCTTGTGGACGGTGGTGTTCACCTCGCCCCAGAACGCGCCGACGCCGGGCTCGGGGTCGAGATCCTCGATCACGGTGATGACCGGGCCGGGCGGGCTGGCCACGTACTCGTAGTAGGCGAGTCGCCGCGCCTTGAGCTCGGCCGCGGGCGCCTGCGGCTTGCTGCGCGCACGAATGGTCGCCGTGCGCGCGAAGCCGACCAGGGGTGGCATGGATGGAAAGGCCGCCACGAACGGACGGGTAGAAAAGCCGCCGTCGCGTGCCTCGGGCAGCACGACCTCCAGCGCATTGCAGATCGTGGGCGTGTCAAATGCCCGCAAATGGTCCAGCAGACGCAGATCCATCGTCAAGCCCGGCCTCCCGCTTCGTTGCCGCCACGACTGGCGCAGCATCGGAAGGGCAGGCCCACCCCCAAGTCAAGCCGGCCCGGCCGCCCCGACTGGCGCATTGTCGTGATCGATGCGCCCGGTCACACGCATATGGTTAAATATGATGGGATGAATTTCAATTGTTGCGCGATATACGTATCACACCCTATGGTTGCCGGGTCACCAGCGGATGATCGTATGCCCATGGATCTGCCCACCCTGCTCCGCCCGGGCCTGCGAGTTCTGCAAGAGCGCAGCGTGGCGCAGCCGTTCGCCGCGCTGGTGGTCGGGGCCGAACGCCAGCTCACGCTGCAGGCACGCAGTCTGCTCGAGGATGCGGGCCTGCCGCAGGCGCAGCTGATCGAGCTGCCGTCCCTGAACCAGGCCGTCGAGCGTCTGGGCAGCGAGCGGCCCGGCATCGTGTTCTTCGGGGTCGGCCTGCCGGAACTCGCCAACCTGAACGCGCTGGTCCGGCTGCAGGCGGCGGCACCGGGCGTGCCGATCGTGCCGCTGCCGACGGTCACGCCGGAAACGGAGCTGCTGGCTCCGTGGTGGCCCTTCCGCGCCAGGCGCGCGATCGACCGCGGCGAGGTCGTCAATCTGCTGCAGCAGCTGGCACTGCTCGATCAGGGCGCCCGCCACCTGTTCTACCTCGCCACGCACGACCGGCTGACCGGCCTTGCCAATCGGTGGCTGCTGGAGGAGCGGCTCGCGCACGCGCTCGCCCGCTGCCAGCGCCAGCGGACGGCCGGTGCGCTGTTGTTCCTCGACCTCGACGGCTTCAAGGCGATCAACGACCGTCACGGCCACGCCATCGGCGACCGGATGCTGGTGGTCGCGGCCGAACGCCTGATCCACGCGGTGCGCGCCTCCGATACGGTGGCGCGCTGGGGCGGCGACGAGTTCGCGGTCATCCTCGAGGGCATCGGCTGCCGCGAGGTGGCGGTCGATCGCGGCCACGAGCTGGTCGAGCGCCTGGCCGAGCCGGTGGCGCTCGCCGGCTTCTCCGGCCCGCTGCGCGCGAGCATCGGCGTCGCTCTGTTCCCCGAGGACGGCGAGGACGCCGGCACCCTGCTGCGCCACGCCGACCGGCGGATGTACCGGGCGAAAGGACGGCGGCTGCTGTGGTCGATGTTCCGCCGCGGCTGCGCTACCGTCGTTGGTAGAGCAGGACGCCGCCGCTCCCCGGCCCGCGCGTGAGCAACCCCAGGCCGAGAAGACGGTTGAGGTGCGCCAGCGTCTCGGCCAGCGCGAAGCCGGTCTGGTGGGCGTCGAGCGGTCGCGGGAACAGCGCCTGCAGCACCGCAGCGGCGCTGGCCGGCATCGCGCAGGCGGCCAGCGTGCGCTCGAGCCGCTCGTCATGGTGCGCCGCCAGCTCGGTCAACCTTGCGTGCAAGCCCGTGAACGGCATGCCGTGCGACGGCAGCACGTCGCAGGTCTCGGGCAGCACGCGGTATTGCTGCAGGGAGTCCAGGAAATCGCGCAGCGGGTCGGCCTGGGGCTCGGCCGGCCACACGCCGACCACCGGCGAGATGCGCGGCAGGATCTGGTCGGCGGCGATCAAGAGGTTGCGCTCGGCGCACCACAAGGTCACCTGCTCGGGTGCATGGCCCTGGCCGATCAGCACCTGCCAGGTGCTGCCGGCCAGGGTGAGATGCTGGCCGGCGACGATCCGGGTGAAGGTCGGCGGCGGCTCGCTGACGACCTGACGGTAGGCGTTGCCGCGCCGCACCTGCCGGGCGACGATCTCCTCCGCCAGCCCCGCCTGTCGGTAGCAGCGCTCGGTCGCGGCGACCGAAGCCTCGGTGGTGTCGAGGGCGATCGCCCGGTGCATCAGCCACTCGGTGCGGCTCATCCACAGCTCGGCGCCGGTCTCGCGGCAGAGCCAGCCGGCCTGACCGGCATGGTCCGGATGAAAATGCGTCACCAGGACACGTCGGACCGGCCGGTGGCCCAGGACCCCGCCGAGCAGGGACCGCCACACCTGCCGCGTCGGCGCGTCGCCGTAGCCGGTGTCGACGATCGTCCAGCCGTCGCCGTCGTCGCACAGCCAAAGGTTGACATGGTCCAGCGCCAGCGGCAGCCGCACGCGCAGCCGAAGAATCCCTTCGGCGATAGGCGTCGGCTTTGCATAATCCGATATAGTTCGCGATTCGATCAAATTACTTGCCCCACCTCATGTGCAGCGACGTGCGTCGCCATGTAGTTCGACGAGTCGGCATTGCCGTCAGCTGTGACAAATAGCGACGCCCACATTTAATCAGGTTCTCGCTAGCGTTGTGCAACTTTGGACGTACGGCGGAGCATGCTGGGCGTGGGCACGCTTGACCGAAGGTCGACATCCGAACAGCCTTTTTCGGCATGACCGCGACCGGAAGCGAAAATGGCAGGAACATCCGTCGGTTGATGCGGACCTGCCTACGGATCAGCTTGGGGACGCTCGTGCCCGGCTCCGGCGCGCCTTACGTCTCGCTGGCGATGGTGGCGCTCGATCACGACGGCAGTCCTCTGCTGTATCTCTCGGATCTGGCCGACCACACCAAGAATTTCGCTGCCGATCCACGGATCTCCCTGCTGTTCGACGGCACGCTCGAGCACGCGGTGCCGCTGGCCGGCGAGCGGGCCACGATCCAGGGGCGAATCGAGCGCACCGCCGAGCCACGTCTGCTCGCACGCTACGTTGCCCGTCATCCCGATGCCGCCGCCTATGCCGGCTTCCGGGATTTCAATCTTTATCGGGTCACGGTCGAGCGGGCGCATCTGGTCGCAGGCTTCGGGCGCATTCACTGGGTCGACGCCGATGCCGTGCTGCTGCCGGACGCTGCGGCGGGTCCGCTGCCGGCGCAGGAAGCGGACATCGTGGCGCACATGAACGCCGACCATGCCGACACGGTGCAGCTTTATGTCACCCGGCTCCTCGGCCGCGAAGCAGGCATGTGGCGCATGACGGGCATCGATCCGGAGGGCTGCGACCTGCGCTTCGGCGCGCAGACGGCACGGCTGTGGTTCGCGGCGGCGGTGCACGACGCGGATGCGGCTCGGGTCGAGCTGGTGCGCCTGGCGCGCGACGCGCGCGCCGCAGCCGGCGCGGCCTGATGCCGGGCATGGAACAAAGAGGATCGGTCAGAGGTTTTCGGGCGGCCCTCGGCCGCGGGTAACGTAGAGCGTTCCACTGAGTGGGGGATTCCGGGTGAAGATCGACGGTCACATCGACCTGGGGGTAGGCTGCAATGCGCTCGCCGGCGCCCGTCCAGCGCGCATCTGGCACAATCTGGCGCCGGCGCAGCTGGTGACGGAGGCGCTGCGGCGCGACGAGGCCCGCCTGAGCGCCGACGGCTCCGTCGTGGCGACCACCGGCAAGTTCACGGGCCGCTCGCCGAACGACAAGTTCTTCGTGGCGTATCCCGAGCTGGCGACCACCATCGACTGGGGTGCGACCAACCAGGCGCTCGAGCCCGGCCACTTCGCCGGCCTGGTGCGCAAGGCCGTGGCCCATGTCGGCGCGCGCGAGCTGTTCGTGCAGGATCTCTTCGCCGGCGCCGACCCGGCGCACCGGCTCAAGGTGCGGGTGATCACCGAGCAGGCGTGGCACAATCTCTTCGCCCGCAACATGCTGATCCGGCCGGAGGCGGGCGAGCTCGACGGCTTCGCGCCGGACTGGGTCGTGCTGCAGCTGCCGAGCCTGGAGGCCGATCCCGCCGTCGACGGCACCAAGTCCTCGACGGTGATCGCGGTCGATTTCCGCGAGCGGCTGGTGCTGATCGCCGGCACCGCCTATGCCGGCGAGATCAAGAAGTCGGTGTTCACGATCCTCAACTACCTGCTGCCCGACGCCGGCGTGCTGCCGATGCACTGCTCGGCCAACGTCGACGACGACGGCCGCTCGGCCGTGTTCTTCGGCCTGTCCGGCACCGGCAAGACGACGCTCTCGGCCGATCCCAGGCGCACGCTGATCGGCGACGACGAGCACGGCTGGGGCCAGGACGGCGTGTTCAACTTCGAGGGCGGCTGCTACGCCAAGGTCGTCCGCCTCGATGCGCAGGCGGAGCCCGAGATCCACGCCGCCTCGACCCGCTTCGGCGCCGTGCTCGAGAACGTCCGCCTCGATCCGGCGACCTTCGCGCCGCTGTTCGACGACGACAGCCTGACCGAGAACACCCGCAGCTGCTACCCGCTGGAGTTCATCCCCAACGCGAGCCCGACCGGCCGGGCCGGCCATCCGAACCACATCGTCATGCTGACGGCGGATGCGTTCGGCGTGCTGCCGCCGATCAGCCTGCTCACCGCCGAGCAGGCGATGTACCATTTCCTGTCCGGCTACACCGCCAAGCTCGCCGGCACCGAGCGTGGCGTCACCGAGCCGCAGGCCGTGTTCTCGACCTGCTTCGGCGCGCCGTTCCTGCCGCGCCATCCGAGCGTCTACGCCGAGATGCTGGGCGAGCTGATGCTGCGCCATCAGGCCAAGTGCTGGCTGCTCAACACCGGTTGGACCGGCGGCGCCTACGGCATCGGCAAGCGGATGCCGATCAAGGCGACCAGGGCGCTGTTGAACGCGGCGCTGGCCGGCAACCTCGTCAAGGCGCCGATGGCGGTCCATCCGGTGTTCGGGCTGCACATGCCGCAGGCCTGCCCCGGCGTCGACCCGCAGCTCTTGAACCCCCGGTCGACCTGGGCCGACAAGAGCGCCTATGACCAGGCCGCGCACCAGCTCGCCGCCCGGTTCGAAGCCAACTTCGCCCGGTTCAAGCCGTTCGTCGGCGACGCCGTGCAGGCCGCCGGCATCCGCGCCGCGGCGTGAGCAGACGGGCGGCGCCTCCGCTTGGCGCCGCCCGCGGTCGGTTCAGGCGGGAGCGGGCGCCCGGACGGCGTCGACGATGTCGTGAGCGCCCTCCCAGATCATCTTGAACGCGACCACGAGGACGATCACCAGCCCGAGATAGGCGACCCAGCGATGCCGGTCGATCAGCCGGGCGATCAGCTGCGCCGCCACCGCCATCAACGCCACCGACAGCACCAGGCCGAAGATCAGGATGCTCGGATGCTCGCGTGCCGCGCCGGCCACCGCCAGCACGTTGTCGAGCGACATCGAGATGTCCGCCACCGCCACCTGCACGATCGCCGAGCGCATGGTCTTGGGCACGGCCGCGGCGGCCGCATCCGCCGCGGCATGGCCGTGCGCACGCAAGTCGCGCCAGATCTTCCAGGCGACCCACAGTAGCAGGAGGCCGCCCGCGAACAGCAGGCCGATGATCGCCAGGAGCTGGGTCGCGATCAGCGCGAACAGGACACGGGCGACCAGCGCGAGACTGGCGCCGATCACGATCACCCGCCTTTGCTGCGCGGCGGGCAGCCCGGCCGCGGCGGTGCCGACGACGACGGCATTGTCGCCGGCCAGCACGATGTCGATGAGCACGACGCTCGCCAGCACGGTCAGTTGAGAGATCAGGTCAGCGTCGAGCATCCGGCCTCCTGGCTAATGGCGGGCCATTCCCGCACCCGGTGGTCACGACGTGCCGTTCACGGCATCGAGCACGTCGAAGCCACCCTCCCAGATCATCTCGAGGGCAACCACGACGACGAACCCGACGCCCAGATAGCCCAGCCACCGCCATCGCTCCAGCAGGCGGGCGATCAGGCCGGCGGCGAAACCCATGAGGCCGATCGAGAGCAGCAGGCCGAACACGAGCAGGGCGAAATCGTCCCGTGCCGCCCCGGCGACGGCGAGCACGTTGTCGAGCGACATCGAGACGTCGGCCACCGTGATCTGCAAGATCGCGGCCAGCATCGTCTTGTGGGTACGCAGGCCACCGACCGCCGGGTCGTCGCCCGCCGCCCCCGCTGGGTGCATGTCGCGCCACATCTTCCACGCGACCCAGAGGAGCAGGAAGCCGCCGGCGAGCAGCAGGCCCACGATCTGCAGGAGCTTGACCGCCACGAGCGAGAACAGCACCCGGCAGACGAAGGCGATGGCCGTCCCGGCCAGGATCACCCGCTTCTGCTGCCGCCGCGGCAGCCCGGCCGCCGCCATCGCGACGACGATCGCATTGTCGCCCGACAGCACGATGTTGAGCACCACGACGCTGACCAGACCGGTCAGGAAGGAGAGAATGCCAGCGTCAGCCATCGGCCAGTCCTTCGCCGAAAAGACAGGGGCGGACCGACCGGCCCGACACCCGACCAATCTGCCGGCCCGGCTCCGAGTTGCAACCGTCGCGGCCGGACCGGTTGACAGCCCGTGGCCCGCCTGCTCCTAGCTGCCGCCTGTCGCAGCCCCCGGAGGATCATCTGAGCCCGACCCTGCCCAAGCTGACCCTCGTGCTCGGCGGCGCCCGCTCCGGCAAGAGCGCGCATGCCGAGGCGCTGGTCCTCGGCTCCGGCCTGCAGCCGGTCTATGTCGCGACCGCGCAGGCGCTGGACGGCGAGATGGCGGCACGCATCGAGCACCATCGGGCGCGGCGCGGCACGGCGTGGCGGACGGTCGAGGCACCGCTGGAGCTGGCGGCGACCGTGGCCGACCTCGCCGCCGCCGAGCGGGCGGTGCTGGTCGACTGCCTGACCTTGTGGCTGACCAACCTGATGCTCGCCGGACGCGACGTCGAGGCCGAGGGCAGCCGCCTGCTCGCGGCGCTCGCCGCGGCACGGGGTCCGGTCGTGCTGGTCTCCAACGAGGTCGGGCTCGGCATCGTGCCGCTCGACGCGCTGAGCCGGGCCTTCGTCGATCACGCCGGCCGGCTGCACCAGCGCCTCGGCGCGGTGGCCGACCGGGTCCGCTTCGTGGCGGCCGGGCTGCCCCTCGACCTCAAGGCGCCCACCGGATGAGCCGGACCGGACGCGGCCGCCGATGCACCTTCTCAGCACGCTGACGGCGCCGACGGCGGACGTCGAGGCCGCGGTCGACCTCGGCCAGTCGCCGGGCGACGTCGTCGTCCTGTCCGCCGCCGACAGCGAGCTGGCCTGCCTCGCCACGGCGCAGGCCCGTTTGCCGGCCGATGCGCCGCAGCTGCGCCTCGCCAACCTGATGCAGCTCGCCCATCCGCTCTCCGTCGACCTCTATGTCGACCAGGTGCTGGCCCGGGCCCGGCTGATCGTGGTGCGGCTGCTCGGCGGGCGCTCGTACTGGAGCTACGGCATCGAGCAGGTCGCCGAGCTCTGCCGCAACCGGAACATCGCCCTCGCCTGCCTGCCCGGCGACGACCGGCCCGACCCGGAGCTGACGGCGCTGTCGACGCTGCCGAGCGATGCGCTGGAGCGGTTCTGGGCCTATCTCGCCCATGGCGGCATCGACAATGCCGAGCAGGCGCTGCGCTACGCGGCCACGCTGATCGGCCGGCAAGGCACCTGGGCGGAGCCGCGCCCGCTGCCGCGCGCCGGCCTCTACCATCCTGAGCTAGCCTTGCCCGCGCCCGCGGCCCTGTGCACCGCCTGGCCCGCGATGCAACCGCGCGCCCTGCTCGTCTTCTACCGGGCGTTGGTGCAGGGCGGCGATCTCGCTGCCGTCGACGCGCTGCTGACGGCACTGGCAAAGGCGGGGCTCGGCGCCGCCGGCGTCTACGTCGCCAGCCTGAAGGACCCGGCCGGCGCAGCGCTATTGGATGCCGCGATCGAGGCGGCGCGTCCGGCGGTGCTGCTCAACGCCACGGCCTTCGCCGTCGGCGCCGAGGAGCAGGACCCGCTGGCGGCTGCCGACGCCACCGTGCTGCAGGTCGTCCAGGCCGGCAGCGGCGAGGACGACTGGCGCGCCGGCACGCGCGGGCTCGGCACCCGCGACCTCGCCATGCACGTCGCGCTGCCCGAACTCGATGGCCGCGTGCTGGCCGGTGCGGTCTCGTTCAAGGCCGTGGGCAGGCGCGACGAGCGGACCGAGATCGGCATCGCCCGGCATCGGCCGGTGGCGGATCGGGTCGAGCGGGTGGCGGAGCTGGCCGCGGCCTGGGCCCGGCTGCGTGGTACCCCCGTCGCGGAGCGCCGCGTCGCGATCGTCCTGCCCAACTACCCGATCCGCGACGGCCGGCTGGCCAACGGCGTCGGCCTGGACACGCCGGCGAGCTGCGTGCGGGCGCTGGCGGCCCTGCGCGTGGCGGGTTACGGCGTCGGACAGGTGCCGGCCGACGGCGATACCCTGATCCGCCTGCTGGCGGCGGGGCCGACCAACGTGCTCGAGGGGCGGGCCGCGCGCGAGGTGCGCGTGACCCTGCCGCTCGGCCGCTACAAGGCGCTGTTCGCGTCGCTGCCGGAGAGCGTGCGCGCCGGGGTCGTCGCCCGTTGGGGCGAGCCCGAGCACGACCCGCATCGCGTCGGCGACGGCTTCGCGCTGGCGCTGCTGCCCCTGGGCAACGTGGTGGTCGGCCTGCAGCCGGCGCGCGGCTACCACATCGATCCCGAAGCGAGCTACCACGCCCCGGACCTCGTGCCGCCGCACGGCTATCTCGCCTTCTATCTGTGGCTGCGCCACGTCTTCGCCGCGCACGCGCTCGTCCACCTGGGCAAGCACGGCAACCTGGAATGGCTGCCGGGCAAGGCCACGGCCCTCGCACGGGACTGCCTGCCCGAAGCCGTGCTGGGGCCGCTGCCGCACCTCTACCCGTTCATCGTCAACGACCCGGGCGAAGGCACGCAGGCCAAGCGGCGCGCCGCCGCGGTCATCGTCGACCACCTGACCCCGCCCTTGACGCGGGCCGAGATCACCGGTGAGCTCGCAGCGCTGGAAGCGCTGGTCGACGAATACCACGAGGCGGCGGCGCTCGACCCACGCCGGCTGCCGCCGCTCCGCGCCGCCATCCTCGAACGCAGCGAATCGCTCGGCCTCGCCCGCGATCTCGGCCTGACGCGCGCGGTCGGCGCGGACGAGCATCTGGCCCGGCTCGACAACCATCTGTGCGAGCTGAAGGAGCTGCAGATCCGCGACGGGCTGCACGTGCTCGGCGAGGCGCCCGGACCCGGCCAGCGCACCGATCTGCTGCTGGCCCTCGCCCGGCCGTCCCGCGGCAGCGGCGAGGGCCGCGACGCCTCGCTGCTGCGGGCGCTGGCGGCGGATCTCGGCCTCGGCTGGGACCCGCTCGGCGCGACGCTCGGGCAGGCGTGGTCCGGACCGCAGCCGGATGCGCTGCGCGTCGTCGGCGACGCGCCGTGGCGGACCGAGGGCGACACGGTCGAGCGGCTCGAGCTGCTGGCCCGGGCGCTCGTGGCCGGCGAGCGGGCGCCCGAGCCGGGATGGACGGCGACCGGCGCCGTGCTGGGCTGGATCGAGCAATGGCTGCGCCCGACCGTCCTTGCCTGTGGCCGGCACGAGCTCGACGGGCTGCTGCGCGGCCTCGACGGCCGGCGCGTCGCCCCGGGACCGAGCGGCGCGCCGTCGCGGGGACGCCCCGACGTGCTGCCCACCGGGCGCAACTTCTTCTCCGTCGACTGCCGTGCCGTGCCGACGCCGACCGCCTGGCAGCTGGGGTGGAAGTCGGCCGCGCTGGTGATCGAGCTGCATCTGCAGACCCATGGCACCTACCCGCGCCAAGTGGCGCTGTCGGCCTGGGGCACCGCCAACATGCGCACCGGTGGCGACGACATCGCCCAGGCGCTGGCACTGATGGGCTGCCGCCCGGTCTGGGACGGGGCCGGCGGGCGGGTCACCGGGATCGAGGTCATGCCGCTGGGCGTGCTCGGCCGCCCGCGGGTCGACGTCACCCTGCGCGTGTCCGGCTTCTTCCGCGACGCCTTCCCGGCCCAGATCGAGCTGATCGACGATGCCTGCCGGGCGGTGGCGGCGCTGGACGAGCCCGCGGCGGCGAATCCCCTGGCCGCGGCCGCGCGCGCCGACGCGCGGCGGCTGCAGGCGGCGGGCCTGTCGGCGGCCCAGGCGCAACGGCAAGCGAGCGCGCGCATCTTCGGCAGCAAGCCCGGCGCCTACGGGGCCGGCCTGCAGGCGCTGATCGACGAGGGCGGCTGGCACGACGAGGGCGACCTCGCCCGGGCCTGGCTTGCCTGGGGCGGCTACGCCTACGGCCGCGGCGTCGACGGACGGGCCGCCGGCACGGAGCTGGCGGACCGGCTGCGCGGGGTCGAGCTCGTCCTGCACAACCAGGACAATCGCGAGCACGACCTGCTCGACAGCGACGACTACTATCAATTCGAGGGCGGCCTCGCCGCCACCGTGCGGCACCTGTCCGGCCGCCAGCCCGAGATCTACCACGGCGACCACGCCCGCCCGGAATTCCCGCGCGTGCGCACGCTCAAGGAGGAGATCGGCCGGGTCGTGCGCGGGCGGGCGACGAACCCGAAATGGATCGCCGGCGTGATGCGCCACGGCTACAAGGGCGCGTTCGAGATCGCGGCCACGGTCGACTATCTGTTCGCCTTCGCCGCCACCTCGGGCGTGGTCGAGAGCCACCATTTCGATGCCGTGTTCGATGCCTACCTCGAGGACGAAGCGGTGCGGGCGTTCATGGCGGAGCACAACCCGGCGGCGCTGCGCGAGACCGCGCAGCGGCTGGACGAGGCGATCCGGCGCGGGCTCTGGCAGCCGCGCCGCAACAGCGCGCCGGCTCTGCTCGACGAGCTCAAGGGCCAGCGGTGCCGGGAACGGGAGGAGCGGGAATGACGGTCGAGACCGAGGACGAGGCCGACGCGCACCGGGCCAAGATGGCGCGGATCAAGGCGGCGAAGGACCGGCTCTACGCGACCAAGACCAAGGAGAAGGGGCTGGTCCTCGTCCATACCGGGACCGGCAAGGGCAAGAGCACCGCGGCCTGGGGCCTGGCGATGCGCTGCCTCGGGCACGGGCTGAAGCTGGGTGTGGTCCAGTTCGTCAAGGGCCGCAGCGTGCCGGGCGAGCGGCTGTTCCTCGAGCGCTTTCCCGAGCTGGTCACCATCCGGGTCATGGGCGAGGGCTTCACCTGGGAGACGCAGGACCGGGCGCGCGACGTGGCCGCGGCCCGGGCGGCGTTCGCCGAGGCGAAGCTGATGCTCCAGGACCCGGAGCTGCACCTCGTCATCCTCGACGAGCTCAACATCGTGCTGCGCTACGATACCCTGCCGCTGGCCGAGGTGCTGGAAGCCCTGGCAGCGAAGCGGCCCGACCTGCACGTCGCGATCACCGGCCGCAACGCCAAGCCCGAGCTGATCGAGGCCGCGGATCTGGTCACCGAGATGAAGCTGGTCAAGCACCCGTTCCGGGCCGGCATCAAGGGCCAGCTCGGCATCGAGTTCTGAAGTCGGGCCGATCCGTTTGCTCGTCGATTCCCCGAGCCGCCTCCTGGCGGTGCTGATGGTGGCCGTGCTGCTCGACGGGCTGTGCGGTGATCCGGGCTGGCTCTACCGCCGCCTGCCCCACCCTGTGGTGCTGATCGGGCGGGCCGTCGCCCGGCTCGAGCGGCGCCTGCTCGGTCCCACGCAGACCGAGCGGACGAAGCGGCTCGCCGGCATCGCGCTGCTGCTGGTGGTGGCCGGCGGCGCCGCCCTGATCGGCATGCTCCTCGCCGCTGCGTTGCGTGCGCTGTGGGGCGGCTGGCTCGTCGAGGGCATCCTCGCCAGCACGCTGCTCGCCCAGCGCAGCCTGGCCCAGCACGTCGCGGCGGTGGCGGACGGGCTGCAGCAGGGCCTCGCCGCCGGGCGGCGGGCGGTGGCGATGATCGTCGGGCGCGACCCGGAACGGCTGGACGCCGCCGGCGTCGGCCGCGCGGCCGTCGAATCGCTGGCCGAGAACCTGTCCGACGGGGTCGTGGCACCCCTGTTCTGGGGCGTGGTCGCCGGCCTGCCTGGCATGCTCGCCTACAAGGCCGTCAACACGCTGGACAGCATGGTCGGGCATCGCAACGAACGCTATCTCGCCTTCGGCTGGGCCAGCGCCCGCTGCGACGACCTCGTCAACCTCGTGCCGGCGCGGCTCACCGGAATCCTTCTGTGCGTGGCCGGCGCATCGCCGCGGGCCGCGCGGACCATGCGCCGCGACGCCGGCCGGCACCGCTCGCCGAACGCCGGCTGGCCCGAGGCGGCGATGGCGGCGGTGCTCGGCCTCCGGCTCGCCGGCCCGCGCGTCTATGCCGGGATCAGCGTGCGCGACGCCTGGATGGGCGACGGCCGGGCCGAGGTGACGGTGGCGGACATCCGCGCCGGGCTGACGCTGGCGTGGCGGGTCTGGTGGCTCATGACGGCGGCATTGGCGCTCGCCTTCGTCATGGCGCTGCCGCACTAGCGATCGCCAGCAGCCGGTCCAGGTCCAGGCAGCGCTCGAGATGGGCGGCGAGGCCGTCGAGCGCCGCCTCGACGCGGGCCTCGTAGGCCACCATCGCCCCGACCCGGCCACGAATGCGCGCGAGGAGCGCCCGCCGGAAGCCGTCGGCGGCGAGCAGGCCATGCAGGTAGCAGCCCATGATCCGCCCGTCGGCCGACACGGCCCCGTCCGTGCCCTCGGCCAGTTGCAGCATCGGCCGCTCCAGCCCCGGCCCCGCCGTGCGGCCGAGATGGATCTCGTAGCCCTGCACGGGCTCGCCGGTCACGATCTCCCGTGCGGTGCGCAGGGTGAGGATCTTGGCCGGCTCCAGCACGGTGTCGACCGCGAGCAGCCCCAGGCCGGGCACCTCGCCGGCGGCGCCCTCGAGCCCGAACGGATCGGCAAGGGTACGGCCGAGCATCTGATAGCCGCCGCACAGGCCGAGGACCCAGCCGCCGCGCCGCACATGGGCCAGGATGTCGATGTCCCAGCCTTCGTGGCGCAACGCGGCGAGGTCGCCGAGCGTGGCCTTGCTCCCGGGCAGCAGGACGAGGTCGGTCGCGGCCGGCAGCGGCTGGCCCGGCTCCACCACGACGAGCGTCACGTCCGGCTCGGCCGCCAGCGGATCGAGATCGTCGAGATTGGCGAGGCGCGGCAGGCGCGGCACGGCCACGGTGATGCCGCCGGACGATCCCGGCCCGGCCAGCTCGGCCAAGCCCAAGATGTCCTCCTTGGGCAGCCAGGAGGCCGGCTCGAACCAGGTGACGACCCCGAGGGAGGACAGGCCGGTACGCTGCTCCAGGAGTGGATGCGCATCGTCGAACAGGCTGGGATCGCCACGGAACTTGTTGACGACGTAGCCGGACAGGAGCGCCCGCTCCCCCGGCTCGAGCAGCAGCACGGTGCCCACGAGCTGCGCGATCACGCCGCCGCGCTCGATGTCGCCGGCGAGCACCACGGGCACGCGCGCCGCCATGGCGAAGCCCATGTTGGCGATGTCGCCCTGGCGCAGGTTGACCTCCGCCGGGCTGCCCGCCCCCTCGACCAGGACGAGATCCGCGTCCCGACGCAGGCGTGCGAAGCTCTCCAGCACCTGCGGCAGGAGTTGCGGCTTGAGCGCGTGGTAGTCGCGCGCGCCGCAGCTCCGCAGGACCCGGCCCTGGACCACGACCTGGGCGCCGGTGTCGCTTTGCGGCTTGAGCAGGACCGGATTCATGTCCGTGTGCGGCTCGGTCAGGCAGGCGCGCGCCTGCAGCGCCTGCGCCCGGCCGATCTCGCCGCCGTCGGCCGTGACGGCGGCATTGTTGCTCATGTTCTGCGGCTTGAACGGCCGCACCCGCAGGCCGCGCCGGGTGAAGGCACGGCACAGGCCGGCCACCAGCAGGGATTTGCCGGCGTTGGAGCAGGTACCCTGGATCATCAGCGAGGCGGCGTGCATGCGGGCTTCATGGCCGTGGCGTTGCGCCAGATCAAGCGCGGCGGCCCGGTCCCGGCTACACTGCCGCCGGCGGCGACGGAGGAGACGAGGATGCAGGCCATGCTGCTCGAGGCGCCGGGCCGAGCCCTGCGCGCGGCCGAGCTGCCGGTGCCCGAACCCGGCCCCGGGCAGGTTCTGGTGCGCGTCAAGGCGTGCGCCGTGTGCCGGACCGACCTGCACGTGGTCGACGGCGAGCTGCCGCGGCCGAAGCTGCCGCTGGTGCCCGGCCACGAGATCGTGGGCGAGGTCGTCGCCTGCGGCGGCGGTACGGTGCCGTTCGCGCCCGGGCAGCGGATCGGCATCCCCTGGCTCGGCCATACCTGCGGCACCTGCCCCTACTGCCGCTCCGGGCAAGAGAACCTGTGCGATGCTCCGGGCTTCACCGGCTACACGCTCGACGGCGGCTACGCCGAGTACACCGTGGCCGATGCCGCGTTCTGCTTCCCGCTGCCGGACGGCTACGGCGACGCCGAGGCGGCGCCGCTGCTCTGCGCCGGCCTGATCGGCTACCGTTCGCTGCGCATGGCCGGCGACGCGCGGCGGCTCGGCATCTACGGCTTCGGCGCCGCCGCGCACATCGTGGCCCAGGTCGCCCGCCACGAGGGTCGCGAGATCCACGCCTTCACCCGGCCCGGCGACACGATGGCCCAGGACTTCGCCAGGGCGATGGGAGCGGTCTGGGCCGGCGATGCCGACGCACCGCCGCCCGCCCCGCTCGATGCCGCGATCATCTTCGCTCCGGTGGGTGCGCTCGTCCCGGCGGCGCTCGCGGCGGTGCGCAAAGGGGGCGTCGTCGTCTGCGGCGGCATCCACATGAGCGACATCCCGAGCTTCCCCTACCAGCTGCTCTGGGAGGAGCGGATGGTCCGGTCGGTCGCCAACCTGACCCGGCAGGACGCGGTCGCGTTCCTGGCCCTGGCCGGCAGGGTGCCGATCCGGACCGAGGTCACGCCCTACCCGCTGGCCGCAGCGAACACGGCGCTGACCGATTTGCGCTCCGGGCGGCTGACGGGAGCCGCGGTCCTGCTCCCGCCGTGCACCGCTCGCGCCGCCACCAAGGCGGCCGGCTAGGGCCCGCCCAACGCGGCCTCAGTTGAAGGTGTGGACCTTCAGCTTCAGGCTGCCGTCCGGCTGCTTCTCGAACACGTGCGTCGCCACGCCGCCGAAGGTCGCCGGCGCGCCGGACGCGTCCTTGCCCTGGATCGACCATTTGGCCGCGGCGACGACGAGATCGCCCTTGCCGTCGTCGACGACCTCGAGCAGCTCGAGCTTGTGGTCGTGCACGCCGTTGCCGAGCAGCCCGGTGAAGAACCTTTCGACCCCGTTCGGCCCCTCGATCACGTCGTGGCTCGCCGGCAGGAACATCGCGTCCTCGGTGTAGAAGGCGGCCAGGGCCGCAGGGTCGCCGCTGTTCAGCGCCTTGTCCCAGGCGGCATAGGCCGCGGTGACCTGCTCCTCGACGGTGGCGGCACGCGCCACGAACGGCAGGGCCAGGACCGCGCCCAGCGCGAGCCACAAAACAACCCGATGTCTGTGCATTCCGCTTTTCCTGAACGAATATTTTCAGTGAGCACTGCGGAGCTGAACAAGAAGGGAATTTTTACGAACTTATCGGCCCGAATCCCGATCGTGTCAAATCGCGGCCGGCGAACGGACGGGAGGGCGGCCGGTCACGCCGCGGCTCCGGCCAGCTCTGCCGCACGGCGGCTGGCCTCGGCCTCGATCGCGCGCAGGAGCTCCGGGCGCGAGGCGGCCAGCTCGCGGAACTCCGCCACCTCCAGGACCAGGACCAGGCTCGGCTGCGCGGCCACCACGGTGGCCATGCGCGGCGCGCCGGTGATCAACGCCAGCTCGCCGACGAACGCGCCGGGACCGAGCCGGATGCTGCGGTCGACGAGCTGCACCTCGAGCTCGCCCTCGGCGATGAAGTACATGCAGTCACCGGTCTCGCCCTGCCGCATCACGGTCCGGCCGGCAGGCAGGCGACGGGCGCGCAACAGGCGGCTGATCTCGGCGATCAGGCCGGCACCGAGCGCGCGGAACAGCGGCACCTGCGCGACCAGCTCCCAGGTGCGCACGAACTCGCGCCGCCGGATCTCCTGGCCGAAGCCGTTGGCGAGGATGCCGGCCCAGAGCGCGAAGGTGCCGATTCCGGTCACCATCAGCAGGCCGGCCAGCAGGCGACCGGCCGCGGTCGCGGGCACCGCGTCGCCGTAGCCGGTGGTGGTGATGGTGACGATACCCCACCACAGCGCGGCCGGGATGCTGCCGAACACGCCCGGCTGCACGTCGCGCTCGAGCAGGTAGGCCAGCGTCGCCGCCAGCAGCAGCAGGACCGAGAAGGCGCCGAGCACGCCCAAGAGCGGCTCGCGCTCGGCCACCACGACCCGCCCGACCAGCCGGAAGGCATCGGTGCGACGGACAAGGCCCAAGACCCAGAGCAGGCCGAACAGCCGGGCGTCGCGGGCGGCGAGGCCGCCCAGCAGCGCCAAGGGCACCGCCAGCGCACCGCCCAGATCGAGCAGCTCGCCGCGCCCGGCGAACCGGCGCCAGCCGGTACGCTCCGCCTGCCCCGTGGCGCGCAGGCGGACCAGATAGGCCAAGGCGAACAGCCCCGAGATCGCGAGCGCCGCCGCGGTCAGCGCCTGATCGTGCGCCGCCGCCAGCCCGGGCATGGTGCCGACGATGGCGATGCCCAGCCCGGCCGCGACCAGGACCGGCTCCATGCGCTGCAGCCATGCCGGCCACGCCGCCGGGCGGCGGGTGCCGGCCTCAGCCGTCAAGCCGCACCATCGGCCGTGGCGGATCGCCGGCCCCTTGCACCGACTGATCGAAGTCGACGATCGAGCCGCTCATCGGCATGCTCTCGGCCGAGGCCAGGTACGCCGCGGCGCGCGCGACCTCGAGCGGGTCCAGCAGGCGCCCCAGCGGCAGCCCGGGCGCCGCCCGCTCGAGCCAGTCGGCCGGCGCCGCATGCGCCGTCTTCTGGATCGCATGCTCGCCCGGCGTGTTCATCCAGCCGATGTTGAGCCCGTTGACGCGGATACCGTCGCGCATCAGCGCGTAGGCGACGTTGCGGGTCAGCACCGCCAGGGCACCCTTGGACGCCGCGTAGGCGGCGAGGAAATGCTGGCCGCCATAGGCTGCCACCGAGAGGATGTTGACGATGGTGCCGCCGGCACCGCCGCGGCGCATGATCCGGGCCGCGTCCTGGATCAGGAAGAACGGCGCGCGCACGTTGACGGCGAACATCCGGTCGAACAGCTCGGGCGAGGTGTCGAGGATGGTGCCGCGATCGGTGAGGCCGGCGGCGTTGACCAGGCAGTCGAGCCGCCCGAACTGCGCGTCGGTCCTGGCCGCCACCGTACGCACCTGGTCGAGGTCGCCGAGATCGGCCGGCACGAACAGTGCCGCGGCTCCCATGGCGGCGAGATCCGCGCGGATCCGCTCGCCACGGACCCGGTCGCGCCCGGTGATGACGATCCCGGCCGCACCACGCTCGACGAACAGCTTGGCGATCGTCGCGCCAAGGCCTTGCGTGCCGCCGGTGACCACCGCGACCTTGCCGGCCAGTTGTCCCTGCGCCGCCATTCCTGCCTCCCGATCCCGCGGGCCGCTGCCGGCCGCACGGCACCATGCCGCGGCGCCGGCGACGCGTCGAGCCCGAGAAGCACCGGCGCGCCGACATCGGACGGCGCGCCGGACCGCAAGGGACGAACCGGGCGCGGCTAGAGGGCGGCAACGCCCTGCGGACGGCTGTCGACGGGGACCGGCAGGGCCAGCGGCGAGCCCGCCACCTCGCGCAGCGTGCCCTCGGCGGCGATTTGGGCGACGTGCAGGCTGTTGGCCGAGCCCGGCTGGGCCGCGGTCGAGCGCTGCCCGACCACGTAGAGGAACCGCTCGTCGTCATCGAGCGTGATCTGGAAGATCGAGCCCGTGGCGGCGAGGCGCAGGGTCTGGATCTCGACCGGCGCGCCCGGCCGGCTGCTGTCGAAGACCGAGATCGCGGCCGAGGCCGTGTCGGACACGTAGATGCGCGTGCCCTCGCGGTTGACGCGGACCCAGCACGGCGCGCCGCCGCCCGTAGGCACCCGGCGCACGAAGCTGAGCTTGCCCGCCTGGGTCCAGCGGAAGACGCCGAGCTGGCTCGTCGCCGGCAGGCCGGCATAGAGGTAGGGCAGCTTCGGATGCGCCCACAGGCCGAGCGGGGCCGGCCCCTGCACGGTGCTGGCGCCTCTCGGCGGCGGCACCGCCGGCGTGCCGAGCAAACGGAGCGAACCGGTCGCCGACAAGCGCATGACGTCGAACAGGCCCGCCTGCGGAAACTCCGTGCTAAGCACGAGGCTACCGGTGTCGGTCGTCAACGGCTGGGTCGGCGAGACACCCTCAGCCAGCCGCACGCGCGCGCCGGGAACCGGGATCAGGCTGCCGTCGGCGCGGATCCGCAGCACGTCGTAGCCGGGCCGGTCCTGCGTCGCGCCTTGCGCCGGATCGCCGTCCTTGTTGACGACGACGAGGAAGTCGCCGCGAAGGCCGATGCCGACCGGGTTCACCCCGCGCGAGGCGAACGGCGAGCCCTCGACCGCCCGCAGGCCGCCATCCGCGAGGATGTGGAAGACCGCGATCGTGTTCGAGCCCCCGTTGACCGCGAACAGCAAGCGGCGCTTGCGGTCGACGACCACGTTCTGATCGGAATCGAACGGGCCCAGGGCGAAGGACGCGTCGAAGAAGCCGGCACCGCCGGTGAGGAACGGCGAGCCGGGCAAGGGCGTCAGCCGGCCGGCGCCGTCACGCCGGTAGGCCAGTACGCCGTTCTTGCCGGGGGCCGGATCGTTGGATTCGACATAAACGACGTTGCCCGGCAGCGCCGGCTTGGCGGCACGGTCCACCTCCTGCGCCGCTGCCGGCAGTACGGCCGAGCAGGCGAGCAGCGTGGCCAGGGACAAAGGCCGCAGCCAGACGACGTGGGCCCGGGCCGAGCGCGTCGGCCGGGTCGTGGGGCGAAGGAATCGGTGCATGGGATCACTCCCCGAGAGGAAGCCGCGGCGGGCCGGAACGGCCCGTTCGACGCCACTCTAGGCGCGGCGCCGGATGGCGATTTCCCGATGCTCCGGTCGTTTGCACGATTCTGCGGCGCTCAGGCGGCCGCGCGGCCGTGGCCGGCGCGGTAGGCGGCAGGCGTCACGCCGAGCACGCGCTTGAACTGCGTGGTGAGGTGCGCCTGATTCGCGAAGCCCGCCGCCAGAGCCACCTGCGCCAGCGGCATGCCGCCGCTCTCGAGCAGTTCGCGCGCCCGATGCGCCCGCCGGCGCAGCACGTACTGGTATGGCGCGCAATCGAAGGTGGCGCGGAAGCTGTGGCTGAAGTGGGAGAGCGCGAGGCCGGCCTCCCGGGCCAGATCGCTGAGCGCGATGTCGCGCTCGAGATGGGTCTCGATGAAGTCGAGCACCCGCCGCTTCGCGTGCAGCGACAAGCCGCCCTGCAGGCGCAACGGACGCGCGGCGCCCGTGGAATGGGCGCGGGCCAGCAGCACGGCGAGCTGAATCGTGATCGATTCGGCGAAGACCGACCAGCCGGCGGCGCCCCGCTCGATCTCGCCCACGAACTGCTCGGCCAGGGCCGCCATCTGCGGGTCGTGGATGCCGAGCCGATCGATCGGTGTCGATGCCGCGGCGCCCAGCTCCAGCTCGTCTTCGACCACCCGGCGCACGAGCACCGGTGGCAGGAAGAAGTAGAGCAGCCGGCCGCGCCCCTCGATCTCCCAGCCGCTCTCCTGGAGGGCCGGGATGATCGTGAAGCTGCCGGGCCGCGTGATCGCGCGGCTCACCCTGCCCTCGAGCCAGCGGCGCGCCTTGGCGACGCCGGCGACACGATAGGCCACGAGATGGTCGCTGCAGCCCGGCATGGCGTCCAGGCGGTAGGACCGGTGGGCGAAGCCGCGCACGGAAACACCATCCGCGAAGGTAGCCTCGGCGAAGGTCGTGGTATTCTGCGCCAGCGGCTGCTGCCATTGGCGCGCGGACAGTCTAGGGGCGCTCGTCGCTTGCATCATCGGCCGGCATCCTGCGCTCGGGATCTCGGCCACAAATGACCAGCGATGAAAGACGGGTAGAAGTAACGAGCAGCTCCAGCATGATCACGAAAGGTCGACGCGTCCAGTCCGTCACGCTCTCAGAATAGTGAGAACTGTCCGCCGTCCTCTGTGGACTTGCGCCGGCGCGGCGCCGAGGGTGCCGCGCCGGCGGGCGCGTCGCGCAAGGCATCCACGACCAGGCCCAGCTCGTCGACGAAACGCCGATACTCGACCGCCTGCGCCCGCTCGTCCGGCAGGCGCAAGAGATAGGACGGATGGACGGTGACGAGCAGGCGGCGCCCGCCCGGGTAGTCCTGCCAGCGGCCACGCTCCTTGCCGATGGTGACCGCACGGCCCTTGAGCGCCTGCGCCGCGGTGGCGCCGAGCGCCACGAGCAGCCGCGGGGCGACGAGCTCGATCTCCGCCTCGAGCCACGGCTTGCAGGCCAGCACCTCCTTGTAGAGCGGCTTCTGGTGGATGCGGCGCCTGCCGCGCAGCTCGAACTTGAAATGCTTGACCGCGTTGGTGACGTAGGCCCGCGCGCGATCGATGCCGGCCTCGGCCAGCGCACGGTCGAAGAGCTGGCCGGCAGGTCCGACGAAGGGCCGACCCTGCCGGTCCTCCTGGTCGCCCGGCTGCTCGCCCACGAACATCGCCGCGGCGCCGGCGGGTCCCTCGCCGAACACGGTCTGGGTGGCGTCGGCCCAGAGCGGACAGGCACGGCAGTGCAGCGCCTCGTCGCGCTTCTCGGCCAATGCGGTGCCGTCCATGGCAAATCTCCCCTCACCCCGCGGCGATGGCGGGCCGAACGTGAACGGAGGGCCGCGCCTCCGGTTCCACCGCCGGGCCGGTGGTGGAACCGGCCTGCGCTCAGGCGGCGGCGCCGGCTTCGCTGATCGCCTTGTTCAGGGCGGCTTCCTGCTCGTTGGTCAGCGAGGTCTTCAGCACGTGGCCGTGGAAGCCCTCGGCGCGCAGCCGCTCCAGCACCTTGTCGGCCGTCACCTTGCGGATCAGCAGGAACAGGGCCGAGCTGTTCGGCTTGATCTTGGCCCCCATCTCCTTGATGAAATTGTCGTCGATGCCGTAGTCGGACAGGCTCCCGGCGAGAGCGCCCGTGGCGGCGCCCACACCCGCACCGATCACCATGCCGGCCAGCGGGTTCAGGAACAGGAGCCCGACCAGCGCGCCCCACAAGGCACCCGACGAGCCGCCGCTCAACGCACCGACCTTCGTCAGCGGCAGCATCTGCTTGAGCTGGGGCTCGCCCTCCTGGGGGCGCACGACGACACAAGCGTCCTCAAGCTGGATCAGCTGTTCCTTGCTCATCGCCGTCAGCGCGTGCAGCACCTTGTCAGCGGTATCCGGTTCGTCGAACGCAACGCAGATCAGATCGGCCATCGGAGATCTCCCTTCATGGACCACGGCGGCGGGTCTTGGTCCCGCGGCGGCAATGGCGAGCGCACCAAGCACGCCGCCCGCCGGCTGGCAACCCTGAGGCCCGTGGTGGACCATGGCCGGCAGCCGTGACATTTTCGGCGCCGCGTTGCCGACCCCTGGCCGCACCCCGACAACGTCCATGCGAGGTCGTGCATGCCGAACTCCGCCCCGCCCGCGCGCCCACGGGTCAATCTGGCACTCCAGGGGGGCGGTGCCCACGGGGCGTTCACCTGGGGCGTGCTCGACCGTCTGCTCGAGGACGGTGGCGTCGAGGTCGCGGGCATCTGCGGCACCAGCGCCGGCGCCATGAACGGCGTCGCCGTCGCCTACGGGCTCGCGCGCGGCGGTCCGGCCGAGGCCCGCGCGGTGCTGGCCCGGTTCTGGGGGCAGGTGTCCGAGCGGGCCCGGTTCAGCCCGCTGCAGCCGACGCCGCTCGACCGCATGCTGTCGATCGGCGACATGGATTTCTCGCCCGGCTGGCTGTTCTGGGACGCGGTCTCGCGCGCCGTGTCGCCCTACGTCGCCAACCCGGCCAACTACAACCCGCTGGCCGAGGTGCTGGACGACGTGATCGACTTCGCCTGGCTGCGCGAGCACCATACCGTGCCGCTGTTCGTCTGCGCGACCAACGTCAAGACCGGCAAGATCCGCGTGTTCGATCGCGACGCGATCTCGGCCAAGGCCATCCTCGCCTCGGCCTGCCTGCCCTTCCTCTACAAGGCGGTGGAGATCGACGGCGAGTACTACTGGGACGGCGGCTTCATGGGGAATCCACCGCTCTATCCCTTGATCTACGAGACCGACTGCGAGGACGTGCTGATCGTCCAGATCAACCCGATCAATGTCGACCAAGTCCCGACCACCGCCCCGGCGATCATCGACCGGATGAACGAGCTGTCGTTCAACAGCTCCCTGATGCGCGAGATGCGCGCCATTGCCTTCGTGAAGAAGCTGCTCGCCGAGGAGCGCGTGCCGCGCGGCCGCTACAAGGATCTGCGCATCCACACCGTCGACGCCGAGGCCGAGCTGGGCGAGCTCGGCTACTCCTCGAAGCTCAACGCCGACCAAGATTTCCTGCGCTGGCTGTTCGAGCTCGGGCGGGCGCGGGCGAGCGCGTTTCTTGAGGCGCACCGCGCCAAGATCGGCGTCGAGAGCTCGACCGACATCGCCGCCAAGTTCCTCTAAGGCCTCAGCCGCCGCTCCGGTCGCGCACCAGCGATGCGATCGGTGCCTCCCGCCGCTGCAAGAGGAAGAACTCGTCCGTCGGGGTGTAGTCGGTGATCAGCATGTCGACGGTCACCGTCTCGCCCGGCGCCACCAGCCCGTCGGCGAAGACGAGCGCATCGAGCGGCTCGTCGGTCAGCTCGGCCGAGGCGTAGCGGTCGGAGGCGAACGGACGTCGTCGCGGCGTCGCCTGCCCGAACGACAGCCCGTCCTCGTAGGAGCTGGGCTCGGCCAGCTGCTCGCGCAGCTCGAGCTCGAACGACTGCCAGGCCCGCTCGGTCCGGTTGGTCACCACCTTGCGCAGCCAGAAGCCGAGCTGGCGCTGGTTGTCCAAGGGCTGGCCGAGGCGCCCGCGCAGGCCGCGCACGACCAGGATCGCCGGGCCGTCGTCGGTGATGTCCTCGATCAGCACGAACGGGTCGTCGGCAGTGCCCGTGCCCGAGCCACCGTGCAGGACGACCCCGCCCAGCTCGTCGCTGAACGTGATGTCGACGAGCATCACCGGCGCCGCGCGCACCGCGGCCGGCACCGCCAAGGCGAGCAGCGTACAGGCGAGCGCCCACCGGCCGGCGCGCCCGCGCACTAGCCGTCGACCCCGTCGGCCCAGGCGAACGCCCGCTCCTGGCGCGCACGCACGAACGCCGCCGCCGCTTGGCCGATGCTCGGGCCGGCATAGGCGCCCTCGGCACGCAGGCTCGCGAAATAACCCTCGCCCGGCATGCCGTCGCTCTTGCGCACGACCAGACAGGCCAGATCCGGCCAGCCGCACCCCTCCCGGCGGTCCGCCATCCGGCCGAGGTCACGGCACAGCGCGGCCACGGTGATCTGGGTGACCTTCCATTCGAAGTAGGCCAGGAGCTGGCCGTAGGTCACCGGCCGCCGCTCGCGCGCCGCCTGGATCAGGACGCGCTCGAGCCGGTCCAGGTCGACCACGGGCCGCCTCCGCCTGGGGGAAAATGCTGGGCCCAGATGCGCTCGATGGACGGGCGAGCGCGCACGAGCCGCATCAGCGCGCCGAGCCGCGGGTGGCGCGCATGGATTTCGGTCCGCGCCGGGTGCCACAGCACGAGCATGAACAGGTAGATATCGACCGCACCGAACTGCGCGCCGAGTGCGTAGGGTCCGGGCACGAGCTGCGCGTCGGCCAGAGCGGCCATGCGGTCCATCTGCGCCACCGCCGCCGCCCTGACACCCGCCGCGCCGCCGGCATCGCCGGTGTAGCGCTCGGGATAGTAGTAGCGCAGGTCGGCCTCGTAGACTGCCGTGGCGAGCCAGAACAGCCAGCGGTCCGCTTGCGCCCGGGCGCTGCTGCCGGGCGGCGGCAGCAGCCCGGCCGCCGCGTGCGCATCGCACAGGTGCTGCAGCATCGCGGCCGATTCGCTGATCACCGTGCCGTCAGGCAGCCGCAGCGCCGGCACCTGTCCCATCGGGTTCAAGGCCAGGAACGCCGGCGCACGATGCTGGCCCTTGCCGGTGTCGACGAGCTCGCCCCGGTAGGCGGCACCCAGCTCCTCCAGCACGGCCTGCACCGCGAAGGCACCGGTGTCGGGCGACCAATAGAGCGTGTACATCGCGCCTCCGCGCCGTTCTGCGTCGGACCGGCATACACGCTGCGCCGAGCGCGCACGAGTCCCGCCGGTGCCGCCGGCGGGGATGGACTGGAATGCGTCGAGAACGCACAGCGGGACTTTGCCGCGTCCGGAATCCTCTGCTACGGTCCGCGGCGTCAAATTAAAACGATACAGATCAGGGAAGCAGGTGATGGCATTCGAGATCCTCGATCGCTTGCGTGATCCGTGGAACCGTCGGCGTGTGCTCGGTGCAAGCGCCGCCTCGATCGCGACCGTGGCCGCCGCGCGGCCGGGCCGCCTCTTCGCCGCCGACAAGCCCACGGTGGCGAATTCGATCCGCTCGCTGACCAATCCCTACCATGCGTCCTGGAACAAGGGCGGCGCCGCGTTCGCGGCCTCGGTCGGCTCCGACTACGTGACGCTGGTCACCGAGGGCAACAGCGAGAAGGGCGTCGCCGACATCAAGGCGCTGCTCGCCAAGACCGGCGGCAACCTCGTGCTCAACGTCGACCCCAACGACAGCCCGGATGCGCGCCCGATCGTCGAGGCGTGCCAGAAGGCCGGCGCCTACGTCGTCACCCAGTGGAACAAGCCGGCCGACCTGCATCCCTGGGACCACAACCCGAACTACGTCGCGCACATCTCGTTCAACGGCGCGCCCTACGGCAAGGCCATGGCCGAGGCGCTGATCCGGGCGATGGGCGGCAAGGGCGGCATCGTGGCGCTGGGCGGCATCCTCTCCAACACGCCGGCCATCGAGCGCCGGGCGGGGCTCGAGCAGGCGCTGAAGGAGAACCCCGACGTCAAGCTGCTCGACTTCCAGGTCGCCAACTGGACGGCCCCCGAGGCGCTCGACAAGACCAATGCCTGGCTCACCCAGTACGGCGACGACATCGCCGGCATCTGGGCGGCCAACGACGACATGGCGCTCGGTGCGCTCGAGGCGCTGCGCGCCGACGGCCGCGCCGGCAAGGTGCCGGTGACCGGCATCGACGGCATCCAGCTCGCGGTCGAGGCGATCCTCGCCGGCGAGATGGCCGGCACCGTCGCCTGGGACCCGTTCTGGCAGGGCGGCATGGGGCTCTCGATCGGCTACCACGCCAAGACCGGGGCGTTCGACCCGGCGACCCAGCCCAAGGACCATCGCGAGTTCTACGGCAAGGGCGTGATCATCACGAGCGAGAACGCCAAGGAATATTACGAGGCCAACGTCAAGGCCGAGCCCAAGCTCGACTGGAACGACATCTGGGGCCGGGTCAACGGCCAGATCCAGTACGGCTGAGCCGGGCGCAGGACCATGGCCCATGGGGGTGGATCGGCGGCCGTCGCCGTGACGGGCGGCCGAGAGGCGGTGCTCGGCCAGCGGCGGCGCGCGCGCCTCGCCCCCTGGGCGCCGGTCGGGGTGTTGATCGCGCTCTGCGTCCTGATCGCAGCGATCAACCCCAACTTCCTGAGCGCGTCGAACTTCGTCCGGATCGCCCAGGCCGCGGCGATCCCGCTGGTGCTGGGGCTGGGCGCGACCTTCGTCATCCTGATGGGCTCGATCGACCTGTCGGTCGAAGGGGTGCTCGCGCTGGGCGCCGTGGTCTTGAGCATGATCGTGCTCAACGGCGCCAACGGCAACGATCTGGGTGTGCTCGGCATCCCGATCGTGCTGGCGATCGGGGCCGTGATGGGCTGCCTGAACGGGGTCGTCCACGTCAAGCTGCGCATCCCCTCGTTCATGACCACGCTCGGGATGTGGTTCGTCGGCGTGGGCGTGGCCAACGCGATCCTCGGCGGCCAGGCGGTGCGCATCAACGATCCGCTGATCCGCGGCCTTGCCATCGAGCGTTTCCTGGGCCTGCCCTGGGGGGTCTGGCTGGCGCTGGCGGCGCTCGGGATCGCCTACGTGATCCAGGACCACACGCGCCAGGGCCGCTACATGTACGCGCTCGGCGGTGGCGAGGAGCTGGCGGCCCTGTCCGGCATCCCGGTGAGCCGGGTGCGCATCATCACCTTCACCCTGGCCGGGGTGTTCTACGCCCTGGGCGGCGTGCTGGCCGCCGCGCAGCTCGGCCTCGGCAACGCCCTGATCGGCCAGGGCCGGCTGTTCACCACGATCACGGCCGTGGTCGTCGGCGGCACCTCGCTGTCCGGCGGCCAGGGCAGCGTGCTGCAGACCCTGGTCGGCGTGCTGATCGTGGTCGTGCTGGCCAACGGCATGGTGCTCATGGGCATCAGCCCTTTCATCCAGCAGGCCGTGCAGGGGCTGATGATCATCGTTGCCGTGGCGCTGTCGATCGAGCGCGCCCGGACCAAGATCGTCAAATGACCGCGCCGCCCCCCGTCCTGGCCCTGCAGGGCGTCGACAAGCGCTTTCCCGGCGTCCACGCGCTGAAGGCGATCGATCTCGAGCTGCGCCCGCACGAGGTGGTCGGGCTGGTCGGCGAGAACGGCGCCGGCAAGTCGACCCTGATGCGCATCCTGGCCGGCGTCTACCAGCCAGATAGCGGGCGCATCCTGCTCGGTGGCAGACCGGTGACCCTGCGCAGCGCGACCGAGGCCGCCCGCCACGGCATCGGGATGGTGTTCCAGGAGCAGTCGCTGCTGACCAACCTCACCGTCGGCGAGAACATCTGGCTCGGCAACGAGGCGCGGTTCACCCGCGCCGGCCTCGTCCGCTGGGGCGAGCTCTACGCGGCGGCGCGGCGGCAGCTCGCCAAGGTCGGGCTGGGCGAGCTCGATCCGCGCACCCGCGCCGCCGATCTCGACTTCGCCACGCGGCAGATGGTCGAGCTCGCCAAGGCGCTGACGCTCGAGGAGCAGGCGCAGGGCCATCTCGTGATCCTGCTCGACGAGCCGACCTCCGTCCTGGAGCGGGCCGACATCGAGATCCTGTTCGAGCGGGTGCGGGCGCTGAAGGCGCGCGCCTCGTTCGTGTTCGTCTCGCACCGGCTCGACGAGGTCCTGGAGCTCAGCGACCGCGTCTACGTCATGAAGGACGGCGGCGTCGTGGCCGAGCTGCCGGCGGGTGCGGCCGACGTGCAGCTGCTGCACCGCCTGATGGTCGGACGTGGCCTGCAGGCCGAGTACTACCGCGAGCCCCTGCAGCGCCCCTATCGGGACGAGGTCGTCCTCGAGGCCAGCGGGCTCGGCCTGCGCGGCGCCTACCAGGATGTCAGCTTCGCGCTGCACGCCGGCGAAATCCTGGGCATCGCCGGGGTGATCGGCTCCGGCCGCGAGGAGCTGAGCCGCACGCTCGCCGGCTTCGCCCCGCACGATGCCGGCCGGCTCAGCATCGGCGGCAAGGAGGTGGTGCTGGCGACACCGGCCGACGCGGTCGACCACGGGCTGGGCTACATCCCGCGCGAGCGGCGCACCGAAGGGCTGGTGCTGTTTCTGCCGGTCGCCGCCAACATCACGCTGGCGAGCCTGGGCGAGCTGCGCCGCTACGGGCTGATCGACACCCGCGCCGAGCGCAAGCTCGCGAGCGAATGGGTGCAGCGGCTGCGGGTCCGCACGCCGGGCATCGACGCGCTGTGCCTGAACCTGTCGGGCGGCAACCAGCAGAAGGTGGTCCTGGCGAAATGGCTGAACGCGCGCTCGACGATCCTGATCCTCGACCATCCGACCCGCGGGCTCGACGTCGGCGCCAAGGAGGAGGTCTACGAGCTGGTGCGCGCGGTGACCGCCGAGGGCATGGCCGTCATCCTGACCTCCGACACGCTCGAGGAGACGATCGGCCTCAGCCACACCGTGCTGGTGATGCGCGACGGCCGGATCACCCATCGCACCGATGCGGCGCCCGGCCGCAAGCCGCAGCAGGTCGAGCTGATCGGGCACATGGTGTGAGGCGATGAGCACCATCGCCGCCCGGGTCCGCCTCGACATCGTGCGGCAGTGGATGCCGGTCCTGACCCTATTGGCGCTCGCCGCCGTCGTCGGCACGATCACGCCGCAGTTCCTGACCCTGGAGAGCCTGCTCGTGCTGGCCGCGGACACGGCCACGCTGTTCGTGCTCGCCACCGGCCAGACCTTCGTCATCATGCTGGGCGGCATCGATCTGTCGATCCAGGCCATGGCGTCGCTGGCCAGCGTGATCGTGGCGCTGACCATCGACCGGCTCGGCTACGGCGCCATGGTCCTGGCGCTGGCCGTGGGCGCGCTCGCCGGTTTCGCGGGCGGCCTCGCCCATGTCCGGCTGCGCATCCCCTCCTTCATCGCCACGCTCGCGGTCAGCGGCGTGCTGGCCGGGACGGCGCTCGTCATCTCGCAGGCGCGCTCGATCACGCTGGGCGAGGCCGAACGCGGCTGGCTCACCTGGGTCAGCGACACGAGCTGGGGCATCCCGCACGAGATCTTCATCGGCGCCCTGGTGCTGATCGGCGCCCACCTCGTGCAGAGCCGCACCCGGTTCGGCCGCTACAGCGCCGCCATCGGCGCCGGCGAGGCCGCCGCCTACGCGTCGGGCGTCAAGGTCGGCCGGCAGAAGGTGCTGGCCTTGACGCTCTCCGGCACCTTCGCCGCCCTGGCCGGCATCGTGCTGTGCGGCCGGCTGTCGTCGGGCTCGCCCACGCTCGCCAACGAGCTGCTCCTGCCCGCGATCGCGGCCGTCGTGGTCGGCGGCACCGCGATCACCGGCGGCGTGGGCAGCATCTGGCGAACGGCGATCGGCGCCTTGATCATCTCGGTCGTGCGGATCGGCATGACCTTCGTCGGCGTCAACATCTTCGCCCAGCAGATCGTGTTCGGCGTCGTCCTGATCCTGGCCGTCGCCGTCACCATCGACCGCAGCAAGATCCCGGTCGTCAAGTAGGGGAGCGACACCCATGGACATGGGCCTCAAGGACAAGGTGGCCGTGATCACCGGTGGCAGCGTCGGCATCGGGCTCGCGGTGGCGCACGGCCTCGCGGCCGAGGGCGCGCACGTGCTGCTCGCCGCCCGTGACGGCGGGCGTGCCGCCGAGCGGGCGCGCGAGATCGAGGCCAAGCACGGCACCAGGGCCGTCGGGCTGGCGGCAGACGTCGCCCGTGCCGACGGCTGCGCCAAGGTCGTGGCCGAGGTCGAGCGCGCCTTCGGCGGCTGCGACATCCTGATCAACAACGCGGGCTCGGGCAGCAACGAGACCATCCTCGAAGCTGCGGACGAGAAATGGCAGCACTACTGGGAGCTGCACGTGATGGCGGCGGTCCGGCTGTCGCGCGGGCTCGCCCCGATGATGCGGGCGCGCGGTGGCGGGGTGATCTTGAACAACGGCTCCATCTGCGCCACGCAGCCCTTGTGGTACGAGCCGATCTACAACACGACCAAGGCCGCCCTGGTGATGTTCTCGAAGAACCTCGCCAACGAGCTGATCCCGTTCAACATCCGGGTCAACGCGCTCAACCTGGGTCTCGTCCTCACCCCCGACTGGATCAAGACCGCGACCCAGCTCACCGAGGGCACGGGCCGGACCTGGCAGGACTATATCGACGACATCGCCCAGGAGCATGCCCCGATCAAGCGCTTCGCCCAGCCGGACGAGGTCGCGAGCTACTTCGTCTTCCTCTGCTCGGACAAGGCTACCTACAGCGTCGGCTCGACCTACTACGTCGACGGCGGGATGCTGAAGACGGTGGGCTGAGACCAAGCGGAGGACATGCGATGCTGCATCGACTGCGCCGGCTGCTTCCGGTCCTGGTCCCGCTGCTGCTCGGCCCCGTCGCCGCCGGCGCAACCGAACCGGCATTTCCTCCGGCGGTCGTGCGCCAGCTCGATCAGGCGGTCGACGCCGCGATCGCCACGCAGAAGCTGCCCGGCGTCGCCGTCGGCATCTGGGTCCCCGGCCAGGGCGTCTACCGGACGGCACGGGGTGCCGCCAATCTCGCCACCGGGCGGCCACGACATCCGGGCGATCCGTTCCGGATCGCCAGCGTCACCAAGACGTTCATCGCGACGGCCATCCTGCAGCTGGTCGACCAGGGCAAGCTGCGCAAGTCGGACCCGCTGGCCAAGTGGTACCCGGGCTTTCCGAACGCCAGGCTGATCACCGTCGACGACCTGCTGCAGATGCGCAGCGGCATCGCCGATGCCGCCGATTCGGCCTTTCTCTCCTGGTACTACGACCACCGCCTGACCACACTCGGCGCAGAAGCGATGATACGGCGCTCGGCGCGCCGGGCCGGCGAGTTCAAGCCGCCCGGCGGCAAGGTGCGCTACAACAACACCAACTACATCATCCTGGGCGAGATCATCGCGAAGGTGTCGGGTCGCAGCCTGCCCGAGCAGCTCCGCAAGACCATCTTCGCCCCGCTCGGCATGAGCGACACCGTCTACCCCGAAGGCCCGGATCTGCCCGGGCTCCTGCACGGCTACAGCCTGGACGACACGACCCACCGCTTCGTCGACGTGACCCGCGTCAACCCGGCGCCGGCCGGTGGCGCCGGTGCGATCATCTCCACGCTCGACGACCTGCACGTCTATGCCCGCGCCGTCTGCACCGGCCGCCTGCTCAAGCCGGCGACCCAGGCCGCGCGCCTGCGTGGCAAGCATCTGCTCGGCGCCCCGGACTTCGCGCGCTACGGCGAAGGCATCGAGCTGCTCGGGCCGCTCTGCGGCCACAACGGCACCATCTTCGGCTTCAGCACGGAGATGTTCTATCTGCCGGCCAAGGATGCGGTCATCGTCATCAACGTCAATCGGCTGGACGAGGACGACCAGAGCCAGTCGAGCGCCCTGCTCGTGGCGCTGACGCGCATCCTGTTCCCCGATCGGGTTCCCTGGTAGCGCCGTCGGCACGGCCGGAGCGGCGGAAAGCCATGACCGACGCCACTGGTGTTTGCGCCATGTCAATGCGGCGCGACCACGACCTGCCCCATCCTGCCCGGCTGCAGGAAGCGGGAGGTTCGTCGATGCTGACCTACGAGGACTGTCTCGGCATGTGCGGTCTGACGCGCGAGGAGGTCGCGGCGATCGCGCGACACGAGCATCTGCCCGAGATCCTGGCGCTGGAGCTCGGCGCCCGGCTCTATGCCAGCGCCGCGGGCCGTGCCAGCATCGAGCGCATGATCGAGGCGGACATCGCCGATGCGCACGGGCGGCGGGACACCCGCGCCGCCGCCGAGCTCGAGCAGGTGCGGCACGCCTTCGCCCGTGGCACGACTTCCGCCGCGGTCGGTGGCACGGGCACCCGGGGCTACCCGGACTCGCTCGAGCGGCGTCTGCTCGCACTGGGCTTCGATGTGGCGACGGCGGCGCGGGTCCGGCAGCGGATCGAAGCCCAGCTGCCGGGGATGTTGCGCGCGTTCGGTCTGGCGCACGACACGCTGCGCGGGCACGACACGCTCGCGCTGCTGAGCATCGAAGCCCGCTGCGCGGTCTGCGCGGCGACCGAGCGCTGCCGCCGGTTCCTGGCGGATGGCGACGCTGCCACCGACGCCCCCGACGTCTTCTGCCCGAACGCGACGCTGTTCCACGATCTCGCCGCCGTGGACGCGACCGCCGATCGGACCGCGACGACGGACCGACAAACCTGACGAGCAAGGACACGGTGGGGACAGTGACAACGCGCTACGCATTCATCGGTCTTGGCCATCTCGGCCGGCATCTGGCTTCGAGCTTGGTCCGTTGGGGCTTTCCGACCGTCGTTCACGACCTCGACCGGGGCCGCGCCGAGCCCCTGCTCACCGCTGGCGCCGGCTGGGCGGACACGCCGCGCGCGGCGGCGGAGGCCGCGGACGCGGTGATCACCTGCCTGCCCTCGCCCGCGGCGACGACTGCCGTGCTCGAGGGCGAGGCCGGCGTGCTGGCCGGGCTGCGCGTCGGCGGGACGTGGATCGAGATGAGCACCAACGACGGCGAGGCGATCGCGCGGCTGGCCGGGCTGGCCGCCGCACGTGGCATCGACACGCTGGAGGCGCCGGTGACGGGCGGGGTGCATCGCGCGGCCGCGGGCGAGATCACCATCCTGGTCGGCGGCGACGAGGCGACCTTCGTCGCCCATCAGGCGGCCCTGCAGGCGATGGGCGGGCAGGTGATCCACCTGGGGCCGCTCGGCCGGGCCTCGACCATCAAGGTGATCACCAACATGCTGGCCTTCGTGCATCTGGTCGCCGCGGGCGAGGCGCTGATGCTGGCCAAGCGGGGCGGGGTCGATCTCGCGCGTGCCTACGCCGCGATCCGCGCCAGCTCGGGCAACAGCTTCGTGCACGAGACGGAGAGCCAGCTGATCCTGAGCGGCAGCTACGACATCGGCTTCACGATGGATCTCGCCTGCAAGGATCTGGGCTTCGCCACCGATCTCGGCCGTCGGCTCGGGGTGCCGCTGGACGTGGCTGCGCTCGTCGAGCAGACCTTCATCCGCGCCCGGCAGCAGTTCGGTGGCGGGGCATGGTCGACGGCGGTGGTCCGCCTGCTCGAGGACAGTCTGGGTGAA
>JBDHTW010000016.1:0-59722 GCA_039808865.1 Geminicoccaceae bacterium
CGCCGGTGCGCCCCCGCCCGCGCTGCCCTCCACCCGCTGCAGGGCACCGGCGAGATCGCCGCTCGCGGCGTCGGCCCGCGCCAGAGCGAGGTCGGCCTCGGCATAGGCCGGCGTCGCTCTGGCGCCGGCGGGCACGGCGTCGAGCATCGCGCGCGCGGTGTCGCGCAGGCCGTTCCGGGCGGCCACGGTGGCGAGCCGCAGGCGCAGGGCGATGCTGCCAGGATCGTCGTCGGCGCGATCCGCGTAGGTGAGATAGCGCGTCAGCATCGCCAGCGGCGTTGCCGCGTCGACGGCCTCGGCATCCGCCAGGGCGTCCAGCTTCTGGCGGATCGCGACGGCGAGCGTCGCCGCGACCGCCGGCTCGGCCGTCTGCCGCGCCGCCTGCAGGGTCGCCAGCGCGCCATCGTCCCGCCCGGCGGCATCCTGCAGCTCGGCGAGGCGGCGCAACATCCTGCCTTCCCACGGATGGCCACGCCAGCCGGGGCGAAGCTCGGCCATCGCGTCGGCCGCCCTGGCCGCCGGCAGGATCCCGCGCGCCGCCGGCAGCGCGACGCGCAGATAGGCAGCACGCGTCCGGGTGTCCCAATCTCCCGAGGTGGTGGCCGAGCGTAGCGCGGCTTCGGCGTCTCCCGATCGTCCCAGCCCGTCCAGGGCCTGGGCCGCCAGCACGTCCAGGCGGCCGCGCACCTCGGGCGGCAGATCGAGCCGGCGCAGCCGGTCGAGCAGCGCGAGGGCTTGGCCGGGCTCGCCGCGCTCGAACAGCGCGCTGGCGAGATCGGGGCCGAGCAGGCGCTGCAGCGGCGCCGGGTAGCGGTCGAGTATGCCGCCCGAGCGGTACCACGCCGCGACGGCGGCTTCCGGCCGGCCGGCACCTGCCGCCGCGTAGGCGCGCCACAGGGACAGCTCCTGGTCGGCGTCCGCGATCCGCTCGAGCGCGGCCAGCGCCTCGTGTCGGCGCCCGGTGAGCGCCGTGGCGGCAGCGGCGAGCGCAGCTTGGCTTCGCGCGAGCTCGCCATCTTTGTCCGATGCGGCGCCCTCCGGCCCGGTTGCGGCCAAGGCCGCCAGCGCCTCGGGCCCGAGCCCGTCGGCGAGGAGGAGCCGCGCCAGCGCGATCCTGCCCGGGAGCTGCGGGCCGCCGCGCAGATCCTCGGCGAGCTGGCGCCGTTCGCGCTGCCGCGTGGCACCGTCGGTGCCTGCCAGGGCGGCAAGCCCCAGCGGGCCCTGCACCGCCTGGGATGCCGGCGCCGGCGATGGTTCGGCCGCTGCGGCGGCCATGTCCGCCGTGGGCATCGCGTCGCCCGGTGCGGGTTCGGCGTGGCCTGCCAGTGGATCGGAAAAGCGGAGACCACCACGGCGGCCGAGCACGAAGCGGCCGTCGGCGATCTCGCCGCGCACGCCGTCCGCCAGGGGACGCCAGGCCAGACCCTGGGCGGTCGGCAGCAGCTCCAGATCGACCAGCCTGGCCGGCACCGGCTGCCGCACGCCGGCGCGCGCCGCGAGCAGCACCCCCAGACGCTCGCCCGTCCCCGGGTCGTTCACCTCGACGAGCCGACCGTCGATGTTCGCCTGCAGCGAGCCCGACGCCGCATCGCGACCCAGACCGGCGAACGGTGCGCTCGCCAACACGTTGCCCCGGACGGCGGCGAGGCGGACCGTCCAGCCGGCGGCATCGGCCGTGACCGCGATCTCCACCGGTCGCCGCAGCTCGAGGCGGAACAAGCGGGCGGCGCCCGCCTGGCGCGACAGCAGCGGGGCGAGCCAGCCCGAAAGCTGTGGCTCCGCCAGCGACCGCCAGCCCGCCACCTTCGCCTCGGCGGCGCCGAACACGATCCACAACGAGCCGTGCCGGGCATAGACTGCCGCCGGTACCGGCACCGACCAGACAAAGCGCAGCTCGACGCCATCCTCGACGGCAGCGGCGACCACCTTGACGACGGGGGGGGCAGCTGGCGGACCGGACGCCGGCACCGGCCTTGCCGGCTCGGCTGCCGCAGCCCGCGCCGGATCGCCGACCGGGCGCGAGACCGGGATGGGGACGAAGCGTCGCGGCGTGGGCCGTGCCGGTGCCGATGCGGTGTCGGCAGCGGGCGGCGCCGTCGCCGGCGGCGCCCGGAACAGCTCGACCACGGTCAGCCGCGGGTGGAGATCGAGCAGGCGAGCGGCCATGCCCGGGCGCAACCGGAGTTGGAGCTCGTCGCCGGATGGCGTCGCCGCGGCCTCGCTCAGCCAGCCCGACAATTGCCGCGCGGCTGCCGCGGGATCGCCGTGCAGGGTGGCGCCGAGGTGCAGTGTCGCCTGCTCGCCGGCGAGCGTGAGCCGGACCGGCGTCGGCATCGGCCAGATCAGCATCAGCCGGCCGCGCTCGGTGCCGGGCTCGGCCTGGATGACGGTCCGGTGCCCGTCGCCAGCCGGCGCCGCGATCGACGACGCCGCGCCGAACAGCAGCACGAGAAGCAGCAGGCTGCACCAGACATGGCGATTCGTGCGCAATACGGCTCTGCCTCCACACCCGCCGGGACGCACCGGCTCCTGTCATCCGGACCGTAACGGTGGGTGGTTACCGGGCGGTTAAGTCGTATCATCGGCAAACGGGCCCGTCGTAGCCGGCGCTTGACAAGCGGCACCGGCTACGACAGGCTTGAACAGGATTTCAGAGAACGAACAAACGTTCAGCGCTGTTCAGGGAGCGCAGCTTTGCCATCCGACGAGCTCAGCCTCGCGACCCGCGCGGCATGGCTCTCCTACGTGGGCAGGCATACCCAGGAGGAGATAGCCGGCCGGCTCGGCATCTCGCGGATCAAGGTCAACCGGCTGATCGGGCAGGCCGTGCGGGCCGGGCTCGTGCAGGTGTTCGTCGAAGGCACGGCCGCCGAGTGCATCGCGCTCGAGGAGGCGATCGCCGGCCGCTGGGGGCTGGAGTTCTGCGCCGTGGCCCCTGGCGGGGAGGACAGCCCGCTGCCGCTGGCGACGCTGGCGGCCGCCGGCGGCCTTTGGCTGCATCGGGTGCTCGAGGCCGGACGGGTCTCGCTGATCGGTGTCGGGCACGGCCGGACCCTGGCCGCCGTGGTCGGCAGCCTGCCACGCATCCCACGTCCGAACGTGCGCTTCGTCTCGCTCCTCGGCAGCCTCACCCGCCATGCCGCGGCCAACCCGTTCGACGTGATCCATCGGCTGGTCGAGATCACCGCGGCCGAGAGCTACTTCATGCCGGCGCCGTTCTTCGCCGACAGCATCGACGACAAGCAGGTCCTGCTCGGCCAGCGCAGCCTGGAATCCGTGCTCGCGCTGGCGCGCACGGCCGAGCTGGTCGTGCTCGGCATCGGCGAGGTCGGCCCGCATTCGCACCTGTACACCAACGGCATGATCACCGCCGATGAGCTGGCCGAGGTGCAACGGGCCGGGGCCGTGGGCGAGGTCCTGGGCCGCTTCGTCGGCGCCGATGGCCGGGCGGTCGCCGCAGGGATCAACGAGCGGGCCGTGGCGGTGCGACTCGACGAGCTGTCCGGCCGGCAGGTCGTGGCGGTGGCCGGTGGGCGCGACAAGCCGCAGGCGATCGCCGCGGTGCTGGAGAGCGGGCTGATCACCGGCCTCATCACCGACGAGGCCACCGCCCGCGAGCTGGCGGCGGCGCGGACGGCCGCTGCGCCGCCGGGCGCGCTCATTCCATCAAAAGCAGCCACAGGGAGTGCTGGGCATGCATGACAAGGAACGGGATCTGCTACGCGCGTTCGTCGCCGGGAAGATGGACCGGCGCGAGCTGCTCCGGGGCGCCAGCCGGCTCGGCCTCGGTGCCGCCGCGGCGGGTTACTTCCTGAACGAGGCGCAGACCGCGGCCATGGCCGCAGGCTTCGACTGGCAGGCGCACAAGGGCAAGACCATCAACCTGCTCTTGAACAAGCATCCCTATGCCGACGCGATGATCGCCGACCTCGAGGCGTTCAAGAAGCTGACCGGCATGGAGGTGAAGTACGACGTCTTCCCCGAGGACGTGTATTTCGACAAGGTCGGTGCGGCGTTGTCCTCGGGCAGCGACCAGTACGACGCGTTCATGACCGGCGCCTACCAGACCTGGCAGTACGGCCCGGCCGGCTGGATCGTCGACCTCAACGAGTTCATCTCCGATCCGGCCAAGACCAGCCCGCAGTACAACTGGGACGACGTGCTGCCGAACCTGCGCGCCTCCACCTCGTGGTCGGGCGTGCCGTTCGCACCGCTGGGCGGCGACGGCGCCAAGCAGTGGGCGATCCCATGGGGCTTCGAGCTGAACTCGATCTCGTACAATCGCAAGTATTTCGATGACCTCGGCATCAAGCTCGCGGGCAACCTGCCGGAGCTGGTCGAGCAGGCGAAGCGAATCACCGACGCCGGCAAGGGCTACTATGGCATCGGCGTGCGCGGCAGCCGCAGCTGGGCGACGATCCACCCGGGCTACCTCTCGGCTTTCGCCAACTATGGCGCCTCGGACTTCGCCGTCGACGGCGGGCGCGGCCGCGCGGCGATGAACAGCAAGGCCGGCAAGGAGATGACCGCGCTCTGGGTCAAGATGATCCAGGAGTCGGGCCCGAAGAACTGGGCCACCTACACCTGGTACAATGTCGGCACCGACCTCGGCGCCGGGGCGTCGGCGATGATCTACGACGCCGACATTCTCGGCTACTTCATGAACGGCGGCGACAACAAGGAGAAGGGCAACATCGCCTACTCCGCGTTCACGGCCAACCCGGCGGCCAAGGCGCCGACGCCGAACGTCTGGATCTGGTCCCTGGCCATGGCCAACGCCTCCAAGCAGAAGGACGCCACCTGGGCCTTCATGCAGTGGGCCTCGGGCACCGAGCACGGGCTGTTCGGCGCGCGCGAGATGGATTTCGTCAATCCCGTCCGCGCCTCGGTATGGAAGGACGAGGCCTTCCGCTCCCGGATCGCCAAGTCCTACCCGGGCTATCTCGAGCAGTTCGACGCCTCGGCGCCGGGCTCGAAGATCTACTTCACCCCGCAGCCGCTGTTCGAAGCCGTGACCACGCAGTGGGCGGCGACGCTGCAGCAGATGGTGGCCAAGGAGGTTCCCGTCGACGAGGGCCTGGACCAGCTCGCCGGCAGCATCGACGAGCAGCTGAAGCAGGCCGGCCTCGGCTGAGCTCGTGACCGCGGCGGGAGCCCCTGGCGGCTCCCGCCTTCCGTTTCCTCGCGGCAGGTGACCCGGCGATGGCGACCACGGCGAACGGCGTGATGGCGATCCGCAGCGCGGCGCGGCCCAGCTTCGCTCGGGCTGCGCTGCCCTATCTCTTGTCCTTGCCGGCCCTGCTGGTCTGCATCGGCATCTTGGTGCCGTTCGGCACCGCGGTCTGGTACTCGCTGCAGCGCTACAACCTGAACCTGCCGATGCTGCGCCAGTTCGTCTGGTTCGAGCAGTACGTGCAGCTGGCGCAGAGCCCGGCGTTCTGGAGCACGGTCTGGGTCTCGCTGCTCTATACCGTGCTCACCGTCGGCGTCGAGCTCGTGCTCGGGCTCGGCATCGCGCTGCTGCTGCGGCGCTCGAACTGGCTGAACAACGGGCTGTCGATCGCGCTGCTGCTGCCGCTGATGGTGGCACCGGCGATCGCGGCCCTGATGTGGAAGCTCATGACGCACCCCGACTTCGGGATCCTGAGCTACCTGATCGGGCTCGTCGGCGTGCACGATTTCCGCTGGGCGTCGGCCCCGTCGTCCGCCCTGTTCACCGTCGTCCTGGTCGATGTCTGGGTCTACACCCCGTTCATCATGATCCTGCTCCTGGCCGGGCTGCGCTCGCTGCCGCGGCAGCCGTTCGAGGCCGCCGAGCTCGACGGGGTGCCGGCGAGCTTCGTCTTCTTCCGCATCACCCTGCCGATGCTGATGCCCTACATCCTGACCGCGGCCCTGTTCCGCATGCTCGACAGCATCCAGCAGTTCGACATCGTCTATGCGATGACCCAGGGCGGACCCGGCAATGCCACGCTGGTGTTCCAGGTCCAGGCCTATCTCGACTTCTTCAAGAACTTCAACGTCGGCCGCTCCGCAGCACTGTTGATGGTGCTGTGGCTGATCGCCAACCTGCTCTCGACGCAGTTCATCAAGCAGTGGCTGCGCCTGCGTGAGCGTGCGCACGGGAATGCCTGAGATGGAGCGCACCCCTCTGTTCGGCCGGATCGTGCACGCGGCACTGCTGCTTATGGTGGCGCTGTTCTTTCTGTTTCCGATCGTCTGGGTCTTCTTGATGTCGTTCCAGACCAACGAGCAGATATTGCGCATCCCGCCGTCGATCGTCTTCGAGCCGACGCTGGCCAACTACCAGGCCCTGATCTCGGGCAAGCTCACCAGCGCCGCCGGCACGCTCGAGATCGCGTTCATGAAGAACCTGCGCAACAGCGTCGTGCTCAGCACTCTCTCGGTCCTGCTGGCGCTGCTGCTGGGCGTGCCCGCGGCCTACGCCTTCGCGCGGTTCAAGTTCCGGCTGGGCGAGAACATCGCCTTCACCCTCCTGTCGTTCCGTTTCGCGCCACCGCTGCTGGTGCTGCTGCCGCTCAGCCTCTACTTCCGCCAGCTCGGCCTGACCGACACCTGGGTCGGCCTGATCTGGGTCTACCAGCTCATCGCCCTGCCATTGATCCTGTGGATCGTGCGCGGCTATTTCGAGGACATCAGTCCCGACATCGAGCATGCCTACCGCATCGACGGCCATTCCTGGTGGCGCACCTTCACCCGGATAGCCCTGCCGCTGGCGGGGCCGGGGATCGCCGCCGCCGGGCTGCTGGCGTTCATCTTCTGCTGGAACAACTTCGTCTTCGCGCTGATCCTGGCTTCGGCCGACAAGCAGCCGGTGACGGTGGGTGCGCTCGCCTTCGTCACCGCCTCGGGCATCCAGTACGGCCAGATCGCCGCCGCGGTGATCCTGTCGGTGACGCCGACCCTGCTGCTGGCTCTCTACGCGCAGCGCTATCTGGTCGAAGGCCTCTCGCTCGGAGCGGTGAAGGGATGACTGCCGCACCCCGCCTAGCCCTGGAAAACGTCACCAAGCACTATCGCGGCACGCCCGTGCTGGATGGCGTGTCGCTCGCGGTCGAGGGTGGCGAGACGGTCGTCGTCTGCGGCCCGTCCGGCAGCGGCAAGACGGTGCTGCTGCGCCTGATCGCCGGCACCGCGGCACCGGATGCGGGCGACATCCGCATCGATGGCGCGAGCGTGCTCGGCCGTGGTGCGGAAGAGCGTGACGTCGGCATGGCGTTCCAGAACTTCGCGCTCTACCCGCATCTGAGCGCGTTCGAGAACATCGCCAGCCCGCTGCGCGCCCGCGGCCTCGCCGCGGCCGACATCAAGGCCAAGGTCGATGCGATCGCCAAGCTGCTGCGCATCCACCATGTGCTCGGCCATCGGCCACGCGAGCTGTCGAATGGGCAGAAGCAGCGCACCGCACTCGGCCGCGCCTTGGTCCGCGGGCCGGGCGTGCTGCTGCTCGACGATCCGCTGCGCAACGTCGACGCCAAGCTGCGCTACGAGATGCGCCTGGAGCTGCCGCGGCTGCTGACCGCGTTCGGCTCGGCCGTGATCTACGTGACCCAGGACTATCGTGAGGCGATGGCGCTCGGCCGCCGGATCGCCATCCTGCGCAACGGCCGCTTCGAGCAGGTGGCGCCGCCACCCACCATCTACGGTGAGCCGGCCAATCTGGAGATCGCGCGGCTGTTCGGCGATCCCACCATCAACCTGTTTCCCTGCCGACCGCAGGCGGACGGGATCGAGCTGTTCGGCGAGCGGCTGCCGCTGCCGGCAACCCTGGCCGCGGTCGGCGGACGCGACGTGATCGTCGGGATCAGGGCCGAGGACATCGAGGTGGCGCTCGAGCCTGTGCCCGGCAGCGTGCCGGTCGACCTCGACGCGGTGACGCCGCTCAACGTCCGGGCGGTGCTCTACCTGCGCAGCCGCGATGGCAAGGAGCTGCTGGCGACGGTGGCCGAGGACGATGCGCAGCGCTTCGGCCGCGGCCATCGGCCGGTGTGGCTCCGGCTGGCGCCGGAACGGTTCTTGGCTTTCGATCCGACCAGTGGTGCCCGATTGGCGCCAGCGGCCTGAGGAGACGCGCATGGCCCGCCTGGCCCTCGATCACGTCAGCAAGATCTACCAAGGCCGTGGCAAGGCGCCGGTGACGGCGGTCAACAATGTCGATCTCACCGTCAACGATGGCGAGATCGTGGCCCTGCTCGGCTCGTCGGGCTGCGGCAAGACCAGCACCCTGCGCATGATCGCCGGCTTCGAGGACGTCACCTCCGGGACGATCCGCCTCGGCGACCGGCCGATCCACGGCCTGCTGCCCAAGGATCGCGGCGTGGCCATGGCCTTCGAGGGCTACGCCCTCTACCCGCCGCTGACGATCCGCGACAATATCGGCTTCGCGCTGCTGCGCGAGCGTCGCCCGCGCGAGGAGGTGAGCGCGCGCGTCGCCGAGATCGCGCGCCTGCTGGAGATCGAGGACATTCTCGACCGCTACCCGCCGACGATCTCGGCCGGGCAGCAGCAGCGCGCCAGCCTCGCGCGCGCCCTGATCCGCCGGGCCGAGGCGTCGCTGCTCGACGAGCCGATGTCCCAGCTCGAGCCGCAGCTGCGCGCCATTCTGCGCGCGCGGATCAAGGACTATCTGATCGAGCACAGGATGACGACGGTGTTCGTCACCCACGACCAGACCGAGGCCATCGCCCTGGCCGACCGGATCGCGGTCATGGAACAGGGCATCCTGCAGCAGTACGCGGCGCCCACGGCGCTCAAGGAGCAGCCGGCCAACCTGTTCGTCGCGAGCTTCATCGGCGAGCCGCCGATGAACATCGTCGATGCGCGCCTCACCAAGCCCACCGAGCTTCTGGCCGCCGATCCCGCCGGCCGGCCCGCCTTCCACGTGCCGCTGGTGGCGCCCCTCGCGCGGAGCGAGGCCAACCTCAAGCTCGGCATCCGCCCGCATCGGATCGTGGTCGGCGACCAGCATGGCCTGCCGGCCACGATCGTGTCGAATCAGTGGCTGGGCGACCAGGCGCATCTCGCCCTCGACCTCCGGGGCTGCTTTCTGGTGGCGGTCGCGCACCGCCGCATCGAGGCGCCCGTCGGCGGCACGGTGCAGGTGAGCCTGCCGCCGTCGGCCATGCATCTGTTCGCCGCCGACAGCGGGGCCGCGTTGCAGCACGGGCTCGCGGCACGGGAGGCGGCGGCCGCATGAACCGCGATCTGATCATCGGCGTCGATGCCGGTACGTCCGTCATCAAGGCCGTGGCCTTCGACCTCGAGGGCAACGAGCTGGCGGCGACGGGCCGGACCAACAGCTATGTCGACCTGCCCGGCGGCGGCGCCGAGCAGGACATGGCGCGGACGTGGGACGATACGGCCGCGGTGCTGCGCGACCTGGCGCTGCACGTGCCGGACCTGGCGCGGCGGACCGCGGCTTTGGCCATCACCGGGCAGGGCGACGGGACCTGGCTGATCGACGCCGCGGGCGCGCCCGTGGCGCCGGCCTGGCTGTGGCTCGATTCCCGTGCGGCGTCCATCGTCCGCGAGCTGGAACGCACCGGCGTGCGCGCGTTCGCCTACCGCCACACCGGCTGCGCGATGAACGCCTGCAACCAGTCGGCGCACCTGATCTGGCTGAAGCGACATGCGCCGGAGCTCCTGCACCGGTCCGTCACCGCCTTCCACTGCAAGGACTGGCTGTACTTCAAGCTCACCGGCGAGCGCTGCACCGACATCGCCGAAGGCACCTTCACCTTCGGCGACTTCCGCACGCGCGCCTACGTGCCCGAGCTGCTGGCGGCGCTGGATCTCGCCGAGGAGCGCCGCCTCCTGCCCGACATGGTCGAGGGCACGCGCACCACGCACCCGTTGACCCCCGCTGCCGCCGCCGCCACCGGCCTGCCCGAGGGCCTGCCCGTCGTGCTGGGCTATCTCGACGTGCTCAGCGCCGGCCTGGGCGGTGGCGTCTACGAGCCGGGCCGAGCCATCGGCTGCTCGATCGTGGGCTCGACCGGGATGCACATGCGGTTCGTCGCCGACGCCGCGGGGCTGGAGCTGGGGCCGGAGCCGACGGGCTACACCATGCCGTTTCCCGTTCCCGGCAGCGTCACCCAGATGCAGTCGAACATGGCGGCGACGCTGAACATCGACTGGGTGGTCGACCGGGCGCGCGAGGCCGCGGAGCTGCTCGGCCACGCGTTCGACCGCCGGACGACGCTGGCGACGCTGGACAGCCGCGTGCTCGAGGCGCGTCCCGCCGCCGCCCTCTACCACCCCTACATCCACGAGGCCGGCGAGCGCGGACCGTTCGTCGACGTCAACGCCCGGGCGCAGTTCGTCGGCCTGTCGACGCGGACCGGCTTTCTCGACCTCGTCCGCGCCGTCTACGAAGGCTTGGCCTTCGCGGCGCGCGACTGCTACGGCGCCATGGGTCACGTGCCCGAGGAGATCCGGATCGCCGGCGGGGCGTCGCGGTCGAGGTCGTTCAAGACCATTCTCGCCTCGGCGCTGGCCACCCCGGTGCGCGACAGCCGGCGGCAGGAGGCCGGTGCCGCGGGCGCGGCGATGATGGCCGCCGTCGCCATCGGCGCCTTCCCGGATCTCGGCGCCGCTACCGCGCGCTGGGTGGCGCCGCTGCTCGGTGATCTGGTCCGGCCCGAGCCCGAGCTGGTCGCCGTCTATGCCGAGGCCTTTCCCGCCTATGTCATGGCCCGCAAGGTGATGCCGCCGGTCTGGGCCGAGCTTGCGAGCCTGCGAAACGGAGCTGCTGGATGAGCGAGATCGCGATCATCGGTGATCGCTTCATGTTGCCGGAGGCCTTCGCCACCGCCTTGCGCCCGGTGGTGGGCGAGGGCGCGCGGCTGCGGACGCTGGAGCTGCCCTGGCCCGACGAGCCGATGACCCATGGCTATGCCGACCCCGGGCTTGCCGGGCTCAAGGAGTACCAAGGCGATCCGGATGCCATGGCGGAATTCATCGGCGACGCGCCGATCCTGGTCGATCATCTGGCGCCGGTCACGGCCGGCATGCTCGATCGGCTGCCCCGGCTCAAGCTGATCGCGGTCAGCCGTGGCGGGCCGGTCAACATCGACATGGCCGCCGCCAGGGAACGCGGCGTGCTGGTCGTCAACACGCCGGGCCGCAACGCCTCGGCCGTCGCCGAGTTCACGATCGCCGCGATCCTGGCCGAGACCCGGCTGATCCGCGCCGGACACGAGGCGCTGCGCCAGGGTATCTGGCGCGGGGATCTGTACCGCGCCGATTTCACCGGCACGGAGCTCTCGGAGCTGACCGTGGGCCTGATCGGCTACGGCCTGATCGGCACGCGCGTGGTGAAGCTGCTCAAGCCGTTCGGCTGCCGCATCCTGGTCGCCGACCCCTATGTCGAGCTGTCGCCGGAGGACGCCGCCGACGGCGTGGTCATGACCGACCTCGACACGCTGCTCGCCCAGTCCGACGTGGTCAGCCTGCATGCCCGCGTCACCGAGGAGACCCGGGGATTCCTCGCGGCGCCGCAGTTCGCCCGGATGAAGCGCGGCGCCTACTTCATCAACACCGCGCGCGGCCCGATGGTGAATTACGACGATCTCTACGTCGCTCTCGCCGGCCGGCATCTGCGCGGTGCGATGCTCGAGACCTTCTGGCAGGAGCCGACGCCGCCGGAGGCGCCGCTGCTCAAGCTGGACAACGTCACCCTGACCCCACACATCGCCGGCGCCTCGACCACCACCGTCCGTATCGCCGCGCGGATGGTGGCCGAGGAAGTCCGCCGCTGGCTGGCGGGTGCGCCGCCGCTGAACCCGTGCTGAACAGGAAGCGAACATGAACAAGGACGAGCTGGAACAGCGTCGCGGCATCGTCGCCGCCTGCCTGTGGATGAACACATCCGGCCTCAACCAGGGCACCTCGGGGAACATCAGCGTCCGCCACGGCGACGTGATGCTCATCAGCCCCTCCGGCGTGCCCTACGAGCAGCTCGAGCCCGAGGACATCGTCGCCATGACGCTGACGGGCGAGTACGGCGCCTACGAGGCCAAGGGCAACAACATCCCGTCCTCCGAGTGGCGGTTCCACTTGGACATCATGCGCGCCAGGTCCGATGTCGGCGCCATCGTCCACACCCATTCGCTCTACGCGACGACGCTCGGCTGTTGCCGCAAGGACATCCCGGCCGTGCACTACATGATCGCAGCGGCGGGCGGGCCGAGCATCCGCTGCAGCGACTACGCCACCTACGGCACGGCCGAGCTGTCGACCGCGGCGCTGAAGGCGCTCGAAGGACGTACCTGCTGCATCCTGGCCAACCACGGCATGATCGCGACCGGCCCGAACCTGGCCAAGGCGCAGTGGCTCGCGGTCGAGCTCGAGACCATCGCCAAGCAGTACTACCTGACCTTGTGCATCGGTGGGCCGGTGCTGCTGCCCGACGACGAGATCGAGCGGGTCAAGGAGCGCTTCAAGAGCTACGGCCCACGGCCCAAGGCCCAGCCCGCCAACGAGAACGTGGGCGACGACGAGGCACCCAAGCGCAAGAAGAAGAACAAGGGCTGAGGCGGCGCCGCCGGCCGCCGGGTCGGCCTGGGCAAGGGCAACCGCCTCGTGACCCGCAAGTAGCCAGGAGGGGAGCAGTGCCGACACCGGGCTCCGGCTAGGCTCGGCTGCCCTCCTGGCCGGCTTCGGCGGCAAGATCATCATCTGCCGCCGTCCCTCCCCGCGCTCGGTCCAGCCTGGACCGCCACGGCATCCATGCCGGGCGGCGACATCGCCGCTGCCGCCCGAAACGCTTGCCCGGCCGCTTCTACGGTATCAGGGTCCAGCCGCTGCTGGCCGGAGCCGTCGTGCCGGCCGAGCTCCGCCGGTATTTCGACAGCCTGCGCCACGAGCGCGCGACCCGTTTCCTGGTGCAGCAGGAATGGATCGAGGCGGCCGAGGACATCCTCGTCCGCCGCACGGCCCGAATCCGGATTTCGGGGTGGCGTACGACGAGCGGCTGCGCATGATGGTCGACCCGGGGAGGTGACGAATGCGCAAGCTGCTGCTCACACTGCTCGTCGTGCTGCTGGTGGTGGTCGCGCTCGTTGCGGTCGCCGTGTTCGTTCCGTCGCCGCTGCAGAAGTGGGCGGTCGAGCGTGCGGCGACCGCGGCTCTCGCCCGCGAGGTCCGGCTGGGCGAGCCGTTTCATCTGCGGCTGTGGCCACCCCTGGCGCTGACGGCCGGCGATGTTCGCGTCGCCCGTACCGAAGACGGGCAGGCGTCCGAGCTGGCACGGATCGATCTGGTCGAGCTGGATGCCGACCTGCTCGCCTACTGGCACCAGGATCTGATCAAGCTCGATCATCTCCTGCTGCGCCGGCCGCAGCTCCGGCTGGAGGTCACTCCGGACGGGCGGCGCAACTGGGATGGCGGCGCGGGCAACGTGCCGCCATCCCAGGAGCCGGCGGCACCGGCCACGGCGCGCCGCCTGCCGGGGTTCGTGCTCGGCGACATCAGGATCGAGGACGGTACCCTCGGCTACGACGACCGCTCGACGGGCCGGCGGTGGCAGCTCGAGCAGATTGGCCTGACGATCGCCCAGGCGGGCGCCGACCAGGCGGTCCGCATCGACGGCAGCCTGACGATGGCCGGCAAGCCGGCCACGCTGCAGGGATCCGTCGTGCGCGCAGCGGCGGCCGTCGCCGGCGAGAGCAGCCCGGCCACCATCGATCTGCACGTGCCGGGTGGTGCGGTTGCCTTCGACGGCACGCTGAGCACGGCCGGACCGGCGCTGCACGGCGCAACCGAGATCGACCTGTCGAATCCGCGCGAGCTGCTCGCGTGGCTGGGCCAGCCGGCCACCTTGCCCGAAAACGCGCTGCGGACTGCCGGCCTGCGCGGCCAGATCGCCGTCTCGGCCGAGCGCGCGGCCCTGGATCAGGCGGAGCTGCACGTCGACGATCTGCGGGGCAGCGGCCACGTCGCCGCGACCCTGGCCGAGCTGCCCCGCATCGATGGCGAGCTAGCCTTCAGCCAGCTCGATCTCGATCCCTACCTGCCGCCCGAGGCCACGCCCGGACCGGCCGGCGCAGGGCAGGCGCCCGAGCCGAGCCCCGGCTGGTCCGACGCCCCGATCGAGCCGCCGCTTCCCCTGCCGGCGGATCTGGACGTCCGCGTTGCCGCCGCGGGCTTGAAGGCGCGAAACTGGCAGGCCGGACCGCTCGCCCTGCGGCTGCAGGCCGATCGCCAGCAGGCGAGCATCGCCGTCGAGCGGCTGGAAGCCTATGGCGGAGCGCTGAGCGGGCGTGCGGAGGCACGGCCCGGCGAACGGCCCGCCTATGCCCTGGCCCTGCAGGGCCAGGGCTTGCGGGTGGCGCCGCTGCTGCAAGCACTCGGCAGCGCGCCGCGCCTCGACGGGGCCATGGAGCTGCAACTCGCGCTGACCGCCATCGGCGCCAGCGAGCGGCAGCTGGTCGGCGCCAGCAACGGCAAGGGCAGGATCGTGGTCCGCGACGGTGCCATCCTCGGCGTCGATCTCACCGCCATGCTGCGCCAGATCATGACGCTGGGGCTGGGGCCGCAAGCGGCCGAGCAGCCGCGGACCGACTTCGCCGAAGCGGGTGGCAGCTTCACGATCACGAACGGAATCGTCCGCAACGAGGATCTCGCCTTGCGCGCACCGCTTTTGCGCCTCGACGGAGCGGGCACGATCGATCTACCGCAGCGCACGCTCGACTACCGCATCCGACCCCGGCTCGCGCTCTCGCTGCCGGGCCGGGATCCGAACGCCAAGCCGGCGCTCGATGCCGGCCTGCCGTTCATGGTGCAGGGTCCGTTGGCTTCGCCCGCCATCCGCTTCGACCTGAACGGCACGCTGACCAGTGCGATCAGCTCACCGGCGGATCTCGCCAAGCTCGCCGGCGAGCTCGCGCGCAACCCGGAGGCCGTGCGGCTCCTTCGCGACCAGTTCAAGTTGCTCGAGCATCTGCCCGGTGGCGCGTCGGCGCGCACGCTGCTCGACAACCTGCTGGGTGGCGGGCAGCCGCAGGGCCAGGACAAGCAGGCGCCGAGCCTGGAGGATGCCGCCCGCGGCTTGCTCAAGCGGCTCGATCGCTGAACGGAAGCGAGATGACCACACGGGGCTATGCGTTGTTCGACACCGCACTCGGCTGCTGCGGCATCGCCTGGGGCGAAGACGGGCTGATCGGGCTGCAGCTTCCCGAGCGCGACCTGGCGGCGACGCGAACGCGGCTGCGTCGACGTTTTCCGGATGCCGCCGCGGTCAACCCGCCACCCGCGGTGCGGCAGGTGATCGATGGCGTCACGGCGCTGCTGCGCGGCGCGCCCGCAGCTTTCGGCGAGGTCAGGCTCGACCTTGCCGGCATCGACGCGTTCGATCGGGACGTCTACGCCGCCGCGCGCACGATCGAGCGTGGCCGCACGCTGACCTACGGTGCCGTCGCTGCGCGCCTCGGCATGCCACGCGCGGCGCGCGAGGTCGGACAGGCGCTCGGGCGCAACCCGTTCCCGCTCGTGGTGCCCTGCCATCGGGTCGTGGCGACCGGCGGCGAGCTTGGTGGCTTTTCCGCCAGCGGCGGTGCTGCGACCAAGCGCCGGCTGCTGGAGATCGAGGGAGCGCCCCTGCCGCCGCAGAACCTCGAGCTGTTCGCGGATCTGCCGGGGTCAGCCGCCGGCGGCGAATTCCGGTCGTAAGGCGCGGTACAGGCGGCGAAAGGCGCGGCCGCGTTCGGCATAGGCCGCCACCATGTCGTGTGCCGGTGGCAGGACGGCCGCGGTCTCGGGCTTGCCGCAGACGGTTGCCACCGGCTCTCCGGTCACTGCCAGGCGGGCCAGACGGGCCGCGCCGAACGCCGGACCCTTGGCCGCGCCGGCATAGAGCGTGACCGGGCGGTCCAGGATGCAGGCGAGCAGGCGCATCCAGAACGGGCTGCGCGCACCACCGCCGATGGCGCCCAGCGCGCGCACCTCGCTGCCGGCCTCGGCGAGGCAGTCCTGGGCCTCGGCCAGCGAGAAGGCGACGCCCTCCATGACCGCCTGGGCCAGCTCGACCGCATCCGTGTCCGCGTCGATCCCGAACAGCACGCCGCGCGCATTGGGATCGCCGTGCGGTGTCCGCTCGCCGGCGAGGTAGGGGAGGAACAGGAGACGCGAAGGCCCGGTCCAGCGCGCCTCGACCCGCCCGACGAGCGCGGGGATGTCCGGCTCGCCCACGAGGGCGGCCGCCCAGCCGAGGCAGCTCGCCCCGTTGAGCAGCGCCGCGCACTGGTACCAGCGATCCGGCAGGCCGTGGCAATAGGCCTGGATCAGCCGCTCGGGGTAGGGCCGATAGGCAGCGGTGGTGACGAAGTATTGCGCGGAGGTGCCGAGCGAGACGAAGGCGTCGCCGTCGGCGATGGCGCCGATGCCGATGGCGCCCGCCGCCGCGTCGCCGGCCCCCGCCGCGACCGGTATTCCGGCCGGCAGGCCGAGTTCGGCGGCGACTGCCGTGCGCAGGGCGCCGGCCGGCTCGTTGCCCTCGACCACGCGCGGCAGCTGCGCCTCGCGCATGCCGGTGGCCGCCAGGATCTCCGGCGACCAGGCCCGCCGCGCCTCGTCGAGCCAAAGCGTTCCAGCGGCGTCGACGGGGTCGGTGGCATGCTCGCCCGCGAGCTTCAGGCGGACATAGTCCTTGGGCAGCAGGACCCTGGCGATGCGCGCGAACAGCTCGGGCTCGTGCGTGGCCAGCCACAGGAGCTTGGGCGCGGTGTAGCCCGGCGTCGGTGGCACGCCCGCGATCCGCCCGATGGACGGGACGCGCTCGGCCAGCACGCGGCACTCGGCCTGCGCCCGGCCGTCGTTCCACAGGATCGCCGGCCGCAGCGGCCGGTCCGCCGCGTCGAGCACGACCGCCCCGTGCATCTGGCCGGACAGGCCGATGGCCCGGACCACCGCCCACGCGGCAGGCTCGACCGCGCGCAGCTGCGCCAGCGCCGCCAGCGTCGCCGTCCACCAGGCGTCCGGCTCCTGCTCGGACCAGAGCGGCTGCGGCCGCGAGGTGGCGAGCGGCACCTCCGCCTCGGCCAGGAGGCGCTGGTCGCCGTCGACCAGGACGGCCTTGACCGCCGAGGTGCCGATGTCGATGCCGAGGAACGGCAAGGTCGAGATCCCTTTATCCGTGTTTCACCGCATGTGCCGCCGCCACCTGCTGCGCCTCCATGAACGCCTTGGCGTGCCGGGCCAGATCGTAGCTGTCGGACCAGAGATTGCGCCAGACACCCAGCATGTTGGACAGGAGCGGATCGACCACCGCCGAGGAGAACGATTCGAAGGCGATCGGCCCATCGTAGCCGATGCGCGCGAGGCTGCGGAACACCGCGGTGAAGTCGACCGTGCCGGTGCCGAGATAGCCGCGATGGCTCTCCCCGACGTGGAAGTAGCCGATGCGGTCGCCGCACCGCTCGATCGCTTGGCCGACGAAGCCTTCCTCGATGTTCATGTGGTAGGTATCGATGTGCGCCTTGACGTTGGGCAGGTCGATCTGGTCGAGCAGCGCCACGCACTCGGCGGCGGTGTTGCAGATGTTGGTCTCGTAGCGGTTGACCACCTCGACGCCGATGGTGATGTCGGACGCCGCCGCCTTCTCGCCGAGCCGGCGCAGGACCTCGATGATGCAGGCAACGCCGCGCTCCGACCGCGGCTGCATGTACTTCTGCAGGGCGGAATAGATCACCCCGCAGAAATGGCGCGAGCCCAGGTCGCGCACGACGGAGAGGGCGGTGTTGAGCAGCTCCTCGCCCCGCTTCACCGCGTCGGGGTCGCCGCTCGAGATGTCGGTGGCCGCGGTCAGGCCCAGCGACGCCGTGGCGCCGAGCTTGTGCTCCTCGAGGCGGGCGCGGGTGAACTCGACCGGGAAGCCGTACGGGTTCAGGAGCGGGATCTCGATGAAATCGTAGCCGAGCTCGGCGGTGTTGCTGATCGCCTTGGTGCAGTCGGCTTCGGACCAGCCGCCGACCCAGACCAGGGCGTGGACGCCGAGCTTGCTCATTTCAGTCTCCCTTGTTCGGTATGGCGCTGTGCGGTGGACCAGCGTTCGGCGAGGCGTGGCGCGATCAGGAACTTCACGCCCATCACCACGATCAGGGTCAGGCCCCAGACCGCCAGGGTCAGATGCTGGCTGAGCCCGAGCAGGTTGCAGCCGGAGGAGAGCACCTGCAGCACGACCAGGGCGAGCATCAGGCCCGAGATGCGGCCGAAGCCGCCGAACGGGTCGATCCCGCCGAGGACGGCGGCCAGGATCGTGATCAGCAGGTAGGACTGCGCGTAGCCGGCGCTGGCCGAGTTGAAGCGGGCCAGCATCAGGCAGGCCGCGACGAAGCAGAGCACGCTCGAGAGCGTGTAGACGCCGATCAGCACGCGGCGGGTGTCGATGCCGGAGTAGCGCGTGGCCTCGAGGTTCGAGCCCAGCATGTAGACACCGATCCCGAACGAGGTCCGGCTGAGGATGGCTCCGACGGCCACGGCGGTCAGGATCAGGATCAGGAACGCCACCGGAATGCCCAGCACGACGCCGTTGCCCAGCCACTGGAACGAATCCGGCAGGCCGGAGACGACGGTGCCGCGGGTGAGCCAGATCGAGATGCCGTCGATCACCGACTTGGTGCCCAGGGTCACCAGGATCGGATGCACCCCCATGCTGGCGACCAAAAAGCCGGTGATCAGGCCGATCACCGTGCACAGCACGAGGCCGGCCAGCAGCGCCAGCGTCACGATCAGCGCCGTCTCGGCCGTTCCGGCGCCGGCCGGAATGTAGCTGTGCATGATCCACGCCATCAGCAGCGCGCACTGGTTGGCGGTGGCGATGATGGCGAGGTTGAGGCCGCCCGAGATCAGCGGGATGACCATGGCCAGGGCCAGAATGCCCAGCTCGGGCAGCTGGAACATCATCGACTGCGCGGTGCCGAAGGTCGGGAAGCGCTCGGGCAGCAGCAGCGAGAAGAACAGGACCAGGGCGGCAAGAAGCGCCAGCAGGCCGCCGCTGTTGCTCGGCAGGCGCAGCCGCAGGGCGGGGTTGAGGGTGGAGGTGGTGCTCATGCCGCGGCCCGCCGGTCACGGCGCCGCGCTCGGCCGGCGAGACCGGTGATGGAGGTCGAGATCAGGATGACCAGGCCGATCACGATCTGGAAGAAGTAGGGCGAGACGCCCAGAAGGTTCAGCCCGTTCTGCAGCATCGCCAGCAGCAGGATGCCGAGCAGCACCCCGCCCACCGTGCCGATCCCGCCGGTGAGGCTCGCACCGCCGAGGACCGCCGCCGCCAGCACGTTGAGTTCGTTGCCGTACATGGCGTTGGGGACCGCCTCGCCGACCCGGTGCGCCTGCAAGAGCCCGGCAAGCCCGGCCATCAGCCCCAGATAGCCGTAGGCGAGGAAGTGCATGGTGGCGAGGTCGATGCCGAGCCGGCGCGCGGCTTCGGCGTTGCCGCCCATGGCGGTGAGCTGGCGGCCGGCCGAGGTGCGGGTCATCAGCGCCCAGGTGAGCAGGGCCGCGAGCACCGCCACCAGGATCGGCAGCGTGATCCGGACGAGATCGCCGTTGGCCGTCTCGGTCTGGAACAGCACCACGCGGCCCGACCACCAGTCGGGCAGGGCATAGATCGACTTGCCGCCGGTGATCCACATCAGCAGCGCGAAATAGACGCTCATGGTGGCGATGGTGATGATGATCGACGCGACGCGCAGGTAGAAGATCAAGGCCGCGTTCAGGCAGCCCAGCGCCAGCCCGACCGCCAGGCCCAGCGCGATGCACAGCGGTGCCGGCAGGCCCCCGACCGTGGCCACGTAGGCCGTGACGTACTGCGCCACCGAGGCCGTGGCGGCGAACGAGATGTCGATTCCGCCGGCCACGAGCACGACGAACACGCCCAGGGCCAGCACGGCGGTGACCGAGTAGCCCTCGATCAGATCGACGAGGTTGGAAAGGGTGAGGAAGTAGGGGCTGGCGGCGGTCAGCACGGCAGCCAGCAGCACGATCACGAGCAGGAGCAGCATTTCCGTGTGCGCGGACAGGCGCGCGGCCAGCTTACGCATAGACCTCCGCCTCCAGCGCATGCTCGCTGACCGTGCCCGGGACGCACTCGCCGACGATGCGCCCCGCGCGCATGTGCAGCACGCGATCGGAATGGTAGAACACCTCGGGAATCTCGTCGGAAATCAGCAGGATGCCGACACCCGAGGCGGCAAGCTCGCGGATCAGCTCGTAGATGCCGCGCTTGTTGCCGATGTCGACGCCGACCGTGGGCGAATCCAAGATCAGCACCTTGGGGCCGGTCGCCAGCCACTTGGCCAGGACGACGCGCTGCTGGTTGCCGCCGGAAAGCTGCTGCACCGGGTTGCCGAGACCGGGAAGCTTGATCCGTAGCCGCTCGACCCAGTCGGCCGCCAGCTTCTGCCGCCGGCCCGGGTCGATCCAGCCCACCGCGTTGGCCAGCCGGTCGAGCGAGGCCAGCACCAGATTGTCGGCCACCGACTGCCGCATGTTGAGGCCGAGATTGAGCCGGTCCTCGGAGACGTAGGCGATCCCGGCCCGGATCGCGTCCTGGTTCGTGCCCAGCGTCACCGGTGCCCCCTCCAGCCGGATCTCGCCGGCGTCGGGACGGGTCATGCCGAACAGCGACAACGCAAGTTCCGTGCGCCCGGCGCCGAGCAGGCCGGTCAGGCCCAGCACCTCGCCACGGTGCAGCGTGAAGCCGACATCCGCATACTCGCCGGCGCGGGTCAGGCCGCGCACTTCCAGAAGGGGCGCCGCGCCGGCCATGGGCCTGGCCATGATCCGGTGCTCGATCGTGAGCCCGGTCATCAGCTCGCCGATCCGTCGCGCATCGATCTCGGCCGCCGGGAACGTCCCGACCTTGCGGCCGTCGCGCATCACCGTGACCCGCTCGGCGATCTCGACGACCTCGTCGAGGCGGTGGCTGACGAAGACCACGGCCACGCCATCCGCCTTGAGCCGGGCCACGATCCCGAGCAGCGCGTTGACCTCGGCGCGGGTCAGCGATGCGGTGGGCTCGTCCATGAACAGCAGGCGCGCATCCGCGGCGAGGCCCCGGCAGATCGCGACCACCTGCCGCTCGGCGATGGACAGCGAGCCCACCGCGGCATCCAGCGGCAGATCGAAGCCGAGCCGCGCCAACAGTTCGCCCGCCACCTGTCGCATCCGCGCCCGGCGCACCGGCCGGACGAGGCTGCCCAGATTCCGGTCGAAGGCGATGTTCTCGGCCACCGACAGGTTCGGGAACAGGGACAGGTCCTGGAAGATGACCTGCACCCCCAGCGCCTTGGCCAGGGCGGGATCGAGGCTGGAGCGCACCTCGCCGGCGAGTTCGACCCGGCTGCCGGGATCGGCGGCATGGACCCCGGCCACCAGCTTGATCAGCGTGGACTTGCCGCAGCCGTTCTCGCCGACGAGGCAATGCACCTCGCCGGGCAGCACGTCCCAATCGATCCGGTCGAGCGCCGTGACGCCACCGAAGCGCTTGCTGACGCCGGTCAGCCTGAGAAAGGGTGAAGCCTGTGGCATGGCGGGGGGCGCCCTGCCGCGCCCCTGCTGCCTGGATCAGAGGCCGATGGCGACCAGCTCGTCGATCGTTTCCTTGTTGATCGGCTGCAGCTTCTGCGCCTGGATGTTGCGTGTCGTCGGGTCGACCTTGACCGGGCCGAGGCCAGGGAGCTCCATGCCGTCCTTGGGCGCCTCGCCCTTGGCCAGCATGTTGCCGACATAGACGATCACCTCGCCGGCCAGCATCGGGTTCCAGATGAAGCCCTCGCGGATCGCGCCGGACTTGATGTACTTCGCACCCTGCCCCGGCGAGAACGGCCCGACCACCGCGATGCTGGTCTCCTTGCCGCGCTCCTCGACCGCGCGCGCGGCACCGATCGGACCCTGGCTGCCGAACGCCAGGATGCCCTTCAGATCGGGGTTGGCGCGCATCTGGTCGAGCGCCGTCTTGTAGCTGTCGTCCATGCTTTCGGCGACGCCGAAGCGGTCGGCGACCAGCTCCATCTTCGGGTACTTTTCCTTCTGCAGCGCGATCGCCGCATCGGCCCACTTGTTGTGCAGCGGCACGGTCAGCGAGCCGACATAGACGATGTACTTGCCCTCGCCGCCCATGGCCTTGGCGAGCGCCTCCATGTGCGACTCGCCGAAGCCCTGCACGCTGGTCAGCTCGACGTTCCAGTCGTTGAACTTCTGCTCGGGACTCTCGTGGGTCAGGACCTTGATGCCGGCTTCCTGCGCGCGCTTGAACACGGGCTCGAGCGCCACGGCGTCGTTGGGGACGACGGCGATCACGTCGACCTTGCGCGCGATCAGATCCTCGACCGCACGGACCTGCTGCGCGGCATCGGCCTGCGTCGGGCCGATCATCGAGGCGTTGACGCCGAGTTCCTTGCCTTCCTTCTCGATGCCGACCTCCATGGCGTTGAACCACGGGATGCCGCCGATCTTGACGACGGTGACGATCTCCGGCGGGTCGGCGGCCATGGCCGCGCCGGCGAGACGCAGCGCCAGCGGTGCCGTGGTCGCGAGCAGGAGCAGATGACGGCGGGTCGAGGTCATGGTCCATTGCCTCCCTGTCATGGCGGCAGCACCTCCTGCAGTGGATGGCCTGCCGATGTCGATCGCCGCGGCGCCGCCACCGAGCCTCGCCAGACGAGGCTGCAGGGCAGGCGGACATGGCACGTTTCCGATGCGCCCTTTTCGGGTTCCGCCCCGGTCAGCACGGCGAGGCGGTCCCACGCCGCATGGGCCATCTCCGCCACGGGCTGACGGATGGCGCTGAGTGGCGGGCGGAACACCTCCATCCAGTCGTAATCGTCGAAGCCCAGCAGCGAGATGTCCTCCGGGATATCCAGGCCGAGCTCGGCCGTCGCCTTGAGCGTTCCCAGGGTCAGCACGTTGTTGAGGGCGAAAATGGCGGTCGGGCGCGGCTCACGCGTCAGGCGGGCAGCGATCGCCGCAGCGATATCGGTCAGCTCGACTCCTGCCTCGATCACCTCGCTCCGGGCTCCGGGCACGTCGGCGACGGCGGAGTCGATGCCGACCAGACGCTCGCGGATGTTGCCGATCTCGATCGAAGCGACCACGACGAGGATCGAGCGGTGCCCCGCTTCCAGCAGCCGCTGCGCGCCTTCGCAGGCACCCGCGACGTTGTCGACGGCCACCGTATCCGCCGTGGCGCCATCGTTCAACGGGCGGTCGAGAACGACGAAGGGGATGTTCTCGCGCTCGAGCAGCTTCCGCGCCGGGAAGCAGCCGTCACACGGTACCGCGATCACGCCGGCCGGCCGCCACGCGGTCAATGCCTCGACCTGACGGGTCTCCTCGGCCTGATCGCCACCACTGCTCGCCACCAGCAGCCGTCGGCCGCTCCGGCGGGCCTCCCGCTCCAGCCGGTCGACCAACTGGGCGAAGAACGGGTTGCGCAGTTCCGGCACGATCGCGCCCACCACCGTCCGCTGCGTGCTGCGCAGCGCGGACGCCGCCACGTCGCGTCGGTAGCCGAGCTCGTCGACGATCGCGAGCACGCGGCCGGCGAGTTCGGGATCGACCCGGCGGCGGCCGGTGAGCACGTTGGAGACGGTGGCCGGCGACACCCCGGCGGCACGCGCGACATCATGGATGGTAGGCCTGCGGGCGCCGCCACGGACTTTCCGGCCATCGTCGCCGCGATCAGCCACCCCAAATGCCTCCTAAATCGTTTTATAAATCGATAAGCCCAACGCGTATTGCGATCAAGCCCTTGCTCATCATGCTACGCTGCTTCCGGGTGGCCGCAAAGCCGCTCGACAGGCTAGGCGGCCGACAGCCGCTCGATCTCCGCTTCCGCTTCGAGCCAGCTCTCCTCTGCCGCCGCGATCTGCCGCTGCAGCTCGGCCAGGCGCTTCTGCAGCTTGGCGATGTCCTGGCCGTTGCCGTAGCTCGCAGGGTCGGCGAGCTTGGCCTCGATTCGCCCGCGTTCCGTGTCGAGCTTGGCCACCTCGCGCTCCGACGCCTTGGCACGCTGCCGCAGCGGGGCCAGCAGGGCGCGGCGCTCGGTGGAACCCAGCCGGTCCGGGCGAGCCCGCTCGACGGACGGCGCCGGCGGCGCCTCGGCCGACGTCTCCAGCAGCAGGCGGCGATAGTCCTCGAGATCGCCGTCGTAGGGCCGGACGCGGCCGTCCGCCACCAGCCACAAGCTGTCGGCGACGAGTTCGACCAGGTTGCGGTCGTGGCTGATCACGACGACCGCGCCGGGAAAATCGTTGATCGCCTCGACCAATGCCTCGCGGCTGTCGATGTCGAGATGGTTGGTCGGCTCGTCGAGAATCAGGAGCTGCGGCTCGTCGAGGCACATCAGCGTCATCGCGAGGCGGGTCTTCTCGCCACCGGACAGATGCTTGGCCACGGTCTCGGCCTTCTCCTGGCCGAGGCCGAAGCGGCCGAGACGGGCGCGGATCTGCTGCTCGCGATCGTCCGGCCGGCGCGCGCGGACATGCGCGATGGGCGTCTCGTCGGGCACCAGATCCTCGATCTGGTGCTGCGCGAAGAAGCCGACCTTCAGCCCGCGCGCACGCACCAGCTCGCCACCCAGCGGCGCCAGCCGGCCGGCCAGCAGCTTGGCGAACGTGCTCTTGCCGTTGCCGTTGCGGCCGAGCAGCGCCACCCGGTCGTCGGGATCCAGCCGCAGCGACAGCCGGTTGAGCACGATCCTGTCGCCGTAGCCGGCGCTGGCGCCGTCCATCGTGATCAGCGGCGGTGCCGGCACGCTGCCGGCAGGGAAGGCGAAGCGGATCTCCGGCTCGATCAGCGCCTGGGCGATCGGCTCCATCCGCTCCAGCATCTTCAGCCGGCTCTGCGCCTGCCGCGCCTTGCTCGCCTTGTAGCGGAAGCGGTCGACGAACGACTGGATGTGCGCGCGCTCGGCCTCCTGCCGGGCGCGCGACTTCTCCGCCAGCGCCAGCCGCTCGCGCCGGGTCCGCTCGAACCGGTCGTAGCCGCCATTGTAGAGGGTGAGCTTGTTGCCCTCGAGGTGGCAGATCTTCTCCGGCACCGAGTTCAGGAAGTCGCGGTCGTGGCTGACCAGGATCAGCGTGCGCGGGTAGCGCTGCAGATGCGCCTCGAGCCACATCGCGGCCTCGAGGTCGAGATGGTTGGTCGGCTCGTCGAGCAGGAGGATGTCCGGCTCGAGGAACAGCACGCCGGCCAGCGCCACGCGCATCCGCCAGCCGCCCGAGAAGGCCGACAGCGCCGTGTTCTGCGCCGTGTCGTCGAAGCCGAGGCCGTTCAGGATACGCGCGGCGCGGGCCGGAGCCGCCGCGGCGCCGATCTCGATCAGCCGGTTGTGCACCTCGGCGATCCGGACCGGGTCTTGCGCGGTTCTCGCCTCCTCGAGCAGGCCGGCACGCACCGTGTCGGTGGCGAGGACCGCCTCGAGCGGGGTCAGATCGCCACCGGGCGCCTCCTGGCGGACCATGCCGATCCGGGCGTTGGCCGGCAGCCTGAGCATTCCGGCGTCCGGCTGCAGCTCGCCGACGAGCATCCGCAGCAGCGTCGACTTGCCGGTGCCGTTGCGGCCGACCAGGCCGACCCGGGTGCCGTCGGGCACGCGCAGCGTCGCGCCCTCGAGCAGCGTGCGGCCGGCGATGCGCAGGGTGATGTCGTCGAGCTCGAGCATGATGGCCGCGTGGATAGCATGGGCCGCTGGTCGGCCCAACCCCTGCCCGTCGGCGCAGCGACGCCGACGGGCAGTTCGCTCGTGACCGCCCGGCCGTCCGGGCCTATAACCGTGGGCGCGAGACCATGACTGACCAAGCCCCCGAACCCGCGGTCATCGACTCGGTCGAACGACCGAGCATCTGGATGGCCGTCCTCGATGCGGCCAAGGCCACGGGCTGGAGCCCGGCGCACCTGCACTCGCTGGCCAAGCGTGGCACGATCACCTGCCGTCGCAGCGAACGCGGCCTCGAGATCCTGATCGAGGATGGGCAGCCGCATCCGGATGCGTCCCCGGCGATGGTGGCGGACGGCATCGACGGTGCCGCCGACCAGCGGGACCACGTCCGCTGGCTGGAGACGACGGTGGAGGCGCAGCGCGGCGAGCTCGCCGCCGCCCAGCGCGATCTCGCCACGCTGCGGGTCGAGCTGGCGCGGGCGGAAGAGCGCCTCAGGGCCGTCGAAGCCGTGGCGCGCAGCGACGTCGCGGCGGCCCAGCGCATCGTCGAAGCGGAGCTGGCGGCCAAGGACGAGATCGTGGCCGAGCTGCGCGGCCAAGTCGTGCGCGAGATCGGGCGGGGCGACGCCTTGGCCGCATCCTTGGCGGATGCGCGCCTGCCCTGGTGGCGGCGCGTGCTGCGCTGAGCTGGATCTCAGCTTTCCGGCCGGCGGCCGCTGTAGACGGCGAAGCGCCAGGACTTGAACGCACAGTCGACTTCGCCGAAGCCCGCCTCACGCAACCAGGTGAGCTGGTCCTCGAGCGTGGCGCAGCGGTCGTGCACCATGCGGGCTTCGGCCGCAGCCAGCACCGCCTCGCTGGCGCCGAGACGCGAAGCCTGGGTCCGCCAGCGGGCATGGGCGCGTGCCTCGAGGGCGGCCGTCGGCGCCAGAACCTGCTCTGCATTGACGAACAGGCCGCCCGGCCGCAGCGCCGCCAGCACGCGGGTGAACAGGTCGCGCTTCGCCCTGTCGTCGAGATGGTGGATGGACAGGGCCGACAGGATGAGATCGTAGGGACCTTCGAATGCCGCGGTCGCGTAGTCGGCGACGAAAAAGCGCACGTCGGCTTGGCCGGCGAACCGCTCCCGGGCCTGCTCGAGCATACCGGGCGCGATGTCGACGAGATCGAGCCGCATCGTGGGAAAGACACCCCGGACCAAGCCGGCGAGCAGCCCGGTGCCGGCGCCGAGATCGAGCGCCCTGGCCGCGGATGGCGGAGCCCATTCCGCGACCAGCTCAAGCACGGTGCCGTAGAAGTCTTCGAAGCACGGGATCAGCCAGCGTCGCGGCGCGTCGTAGTCGCGGGACGTGGCATCGAACGCCATGGCCACGGCGGCACTGGACATGTCCCAGCCACTCCGAAGGGCGGCCGCACGATTGCGGTGAGCGCCATTGGACGCTTAAGGTCAGCGCGCAGTGAGGGGAAGCCCATGCTTATCGACGGCAAGCATCGGCGCACGATCTGGGTCGGTGAGGACGGCCGCACCGTGCGCATCATCGACCAGACGCGGCTGCCGCACGAGCTGCGGGTCGTCGAACTTGGCGACCTCGAGCTGGCTGCGATCGCGATCGAGAGCATGCAGGTGCGTGGCGCGCCGCTGATCGGCGCTACCGCCGCCTACGGCATGTGCCTCGCGGTGGCAGCGGACGCGGCCGACGCGTGCGTCGATCGGGCCCATGCGCGCCTGCTGCGCACCCGCCCGACGGCGGTCAACCTGCGCTGGGCGCTCGACCGCATGCGCGCCGCGCTGCTCGACCAGCCGCGGCCGCGGCGCGTGGAGCTCGCCTATGCCGAGGCGGCGGCGATCTGCGACGAGGACGTGGCCATCTGCCGAGCCATCGGCGAGCACGGGCTGGCGCTGATCCAGGCGATCGCGGCCCGCAAGGGGCCGGGCGACCCGGTCAACGTGCTGACGCATTGCAACGCCGGTTGGCTGGCCACCATCGACTGGGGCACCGCCACGGCGCCGATCTATCTCGCGCAGGCTGCCGGTATCCCGCTGCATGTCTGGGTCGACGAGACCCGGCCGCGCAACCAGGGCGCTTCGCTGACCGCGTTCGAGCTCCTGCACCAGGGCGTGCCGCACACGGTGATCGCCGACAATGTCGGCGGCCACCTGATGCAGCACGGCATGGTCGACCTCTGCATCGTCGGCACCGACCGGACGACGCGTCGCGGCGACGTCGCCAACAAGATCGGTACCTACCTGAAGGCGTTGGCGGCGCGCGACAACGACGTGCCGTTCTACGTCGCGCTGCCGTCCCCGACCATCGACTGGACGATGCGCGACGGGCTGGCCGAGATCCCGATCGAGCAGCGCGATGCGACCGAGGTCACCATCATGCGCGGCCGCACATCCGACGGCCGGCTCGAGAGCGTGCAGATCACGCCGAGCGGCTCGCCCGCGGCCAACTGGGCCTTCGACGTCACGCCGGCACGCTGCATCACCGGCCTGATCACCGAGCGTGGTGTCTGCCCCGCCAGCGAGGCCGGGCTGACGGGCCTGTTCCCGGACTTGGCCGCGGGCTGATCACGATGCGTCCGGGTCACGGCCAGCGTCATTGGCGCATCGTCCGCCTCATGCCGATCGCGTGGCCGGAACGGCACGACCACCGCTGCAAATTCGTCGGCGCTGCTCCCTCGGCCGGGACGGCACTTCCGGATGACGGGGTGGCAGTCGTCGCGTGGCCATGAAGCATGCTCTGGCGCAATGGCTCGCCGCCGCCACCGGTGCCGGCAAGGTCACGGTCGAGCACCTGGCGCTGCTCGGCGGTGGCGCCATCCAGGAAAACTGGGCGCTCGACATCGTCGGCCACGGTGGCGAGCTCGACGGCCGTCACGCCTTGGTGCTGCGCACCGACGCGCTCTCGCACGTGCCGGTGAGCTGGAGCCGCACGCAAGAGTACCGGATCCTGCAGGCCGCCCATGCTGCCGGCGTCATCGTCCCGGAGCCCGTCGCCTTGTGTGAGGACGTGACGGTCATCGGCAAGCTGTTCTACCTCATGCGCCGCATGCCGGGAGAGGCGCGTGGCCACAAGCTGGTCCGCGATCCCATGGTGCGGGCCAACGGCGAGGCGCTCGTCGCCCAGGTCGCCGCCGAGATGGCCAAGCTGCACCGGTTGCAGCCACCATTGCCGGCGCTGGGCTTCGTGCCGCTGCCCGACCGGCCGCCGGCATTGTGGCGGATCGCCGAGTACCGGCGGCACCTCGACGCGATGCAGGCCACCGAATGCGTGCTCGAATGGGCGCTGGCCTGGCTCGAGCGGCACGCGCCGCCGCGCGAGCGGATCTGCCTCGTGCATGGCGACCTGCGCACGGGCAATTTCCTCGTCGACCGGGGCGGGCTCAGCGCCATTCTCGACTGGGAGTTCGCCGCGTTCAGCGATCCGCTCGAGGATCTCGGCTGGATGCTCGCCCGTTATTGGCGGTTCGGCGCCTATGCGCTGGAGGCCGGCGGCATCGGCACCCGCGCCGCCCTGCTCGACGGCTACGCGGCGGCCAGCGGTCGGCCGGTCGACCGAGCCGCCGTCGCCTACTGGGAGGTGATGGCCACCGTGCGCTGGGCCGTCATCGCGCTGATGCAGGCGGCACGGCATTTCGACGGCCGCGAGAGCTCGCTGGAGCTGGCTTTGACCGCGCACGTGCTGCCGGTCCTGGAGCTCGACCTGTTGACGCGCATCCAGGAGATCGAGGAACGGGGCGCATGAGCCATATCGGGGCGACGGCCGATCTGCTCGAGGTCGCCCGTAAGACACTGCTTGACGACGTCGCACCCGGGCTCGGGCCCGAGCGGCGCCACGCGGGGGCATTGGTCGCGAACGCCTTGGCCATCGCCATCCGCGAGCTGGAGCTCGGTCCGGCCACGCGCGCCACCGAGCGCCGGCTGCTCGGCCAGTTCTATGCGCTGCCGGAGGCGACGCTGCCGGAGTTGCAGGCCCGCCTCTGTCGCGACTTGCGCGAACGTCGCCTTCCGGAGGCGCGGGCGGCCGAGCTGCGCACCCTGCTCCGCGAGATCGTCCATGCGCGGCTGTCGATCAGCAACCCCGGCTATGCTGGGTCCGATCGCCCTACGGACGACGCATGAGCTCGGATACCTGCCCGATGACGGAGTCGGCCTCGAACGGCTTGCGGACCACCGGGGCCGCGAGGAAGCGCTCGGGGATCTGCGACCGGTCGCTGTAGCCGGTGGCAAAGGCGAACGGAATCTGGCGCCGGGCGAGCTCGTCGGCGACCGGCGCGCAGCTCTCGCCACCGAGATTGACGTCGAGGATGGCGACGTCGGGGGTGAAGGCCTGCAGCTTGCGCAGGGCCTCGGCCGGCGAGGCCGCGGTATCGACCTGGGCGACGCCGTGGCCGCCGAGAATCTGCTCGAGGTCCATGGCGATCAGCAGTTGGTCCTCGACGACCAGCACCCGCGCCCCGCTGACATCCGCCTTGCGCACGGCCGGCGGCGCCGTCACGGGCGCAGCGCGGCTGCTTGGCGCCGGTGCCTCCCGCGCGACGTAGGTGGCAGGGATGTGGAAGGTGGCGTGCAGCCCGTCCGGCAGATAGTCCAGCCGCACCCTGCCGCCCAGGTCGAACGGGATGCTGCGCTTGATCAGCTGGGTGCCGAAGCCCGGGCGATCCGGTGGCGTCACCGGCGGGCCGCCGCTTTCGCGCCACTCGATCGCGCAATCGCCCTCGAGCTCATAGCGCCAGCGGACGGCGAGTCGCCCACCCTGGCCCGACAACACGCCATATTTGGCGGCGTTGGTCGCAAGCTCGTGCAGGACGAGCGCCAGCACGGCGAACGCCCGCGCATCGAGCAAGGCCGGCGGGCCGTCGACCTCCACGGCACAGCCGGTGTTCTGGTAGGGAATCAGCTCGGCGTGAACGAGGTCGCGGAGGCTGCCGCCGCCATCGCCGCGGATGACTTGATCGTGGGCATGCGCGATCGCCTGGATGCGTCCACGCAGCGACGCCGCATAGCCATCGAGGCTTTCGCCGTCGCGACTCGGGTGATTCACGACCGACTTGATGACGGCGAGGATGTTCTTGACGCGGTGGTTGAGCTCTTCGTTGAGCATCCGCCGTCGCAGGTCGGCCCTGCTGCGCTCGTCGGCCAGCAGCTCGTTGTGGTGCAGCACGACCTCGACCAGGGCGACGCGGGCCGCCTCCGCGATCTCGTGCGCCGCATCGCTCCACGGCTCGGCCTGGCGGTGCACCGTCTCCTTCCAGATCGCGAAGCTCTTGCGCGGCGTCAACCGATCGCCGAGGGGGCCGGTCTGGTAGGCCTTGTCCGGATTTCCGGCCCAGTTCAACGTATGCACCAGCTCCTTGCGAAAGAAGAGCAGATAGTCGCGTGGCCGCTGCGACAGGGGAATGGCGAGGACACCGGAGCACGCGTCCGAATAGTCCTCGGCTCCCGGCAGCAGGCTCGCGAGTGCATGCGTCGCCCAGACCTTGCCATCGGCCACCGAGCCGATGAAATCGACCAGCCCCGAGATCGCGGCCTCCGGCGGGCCCGAGCCGCGGCCGCTCCAGCGACCGTTCAGCCACATGCCGACACCGTCGCACGGCACCAGGCTGGCAAAGTCGTCCAGGCCGCCGCGGAGCATCGCCTCGATGTCGGCCGCCCAAGCGGCATCGCGCAGGAAGCGGTCGAGCAGCTGGCGCGCCCGCATCGCCGCTTCGAGCTTGTGCTTCTGCTTGAGCGTATGGAGATGCAGCGAGAAGAACTCGCCGAACATCTCCGCGGCGACGCGCCGCGACATCGAAAGCTTGCGCGGGCTGTAGTGATGGCAGGCGATCAGCCCCCAAAGCGCCCCGTCGACGACGATCGAGATCGACATCGAGGCCGCCACGCCCATGTTGCGCAGGTACTCGCAATGAATCGGCGATACACTGCGCAGATGCGCATACGATAGGTCGAGCGGATTGCCCGAATCATCGAGTACCGGCACCAGTCCGATCGGCTCGAAGTCGATGTCCGGAATGATGCGAATGGTGTTGCGCAAGTATAGTGTGCGCGCCTGCTGCGGAATATCGCTGGCTGGGAAGTATTGCCCGAGAAAGCTCTCGAGATGGGTGCGTTTGGCTTCGCTGACGACCTTGCCGGACCCGTCATGCGAGAACTGGTAAACCATCACCCGATCGTAGCCGAGCATGGCCTGGATCAGGCGTGCCGTATCGCGCACCAGCCGATCGACATGGTCGAGCGCGAAGACGCGTCCGATCATCGACCGGGCCATTTCCAGCGGATGCATGCCGTCGGCTTCGACCGGCTCGAGCTCGATCAACACCGACGATTCGTGCCGATGCGCCGCGATATCGAAGATGCGCCCCGAAGACAGGCCCATGCCGAAGCTCAGCGCCGCCCGGGTGGGTTCCCCCGACCGCGCCAGCGTGTTGCGCACGGCATGGGCTGCATTCAGGCCGAGCACGGCGTCGAGGCTGGCGCCGTTCGGCTCGCCGTCCAGACCGAGCATGGCCACGGCATTGGCCGAATGCCGCAGGACTCGCGCGGCCGTGGCGTCGCAGGCCAGCAGGCAGCCATGCGGCTGGATGCTGCCGGGTACGTGGATCGGCTCACGGTCGCAGTTGCTCAGGTCCACACGCGTGGGGCTGCTCATCGGATGGCGTCGACGCCATCACGGCCATGACGGCCCTGCATGGATGCAACGACCCCGGCAGGTCCGGCACCGTCCGACTGCGCGGTTGGGTGACAAACACCGGGCAGCTTGGACAATCCCGATATCATGATCCTACGATACAGCAGTTTGGCGGCGGACGCCTTTGCCATAATATATGGGGTGCTCGGCAGTTCCCAAATACCGTGCGCCCCGGACCAGGCCAGCCCAAAAAGCGATACCGGATCCCTGTCAGGGGATCCGGGCGGCAGTACCGATCGAGATCGGCATCAGGCCGCGACGCGCTTGCCATCGAGGCTGAAGCTGCCGGCGCCGAAGGCGACGATCTGCAGCATGCCGCCGGCGATCGCGACGTTCTTCAGAAAGTGGATCATCTGGTTCTGGTCGGCGAAGTTGCCGTGGAAGGCGAAGGCGGTGACGAGCGAGAACCCGGCGAGCGCCGCGGCGACGAGCCGGGCCTGATAGCCGAGGACGAGCATCACGCCGCCGATCAGCTCGACCGCCACCGCGATCGCGTAGGCCACGGCCGGGGCGGGCAGGCCCGCTGCCTGGATGTAGCCGATGGTGCCGGCCGCGGCGGTCAGCTTGCCGAAGCCGCTGAGCAGGAAGATCGCCGCGAGCAGCAGCCGGCCGAGCGTGGCGATGTAGGGCGTGGACGCCTCGAGGGCGGGAGACCTGGTGGCGGTGGCAGCAAAGGCGGCCTGGGTCATGATCGTTATCCTCATCCTGGTGGGAAACGGTGGTTCATCCGTCTGGCCAACAGAATGGGCGTGCTCGGCTCATAGAAAAAGACGAATAAAATCGATGAAAACGTTCGAGAATATGGAACGTCTCTTCATCCATTGCCCGGTGTCGCCAGTTCGCGCAGCAGCCAAGCGGCCGCCGGCCGGGGCGGTGCGTCCGTGCGGTAGATCGCCTGGAACGGGTACGCGCGGGCCAGCCCGTCGGCCAGTTTCAGCCTGACCAGCCGGCCGGCGCGCAGGTCGTCCTGGATCATCGGGGACGGCATGTTGCCCCAGCCGATCCCGGCCAGCAGCAGCGCGTGCTTCGCGCCGAGATCCGCCAGCCGCCACGTCCGCGTGGCGACGACGGAGAAGTCCTGCCCGGCGGTGAGCGTCGAGCGATCGGTGAGCACGAGCTGCACGTGCTCGCGGCCGGCGCCCGGTGGCTGGGGCGTTCCGGCCAGCGGGTGGCTAGGATGGGCTACGGGAACCAGCTCCACCGAGCCGGCGGCCACCCGCTCGATGCCGTCGATGCTTGCCACCAATGGCCCGCTGACCCCGATGGCGGCGGTACGCTCGAGCACGAGCTGCGTCACCGCACCCAGGGCCTCGACATGCAGCCGCAAGGCCACGGTCGGGAAGCGATCCTGAAAGGCCTTGAGCGTGGCGACGATGCGGGCCGCCGGCAGCATCACGTCGACGACGAGGTTGACCTCGGCCTCGAGTCCTTCCAGCAGGCCCCGCACCTTGGCGCGCAGGCCGTCGATCCCGTAGGCGACCGTCCGGGCCTCGCCGAGCACCGCCCGACCCGCTTCGGTGAGCTGCGGCCGGCGGGTCGCCTCCCGATCGAACAGGGACAGGCCGAGCTGCGCCTCGAGATTCGCGATCGCATAGCTGATCACCGAGGTGGCCCGGCCGAGCTTGCGCGCCGCGCCCGCGAAACTTCCGGTCTCGACCACGGCCAGGAAGACGCGCAACTGGTCGAAGGTCGGGGTGCCGGGATCGCCCATGCCGCAATTCTCGTGCGTTCGGATCGAAATCGGCCCTGCCGCGGAAGCAAGCTTCGCTACAGTGCTGAAAGATCGTTGACCAAGGAACCCTAGCGACTTAATGGATCATCAAGCTGGAATACAAGATGTGACGGACCGACACGAAGGGTTTATCCGCCTCGTCGAAGCGAAAGGCGGATCAGGCGCAGTATTCGGCTCAACAACCGTCGAGACGGCATCGGCGCAGCGGCGTGCCATCCGTTGGGCGTGGCGCTTGGCGCAGGCGGCATTGCCGTGGCTGCTGCTGTTGCTGGCCTGGAGCGCCATCCACGCCTCGGGGCTTGTCAGCGCGACCTTCCTCCCCTCACCGGAGCAGGTGTTCGCCGAGGGCTGGCGCCAGGCGGCGAGCGGGGAGCTATGGGTTCATCTGTTCGCCTCGGCGGCACGGGTCGTGGGCGGGGTGCTGATCGGTACCGCCATGGCCCTGCCGATAGGCTTTCTTCTCGGACGTCTGCCGATGGCACGCCTGTTCGGCGAGCCCCTGCTACATTTTTTTCGTGCCCTGCCGCCGATAGCGCTCATCCCGCTGGTGATCGTCTATTTCGGGATCGGCGAGTCGGCGAAGCTCATCGTGCTGTCCCTGGCCGCCTTCTTCACGGCGGTGATCGTGCTCTACGACGGCATCGCCCAGCTGCCGCCCATCTACGTGCAGGTGGCCCGGACGCTGGGCGCCACGGAGCGTGAAGTTTTCACGCGCATCATCCTGCCGCAGACGCTGCCGCACCTCTTCACCGCCATGCGGCTGGCGCTCGGGGTCGCCTGGGCCACCGTCGTCGCCGCCGAGCTGATCGCGGCCCAGCACGGTCTCGGGGCGATGATCCAGATCGCCGCCTCCTTCTTCCAGATCGAAACGATCTTCCTCGGCATCATCTGCATCGGTGTTACGGCCCTGCTCATGGATCGCGGCCTGTCGGCGCTGTCCGCCCGGATGCTGCGCTGGCAGGAACGGTTGCACCCGTGATCGGCGGCCCGTCGCCGTTGGCGTTCGAGCGGGTGAGCATCGCCTATCGTGCGGCCGCCGGCCGCGTGCAGGCGGTCGCGGACGTCTCGCTCAGTCTGGCCCCGGGCGAGTTCGTGGCACTGCTCGGCCCATCGGGCTGTGGCAAGACCTCGCTGCTGAAGCTCGCCGCCGGCCTGATGCCGGCGAGCGCCGGCCAGGTGAGCTCGGGTGGTCGGGCGATCACCGGTCCGGGTCCGGATCGCGGCGTGGTTCTGCAGGAATACGGGGTGTTCCCATGGCTGACCGTGGAGCAGAACATCGCCTTCGGCCTCCAGCTGCGGGCCTGTTCGATTCCGCCCGCGGAGCAGGCCGGCCTCGTCGAGCACTATCTCGGCCTGATGGGCTTGCGCGAGTTTCGCCATGCGCTGCCCAAGACGCTGTCCGGTGGCATGAAGCAGCGGGTCGCCATCGCCCGGGCCTACATCGTGCGCCCGAACCTGCTGCTGATGGACGAGCCGTTCGGCGCGTTGGATGCGCAGACCCGACTGGTGATGCAGGATCTGCTCCTCGACCTGCAGCAGCGCGAAGGGCGCGCGGTGCTCCTGATCACGCATTCGGTGGAGGAGGCGCTCTACCTCGCCCATCGCGTGGCGTTGATCTCGGCCAGGCCCGGTCGACTCCGCGCGCTGGTCGACGTGCCGTTCGCATTCCCACGCACACGAGGGCTGCTGCAGGATCCGGCTTTCGGCCGCCTCAAGGCCGAATTGTTGGAGCTGGTGATGCAGGAATATGTGATACAGGCGGGCCTGAGCCTCGAACGCGGCCGATGAGAGCCGGGGGAGCATGAGAATGCTGCAACGACGGGCGCTGCTACGGGGCGTCGCCGCTGCCACGACGGCCGGCATGGCCATGCCGGCCGTCGCCGCCGGGCCCACGCTGCTCCGCATCGGCTATCTGCGCGCCCTTCCCGCCAGCGGTCATTTGTGGGCAGCGGCACAGCTGAACTCGTTCGCTGACCAGGATCTGGCGATCGAGCCGATCCTGTTCGCCACCGGCCTCGAAGCCTTCCAGGCGCTGGCCGGCGGCAGCGTGGATCTGGTGACCACCGGCGCGGTGATCTCGAATTTTCCCGCCCGTGGTGTCGGCAAGGCATTCCTGGTCAACGACGAGGAGTTCGCGTCGGCCCAGCTCTGGGTGCATCCGGCCACGGGCATCAGCTCGATCGCCGACCTCAAGGGGCACAAGGTGGCGACGACGCGCAGCACCACGGCCCACTACTTCCTGTATACCGCCATGCGCCACAATGGCCTCGATCCGCTCAACGACGTCGAGATCGTTCACCAGCAGATGGGCGATGCCGTCACCGCGTTCGTTGCCGGGGCGGTGCCGGCGGTGGCAACGTGGATTCCGTTCGACGCGGTCATCGCCAAGGCGGCGCCGGATGCCGTCAAGATCGCGGACGCGGCACAGTTCGCGGACGCCTCCATCATCAACGGCTGGTCGGCCCGCAACGATCTCCATGCCAACGACAAGGACCTGCTGCGCCGGTTCATCCGCGCCTGGCTGCCGGCGAACGAGGCGCTGGTCTCCCGTCCCGACGAGATGTTGCCCATGCTCCAGGCGAGCTCCTACAAGGAATTCACGCTGGCGCAGCTCCAGGCCCAGTACAATGCCGTCCGGTGGCATCCGGCCGAGGCGTGGGTCCGGGCCTACCGCGACGGCACGGTGGCGGCGATCCTCAATCGCGTCACCGCCTTCAACGTGGCGATGGGGGCCTTCGCCGATCCGCTGCCGGCCGAGACTTATTTCGACGCCAGCCTGTTGCAGGACGTGCTGGTACGAGGCTGATTGTGCTCGCAGAGGGAGGGATTTCATGCAGCTTGCCATGAGTGCCGTTGCTTCGCCTGACTTGCCGGCCGCGTTGCGCGTGACGCCGCTGGCCCCGGCGCTGGGCGCCGAGATCGCTGGGGTCGACCTGAGCAAGCCGCTGTCGCCGGCCATGGTGCGGGCCATCCGCAGTGCCCTGGCGAGCTATGGCGTGATCTTCTTTCGCGAGCAGGTGTTGTCGCCGGCGGACCATGTCGCCTTTGCGCAGAATTTCGGCCCGATCAACGTCAACCGTTTCTTCCGTGCGGTGGAAGGCTTCCCGATGATCGGCGAGGTCCGCAAGGACCCCGAGCACAAGCGGAACATGGGTGGTAACTGGCACACCGACCACAGCTACGACGCCGCACCGGCGCTGGGCTCGATCCTGGTCGCCCGCGAGCTGCCCAGCTTTGGTGGCGACACGCTGTTCGCCAGCATGTACGCCGCCTACGAGGCGCTCTCGGACGGGCTCAAGAGGACGCTTGCGGGTCTGCGCGCGCTGCATTCGAGCCGGCACGTGTTCGGCCCGAACGGGCGCAACCGCGCGGTGCCCGAGCTGGCGACCCGCATCGGCAACCCGGAACTCGCGACGCAGGATGCCTGGCATCCGGTGGTGATCCGGCATCCCGACAGCGGAAGGCCGGCGCTATTCGTCAACCCGAGCTTCACCGTGCGCTTCGAGGGTTGGACCGACGAGGAATCGCGGCCGGTTCTGGAGTATCTCTACCGCCACTGCATACGGCCCGAGTTCCAGTGCCGCTTCCGCTGGGCGCCCGGTTCGGTCGCGTTCTGGGACAATCGCGCCACGTGGCACTATGCGCTCAACGACTATCAGGGCGAGCGCCGGCTCATGCACCGCATCACGGTGGAGGGTGTGCCGCTGAGCTGAGCCGGCGCAGGGTGGCCCCGAGATCGCTGCTGCGGGCCTGGAGCAGGGCCAGGGCTTCCACGGTGGCCCTGGCCCCGGCCGCGCCGACGAAGAACAGATGGTTGCCGGGTAGCGTGACGCTCAGCCGATCGGGCGCGGCCCGAACCTGAGCGGCGATCGCTTCCCAGGTCGGCGCCGGCAGCTTCGTGCAATCGGGGCATGTCCGCATCAGGGCCGTGAGCAGCCCCTGAACGAGGAACGGCGACCAGTTGGCCTGGTCGGCCAGCGCGTGGCGGGCGTCGAGCGCCGAGGCGTGGGTGATCACGGCCAACGGCGGGAATCCGCCGATGTCCCGCGCCCCGGTGTCGGCATCGTCCTCGGCCGCGTCGGCGACGAACCTTCCCTGCCGATAGCGCAGGGGGGTCGCGGCGAGATTGATCGGAAAGTTGCCGGTGCAGCCATCGACGAACTCGCTCGCGGCGATGACCGCGTGACCGGCGCGAGTGCTCTGGTCCTCCAGGCAGCGGGTCAGCCAAGGCACGAAGCTGGTGTGCGCCTCGGCAAGGCCGTGCCGGTCCATCTGCAGCCCGTCGAGCGCGGGCAGCAGATTGGGCAGCGGCGGGGTCGCCGCCATGGTCACGAACAGCCCGATATCCAGGCCGAGCCTGCGCATGGCGACGCCGAGCGGCAGCGCGATCCGGCCGGCCATGCTCCAGGCGAGGACCAGGACCGTCCGCGGCAGTCCGTTGGCATCCGTCACCGCCCGGGCCAGCTCGGCGGTCTGGGCCGCCCAGTCGCGAACCGTGAAGTCTGGGTGGATCGAAGGAAAGACCGGATGCCCGAGCGGGTAGGAGACGGCGAGAAACGGGTAGCCGGCGTCGCCCAGCCAATGCGCGAGGAAGTCCTGCGGCCGCGTGTCCGGGAGGCCGTAGGCGATCCGTGCCAGGACGCCGCCGCCAGTAACGAACACGACCAGCGGCTGGCCAGCGGCGCCGCCAGCGAACCGTACCAGGGCGGGAAAGCCCGCCGCGGTACGGATCGCCTCGCCGGGATGGAGTCGATGCGCCGCCGGCGCCGGTCGGTTCACATGTCCGACTGCAGGCGGACCTTGGTCATCTTGGTCGGGTTGGCCGGCGGCTCGCCGACCGCGATCTTGTCGACGTTCTCCATGCCCTCGATCACCTGACCCCAGACCGTGTACTGGCCGTTCAGATGCGGTGCCGGCGCGAAGCAGATGAAGAACTGGCTGTCGGCGCTGTTCGGGTTCATCGAGCGGGCGGCGCCGACCGTGCCGCGCACGAACGGCTTCTTGTTGAACTCCGCCATCAGGTTGCCCTTGCCCGAGCCGCCGGTGCCGGTGCCGGTCGGATCGCCGGTCTGGGCCATGAAGCCCGGGATGACGCGATGGAAGATGATACCGTCGTAGAAACCGGCCTTGGCCAGCTCCTTGACCCGCGCGACATGCTTGGGCGCCACGTCGGGAAACAGCTCGATCAGCACCTGGCCGCCCGACGACAGCTCGATCACGAGCGTGTTGTCGGGATCGGCCGCCTTGGCGGAAGTGGTGGCGGTCATGAGCAGGATAGCTCCGGCTAGCAGGTGACGACGATGCATGGCCCGGCTCTCGTCTCACGGATGGACGCCTCGAGGCGGCTGCCCGGATAGGCAGCGGCGCCGTCCTAGCCGATCCTGCGGCCGGGCATAAGGCCGAAAGCGGCTTCAGCGACGCTCGGCGCAGGCAAGGCACAGGCTCACGGCGGGGTCGGCCTCGAGGCGTCCTTCCGAGATCGGCTCGCCGCAGACCAGGCACAGCCCGTAGGCATCGGCGTCGAGACGCTCGAGGGCACCTTCGATGCGCAGCAGTTCCAGCCGACGCCGACGCTCGGTCTCCTGATCCAGGGCCTGCTGCTCCGGCGGATCATCGCTGCCTGCCGCCAGCTCGCCGCCGATCTCGAGCATGCTGCCGATCTCGGCGTGCCGCTCCCGCAGCAGCCGGCGCGTCGTCGCCGGGTCGTCACGCAGGCTTGCCATCCGTGCCTCCTCGCGCCGTGGTCGACGTTAGAAATCGCCATCGCGGCGTTGGTTCCGCGATCCGCTCCCGCCGTGATCACGTCCTCGCTGTCGCTTTCGCGCACGGCCCGGACCGCCTACATGATCCGGCGATCGCCATCCTGGAGCCCGTCCCTTGACCTCGCTCTCCCCCGTCGCCGACGCTGCCGCCCGCAGGCGGACCTTCGCCATCATCTCGCATCCGGACGCGGGCAAGACCACGCTGACCGAGAAGCTGCTGCTGTTCGGCGGCGCCATCCATCTCGCCGGCGAGGTCCGGGCCAAGGGCGAGCGGCGCCGAGCGCGCTCGGACTGGATGAAGATCGAGCAGCAGCGCGGCATCTCCGTCACCACCTCGGTGATGACGTTCGAGTATGCGGGCTGCACCTTCAACCTGCTCGACACGCCGGGTCACGAGGACTTCAGCGAGGATACCTATCGCACGCTCACGGCGGTCGATTCGGCGATCATGGTCCTCGACGCGGCGAAAGGCATCGAGCCGCAGACCCTGAAGCTGTTCGAGGTCTGCCGGCTGCGCGACATCCCGATCATGACCTTCATCAACAAGATGGATCGCGAGGCCAAGGACCCGATCGAGCTTCTGGACGAGATCCACGACCGGCTGGCGCTCGACGTGGCGCCGATGAACTGGCCGATCGGCATGGGCCAGAACTTCAAGGGCGTGTTCGACTTGGCCAGCCGCGACTTCGTGCTCCTGGGCGAGGGCAACGGGGCGATCGCCGAGGACGTGCTGCGCGCGGGCAGCAACAGCCTGGCCACCCGGGTGCCGGAGAGCCAGCTGGCCGAGCTGCGCGAGCAGCTCGACTTGGTCGAGGGGGCCTTGCCGGGCTTCGATCTCGCCGGCTACCGCCAGGGTCATCTGAGCCCGGCCTTCTTCGGCAGTGCCTTGCGCAATTTCGGTGTGCGCGCGCTGCTCGACGGGCTCGCCAACTTCGCCCCGTCGCCGCGGCCGCAGCCGGCCGACCAGCGCACCGTGGAGCCGGGCGAAGACAAGGTCACCGGCTTCGTCTTCAAGGTCCAGGCCAACATGGACCCCAAGCATCGTGACCGGGTCGCGTTCGTGCGCCTGTGCTCCGGCCGGTTCCAGCGCGGCATGAAGCTGAACATGGTCCGCCACGCCAAGCCGATCGCGGTGGCCAGCCCGATCTTCTTCTTCGCACGCGAGCGCGAGATCGCCGAGGAGGCATGGCCCGGGGACATCATCGGCGTGCCCAACCACGGGCAGTTGCGCGTCGGTGACACGCTCTCGGAAGGTGAGCCGGTCCGCTTCACCGGCATCCCGAATTTCGCGCCCGAGATCCTGATGCGCGTCCGCCTCGGCGACCCGATGCGCGCCAAGCACCTGAAGGCGGCGCTCGAGGATCTGGCCGAGGAGGGGGTGACCCAGGTGTTCCGACCGCAGCTCGGCGCCGAATGGGTCGTGGGCGTGGTCGGCCAGCTCCAGCTCGACGTGCTGCGCACGCGGCTGGAGGCCGAGTACAACCTGCCGATCGACTTCGAGCCCGCCCCCTACGTCACCGCGCGCTGGTGCGACGCCGACGATGCGCGCGAGCTCGACCGGTTCGTGCAGACGAAGAAGGCGAGCCTGGCCACCGACCGCGACGGCAATCCGGTCTATCTCGCCCGCAACGGCTGGGATCTGGGCCGCGTGCAGGAGGACTTCCCCAAGGTCCGCTTCACCGCCACCCGCGAGCGGCACTAAGCCGGCGCGCGCACGACCGCGTTGCCGGGCTGCTGCAGGAACAGATAGGCATAGGCCAGGAACGAGGCGATCACCGGCGCCTGCAGCCATGCGTTGCCGACCGCGGCGAGATCGGCCAGTGCGGTGAGGGCAAGGCTGCCGGTGGCGTCCGCAGCCCAGCCCAGGGCCAGCATCAGGACGATCATCACGACGGCGAGGGGCAGGGTCACGAGCGCGAATCCGGCCAGCAGCCGCCACCCGTTGCCCCGCGTCATCGCCCATGAACGCGCCGGCGTCATGCCGGTGTCGCGGATCGCCGCCGCCGGCAGCAGGAGCTGCAGCCGCTGCGCGGCGTAGAGGCAGGCCACCATGGAGGCCGGCACCAGCAGGAGGCCGATGCCGCCACCCTCCGGTGCGGTCTGCTCCCCGCCGGCCAGCATCGATGCCCCGCCGGTCAGCACCAGCACGAGCAGCGGCGGCACGCCGACCAGAAAGGCGAGGAGCACGGTCAGGACGAAATAGCGGGCCACCCGGGCGTCGACCGGCGCCATCCGGTCGGTCAGCGGCGCATCCTCGAGAATGTGCCGGTGCCAAGCGACGGCGATCGCCGCCGCGCCGAGGGTTATCGCAAGATCGGCGGCCAGGCTGAACAGCACGAGCCCGCTGTGGGCGAGCAGGAGCAGCGCCCAGCTCAAGAGCAGCCACAGGCCGCCGACCTGCAGCAGGCCCTGCTGGTGGCCCAGCACATCGAGATAGGCGAGCCGGACCAGACGCCCCACCGGCAACTTGTTCATGCGCGCGCGTCCGCTGCGATCGCCTTCGGGACCGCCCCGCCGCAGGGGGCGTGCTCCGCAACATCCATGATGAAATCCGTCAGCCGGGGTTCGGGTTCTCGCGTCGGGCGACACCGGCGCGGCGCTCGTGTAGCATGTTTGCCGCCGCTGCACAGAATCGGCGCATTCGGAGGTTCCTGACCCGGCCATGCGACCCGTTCCTTTCCTCGCTGCCGCGGCGTGCCTGGTCACGGCGCAACCCGCCTTGACCGTGGCCGCGCGGGCCGCCGAGCCCGTGCTCGAGCGCGTCCTTCTGTCGACCGGTGGTGTGGGCTACTTGGGCTATCGCGCGGTGCTCGAGGGCGACGGCGGGCTGCGCCTGAACGTGCCGTTGACGCAGGTCGACGACATCCTCAAGAGCCTGACGATTCTCGGCGACGGCGGGGCCGTGCGTGCGGTGAGCCTCCTCGGCCCGACGCCGCTTGCCGATCTGTTCCGCGACGTGCCGTTCGGCGAGGACGATCTGAGCGACCTGCCGACACTGCTCACCCGTCTACGCGGGGCGGAAATCGAGGTCCGCGGCCCGTCGACGCTGCGTGGCCGGATCCTGACGGTCGCCACCGAGCAGACCGAGATCGGCGACCGGACGATCACGACGCACCGGCTGAGCCTGCTGGGCACGGATGGCGTCCGCTCGCTGGTCCTGGAGGATGCCGACGGCATCACCTTCACCGATCCGGCGCTCGAGCGGCAGATCGCCCTGGTGCTGGCGCGGCTGGCGGACGGTCGCGGCGAGCAGCAGCGCGAGCTGGCGATCGGCGTCGGTGGTGTGCCGGGGAGCACGGTGCGCCTCGGCTACTTGGCCGAGATGCCGCTGTGGAAGGCGAGCTTCCGTCTCGTCGCGCGCGAGGATAGCGGTCTGCTGCAGGGCTGGGCCATTCTCGAGAACGCCAGCGGGCAGGACTGGCAGGACGTCGACGTGACGCTGATCGCCGGCAGCCCCCGCGCCCTGCGCCAAGCCCTGTTCCAGAGCATCTACGTTCAGCGCCCCGAGGTGCCGGTGACAGGAGGCGAGCCGTCCGTGCCACGCGCCTACGCGGCCAAGTCGGCGCCATCGGCCGCGGCCATGGATCTGGCCGAGGCGGCGCCTGCGGCGCTCGCCGTCGGCACGCCGCAGGAGCTGACGGCGCAGACCCTGTTCCACCTGCCGCAGCCGGTGAGCCTTGCCACCGGTCATACCGTGATGGCGCCGATCGTCGACCATACCGTGCCGATCGAGCGCATCGCCCTCTACCGGGCCGCCGAAGGCGGGCCGCACCCCAGCGCTGCCCTGCGCCTGCGCAATGCCACGGGCGCCAGCCTGCCGGCCGGGTTGGCCACGCTCTACGAGGAGTTGCCGGGGGGCGGCCTCACCTATCTCGGCGATGCGCCGTTGCCGCAGCTGCCGCCGGACGCGGAGGAGCTGCTGCCCTATGGCCGGGACGGCAATGTCGACGTGACGGTACGAACGAGCCGGGACGGCCGCGTCGAGCGGGCGAGGATCGCCGACGGCGTGCTGGAGCTGGTCCGGCTCGAGCAGCAGCGCTTCGACTACAGCGTGACCGCCCGCTTTGCCGGCGCTGCGCGCAGCTTCGTGCTGGAGCAGGCACTACCGGACGAATGGCATGTGGCCGAGCCCACCGATGCTCGTGTCGATGCCGGTGCCATACGGGTCGCTCGCACCCTGGCGCCGGGATCGACGCTCGAGCTGGCGGTGTCGCTCGAGCGCCCCGTCCAACAGCGGCTTCAACTCGTCGACGTCGATCCCGAGCAACTCCTGCTGGAGTTCGCCGGGCGCGAGCCCTCGGCCGGGTTGCGCGACGTGCTGGGCCGGTTGCAGGCGCTGTCGAGCCGGGTGGCGACGCTGCAGCGCCAGATCGATGCCGCGACCAAGCGGCAGACCGAGATCGTCCAGGACCAGGCGCGGCTCCGGGCGAATCTCGAAGCCGTGCCGCGTGGTGGCGATCTGGCCGCACGCTTTCTCGCCCAGCTTGCCGCCAGCGAGGACGAGCTGACGAAGCTTGGCCGCGATCAGGCGGCGTTGCGGACCGAGCTGGAGCAGGCTGCGGCCGACCGCGCGGCCTTCATCCGCACCATCAAGCTGTGACCATGTTGGCCGCAACGGGTTGTGTATATCTTCAGTAGAATTATAATGGATGGCATATTACCAATGCGTGCATGTCGGCATTGATGGATGTGGTGATGGTGCAGGTGGCAGGCGGCAACGCATGGTCGTGATCGATTCGTGCATGTCATTCTGCGTGATTATCCAAAGTTTACCCTAAATAGTACCCAGCCTAGTGAAAATGCATGTCGGTGCTTATCCTGATCGATAAGGCTGATAAATCTTTATTTCGTGTATTGCGATATCTAGATAGTATATAGAATAACGAATAAAATTGATGATATGTATTGTATTTCATCGTAATTTTATACCTTTTGGACAAAAATTATATTTACATAGCCAGAAAATATGCGGTCGGGCAAAGTCATGTCGCACTGCGTCATCAAGGGGTGGCACAGCCGGCAAGCGGCCCAAAACGGCGGTTTCCCTGAGCCTTCGGACCCAACCGCCGGGACGCTCGTTCCGACGAAGCGCGCACGGTCAAGCAAAACACTTGCCGCGACTAGCCAATTATTCGCGTGCGAAGCTGTTTGCAACTGTGACCATCCATGATAAGGCGTCGCGTTGCGTTGTGCACACGATGGGAGTGCGTTGATGACCCTGGATGAACTCAATTCTGCCGTAGCGACGGCAACCGGTAAGCCGAAGGCCGAGGCGGCCAAGTCGGTCTCCGCTGTCCTGCACGGCATCCAGGACGCCCTGAGCAAGGGCCAGAAGGTTTCGATCGCCGGCTTTGGCGTCTTCGAGGTTTCCGAGCGCCCGGAACGCGAGGGCCGCAACCCGCAGACCGGCGAGGCGATCAAGATCGCAGCCAGCCGTGCGGTCAAGTTCAAGCCGGGCAAGGGGCTGAAGGACGCCGTCAACGGCTGATGCAGCCGCGGGCCACCAATAGCGGGCCGGAATTGTCCTGCAGCCGCGCCGTGTCGAGCAGGGCGCGGCTGCGCCTGCTTGGTCTCAGATGCCGTCGCCGCGGTGGATGCCGCATTCCGTCTTGTCGAGCTGCCACCAGCGGCCGGCGCGCGTGTCCTCGCCATCCTTGACCGGCCGCGTGCAAGGCTCGCAGCCGATCGATGGATAGCCGCGCGCGATGAGCGGATGCAGCGGCAGCTGGCGCAGCCGGCGATAGTGCCGGATGTCGTCCAGCGACCAATTGATCAAGGGATTCAGCTTGAGCTGGCCGGTGACCGGATCCATCTCGATGGCCGGCAAGGCGGAGCGTAGGCCGCCCTGGAACCGCTTGCGGCCGGTGATCCAGCCGGCAAAGCCGCCCAAGGCCAGATCGAGCGGCTCGGTCTTGCGGATGTGGCAGCACAGGTCGGGCTCGCGGCTCCACAGCTGGCCGTCGGGATCCGACTTGGCGATCTCGGCTGTGTCCGGCCGGATCGAGCGCACGTCCTCGAGCCCGAGCCACTCTACCAGCGTGTCCTTGTAGGCCACGGTCTCCGCAAACAGCTTGCCGGTCTCGAGGAAGATCACCGGCGTGCGCCGGTCGATGCTGGCGATCATGTCCAGCAGCACGGCACTCTCGGCGCCGAACGAGGAGACCATGGCGATCTGGCCGGCGAACGGCCCGGTCAACGCCGCACGCAACAGGCCAAGCCCGTCGAGCTCGCCCCAGTTGCTGCGTGCCCAGTCGAGCGATACCCGCTCGCTTCCCGCCACCATCGTTTCGACCGCTGCCATAGCCAAGACCCTCGGCCATTCATCGACTGGGGATCATGTACTCACACGGCATGCGAATGTAAATGGCTGTGTATAGCGTAATTTTAATGTTATATTTGCGTCCCGATGCGGCGTTGCCTAGGGAAACGGCACGGCTGCACCCGTGCTCGCGGGTGCTAGCCACGCATGGCGGCACCGCCTATCCTTCCGCCGCGATGGCACAGGCGTTGCATATTGCGCTGCAACGGAACACGGACGAGGGCCCGCTTGATGCAGGTGCAGACACAAGGCGCCGCCGTCCCTTTGCAAGGGGCGTTGGCGGGATACGATCCTGGCGGGCATTTCTGCGAGCTCGGGCATTGCGTGGCGCAGACGCCGTACGGTGACATGATCCGTGCCCGGCTGGACGCGATGGGCCTCGGCGAGCTCGCCGACCGTGCCCGGGTCGCCGAGACGGATCTGTACAACCAGGGCATCACCTTCACGGTGTACACGGACGGCGACGCGATCGACCGCATCCTGCCGTTCGACGTCATCCCGCGCATCATCACCGCCGCCGACTGGGCGGTGATCGAGGCCGGCGTCCGGCAGCGGGTGCAGACGCTCAATCTGTTCCTCGCCGACATCTACGGGCCGCAGAAGGTGCTCAAGGACGGGATCGTCCCGCCGGAGCTGGTCCTCGGCAACGCCAACTACCGGGCCGAGATGTGCGGCCTCGCCCTGCCGCACGGCACCTACATCCACATCAACGGCACCGACCTGGTCCGCGACGGCCAGGGCAAGTTCCGCGTGCTCGAGGACAATGGCCGGGCGCCGTCCGGCGTGTCCTACGTCGTCGAGAATCGCCATCTGATGCTGCGCGCGTTCTCCGACCTGATGAAGGACGTGCCGGTGCGCCCGGTGTCCGACTATGGCCGCCAGCTGCACGAGAAGCTGTGCGAGGCCGCGCCGGCCGAGGTGCTCGACCCGCAGGTCGTGCTGCTGTCGCCCGGCGTCTTCAACTCGGCCTATTTCGAGCATGTGTTCCTCGCCCGCGAGATGGGCGTGCCCTTGGTCGAAGGCCGCGATCTGGTGGTCGAGAACGACCGCGTCTACATGCAGACGGTGGCCGGCCCGGTCCGCGTCGACATGATCTACCGCCGGCTCAACGACGATTTTCTCGACCCCGAGGCGTTCAATCCGGAGAGCATGCTGGGCGTGCCGGGTCTGATGCGCGCCTACCGCAAGGGGACCGTGGCCCTCGCCAACGCGATCGGCACCGGTGTCGCCGACGACAAGGCGGTCTACGCCTACGTGCCGCGGCTGATCCGCTACTATCTCAGCGAGGATCCGGTCATCGACAATGTCGACACCCGGATCTGCCGCGAGGCCGATGCGCTGGCCTACACGCTCGACCACCTGGCCGAGCTCGTGGTCAAGCCCGTCGGCGAATCCGGCGGCTACGGCATCACCATCGGGCCGCGCGCGAGCAAGGGCGAGCTGGCTCTTGCCCGCGAGCGACTTCTCGCCGATCCGGCCAACTACATCAGCCAGCCGATGATCGATCTGTCGGTGGCGCCGACGCTGGTCGATGGTGCGATCGAGCCGCGGCACGTCGATCTCCGGCCGTTCGCGGTCACCGGCCGCACCACCTGGGTGCTGCCGGGTGGATTGTCGCGGGTGGCGCTCAAGCGCGGCTCGCTCGTCGTCAATTCGTCCCAGGGCGGTGGCTCGAAGGATACCTGGGTGTTGCAGGAGATGCCGGCATGACCCGCCTGCTCGCCCGCTCGGCCGAGAACCTGTTCTGGCTCGCCCGCTACGTCGAGCGCGCGGAGAATCTCGCGCGCATCCTCGACGTGCAGGAGACCTTTGCCCGCGACAGCGGCGGGCAGCAGGACTGGCGGATGGTCCTGTTCATCAACGCCGACACCGAGCGCTTCTTCAAGCTGCACGACGAGGTGAACTCGGCCAACGTGCTGCGGTTCTACGTGATCGAGCGCAGCAACCCGACCTCGATCTACTCGACCATCCATGCCGCCCGCGAGAACGCCCGTGCCTTGCGGCCGCTGATCTCCACCGAGATGTGGACGCAGCTCAACATGCTCTACAACCGTCTGCTGGCGCTGAAGCCGGTGGACGTGGCCGAGGAGAAGCTGTCCGCCCTGTGCGACTGGATCAAGCGCGGCTGCGACGCGCATACCGGCATCACCACCGGCACGTTCTATCGGGACGAGGGCTGGTGCTTCTACCAGCTCGGCGCCGCCATCGAGTGCGCCGACCAGACCACCCGTCTGCTCGACGCCAAGTTCCTCAACTTCATGGCCAGGGCCGAGCATGACCCCGGCTCGGCCTCGGACAGCTTCTATTGGATGGCGCTGCTGCGCTCCGCGGCCGGCTACCAGGCGTTCAGGCGCCGCCACCCGCGCGGCATGGATCCCGAGCAGGTCGCCGCCTTCCTGCTTTCCGATCCCTCCTTCCCGCGCTCGGTCGCGTGCTGCCTCGGCATCATCGAGGAGCAGCTCACCACGCTGCGGCGGTTCTACGGCCTGCGTGCGGCCGGCGCCGCGCTCGAGTTCCTCGACGAGATCCGCGACAATGTCGAGGTGCGCAAGGTCAAGGCGTCGATCAACAAGGGCGAGCTGCACCGGCTCGACGATTTCCTGCAGCGCAGCTTCAACCAGCTCACCACGCTGATCGCCGATCCGTTCTTCCTCCGCCCGCCGGTGGCCAGCGAGACCGTGGCCAAGGGTAGCGTGCCGGCCTGATCGCGTCACGGGCGCCATCCGATGCGGCTCGAGGTCCATCATGCCACGGTCTATCGCTACCAGCGGCCGGTGCACTTCGGGCAGCATCGGGCCATGCTCCGCCCGCGCGACAGCCACGATCTCAAGCTCCGCTCGGCAATCCTGGCGGTGTCGCCGCCAGCCGAGGTGCGTTGGGTGCACGACGTGTTCGGCAACTCGATCACCTTGCTCGACTTCCACGACGCCGCCACCGAGCTGAGGATCGACAGCTGGATCGAGATCGAGCCGTTCGGCCTCGACCAGCCGACCTACGATCTCGCCGCCGCCGCCGAGACCTGGCCGTTCACCTACGACCGCGAGGACCGGCGGGATCTGGGCCTGACGCGGCGGCGCCACTATCCGGACGAGCACGGCAAGGTGCGGGCCTGGGCGCTCGGACTCCTGGGGCGCCGCAAGCTCGGCACGCTCGAGCTCCTGATCACGCTGACCCGCGAGATCAAGGCGGGGCTGACCTACGCTGCGCGCGACGACGAGGGTACCCAGGAACCCCTGGAGACGCTCTCCAAGGGTACCGGCACCTGTCGCGACTACGCGCTGCTGATGATGGAGGCGGTTCGCTCGCTGGGCTTCGCCGCCCGCTTCGTCACCGGCTATCTCTACGATCCCGCGCTCGACGGCGGTCCCGCCGGCACCCAGGGGGCAGGGGCGACGCATGCCTGGGTGCAGGTCTATCTGCCCGGTGCCGGCTGGGTCGAGTTCGATCCGACCAACGGCATCGTCGGTGGCCGCAACCTGATCCGGGTCGGCGTCGCCCGCGACCCGAAGCAGGCGATTCCGCTCAGCGGCAGCTTCGTCGGCACCCTCGACGACTATCTGGGGATGGAGGTCGAGGTGACGGTCGAGCGGCTGCGCGGCGACGACTAACGCCACCTCCCGGTCCTTCAGTCACCCACATCGCGATAGCCGTCGGTGAGCGTGCCGAGAAAGGCCACGACATCGTCGATCTCGGTGTCGCTGAGGGCCGGGGTGTCGCCGGCGTGCCGGTCGAACGGCGGATCGGTGTTGAGGTTGGCCCAGTATTCCGCCGGCAGATCGTCGAACTTCTGCACGATCCCTTGCGCATCCCTGGGGTAGAAGCGCTCCGGGTTGGTGTCGCGCTGCGCATAGAACTGGACCGCCTGACGCAGCGAGTGGAACACGCCATTGTGGAAGAAGGTGCGCCGGACGGCGACGTTGCGCAGCGTCGGCGTGCGGAACAGGCCGCAATAGTCCTTGCGGTCGGTGAAGTCCCGCCGCAACGGACCGCACAGGCCGAGATCGAAATAGGCCGGGTCGGCGTTGGCGGGAATCGCCGGGTTGCGCGGCAGGCCGATCGCGATCAGGCCGAAATCGGTGAACTGCGGCGGCGTGCCGTCGAAGCCGCGCTGGCTGACATGGCATTCGGCGCAATTGCCTTTGGCCGGATCCTCGAACAGCTCGAGGCCACGCGCTTCTTGTGGCGTGAGCGTGGCCTCGCCGGCCAGATAGGCATCGTACTTGCTCGAGTAGGGGTAGAAGGCCCGCCAGTCCTGCTCGAAGACCTCGAAGGCCTTGGTGATGCCGGCGAAGATCCGGTCCTCGTCGGCCAGCACGGCCTCGCCGTAGACCGCGCGCAAGGCATCGCCGTAGCCGGCCTTGAGTGCCTGCTGCACGACCTCGTGCGGGCCGGCATTGGCCATCTCGAACGGCGACAGCAGCGGGATGCGGGCCTGATCGGCGCCCAGATCGGCGCGGCCGTCCCAGGTCAGGCCGCCGGTCGGTCCATTGTCGACGCTTTCGTCGGCATCGTCCTCGGAATCGTAGAAGTGCTCGCTGAAGGGCGGCACGACCTGCAGGTAGCGCAGCGACGGCACGGCACGAACGCCGGGCTGCCGCATGTCGCTGCCGGCGAGCTGCACCGGCAGCGCGTTCGGCGGCCCGAAAGCGTGGCTCGGGTCGTGGCACGAGGCGCAGGCGACTTGGCCGGAGCCGGACAGGGACGGATCGGCGAACATGGCCTGGCCGAGCGTGCGCAGGATCGCCACCTGCCGGCGGACCTCGGCGCGGCTGAGCCCGGTCGAGGGCGGATCGGCGCCCTGCGCCGGGAGCGTGCCCAGCGCGATACACGTGGCCAGGACGGGGGAGGCCAGGCGGCGTGCCTTCCAGCCGATAGCTGCCATGCGCGCGGTCACGCTTGCCAGCGCCGTTGCGAACCGTTCTAGTTTCATCGGGCCTCCTGTTGCGGAGCCATAAGCAACAGCCGCCGGGCCGACTAGAAAACGTGACGCATAGGGGAGGCTCCAAAATGTCGAGGCGCGTTCTTTGGGGTGCGACGGCGCTGGCCGGCGTCGGCCTCGGGCTCGGCGATGCGGCCCTGGCCGCGGACGATGGCGTCCTGCATCGCCAGAAGCTCGATCAGATCCAGACCGTCGTCGTCATCTTCGCCGAGAACCGGAGCTTCGATAATCTCTACGGCTCGTTTCCCGGCGCCAACGGCCTGGCCCAGGCGAGCGCCACGGCCAGGACCCAGGTGGATCTCGACGGCACGCCGCTGAAGGAGCTGCCGCCGATCTGGGGCGGGCTGACCGGCAAGGGCGTGACGCCACCGATCGCCCAGGCCGAGACCGAGCATCTGCCGAACGCGCCGTTCGCCGTCGACGACCCGAACGGCTTCAACCTGCCCACCTACACGATGACCCGGGACCTGGTGCATCGCTTCTACCAGAATCAGATGCAGATCGACGGTGGCAAGAACGACCGGTTCGCGGCCTATTCCGACAGCGGTGCGCTGACGATGGGCCACTTCGACGGCTCGACGATGGCGATGTGGCAGATCGCCGGCCGCTATACCTTGGCCGACAACTTCTTCATGGGCGCCTTCGGCGGTTCGTTCTTCAATCACATGTGGCTGGTCTGCGCCTGCGCGCCCTACTACCCCGATGCGGACAAGAGCGCGGCCAAGCCGACCATCGCCGTCGTCGAACCCGACGGGGTGACGCTGAAGCTCGCCGACAACTCGCCCAAGTCCGCGCTCGAGGGCGAGCCCAAGTTCGTGAGCGACGGCAACCTCACGCCCGACTTCTACGCCGTCAACACGATGCAGCCGCCCTACCAGCCGAGCGCCAACCCGCCGGCCGCGGGTGGCGATCCGGCCTACGCCGATCCCGCGAAGCCCACGACGCTGCCGCCGCAGACGGTGGCCAACATCGGCGACCTGCTGAGCGACAAGGGGATCACCTGGGCCTGGTACGGCGGCGCCTGGCAGGCCGTGCTCGACCACGGCAACTCGACGCCGATCCCCGCCTTCCAGTACCACCACCAGCCGTTCAATTACTTCGCCAGGTACGCCCCCGGCACGACCGAGCGGGCTCAGCACCTGCGCGACGGCGGCATCGGCGGCAGCGAATTCATCAAGGCGATCGACGCCGGCTCACTGCCGCACGTCGCCTTCTACAAGCCGCAAGGCAATCTCAACGAGCACTCGGGCTATGCGGACATCGAATCGGGCGATCGGCACATCGCCAACGTGATCGCGCATCTCGAGAAGAGTCCGCAGTGGCCGCACATGCTGGTCGTGGTGACCTACGACGAGAACGGGGGCATCTGGGACCATGTCGCGCCGCCCAAGGGCGACCGCTGGGGGCCGGGCAGCCGCATCCCGGCCATCATCGTCTCGCCGTTCGCCAAGCGCGGCTACGTCGACCACACCCCCTACGACACGACCTCGATCCTGCGCTTCATCACCAACCGCTTCGATCTCGAGACCCTGCCGGGCATCAAGGTCCGCGACGACGGCATCGCCGCCAACGGCAACCCGCCGCTCGGCGATCTGACCCAGGCCCTCGAGGTGAGCCAGGGCTGAGCGCGCACGTCCGGCGAGGCGCGCCTCGCCGGCAGCCCTCATCGCGTCACGGCGGTTTCGGTACCCCAGCGGTCCTTGAGAATGCGGTGGAATTGCTCCGCCGCCGGCGACAGGGTCGTGCCATAGCGCACGATGATGCCCATGATGCGGGTCACCACGGGCTCGATCAGCGGCCTTACCACCAGCACCGGGTGCTCGGTCACCGGCACCGCCAGCTGCGGCACGGCCGCAACGCCGAGCCCGGCCTCGACCAGACCCAGCGAGGTGCTCAGATGCTGCACCTCGTAGAACCAGCGCGGCCTGACCGTGAGCCCGGCCAGGGCCGCGTCGAGGATGATGCGGTTGCCGCTGAGCCGGCCGACCGTGATGAAGCGGTAGGGCGCGAGATCGGCCCAGCGGACCTGCTCGTGCCCGGCCAGCGGATGGTCCTTGCGGCCGACGAACAGGAACGGGTCCTTGAGCAACGGCTCGAAGACCAGATCCGGTTCCTGCGCCCCCAGCAGGTTGAGACCGAACTCGGCCTGCCCGCGCTTCACCGCCTCGAGCACCTCGTTGGCCGATAGGTCGAGGATGCGGATGCGGATGCGCGGATACTGCGCGTTGAAGTCCTCGATCACCCGCGGCAGGAAATAGTAGGTTGCCGTCGGCACGGCAGCGACGGTCACCTCGCCGGACACCCGATCGGCGAGCTCGCTGATTCCCAGATACGCGCTGTCGAGCTCGTCCAGAAGGCGCTTGATCTTGAAGTAGAACTCGCGGCCGACCGCACTCAGGCGCAGCTGACGGGTGCTGCGGTCGATCAGCTGGATGCCCAGCGTCGCCTCGAGCTTCTGCAGCCGGCGTGTCAGCGCCGGCTGCGACAGATGCAGCGCGTCCGCCGCGGCGTGGAAGCTGCCGAGATCGGCCACCGCCACGAAGCTGCGCAGCTCGTCGAGATCAGCTTTCATGTGCGCCATGCATCGTATGTTCAGATCATTGCATTTCACATCAAAAGAAGATTCTGTCAAGTTGTTGTCGGCAGGGAAGCTTTCCTGAGCGCCAAGAGATAGCTCATCGAGGCCGGCAACCGGAAATGATCGCAATACCTTGCGTGCTCATGCGCGGCGGTACTTCGCGCGGGCCATACTTCCGCAGTGATGATCTGCCAGTCGATCCTATGATGCGTGATCGTTTGCTTGCGCGTATCATGGGATCGGGACACGAACTGCAAGTCGACGGGATAGGCGGCGGACATCCCTTGACCTCGAAAATTGCGATCGTCGGCCGCTCGACCCGACCCGAGGCGGATGTCGACTATCTGTTCGCCCAGGCCGGCGTGCTCGAGCCGACCGTCGACACCTCGCCCAACTGCGGCAACATGCTGGCCGGGGTCGGTCCGTTCGCGATCGAGACCGGCCTGGTCGGGGCATCGGCCCCCGAGACGCGCGTCCGCATCTACAACGTGAACACGGGCAAGCTGATCGAATCGATCGTGCAGACCCCGCACGGTGCCGTCACCTACGACGGCGGCACTGCCATCGACGGCGTGCCCGGCACCGCGGCGCCGATCCGGCTGAGCTTCCTCGATGCCGCCGGGGCCAAGACCGGCCGCCTGCTGCCGACCGGCCGTGTGCGCGACCGCATCCTCGGCATCGACGTCACCTGCATCGACATGGCCATGCCGCTGGTGATCATGCGCGCGGCCGACCTCGGCAAGACCGGGCACGAGACGCCGGCCGAGCTCGACGCCGACGGCGACCTCTTCGCTCGCCTGGAGGCGATCCGCCGCGAGGCCGGGGCGCTGATGGGCCTCGGCGACGTCAGCGACCGCGTCATCCCCAAGCCGGTCCTCGTCTCGGCACCCACGGCAGGAGGCTCGCTGCACGTCCGCTACTTCACCCCGCGCGCTTGCCATCGCGCGGTCGCGGCCACGGGCGCGGTCGGCATCGCCACCGCGACCACGGTGCCGGGCAGCCTTGCCGGCGAGTTCGCCGGCCCGCCGCCGACCGGCCCCAGCGCTCTGGTGGCGATCGAGCACCCGGCCGGGCGGATTCCGGTCGAGCTCGAGCTCGCCGCGCCCGGAGCCGAGATCCCCGTGCTGCGGGCGTCGCTGGTGCGGACCGCGAGGCGGCTGTTCGCCGGCCACGTCTACGTCCCGTGACGCGCCGCTACGCAGCCTGAAACAGAACAACCGATCAGGGCACCACATGGTCACCATCCCCACCACGGCGGCGCCGGCGCCGACCCGGCTGCACCAGAGCCTCTATTTTCGCGTGCTCCTGGGCATGATGGCCGGCGTCCTGCTCGGCTATGTCTGGCCCGATATCGCCGCCACGCTGAAGCCGCTCGGCGATGCTTTTGTGAAGATCGTCAAGATGATGATCGCACCGGTGGTGTTCTGCACGATCGTCAGCGGCATCACCAGCATGCGCGACAACCGGGAAATCGCGAAGACCTTGGTCAAGGCGATGGGCCTGTTCTATGCGCTGACGATCGTGGCGTTGGCGACCGGGCTCCTGTCGGTACATCTGCTCCGGCCCGGCGTCGGCATGAACATCGACCCGGCCAGCATCGATCCCGCCATGGTCGCCCAGTATACCGGCCAGGCGGTCCCCAAAGGCTTCGTCGAATTCCTGCTGCACATCATTCCGACGACCTTCTTCGCGCCGTTCGCCGAAGGCGAGGTCTTGCCGGTACTGCTGGTCGCGATCATCACCGGCTTCGCCTTGACCCGCGTCGGTGAGGCCGGCGCGCCGGTGCTGCGGGCGATCGACGCCTTCTCGCACGTCTTGTTCAACGCCTTTGCCTTCCTGATGAAGCTTGCCCCCATCGGCGCCTTTGGGGCCATGGCGTTCACCGTCGGCCGGTACGGCATCAAGTCGATCGGCTCGCTCGGCCTGCTGATCACGTCGTTCTACATTGCCTGCTTTGTTTTCGTCTTCGTCGTCCTCGGCGTCTTGTCCCGACTGCACGGCTTCAGCTTGTGGAGGCTGCTCCGCTACCTCCGCGAGGAGCTGCTGATCGTGTTGGCGACGTCGTCGAGCGAGCCTGTGCTGCCCCGCCTCCTGGTCAAGCTGGAGAAGCTCGGCTGCAAGCGCGGCATCGTCGGCCTCGTCCTGCCGGCCGGCTATTCGTTCAATCTCGACGGCACGGCCATCTACCTGAGCCTGGCCACGATCTTCATCGCCCAGGCGATGAACGTCCAGCTCACCTGGGCTCAGGAGCTGGGTCTGCTCGGGGTGATGCTGCTGACCTCGAAGGGGGCGGCCGGGGTGACCGGGAGCGGCTTCGTGGCGCTGGTCGCGACCCTCACGGTGATCCCCGACATCCCGGTCGCCGGTGTCGCCCTCATCGTCGGCATCGACCGGTTCATGTCCGAGGCCCGCGCGCTGACCAGCACCTGCAGCAACGCCGTCGCCACCATCCTGGTGGCGCAGTGGGAGGGCGCCTGCGACCGCGCGACGTTACGGGCCGAGCTCGAGCGGAACTACGCCCAGTCCGAGCAGCAGATCGACGAGGCCGGTGAAGCGCGGGCCGCGCCCGGCCTCGGCTAGCCGTCCGGCGGCCGAGCCCTTTGGGGACGAGCCTCGCTCCCGTCGACCGCCAACGATCATCTTCATCAACCTTCAGGAGAATCCGAAATGCACCGGCGGACTGTTCTCGCCACCGCGATGGTGGTCGCAACCATGGGCTTCACCTCGGCTTGGGCGGATGATTATCCGAGCCAGCCGATCCGGCTCCTGGTACCGTACGCGGCAGGTGGAGGCACCGATGCTTTGGCGCGCGTGATCGCGCGGGCCGTGAGCGAGAAGGTCGGGCAGCAGATGGTCGTCGACAACAACGGCACGGCCGGCGGCAACGTCGCCACGGCGCAGGCGGCCAAGGCCGAGCCCGACGGCTACACCGTGCTGATGGCCAACCAAGGGCCGATGACCGTCAACCCGCATCTGTTCAAGAACGTCAAGGTTGACCCGCTGACCGCGTTCGACCCGGTGACGCTGATCGCCGAGGCCCCGCTGGTCGTCGTGGTGCCCGAGAACTCGCCATTCAAGGACATCGGCTCCCTGGTCGAGGCCGCAAAGAGCAAGCCGGGCGGCCTCACCTACGGCTCGGCCGGCAACGGTTCGGCCAGCCACCTGGCGACGCTGCTGCTCGCCAACGTCGCCGGGCTCGACATGGTGCACGTGCCGTACAAGGGGGCCGGCCCGGCCATCACCGACCTGATCGGCGGCCGGCTCGACTTCATGATCACGACCTTGCCTTCGGTGGTCGGCTTCATCGACAGCGGCAAGGCCAAGCCGCTGGCCGTGACGCTGCAGACGCGGGCGAAGCGGCTGCCGGACGTCCCGACCATCGCCGAGAGCGGCTTTCCCGACTACCAGTCGGCGGCCTGGTACGGCTTTGCGGTGCCCAAGGGCACGCCGCCGGCGGTCGTCGAGAAGCTGCGCGCTGCGACCGTGACCGCGATCAACAGCCCCGACGTCCAGAAGAACCTGGAGATCGAGGGCGCCGTGCCGGTCGGCAGCACGCCCGACGAGTTCGGCAAGTTCATGCAGGATGAATCGGCCCGCTGGGCGGCGCTGATCGCGAGGACCGGGCTCACCACCGACTGAGCCGCGGAGGGGATACACGCACAGCAATTGGGGAGGACGGCGTGTCGACGAACATGGAGAAGCCGCGGGACGTTGTGGGGGGGCTGCTGGTCGTGCTGATCGGCGCTGGTTTCCTCGTGTTCGGGCGCGAGCTGGAGCTGGGCACGTCGTTTCGGATGGGGCCGGGCTATTTTCCGACGGTGCTGAGCGTCCTGCTGATGGGGCTGGGGGCGGTCCTGGCCGGGCTGGCGTGGCGGCGGCCGGCGGTCGAGGGTGCGCTCGGGCAGGTGCCGTGGCGCGGGCTCGTGCTGGTGCTGGGGTCGGTGGTGCTGTTCGGGCTGAGCCTGCGCGGCCTGGGCCTGGGCCCGGTGCTGGCGCTGGTGGTGCTGCTCACCGCCTGGGCCAGCCGCTACGCCAGCTGGCGGGCTTCGGTGCCGCTGGCCCTGGGCATCGCCGTGTTCTGCGCCGCGCTGTTCATCAAGGCCCTGGGCCTGCCGCTGCCCTTGGTCGGCCCGTGGCTCAGCGCCGGCTACTGGTCGCCGCCGCCGGCCGCGACCACCGCCCCGGCCCAGTAGGAGGGAGACCGTCATGGAGCTGCTCGACAATCTGGGCTTGGGCTTCGCCACCGCGCTCAGCCCCTGGAACCTGCTCTATGCCTTCATCGGCTGCCTGCTCGGCACGGCCGTGGGCGTGCTGCCGGGGCTGGGGCCGGTCGCCACCATCGCCATGCTTTTGCCGCTCACCTTCTCGCTGCCGCCGGTCTCGGCGCTGATCATGCTGGCCGGGATCTACTACGGCGCCCAGTATGGCGGCTCGACCACCGCCATCCTGATCAACCTGCCGGGCGAGAGCTCCTCGGTGGTGACCGCGATCGACGGCTACCAGATGGCCAGGCAGGGCCGGGCCGGACAGGCGCTGGCGACCGCGGCCCTGGGCTCGTTCTTCGCCGGCTCGGTCGCGACCCTGATCCTGGCCTTGTTCGCGCCGCCGCTCGCCGAGGTGGCGCTGCAGTTCGGCCCGGCCGAGTACTTCTCGCTCATGGTCCTGGGCCTGGTCGCCTCGGTGGCCCTGGCCTCGGGCTCGCTGCTCAAGGCCTTCACCATGATCGTGCTCGGCCTGCTGCTGGGCCTGGTCGGCACCGACGTCGAGAGCGGGGCCGCGCGCTTCACCTTCGATTTGCCCGAGCTCGCCGACGGGCTCAACTTCGTCGCCCTGTCGATGGGCGTGTTCGGGCTGGGCGAGATCTTGCGCAACCTCGAGCACGAGCACACCCGCAGCGTCATGGTCCGCCACGTCAGCGGGCTGATGCTGGGCCGGGAGGACCTGAAGCGGATCGTCGGCCCGGTGCTGCGCGGCACCGGCTTGGGCTCGGTCCTGGGCATCCTGCCCGGTGGCGGGGCGATGCTCGCGAGCTTTGCCGCCTACACCATGGAGAAGAAGCTCTCCAAAAACAGCGCCCAGTTCGGCAAGGGGGCGATCGAGGGCGTGGCGGCACCCGAGAGTGCCAACAATGCCGGGGCGCAGACCTCGTTCATCCCGATGCTGACGCTCGGCATCCCGTCCAACCCGGTCATGGCCTTGATGATCGGCGCGCTGATCATCCAGGGCATCACGCCCGGACCCAACGTCGTCACCGACGAGCCGGCGCTGTTCTGGGGCATGATCGTCTCGATGTGGGTCGGCAACCTGATGCTGGTGCTGCTCAACCTGCCCTTGATCGGGATGTGGGTCAGGATGCTGACCATCCCCTACCACCTCCTGTTCCCGGCGATCATCGCCTTTTGCTGCATCGGCGCCTACAGCGTGAACAACAACGCCTTCGACGTCTATGCGATGGCCGGCTTCGGTCTGGTCGGCTACCTGCTGATCAAGCTCGACTTCGAGCCGGCGCCGCTGCTCTTGGGCTTCGTGCTCGGGCCGATGCTCGAGGAGAACCTGCGCCGGGCGATGATCATCTCCCGCGGCGACGTCTCGGTCTTCGTCACCCATCCGTTGAGCCTGGCGCTCCTGCTGATCTCGGCGGCGCTGCTCGTCGTCGTCCTGCTCCCCAACATCCGTGCCAAGCGCGAGGAGGCCTTCCAGGAATGAAGGCCCCGACCATGCCGAACCGGAGGCCATGATGGCGCTCAAGCATCTGCTCGTGCATCTCGACGACACCCCGGCCAGCACCGCCCGCCTCGAGGCCGCCTTGAGCCTCGCCGCGGCCTGCACGGCCGAGGTCGCCGCCTTGTGCCTGGTGGCCGAGCCGTTCATGCCCGGCCGGGCCGGCCGGCATCTGCCCGCCGAGGTGCTGCGCGACCTGCTCGCCCGCAGCGAGGCCGAGGCCGATGCGATCCTCGCCGCGGCGGCGGCCGCGGCGGCGCAGCGCGGGCTGCCGCTGACCACGCTGCGCGCCGGTGGT
>JBDHTW010000017.1:0-59695 GCA_039808865.1 Geminicoccaceae bacterium
CCTGAGCGGCAAGCCGGTGACGCCACGCATCGTTCGTCGCATGCACCCGGCCGGTCGGCGATCTGACCGGCTCCATCGAGAGGGAACTCGTACATGGTTGGAACCACGCAACATCTTCGCAATGCCGCGAACAACATCGCCAGTATCGACACCGATTCGATCAAGGCCGAGCTCGCGACGCTGAAGGGCGATCTCGAGCGGGTTCTCGCCGCCATGAAGGACACCGGCTCGAGCACGCTCGCCACCGCCCGTCAGGAGGGCGTGGCGCTGGCCGACCGGGCCCGTCACGAGGGCACGGCGCTGGTCGAGCGCATCTCGTCCAATGCCGGCGCGCTGGCCGAGGACGTGTCCGAGCGTGGCCAGGCCCAGCTCTCCGTCTTGGCCAAACGGGTGCGCACGCAGCCGCTCCTGGCCCTCGGCGTCGCCTTCGGTGCCGGCTTGCTCGTCGGCGCCCTGTCGCGGCGCGGTTGACGTTTCCAGCCTGGCCGGGTCAGCGCTCCGGTCCGGCCAGGGCCATGCTGGTGGTGAACTTGATCTGGCCCATCACCGCCATCGTCTCGAAGCGGCGCACGTAGCTCGCGAACAGGTGCCGCCGGGTCACGTCCTCGTATTCGCGCATGTCGGCGACCTTGACCACGAGCACGAAGTCCACGGCTCCGGTGACGTAATAGCATTGGCTCACCGCCGCCTCCGCACGCATGGCGCGGACGAACTGGTCGATCTGATCCGGCCGCTCCCGTTCCAGGGTCACCAGCACGACCAGGGTGAGCCCGGTGCCGGCCAGCTTGGGATCCAAGATGGCCACCTCGCGCTGGATGGCACCGTTCGCGCGCAATCGCTGCAGCCGGCGCAGGCACGCGGCGGGTGACAGGCCGACCAGCTCCGCCAGCTCCTCGCCGGTGCGGCGGCTGTCCTCCTGCACGGCCTCGAGCAGGCGTCGATCGAACGCGTCGAGCTCCATACCGTCTCCTGCGAGAATCCCGCATTTGCCGCCCGCAGATTGCGACGCCGCCGCATCCGGGGGCCGCGCTTTGCGAACCATCCATCCGGCTCCGCGGCCATCATGCCTGCACGTTGGCGGAGCGGAAAAGGGCACATCGCATGGCCCCGCCCGGTCCGCCACGGACAGCCGGCCGCGCTGGCGACGGCGGTCGAAGGATGGAGACGGAACATGACGGATCTGGCGCTCGGCGGGCGGCATCTGCTCGGTTGGCAGCGCTCGCGGCAGGGGGCGTTCGGCCTGCTGCTGCATCGGCTCGACACGGCCACGCGGCGCTACCTGCGCAACCGGCGCGGCGAGCGCGAGCTGCGCGCGCTCGCCGACGCGCATCTGCGCGATCTCGGCATCACCCGCGGCGACATCGCCCGCGTGGCCTGGCACGGCGACGCCGGTCACGCCGCGTAATGGTTGACGAGTCGGGATGCCTCTGGCCAGCCCGATCGCGGTCGGCTAGCAACGGCGCCGCGATCGAGGAGCCGGGGCATGCGCGCACGAATCAAGTGGGTCGAGGGTCGGACGTTCGTCGGCGAGTCGGGCAGCGGGCACGGGCTCGTCATTGACGGCCCGGCCGCGCACGGCGGCCGCGACCTCGGCCCGAGCCCGATGGAGCTGGTCCTGCTCGGCACGGGTGGCTGCACGGCGTTCGACGTGCTGGACATCCTGAAGAAGGGCCGGCAGGCCGTCGAGGACTGCTGGGTCGAGCTCGAGGCCGAACGGGCGGCGGAGCCGCCCAAGGTGTTCACCAAGATCACGATGCGGTTCGTCGTCACCGGCCGGGGCCTGAGCCGGGCCGCGGTCGAACGCGCGGTCCAGCTCTCGGCCGAGAAGTACTGCTCGGCCTCGATCATGATCGGCAAGACCGCCGAGATGGTCCGCGAGGTGGAGATTCGCGACCTCGCCGCCGGCTGACGCCACGGATCAGCTCTGCTGGGCCCGATCGCGGGCCTCGCTCCAGCCGCACTCCCAGGCCAGGTGGTCGGCGCTGTCCAACGCATGCGGGTTGGCGTCGTTGCCGAGGCCCAGCCCGTGCGCCTGCATGCCGGCATCGTAGACCTGCAGGCGGGGATCGTCGGGCGGCGCCTGCCGCAGCCGGGCCGCGACGTAGGCCCGGAACTCCGGAAAAGCGTGCAGGACGGACTGGTCGACCCCATCGGGGTAGTCGGCCAGGAGCCGGGCTCCCCGCCCGGTGAGTTGGAACCGGTCGTCGCCGGCCAACGTCAGCGCCTCCGCGCCGACGAGCAGCTCGGCCGCGTCGCGCAACCGCTGGCGGAGCTCGTCGGGCACGGCCGGAGGCGGTTCCCCGGCCACGGCGCGGGTCTGGACGAGCCGCGCCAGGGCGGTCTCGATGCCGGCCGGGCCCTCGCTCGCCGACCGCAGCAGCGCCAGCATCAGATCGGGCTCGTGCAGTAGTATCGGCTCGTCGTCGTCCATGCAGCGTTTCCCTCCCCTTGCGGCGGACTCGCGGACGGGCTTAGCACGACGGCCGAGCCCGGGCCTACCTTCACTCGCGGGCGGCAGGTGGCTCCAGGTCGCCCGGGATGCCGGCCAGGAAGCGGAACGACCCGACGGCGCGATTGATGTGCGCGCTGTCGGACACCATCACCGCGGCCAGCGACGACAGGGTGAGCGACGAGAGCGAGTAGTAGGTGAACAGGTCGGGCCCGACCCGGCGTACCTCCAGCATGCTGGACAGCTGGCCCGGATCGGCGATGCTCACGCCCATCAGGCGCAGCGCGGTGACGTTGCGCGAGACCAGGACGAACCCGTCCGGCCCGGCGCTGCGGATCTCGCTGGCGAACACCACGGGCCCCGGCGCGCCGTCGTCGTCGTAGAGCACGTACAGCGTGGCACCGGCATGCAACTCGTCGGGCGTGAAATCGGGACGCTTCGTATCGGGATCGGGACCTGCCAGCGCCGACGCCTCGACCACCTCTGGCCGCCACGCGGCGTCACTGGTGTTCCAATACAGCATCCCGGTATGGGTCGAGATCGCGCCGAACCGGGCCAGCACGTCACGGGCATCGCTGTTGTGATGGAAGCTGCCGGCCAGCGCCACGACCACGCCGCTCTCGGACGTGGTGATGCCGCTGCAGGCCGGCGGCTGCCAGCCCTCGGGCAGATCGGCGGCATGCCAGAGCAGGACCTTGGGCGGTGCTTCCGGGCCCGGCGCAACCGGCGCGGGCGCGCCGGCGCATGGGGGCTCGGGCGGTTCGGCGGCGACGGCCGCTGCCGCCCACAATGCGGCCGCAAGGGCCGGGACAAGCGCGGCCGTTCGGACGATGGCGGACATGATGCTCCATTCGCGATGGCGCCCATGACCTAGCATTCGCCGCGCGCTCGGCAATGGTCCCCGCTCAGCGGCCGGTGCGGCGGATGGCCTGGATCGCGGTGTCGAGCGCCCCCAGGAAGCGGGAGCGGTCCTGCTTGGTGAAGGCCCGGCCGCCGCCACGGATCTGGCCGGTGTCGCGCAGCTCGGTCAGCAGGTTGCGGGTGGCAAGGTCGTTGCCGATCGACGCCTCGGTGAACGGGCGCCCGGTCGGGGCGATGACCCGGGCGCCACGCTTGATGCAGCGGTCGGCCAGCGGGATGTCGGAGGTGATCACCACGTCGCCGATGCCCGCATGCTCCACGATCCAGTCGTCGGCGACGTCCAGTCCGTCGGTGACCGTCACCCGCTCGACCAGGGGCGAATCGGGCACCCGCATCCAGCCGTTGGCGACGACGAAGGTCTTGAGCCCGTAGCGCCCCGCCACGCGGTACACCTCGTCTTTGACCGGGCATGCGTCGGCATCGATGTAGAGGTCGAGCATGGCCTCACGCGGCGTTGCGGGCGACGGGGCTTGGCAGCTGCAGGCGAAAGCGAGCGCCGCCCATATTGTCCCAGGCGAGGGTCGCACCGAGCTGGCGCAGCAGGCCCGAAACGATGCGCAGACCGAGCTTGCCGCTGGCCTTCGGGTTGAAGTCCGCCGGCAGCCCGATGCCATCATCGGCCACGGTGACGGCAAGACCACCACCGGCGGCATCGATGGCGACCCGCACGATGATCGGCTCGCCATTGGGACGGGCATACTTGATCGCGTTCGTCACCAGCTCGTTGACGATCAGGGCGATGGGGACGGCGCTGTCGGTCGGGACCGGCAAGGAGCCGCTTTCCAGCCGCAATTCGACCGTGGCCGGTGTCGTCTCGCCGATCTTGACCAGCAGAGCCCGAAGATAAGCGCCGAGATCGACCTCGCCGACGTCGGTGGCACCGTAGAGATGGCTGTGCAGCTCGGCCACGGTCAGCACGCGACGCCGTGCCTGCGCCAGCTGCTCACGGACGCACGCGTCGCCGCTTCCGGCCGACTGCAGCTGGATCAAGGCCGCAATCAGTTGCAGGCTGTTCTTGACCCGATGGTTGAGCTCCTCGAACAGCAGCTCCTTCTGCGCCAGCAGGGCGCGCTGCTCGCGGATCGTCCGCCGCAGCTCGAGATGCGTCATGACCTGGCGCGCCATGGTCTCCAGGGCGAAGCGCTGCGCCGCTTCGAGCCCCGGCCGCGGCTGGCGGTCGAGCACGCACAACGTGCCGAGCGGCGTACCTTCGCGTGAGGTCAAAAGACATCCGGCGTAGAAGCGCAGCCCGGGCTCGTCGTTGACCAGCGGGTTGTCGGCGAGCCGTGCATCGGCGCGGGTATCCGGGATCACGGTCAGCCCCGGCGCGAGCAGCAGATGACGGCAGATCGAGGAGTCGAGCGCCGTTTCGCGCACCCCGAGGCCCAGCTCGGCCTTGAACCATTGCCGGTCCGCGAGCACGAAACTGATCAACGCGATCGGCGCCGCGCACAGTTGCGCCGCCAGCCGGGCGAGGTCGTCATAGTCCGCCTCGCGCGGTGTATCGAGAATATCGTAGGGCACGAACGCGGCCAACCGGCTCGCATCGCCGCAGATCGCGGGCGGTTCGTCCTCGACCTTGCCGGCCATCACCGTCTCCATGCATCAACAGGCACAAGCTAATCCTGCCATCGTCAAACCGCAAACGAGGCCGCCGGCTGCATCCACAGGGTCGATGTGCGACCAGGCACCGATGGACGCGGAGGTGGCGTGGCGGCAATGTCGCAGCCTGCGTCATGACGGGTTTCGTGCTGACCCTGGCCGTGGCATGGAGGCTTGGTCATGTACGGTTTCGGCAACCATCGGGCGACGTGGCGGCGGACAGCGTCGCTCTCGGGCATGCGATCCACGCCATCCACTCGCTGCGCCGCCTGCCACGAGTCGCGAGAGGATGGACGATGGCTTTGAGCACTCCCGGCATCGATACCGTATGGGCGCCCCGGATGCTGGCGGTTCTGCGGATCATGTCGGCGCTGCTCTACATGGAGCACGGCACCCAGAAGCTGCTCGGCTTTCCGCCGTCCGATCGGCCCGGCCCGCCTCTGCTCTCGCTGTTCGGCATCGGCGGCGTGCTCGAGCTGTTCGGTGGCATTTTGCTGCTGATCGGGCTCTTCACCCGTCCGGTCGCGTTCGTGCTCTCCGGGATGATGGCGGTGGCCTATTTCATGTTCCATGCGCCGCAGAGCTTCTTTCCGGCGCTGAACGGCGGCGACGCGGCGATCCTGTTCTGCTTCGTGTTCCTCTATCTGTTCGTTGCCGGCCCCGGCGCCTGGAGCGTCGACGGCGCCCGCCGCTGAAGGACCGGCTCGCCACCTGCGCCTCGATGCGCGTGGCCTGCGGCCACCAACCTTGTGCGACGGTTAATGAGCCGATTTAACTGTGGTATAGATCGAGCTTGGCCGTCGCTTCGACCATCGCGGGCACGAACGGCTCGGGTCGAGGGGTAGGGGTGTCTTTTGCGGAGACGCTGCGCTCCATCGGCATGAGGTGCGCGATGTTTCGGTTCTTGTTGGTCACGGGCGTGGGGATCGGCCTGCTGCTCGGCAGCGGCCCGGCCGTGGCGACGAGCCGCGTCACGGTCATGACCCAGAATCAGTATCTCGGCGTCGATTTGGCCACGCTCGCGACCCCGGCTGCCGACGTCGACGCGACGCTGCCCGATCTCCTTCGGCGCATCGCCGCGAGCGACTTTCGGGCGCGGGCTTGGCGGCAGGCGGAGCAGATCGCGCAGAACCGGCCGGACATCGTCGCCCTCCAGGAGTCCTGGCTGCTGCAGTGCATCGACCTCGATGGCCCGGGCCAGGTCTGCGGTCAGCCCTCGATCGCCGCCGCCTTTCAGGATTATGCCAAGACCACGCTCACGGCCCTGACCGCGCTGCGGCAGGACTACCGGCTGGCGGCGAAGGTCGAGAACCTCGATACGCGCACGGCGGTGCTGACCTCGCCCGCGGGCGCTTCGAGCGTGCCCGGTGGCCTGCCCTTCGCCGTCGACGGTCGGCGCGCCTTGCTCGTCGCCGTCGACCGCGACGTGATCCTGGTCCGGGCGGGCGTGCTCGGCCAAGCGGCCCCGGCTGACTTCACCGGCTGCCTGCGCTCGGTCGACGGCTGCACCTATGAGGCGGTTGCGCCCCTGCACGTCGCGACGAACCAGGGCACGCTGAGCCTGGCCAGCTGGCGGGGCTTCGTCGGGATCGACGCCACGCTCGGCGACCGCAAGCTCCGCTTCGTCACCACCCATCTCGAGCAGCGGCAGCCGCCATCGGGCGAGCCGGGCAACGCGCACATCCAGGCCGCCCAGGCGACCGAGCTGCTCGAGGCGTTGCGGGCGACGCCCAGGGACCGTGCCCTGATCGTCGGCGGCGATTTCAACTCGTCACCGACGGACCCGGTGCTCGCCGCCCGGCCCGAGACCATGTCGCCGCTCGCCGCCGACATCGTGCCGCCCTACCGGCAGTTCATCGGCAGTGGCTACCACGATAGCTGGCTCGCCTCGCCGTCCACGGCCTGGCAGCCGGGCCACACCTGCTGCCAGGCGGCCGATCTGCGCAACCCCGGCTCGCTGCTCGATCGCCGCAGCGACCTGGTGTTCACGCGCGAGCAGCCGGGCTTCAGCGTCGACCTGGTCGTCGGCGACGATCCGTGGAACACGACCGTCGCCGACCTGTGGCCATCCAACCATGCCGGCTTGGTGGCCAAGCTGTTCAACGCGACGCGCTACTTCGTCCCGCGCTGACGCCGCGCTGTGCTGCCGGCTCAGCCGAGCTGGAGCTTCCTCGCGACGAGCTGGTTGACCACGGCCGGGTTCGCCTTGCCACCCGTGGCCTTCATCACCTGCCCCGTGAACCAGCCGGCGACCTTGGGATTCTTCTGCGCCGCGACGACCTGGCCCGGGTTGTCCGCGATCAGCTGGTCGAGCACGGCCTCGATCGCGCCGGTGTCCGTCACCTGCTTCAAGCCGCGCTCGTCGACGATCCGCACCGGGTCGCCCCCGGTCTCGAACATGATCGCGAACACGTCCTTGGCGATCCGGCCGCTGATGACCTCGGACTTCAGGAGATCCAGAAGCTTGCCGAGGTTCGCCGCGGAGACCGGGCTGTCCTCGATCCCCTTGCCGGCCTTGCCGAGCGCCCCGAACAGGTCGTTGCTGACCCAGTTGGCCGCCTGCTTGGCATCCCGGCCCCGTGCGACGGCCTCGAAATAGTCGGCCGTCGCGGCCTCGGCCACGAGCACGCCCGCATCGTAGGCGGAAAGCCCGAACGCGCTCACGAAGCGCGCCTTCTTCGCGTCGGGCAGCTCGGGCAGGCTCGCCTCGATGCCGGCGATGAACGCCTCCTCCAGCTCGACCGGCAAGAGATCGGGATCGGGGAAGTAGCGGTAGTCGTGCGCCTCCTCCTTGGAGCGCATCGAGCGCGTCTCGCCCTTCGCCGAATCGAACAGGCGGGTCTCCTGGTCGATCCTGCCGCCGGACTCGAGGATCTCGACCTGCCGCTTGGCCTCGTACTCGATCGCACGGGCCACGAAGCGCATCGAGTTGACGTTCTTGACCTCGCAGCGCGTGCCGAGCGCCTTGTCGCCGACCTTGCGGACGGAGACGTTGGCGTCGCAGCGCAGGCTGCCCTCCTCCATGTTGCCGTCGCAGGTGCCGAGGTAGCGCAGGATCGAGCGCAGCTTGCGCAGGTAGAGCACGGCCTCCTCGGGCGAGGCGATGTCGGGCTCGGAGACGATCTCCATCAGCGCCACGCCGGACCGGTTGAGGTCGATCAGGCTGGAATCGGCATGGGCGTCGTGCACCGACTTGCCGGCGTCCATCTCCAGATGCAGCCGGGTGATCCCGATCTCCTTGGCGGAGCCGTCGGGGAAGTCGATGGTCAGCGCGCCCTTGCCGACGATCGGGTGCTGGTACTGGCTGATCTGGTAGCCGCAGGGCAGGTCGGGGTAGAAATAGTTCTTCCGCTCGAACACCGAGGTGCGGTTGATCTGCGCCTTGAGGCCGAGCCCGGTACGGACCGCCTGCTCGATGCAGCGGCCGTTCACCACCGGCAGCATGCCCGGCATGCCGGCATCGACCGGCGATACCTGGGTGTTGGCCTCGGCGCCATAGGCGGCCGAGGCGCCGCTGAACAGCTTGGCGGCGCTGACCACCTGCGCGTGCACCTCGAGCCCGCAGACGATCTCCCAGGTGCCGGTATTGCCCTCGATCGTGAAGCTCATCTCACGCCGCCTCCAAACCATAGGGCAGCGTCGTGAACGCGGCCGCGTCCTCGAGCGCCTTGCCGACACGGAAGACCGTGGCCTCGTCCCACGGCCGGCCGATCACCTGCAGGCCGAGCGGCAGGCCGTCCGCGTCGAGGCCAGCGGGCACCGACAGGCCGGGCAGGCCGGCCAGATTCACCGTCACCGTGAACACGTCGTTGAGGTACATGGCCACGGGGTCGTCCATGTTGTCGCCGGCGCGGAACGGACCCGACGGCGCGGTCGGCGTCAGCAGCGCGTCGACCCGCTCGAACACGCTCGTGAAGTCCTCGACGATCCGCCGGCGGACCTTCTGCGCCTGCAGATAGTAGGCGTCGTAGTAGCCGGCCGAGAGCACGTAGGTCCCGATCAGGATCCGGCGCTGCACCTCCGCGCCGAAGCCCTCTGCCCGCGTCTTCATGTAGGTCTCGGTGAGGTTCCTGCCCTCGACCCTGAGCCCGTAACGCATGCCGTCGTAGCGGGCGAGGTTGGAGGACGCCTCGGCCGGGGCCACGATGTAGTAGGTCGGCAGCGCGTACTTGGTGTGCGGCAGCGAGACCTCGACGAGATCCGCCCCTTGCGCGCGCAGCCAGTCGGCCCCCTGCCGCCACATCGCGGCGATGGCGGCCGGCATGCCCGGCATCGCATATTCCTCGGGGATGCCGATGCGCAGCCCGCGCACGTCGGCGGACAGCATGCCGCTCCAGTCCGGCACGGGCAGGTCGGCCGACGTGCTGTCCATGGGATCGTAGCCGGACATCGCCTGCAGCAGCACCGCGCAGTCCTCGACCGTGCGCGCCATCGGGCCGGCCTGGTCGAGCGAGCTCGCGAACGCGACCACGCCCCAGCGCGAGCAGCGGCCATAGGTCGGCTTGATGCCGGCGATGCCGCAGAACGCCGCAGGCTGGCGGATCGAGCCGCCCGTGTCGGTGCCGGTCGCGCCGAGGCAGAGCCGGGCGGCCACGGCCGCGGCCGAGCCGCCCGAGCTGCCGCCGGGCACGAGATCGACATTGTCGCCGGGGCGGGTCCACGGGTTGCGCACGCCGCCGTGGTAGGAGGTCATGTTGGACGAGCCCATGGCGAACTCGTCGAGGTTGGTCTTGCCGAGGCAGACCGCGCCCTGCTCCCACAGCCTGCGGGTGACGGTCGATTCGTAGGGCGGGGTGAAGCCGTCCAGGATGTGCGAGCCCGCCGTGGTCGGCACGCCCGCGGTGCAGAACAGGTCCTTGATCCCCAGCGGCACGCCCTCGAGCAACCCGCCCTCGCCGCGCTGCAGCCGCGCGTCGGCGGCCTCGGCCATGGCCAGCGCCTTCTCGGGGGTCTCGGTGATGAAGGCGTTGAGGCCGCGATGGCGCGCCATCGCGGCGAGATGCGCCTCGGTCAGCTCGCGGGCCGAGAACGAGCGGGCCGCGAGGCCGCTGCGGGCGGCCTTCAGCGTGAGGCCGGTGAGATCCGTCATTCGACCACCTTGGGGACGACGAAGTAGCCATCGTGCGCCTTGGGCGCGTTCTCGAGGATGTCGGCGGGCCGGTCGCCGTCGCTGACCACGTCCTGGCGCCAGTGCGCCTGGATCGGCATCACCGAGCGCAACGGCTCGACGCCCTTGGTGTCGACCTCGCCGAGCTGCTCGATCCAGGCCAGGATCTGGGACAGCTCGCCGGCGAGGCGTTCCTGCTGCGCCTCGGGCACCTCGATCCGGGCGAGCGTGCCGATGCGCGCCACGGTGGCCTTGTCGAGCGACATGCGCGAATATCCCTGCGAACTCAAGGGCGGCGGCCCGGTGGCCAGCCGCGAAGCGGGGCGGAAGCTACACGCCTTGACCGTATGTGACAACGCCACGGCGTTTCGCGCGCTTCTGCCGCGAACGGGCTCGCTGCTCGCTCTCGACCTCTCCAAGCGTCGGATCGGCCTGGCCGGCACCGACCAGGAGCGGCGGCTGGCGACCGCGCTCACGACCTTCGAGCGGGCCGGCGCCACGCGCGATCTCGAGCGGCTGCGCCAGGTCGCCCGCGAGCGTCGGGCGGTGGGCATCGTCGTCGGCCTGCCGCTCAACATGGACGGCAGCGAAGGCCCGATGGCCAAGAACGCCCGCGCCGAGGCGGCGAGGTTGGCCCGTGCGCTGGAACTGCCGGCGCTGCTGCAGGACGAGCGGCTGACGACGTTCGCGGTCGAGGACGCCATCGCCGAGGGCCGGCTGCCACGGCCGCGCAAGGGACAGCCGGTCGACCACTACGCCGCCGCGGTGATCCTCGAGGACGCGCTGCGGGTGCTGCAGGCCTAGACGGCTGCGGCCCGCGCCGCGACCCCGCACCCGTGAACCGGCCGGCGCGGGCGGGTCCACCCGGCGGCACGGCGATGCCATGGACAGGCCATGCTGCGGACGCTAAACGGGCGCTGGCTTCATGCCCAAACGCGACAGGTGCAAAGGTAGCACGGCGTGGATTTCGACACGCCGCGTGGTGAATATTTGCGCCCACGAGCAGAGGTAGGTGTCGATGTCGGGACTTGAGTGGTTTCTCTTCCTGCTGGTGCTGGGCTGTGGCGCCGCCGGCCTGCTCTGGGGATTCCAGGCACGCCGCAGCATCCTCGCCCTGCCGGCCGGCGACGACAAGATGCGCGAGATTTCCGCAGCCATCCAGGAAGGCGCCACGGCCTACCTGCGCCGCCAGTACCTGACCATCGCCGCGGTCGGCGTCGTCATCCTGCTCATCCTCACCTACTTCCTGGGTCTCGAGGTCGGCATCGGCTATGCGATCGGCGCCTGCCTGTCCGCGGCGGCCGGCTTCATCGGGATGAACGTCTCGGTGCGGGCCAACGCGCGCACCGCCCAGGCGGCGGCCACCTCCGGCCTGGCCGGCGGCCTCGACGTCGCCTTCAAGGCCGGTGCGATCACCGGCCTGTTCGTCGTGGCGCTGGGCCTGCTCGGCGTAGCACTCTACTACGGTATCCTGCTGTCGCTCGGCGTCGAGCAGCGGCGCATCATCGAGGCGCTGGTCGGCCTGTCGTTCGGCGCCTCGCTGATCTCGATCTTCGCCCGTCTCGGCGGCGGCATCTTCACCAAGGGTGCCGACGTCGGCGCCGATCTGGTCGGCAAGGTCGAGGCCGGCATCCCGGAGGATGATCCGCGCAACCCGGCCGTGATCGCCGACAATGTCGGCGACAATGTCGGCGACTGCGCCGGCATGGCCGCCGATTTGTTCGAGACCTACGCGGTGACCTTCGTCGCCAGCATGCTGCTGGCCGCGATCTTCTTCACCGGCGCGCAGGCCGCGACCCTGATGCTCTACCCGCTGGTCATCGGCGGCGTCTGCCTGCTGGCCTCGATCGCCGGCACCTACCTCGTCAAGCTCGGCTCCGGCAGCAACATCATGGGCGCCCTCTACAAGGGCTTCTGGGGCTCGGCCGCGATCTCGGCCGTGGCGCTCCTGCCCGTGACCGCGATCGTCTTGGGCCTGGGCACGGTCTACGGCGATCCCGCCACCGGCCCGACCGGGCTCAAGCTCTACTACTGCTCGCTGATCGGCCTCGCCGTGACCGGCCTGCTGATGTGGATCACCGACTACTACACCGGCGTGAACCACCGCCCGGTGCTCAGCATCGCCAAGTCCTCGACCACCGGCCACGGCACCAACGTGATCCAGGGCCTCGCCGTGTCGATGGAGGCGACCGCCCTGCCGGTGATCGTCATCTGCGCCGGCATCCTCGGCGCCTATCTCAGCGCCGGCCTCTACGGCATCGGCATCGCGGCCACCACCATGCTGGCGCTGACCGGCCTGGTCGTCAGCCTCGATGCGTACGGCCCGGTCACCGACAATGCCGGCGGCATCGCCGAGATGGCCGGCCTGCCGGCCGAGGTCCGCGTCCACACCGACGCGCTGGATGCGGTCGGCAACACCACCAAGGCCGTGACCAAGGGCTACGCCATCGGTTCGGCCGGCCTCGCCGCGCTGGTCCTGTTCGCCTCCTACGTCCAGGATCTGCACCACTACTTCCCCAGCCTCAACGTGACCTTCAGCCTGTCCGACCCCTACGTCGTGGTCGGCCTGTTCATCGGCGGCATGCTGCCCTACCTGTTCGGCGCCATGGGCATGCAGGCGGTCGGCCGGGCGGCCGGCGCCATCGTCGAGGAGGTGCGGCGGCAGTTCAAGGAGAAGCCCGGCATCATGGCCGGGACCGACAAGCCGGATTACGGCAAGGCCGTCGACATGCTGACCAAGGCCGGCATCCGCGAGATGATCCTGCCCTCGCTGCTGCCGGTGCTGGCGCCGATCGTGGTCTACACGCTGGTGTCCACGGTGGCCGGCAAGGCCGAGGCCTTCACGACGCTGGGCGCGCTCCTCATGGGGACCATCGTCACCGGCATCTTCGTCGCGATCTCGATGACCTCCGGCGGCGGCGCCTGGGACAACGCCAAGAAGTACATCGAGGAAGGCAATTACGGCGGCAAGGGCTCGGACGCGCACAAGGCGGCCGTCACCGGCGACACGGTCGGCGATCCCTACAAGGACACCGCCGGGCCGGCGGTCAATCCGATGATCAAGATCACCAACATCGTGGCCCTGCTGATCCTGGCGAGCCTCGCGGCGATGGCCGCCGCCTGAGCGGCTGCATGCGCCGGGCCGATGGTCCGGCGCACGTCGGCCTGCGGCGGCTCAGAAGCCGCCGCCGCCTCCCGGGGTCCCCGGCCCGGCGGCGCCGGTGCGCTGGTTGGGGTCGGTGTTGAAGCGCCCGATATTGCCCAGGATCTGCCGCAGCGCGGTGAGCTCGTTGCCCATCGTGCGGGTCTGGTTGGGATCGGGCTCGACCGCCTGGGCCAGCTCCAGCCCGTGGGTGTGCACGTCGCTGACGATGCCGTTGGCGTCGAAGTCGATGCGCACTACATCCTGCTGGGTCACGTCGGCCTTGTAGAACGACATGACCTCGCTGCGCTGGCTCACGTAGAACCACCGCTCCTGCTCGAAGGTGCCCACGGTCGACGGCGAGCCCAGCAGGCGGGCGACCTCCTCGCGGCTGGTCACGCCGGGCTTCACCTGGGCGAGCTGCTCCGGGTCGAGCGGATGGCCGTGCGTGCTGACGGTGGCGGTGCAGGCCGACATGGCCAGCGCCAGCGTCATGGCCGAGAAGGTTCGGCGGTGGCGCTTGCCTAGCTTGAAGTGCATGGGCCCGTTTCCGTTGTGAGAAGCGAAGTGATGGCACGCGACAGGCAGCTAGCACACACGGCCGGCCCCGGACAATCGACCGCCACGGCGGCGCCATCCTGGGGACGTCGGCTGCGCGCTTGGCTCGGCGGCCCCGGAGCGCGCCGCGACGCGGCCCGGGCACTCTACCTGGCGCTGGTCGCCCAGGCCCGCCTGCCGGTGTTCTACGCCGACTGGAACGTCCCCGATAGCCGGGACGGCCGGCTCGAGATGGTGGGTCTGCACGCCATCCTGGTGATGCGCCGGTTGCGGACCGAAGGCCGGGCGGGCCAGGCTCTGGCGCAGGCGCTGTTCGACGTCATGTTTCGGGACGTCGATCATCATCTGCGCGAATGGGGCGTGGGCGACCTGTCGGTCGGCAAGCAGGTGAAGACGCTGGCGCACAACTTTCTCGGCCGCGCCGAAACCCTCGATCCGCTGCTCGACGGCTCCGATCCGCCGCGCCTTGCCACGGTCCTGCAACGCAACGTCTACAGCGATGGCTCACCTCCGGCCCCCGAGAGCGTCGCCCGGCTCGCCGACTATCTCTGTCGCCAGCGGCGCTGGCTGGATAACCTGGATGGTCCGGAGCTGCTGGCCGGGCAGGTCCGGTTCATGCCACCGGCCGGCGCCGATTCGCCAGCCGTGGGCCAGTCCCGCGTTGACCCGTCGCGGGGGCGGCCGTAAGCTCCGCCGCCACCGATCCAGACCGGCCTGAGCGCCGGAGCCGGTTTTTCTTGCCGAGGACTGTACCCGGGACGGATCGTGATCGCCTTGGTCGGTCACGAGATGCTCTGCCGACTAACCCGGCCCAGGTCAGGAGGTCGTTCTTGTTCATTCCCGCCGAGTTCTCGCGTCTGTTGGCGCTGGACAACGTGCCGCTCGGCGGCACCAGGATCCATCTCCAGGCCTCGCCGGAGGAATGCCGTGCGTTGGCCGCCCGCTTCGAGCTCGTCCGCCTGGACCGGCTGGAAGGCGATGTCGAGGTCACACCGGTCGATGCGGGACTGACGTTCCACGTTGCCGGACGGCTCGATGCCGACGTGGTGCAGAGCTGCGTCGTCACTTTCGAGCCGGTACCGGCCAGGGTGGAAGCCGCGTTCGATCGGCTGTTCGGCCGCGACGTGCCGGTCGAGGCCGATGCCGAGGTCGAGGTCGACGTCATGGCCGAGACCCCGGAGCCGATCGACGGCGACAAGCTGGACTTGGGCGAGATTCTGGCGGAGGAGCTTTCGCTGGCGCTCGATCCCTATCCCCGGGCGCCGGAAGCGGATCGGAAGATGGCCGAGTTCACCGACGCGGAGGAGGCTGCGCATCCGTTCGGCGCGCTGGCTCGGCTCCGCAAGCATTGACCCCTGGTTCCGTGATGTCCTCTCGAGCGATCAGACATGCTCCCATGGAACCCGCAGCGACCGGGACGATCTCCCTATGAGCTTGACCATCGCCCTCGATGCCATGGGTGGCGATGCGGCGCCGGCCATCGTCGTCGAAGGTGCTGCGCTGGCGCTGGCCCGGCAGCCTGATCTCGTCTTCCTGCTGTACGGCGACGAGCCACGGCTGCAGCCGTTGCTCGCCGCCCATCCGGCCCTGCGACCGGCGGTGTCCGTGCGGCACACGCCGGATTCCGTCGCCGGCGACGCCAAGCCGTCCTTGGCGTTGCGCCAGGGCCGCAACTCGAGCATGCGCCTCGCCATCAACGCGGTGAAGGAAGGCGAGGCCATGGCCGCCGTCTCCGCCGGCAACACCGGCGCCCTGATGGCGATGGCCAAGGTGGTGCTGAAGACATTGCCGGGCATCGACCGGCCGGCGATCGCGACCGTGATGCCGTCGCAGCGCCAGCCGGTGGTGGTGCTCGACCTCGGGGCCAACATCGAGTGCGGTGCCGAGCACCTGTTCCAGTTCGCGGTCATGGGCGAGGTGTTCGCCCGGGTCATGCTGGGCGTCGCCAAGCCCCGGGTCGCCCTGCTCAATGTCGGCACGGAGGAGCTGAAGGGCGACCATGTCGTGCGCGGTGCCGCCGCCATGCTGCGTGACTGCCCGCTGGCCATCGACTTTCGCGGCTTCGTCGAGGGGACCGACGTCACCGAAGGCGCCGTGGACGTGGTCGTGACCGACGGCTTCACCGGCAACGTCGCGCTCAAGGTCGCCGAAGGCACGGCGGCCATGTACACGGCCTCGCTGCGCGAGGCGATCCGCGGCGGCGGCCTGCGCGCCAAGCTGGGCTACCTGCTGGCGCGGCCGGCATTCGCGCGGCTGCGCGAGCGCTTCGATTCCCGCCGCTACAACGGCGCCATGTTCCTGGGCCTGAACGGTGTCGTGGTGAAGAGCCATGGCGGGACCGATGCCGTGGGCTTCGCGGCGGCGATCGCGGTAGCGGCCGATCTGGTCCGCAAGGGCACGAACGAAAGGATCATCGACGAGATGGGCGGAATCGGGCCGGTTGCCCTTCCCGACATCCAGGCCACGGCCTCCTGACCACCATGCTCAGAGCAGTGCTCCGTGGCGTCGGCGCCTACTTGCCGGCGCGGGTGATGTCCAACGCCGAGCTGTCGCAGCTCGTCGACACGTCCGACGAATGGATTCGCGGCCGTACCGGCATCGCGCAGCGGCACATCGCCGCCGAGGGCGAGCTGACCTCGGATCTGGCGGTGGCCGCGGCCACCTCCGCCCTCGCCCGGGCCGGCGTGCGGGCGGCCGACGTCGATTTGGTGCTGGTCGCGACCTCGACGCCGGACAACACGTTCCCGGCGACGGCGACCGCCGTGCAGCGCAAGCTCGGGATCGGCCCGGGGATCGCCTTCGACCTGCAGGCGGTCTGCGCCGGGTTTGCCTACGCGCTGGCGACGGCCGACAACTTCATCCGCGCGGGCCAGGTGCGCACCGCCCTGGTGATCGGCGCCGAGACCTTCTCGCGCCTGCTCGACTGGCAGGATCGTGGCACCTGCGTGCTGTTCGGCGACGGCGCGGGGGCGGTGGTGATCACCGCCGAACGCCAGTCGGGAACGCGCGCCGACCGCGGCATCCTCGCCACCCATCTGGGCGCGGACGGACGCCACTATACCGACCTCTATGTCGACGGCGGCCCGTCCTCCACCGGCTCCACCGGTCATCTGCGCATGAACGGGCGCGAGGTGTTCCGCTGCGCCGTCACCGAACTCGCCAACGCCGCCCTGACCGTGCTCGACAAGGGCGGCTTCGCGCCGGGCGAGCTCGACTGGCTGATCCCCCACCAGGCCAACCGGCGCATCATCGATGCCGTCGGCAAGCGCCTGCAGCTCCCGGCCGACAAGGTCATCGTCACGGTCGACCGCCACGCCAACACCTCGGCCGCATCGATCCCGCTGGCTTTGAACAGCGGCGTCGAGGACGGCCGGGTCCGGCCGGGCGATCTCCTCGTCGCCAACGCGATGGGCGGTGGCTTCACCTGGGGCGCGGCGCTGATCCGCTGGTAGAGCAGCCCGGCGGAGCTGCACCGACTATTGACGGAAATCTTTGTTGCGCCTAGCTTTTTATTTCCCGGCTAGGTCAACGGAGAGCCACGCGTTATGGCAGGGAAGACGGTCACCCGTGCTCACCTGGCCGAAAGCGTCTACCAGGAGGTAGGCCTGTCGCGGAGCGAGTCGGCCGGCTTGGTCGATGCGATCCTCGACGAAATCTCGGGCTCGCTGCTCGAGGGCGGCTCGGTCAAGATCTCGTCGTTCGGCACGTTCGCCGTCCGCCAGAAAGGCCATCGGATCGGCCGCAACCCGAAGACCGGCGAGGAGGTCCCGATCCTGCCACGCCGCGTGCTGGTGTTCCGGGCTTCGCAGGTCCTCAAGGAGCGCATCAACGGCACAGCGACGGAGCCGTGATGGGCACGCTGACGCTGCTGCCGTCGGCGGAGGACCGATCCCCGGAAGAGCCGGGCGCACGTCCCCCGAAGTCGGCCGCGGCGTTCCGCACCATCAGCGAGGTCGCCGACGAGCTCGACGTGGCGCAGCACGTGCTGCGCTTCTGGGAGAGCAAGTTCGCGCAGATCCGTCCGCTCAAGCGCGGCGGCGGACGGCGCTACTACCGCCCCGAGGACATCGAGCTGCTGCGGCAGATCCGCAGCCTGCTCTACGATGAGGGCTACACGATCAAGGGTGCCCAGCGGCTGCTGCGCGCGCGGCGCCCACGCCTGACCGGAGAGGAGCCGGCAGCGGCACCGACACCGGTGGTGCGCCCGGCGCCGGCGCCACGCCCGGCGCGCCTGATGCAGCCGCAGCTGTTGCGCGAGCTGCGGGCGCTGCGTGCCGAGCTGGTCGAGCTCAAGGAGCTGGTGCGGCAGGTCCGCGCGGACGAGCCGTGACGGCGGCCGCGACCAGCGGCAACAGCCAGACGATGCGCGCCTGATAGCGGTCGTTGGGTCCGGACAGCACGCCGCAGATGGCGGCGTTGAGCAGCAGGGCGGCGAGAACGAGCACCGTGCTGGCCCATGCCGGACACCCGGTTCGGATCCGACCGCGACCGAGCTGCAGCGCGAGGGCGACCAGCGCCGCCGTCGCCACGAGCCGAATGGCGGCGCTGAACCCGGCAAGTCCCCAGACCGCGGCCGGCACCGTGGGCAGGTAGACGAACGTATAATCCTCGGGGGTCACCGCCGCGCCGCGGCCGGGCACGAAGTCGTCGAGGCCGAAGCGGACGAGCTGCCGCGCGGCATTCGCGAGCGACGCCACGAGCTGCGCCAGCGGATCGGCGGCAACGGCGCGGCCGACGACCGCCATCTCCTCCGCGCGCACCGCCGCACGTTCCTCGAGGCTCATCGACCAATAGCTGTTCTCCGGCTGCCACAAGAACTCCTGCGCCGTGGGCGCCAGCCGGTCGACATGCGCGCAGATCGACCAGCCGGCATCGGGACAGGTCCGCGCGAGATAGGCCCGGACCGGGCCATCCTCCCACGATCGCGCCAGCAGGAAGGGGGGCGCCTGCGGCGTGAGCGTCGCCTGCCCGAACAGGAACCAGCTCGCGGCGAGCATCGCCACGATCGCGGCCAGGATCGGCGCGGCGAGACGGCATGCCCGCGCCCAGCGCTCGCCGGCCGCTGCCGGCAGCGCCAGCGCGACACCGGCGAGGCCCAGCGCCAGCAGCAGATGCGAGCCGTGGAAGGTGATCGACGCGCCGTACAGCACGAGCACGCCGATGCGCTCGACCGTCCGCAGCACGGCCCACGCAAAGGCCAGGCTCGCGGCGGCGAGGACCAGAAGCCCGGCGTAGAGATCGGGCATGAGGTAGCTCGCGAACCACGACAGCGGCGTGACCAGCGCCAGAACGGCGAGGATGGTCAGCCGCTGGACGACCCGGAGCTGGAACAGGCGCAGCAGTGCAAGCTCGACCATGGCCGCGGCCACCAGGGCGTTCGCGCATGCCAGCAGCCAGAACGAGCCGGTGACGGCGAGCGCGTAGGTCAGCAGGCTCCAGCTCACCGAGCGGATCGCGGGATCGGTGGCGAGCATCCGTGCCCCCGCCCCGACCCAGCCGCCAGCCGTCTCCGGCGGTGCCGGTGCGACGTGCAGCGCTCCCAGCACCAGCCGCCAGTAGGCCTTGCCCTGCAGGAAGTAGCCGTACGTGTCCCAGAACAGGTAGGGATGCTCGTTCAACAAGGTGGGCCAGAGCAGCAGCACGGCGCCGGCGAGCACGATCGCCGGACGGCTCCAGGCGCCGGCGTCGTCGGCCGGCGTGGCTGTGGCGAAGATCGCCGCGGACGCCGGGTGTGGCAGATCCGTCGACGCCGCTCCGGCACCGGCAGGCAGGCCACGTTCCGGCAATCCTTTGTTACCCTCTAGCCATCTATCTTGCGCCGCGACCCCTGCTCGCTACATGAATTCGCACGGTGGGTCGCGAGATATCGAAACCATGCGCTACATTGCCTGCGTGCTGGTCACGTTGGTGGCTGCCCCAGGCAGCCTCGCCGCCGCTGTCGTGCCGACGGTCGGCGACAACCCTGCCTTCGTCGCGACCCTGCAGCGTGATCCGGTGCTGCAGGTGCTCTACGGACCGCGCGACGTCGCGCCGCTCTGGAGCGGCGATCCCCGCAGCGAGAAGCGGCGTGCGACCTTGCTGGCGCTGCTGGCGCTGGAGCGCAAGGCGGAGCCGGCCGCGATCGATCCGATTGCCCTCGGGGCGCGCTCCGCGCTTTCCGAGCCTCCGGCGCGGCTGGACGCCGATATCGCGCTCAGCCGAGCCATGCTCGCCTATCTCGGCCGGCGCAGCCCGGCCGGGAGCGTGACCGGGGCCGAGGCGCTAGCGGTCCTGCAGCGTCTCGATCAGCCGGTGGCGACGAACGATCTGGCGCTGGCCGCATTGGAGCTGCAGCTGGTCCAGGATCTCGGCGGCTGGCACGAGGTGACGACGGTCGACGGCCCGTTGCCGACGACCAAGCCCGTGGCCGTCGCCAGCCCGGAGGTCGACGTGGCCCCGGCACTGCCGCCGCGCAAGCGCCTGCCGGAGCCTTTCTCGCTGCGGCAGCGTCTCGTCCAGTCGGCCGACCTCTCGGTGCGCTACCGCTCGGGAGGCGACGTCGATCAGCAGGTGACCGATGCCGTGCGGCGCTTCCAGAAGCGGCACGGCCTGGCACCGGATGGCGTGGTCGGGTCGCGCACGCTCGCGGCCATGAACGCGCCCGTGGGCGACCAGCTGGCGCAGGTGCGCATCAACCTTGCCCGGCCGATCGACGACCGCTCGCAAATCCCGCGCTACGTCGAGGTCAACATCCCCGGCTACGAGCTGCGGTTGTGGAACGACGGCAAGGTGATCTTGCGCTCTCGCGTCGTCGTCGGCGAGAAGGACAAGCCGACGCCGGTCTTCGACGACCGCATCCGCTACATCGAGTTCAACCCGTCCTGGTACGTGCCGGACAGCATCACGCCCGAACTCGTCGACAAGGAGCGGCAACAGCCCGGTTACTTGGCCAAGAACGGCTTCTACTGGCGGACGGCGGCGCAGACCGGTGCTGTGGTCGACCGGCTGGTCCAGCGGCCCGGGCCGGAAAATGCCCTGGGCCGGGTCAAGTTCCTTTTCCCCAACCACAATGCCATCTACCTGCACGACACCCCGCAGCGCGGCGCGTTCGGCCGCAGCAACCGTAGCTTGAGCCATGGCTGCATCCGTGTCGAAAAGCATTTCGAGCTGGCGCTGGCCCTGCTCCGCGACCAGGGCTGGGACGCGAGCCGCCTGGATGCCACCTTTGCCGGCGAGAAGACGCGCCGGGTGGCGCTGACCACGCCGGTGCCGGTGTTCCTCGACTATCGCACGGCCTTCGTCGACGATGCGGGCAGGCTGAATCTGCGCGAGGATCTCTACGGCCACGATGCCGAGGGAACGATCACCTTCGCCGGCAAAGGCCTGCCACCCGAGCCGCTGCGGCCGATTCCGATTCCCGTACCGATGCCGGCACGGAGCCCCTTGCCGACACTACCGTCGCCACAGGCGCCTATCCCGCCCCTCCAGCCCTCGACACCACAATCGACCGCTCTCGACAGCATGGCGGCACCGTCGTGAACGGCCATGCTCGCCGCCACACACCCGGTGCCGCTCCGGACCCATGATCTGATCCTGTGCGTCTCGGCTCAGGCAGCGAGGCAGCACGGTTGCCGGCAATCGACCCCCTCGTCGACGACGTGGCCACGCCGATGGCCGCTTCGGCACTGCATCAGCCGGCGCAGGCGGAATACGGTCTCGCGGGCCTGGAGCGGCTCCAGTCCATCGGCCTGCCACAGCAAACCCATGATCGGATCGTCCAGCAACTCGTCGAGCGACGGCTCGGCGCCGGACAGCAGCAGCCACTGGTCATCACGTACAACGATGGCGTGCCGCTCGGCGGACACGCGAACCTGCTGTTCGCGGGCCATTCTGTGCTCCCTGGAATCATGCGTCGGTCGGTAGGTTCGGCACGTCGAATGTAATAGCGAATTGCACCAATAGCTATAACCGATGTCGGTGTAGATCGTTTTACGGTTGGAAAAAGCGCCCCGGCGCGGGCTGGCGCCTTCAAGGCGAGAATGAGCAGCCGCGGACCCGTTGCCGGTTTGCTTGCACCTGCCCAGACCCATTGTTGATCGGCAACGCATGGCCGTGCTGCACTGCCATAGAGTTTCTTGTGCAGGACCAACCGATATTTCATAAAATTTCTGTGATGCTTTTGCTTCGCAATATTCCGTGCGCTGCTGACGACGCGAACATATACATTGATTTTCAATTATGTCGCGCGTGGCGACCCCTGCTAGCGCATCGCAGCAATCGCGGTCGCCACCCGGATCCGGGCAGAGGCACCGCTAACTTGCCGTCCCGCCCTGGAGCTTCCGATAGCCGTCCCGACAAGCCTGCCAGTCATCGAGAATCTTGCGCAATGAAATGGTGTCGTCCGCCGACACGATCGGGTCCGTGCCGATGCTCAACCCCGTGTAGCGGTCGCGGACCGCCTGCTCGACGGTGCCCAGAAGCGTGTCCTGGTAGATCTGCAGCGCCATGTCGGCCTGCGCCGACGAGCCGTAGACCACGGAGGTGTAGCCGGTGACGCTGTCGACATAGGCGTAGCCACCGCCGACAGGCCGCACGCTGACCTGCGCCATGCGCGTGGCGGGCTCGCTGACCAGCGCCGCGTGCATGGCCTCGAGCGTGGTCACCAGCGGGGTGAGATAGGTGATGGCTTCGGCCAGCTTGTCGTCAAGGCTGTCGGACGATGGCAGATCGACGAGCTGCTGGTAGGTGTCCGGCAAATCCGGCGGCGGGACAGGCGCCGCGCCCTGCGGCTGGCCATGGTGCTTGCCATGGCCAGCCGCAGCATCGTGGGCAGCCTTCGCCTTCGTATAGGCGTCGTAGGCATCCTGGTACTCGTTCTGCTGCTTGCAATACTCGATCAGCATCAGAAGCTGGCAGTAATTCATGAACATGCCGACCGCCGAGCCGTACATGACGGCGGTCTGGTACTGCGTGGTGACGTCGGTCTTGCGGCTGAGGCTGGTGATGATGCGCTTCAGCGCGCTGCTCGGGGCGTAGATCGGCGCGCGCTGCGCGGCATAAAAGTCCTGCCAATCCTGGTCCTGGGCCAGATCGGTGTAGCGCGTGCCCGACGCGAACCCCTTGCCGGCCAGGACGGCTTTCATCGTCGTGTTGAAGCTGTCCTGCAGCGTGCAGATCTCGGTGGTGTTGGCGTCCAGCTCGGCCTTCAGCCTGTTGTCGGCGATCGCCTGCTTCACCGCGTCGATGGCGTTGCCGAGATCATGCGCCGTCACGAAGCTGTCGCCGGCGGCCTTCTGGCTCTGGCCGCCGAACAGGAGATCGATGACGCCCTGCACGCCGCTGAGCCCTGCGGCGATGGCCGGCCCGCCTTCCGGAAAGCAGAAGGCGCCCATCTCGGCCGCGTTCAGGGCCGCGTCGATGATGGCGACCGGATTCGTGTTCATGCGTCGTCGCCCCGATGCGCCGCATCGCTCATGACTGCGGTGCCAGCGGCTGGAAGCAAGCGGTCAGTGTCGCCTCGGCCGCCGCCGTATCGGAGAGCGTCGCCTCGAGCACGAGCTTGGCCGAGCCGCCCATGACGATCGACGTTTCCTGGCGTCGGCTGTCGATATACTTCTGGTAGAGCGTGGCGCAGCCGCCGTCGCCGTCCAGGTCGAGCGTCGTCGCGGTCGAGCTCGCGCCTCGCTGGGGCACCAGCCAACCCACGCCGGCCTTGGCCGTCATGCTCCGTGCGGTGAACGGCAGAACGCCGCCGGTGCCGACGAAGCCCAGCATGGCCTGCAGGTTCTTTTGAAAGACGTAGCAGCCGACACCGGCCGCCTTCTTGCCGTCGGGCATGGTCCGCCGCTTGGGGACGGTGCCGACCGCCGTCCAGCCACCGCTCGATGTCGCCACGGCCGGCACGGCGGTGACGAGACCGCAGTCGAGCCAGGCCACGCCCGTCGGGTCCATCCCGGCGACGCTGGTCATGTTCGCCGGCACGAGATCCTCGTCGGTATCGTTGACGACGATGACCCGGCAGGTGCGCGGCTGCACCCCGACCATGCCCAGGACCAGACCGGTGAGCGGGGCCAAGGGACCCGTCAGCAGCGAAATGCCGGCCACCGTCGCCGCCACCGTCGCCGCGGCGGCCGATCCGATGCTCACCAGGAACTCGCCCTGATCCTCGGGCCCGTCGAGGTTGGGATTCACGTTCCGGTGCGCCTTGATGGTGTCGCTGAGGAAGATCCAGGGATCGGAACCGTCGGGCGTCCTGCCGGTGTGGGCCGCGTGCTTGAACGCGTCCAGCACCGAGCCGCGAATCCAGAAAACGGGAAGATGCGCGTTGTCCGTCATGCCCGGAACTCCCCACGGGACCTCGGCTAGGTATTGGCGGCCATCAGCATGTCCAACACCACGATCAGCAGGCCGGCGCGCAAGGTGCGGACCACATCGTTCTGCGCCTCGAGGCTGGGCCGGCCCAGCAGCAGGCTCGCCTTCGGCGTCGCCGCGACCTCGTCGTAGGCGAGCAGCGAATCCTTGTTGGCGGAATCCATGATCTTCGCCACGATCGCCTTGGCCGCGGCCTGGTAATTGGCCTTGGTGCCGAACTCGCTCACGCCCTGGTCCGCGAAGTAGTTCGGCGTCGTGATCTTCACGACATACGCCGCCACCAGCTTCTGTACCTCCAAGCCAGCCTCGAACTGTTCGATGACCGTCTTGTAGGCCGGCCAGAAATCGCTCTCCTGGAGCTTCGCGAACGCCTGCACGACCTTGGTGTATTCCGCCTCGCCCGGCGCGGCCGGCGGCGGTGGGTTGTTCCCCCCGGGTGGTGTGGGCCCGCTCGGCGCCGGGCCGGTGGTGGTCGCGGCCTTGATGGCTCCGGTGAGGAACAGCGCCGACATGATGCCCGCCCCGATTGCGGGCAGGCCCAACAGCACCGTGGTGATCTTGACCGCCTTCAGCGCAACGTTCTGCGGCACGCTCTTCAGATGAACCTGCCGCTTGAGCTCCGCGATCTCCTTCTGGGCCTCGGCAACGTCGGCGAGCGCCTTCTCCGCCCTCTGGATCTCCTGCTCCAGCGTCCGCTGCTCACCCGGATCGAGCGGCGAGCCGACATTCGCATAGATGTTGCCGTTGGGGGCGACGAAGTCGGCACGCCGGTCGAGATCGTTGTCGTTGTCGTTGTCGTCGGCGTCCGAACGATCCTTGAGACGCGTATCCTTGTCCCTCGGCCTCGACGAGGCAATGCCCATCGTCCGCTCCGCAGTTGACGTTCTTGGCGGCGAATTTTCAACGACCGCGATTAATCACCCCACCTCGCCTACACTCAACATGTAGACTTGGCAATCTTTCGTTAAGCATGAATACATGAAAAAGGACAGAACAGCTGCCGCACCCGCAACTATCGAGCGGGCGGCCGGGCCGCTTGGACGGGGCGGTGCCCTGCGAAAAACAGGTTCAGGCGGCCAAGCGGCGCTGCCGCCGTCGTGGCATGCGCCGCGCGACCGGCAGCGCGAGCGTGCGCCGGATCAGCACCTGCAGCCGCCGCACCGCCACGCGTGCCTCGCGCGGTTCCAGCCCGTCGGCCTGCCAGAGCAGACGCATGAGCGGATCGTTCAACAATTCCTCGAGCGGAGGCTCGCCGCTGCACGTCCGCAGCCAGTCCTGGCCGGAAACCGAATGGGCAACCGAAGGCAGATCCTCGACGGGCAGTAAATCATGCTGCGCGCGGGCCATCAGCTGCTCTCCCGATCATCTGCGGTCAGGAACCCATTCTCCTTGATTCAACCTAACGGGAAAATGCGCGCATAGCCATCCGGCGCGGGAAGCTGAAACGTTTTACACTTCGACAAAATCGATTTCCTGGCGATGCCAATCTTCGCTGCTCAGCCGAGGACCGTGAAGCTGCTGCCGGCATGGATCGGCCGCAGCCGCGAGAAGAAACCGAGGTCGATCGCGCAGCCCGTATGGCGGCCGGTTACTTTGACCGGATCGCGATCGTGATCGTGGCCGCCTTCGCAGGCCTCGATCAGTTCGGCCATCAGCACCCCGGCCAGAGGCGCGTTCTTGAACTGGTTGCCGCTGGTGCCGACCGCCATGTAGTAGCCGCCCAGACTCGAGCGATCGTAGATCGGGATCCAATCGTCGGACACGTCGTAGAGCGCCGCCACGCCCTGCGCCTGCTGCGGGATCGGCAGCGTCGGGATACGCAATGCCGCGCGATAGACCTGGGCGGTCCACTGCTCGGTCAGCTCGCTATTCCAATCGTCGGCATCCACCCAGTCGAGCGGATCGCAGGCCGGCTCGAGCCCGCCGATCAGCAGCCTGTTGCCGATGTCCGAACGCCAGTAGCAGCCGACGTCGGGGTCGGCGCAAACCAGGCCGGCCCGGCCGAAGTCGACGCCCGGAGGTGCCGGGACATAAGCCACCTCCTGGCGCAGGGGTCGGGTCCGCACCGACATCTCGGCCTCGATCCCGGCCAACCGGTTGACGATCGACGAATGCGGCCCGGCCACGTTGACGACGACGGACGCCGCGATCTCCTGGCCGTCCGCGAGCGTCACGCCGGCGACGCGACCGGCCGTCCGGCGGATGGCGATCACCTTGCTGTTGAAGCGGAAGCCGGCACCCCGGGCCTCGGCCGCCTGCTGCAGGTTGCGGGCCGCGAGCTGCGGGTCGCTGACGTAGCCGCAGGTCGGGAACAGCACCGCCCCGGCGATCGTCCCGTCGCTGTCGCCGAAGGCCGGGTCCTCCGGGCGGCGCGGCGGCGCATAGCGGCTAAGGTCGTAGTAGGGCAGCTTCCGCGCCAGCGTCGCCGCATCCCAGTCCTCGAACGGGATGCCGAGTTCGGCCATCGTCGCGCAGACCGGGCGCAGCTCCTGATTGTCCGCGGTCTTGATCACCACCGAGCCGGTCTCCCGGAACCGGGCCAGCACCGCATCGGCCGGCAGACCCAGATGCTCGGCCCAGTGCAACCAATAGTGATAACCCTCCCAGGCCAAGGCGGTGCCGTGCCGGGTCGAGTAGTAGACGCGGATCACCGCCGCCGACGCGCTGGTGGAGCCGTAGCCGGCGGCGGGCAGCGCATCGACGTTGAGCGTCCGCCAGCCCCGGCGCGCCAGCTCCAGGCCGATGCTGGCGCCGATCACGCCGGCGCCGATGATCACCGCGTCGTAACGGTCCTGCATGTCGAGCTCCCCGAGGCCGTGCACGAGGACGTACGGCGTCCCGATGCCGGGCACAATGCATAGCCACGCGCGCGTTGACGGCGGCGACGCGCCTCCGCCATCTTGATCGGTGATCTGAGCCAAGAGTTCGGGAGCACGGACCCATGGGGGCTTTCAAGGACGCGCATGGCGGAACCTTGCGCAATCTCTACTTGCCCGCCGACGCCGTCGCGGCTGCGAAAGCGCACTCTGGTGGGCGCAGATCGTGGGATCTGAGCGAGCGCCAGCTCTGCGACCTCGAGCTGCTCTTGAATGGCGGCTTCTCGCCGCTGACCGGCTTCCTTTGCCGCCCCGACTACGAGGCCGTGCTCGCCACCATGCGGCTGGAGAGCGGGCTGCTCTGGCCGATCCCGATCACGCTCGACGTCACCCAGGCGTTCGCCGACCGGCTGGAGCTGGGGGAGACGATCGATCTGCGCGACCGCGAGGGGGTGCTCGTCGCGGTCATGACCGTCGAGGAGCGCTGGCAGCCGGACAAGCGGGCCGAGGCGCTGGCCGTGTTCGGCAGCGACGACCGCGCCCATCCGGCGGTGCGCTACCTGCACGACCATGCCGGCAGCGTCTATCTCGGCGGCCGGGTCGACGGCATCGAGGCACCGATCCACTACGACTTCAAGCACCTGCGCGACACGCCGGCCGAGCTGCGCGCTCGCTTCCAGAAGCTGGGCTGGCGCCGGGTGATCGCGTTCCAGACCCGCAACCCGATGCACCGCGCGCACCAGGAGCTGACCTTCCGCGCCGCGCAGGCGGCCGAGGCCAACCTTCTGCTGCAGCCGGTCGTCGGCATGACCAAGCCCGGCGACGTCGACCACTTCACCCGCGTGCGCTGCTACGAGAAGCTCTTGCACCACTATCCCGAGCAGACCACGACCTTGAGCCTCCTGCCGCTGGCGATGCGGATGGCCGGCCCGCGCGAGGCGATCTGGCACGCCATCATCCGCAAGAACTACGGCTGCACCCACCTGATCGTCGGTCGCGACCATGCCGGCCCCGGCAACGACTCGACCGGCAAGCCGTTCTATGCCCCCTACGCCGCGCAGCATCTGTTCAAGGAACACCAGGACGAGCTCGACATCACCATGGTGCCGTTCCCGAACCTGGTCTACTCGCAGAGCCGCGCCCAGTACGTGCCCGAGGACGAGGTGACCGCCGACGAGACGGTGCTGTCGCTGTCCGGCACCGAGCTGCGTCGACGGCTGCACGAGGGGCTGGAGATACCCGAGTGGTTCTCCTTTCCGGAAGTGGTCGAGGAGCTGCGGCGGACCCACCCGCCCCGCCACCGTCAGGGCTTCACCGTGTTCTTCACCGGCCTGTCCGGCTCGGGCAAGTCGACCATCGCCAACGCGCTCCTGGTCAAGCTGCTCGAGCTGGGCGGCCGGCCGGTGACCCTGCTCGACGGCGACCATGTCAGGAAGCACCTGTCGAGCGAGCTCGGCTTCTCGCGCGAGCACCGCGACCTCAACATCCTGCGCATCGGCTACGTCGCCAGCGAGATCACGAAGAACGGTGGAATCGCGATCTGCGCGCCGATCGCCCCCTATGCCGCCACGCGGGGCAAGGTCCGCGACATGATCGAGCCCTTGGGCGGCTTCATCGAGGTGCACGTCGCGACCGCGCTCGAGGTCTGCGAGAGCCGGGACCGCAAGGGCCTCTACGCCAAGGCCAGGGCCGGCATCGTCAAGGAGTTCACCGGCATCTCCGATCCCTACGAGGCACCCGAGAAGCCCGAGCTGCGCATCGACACGGCCGAGCTGACCCCGGACCTCGCCGCACACCGCATCCTGATCAAGCTGGAGAGCCTCGGCTTCATCAAATAGGCTCGCGCCGCAGCCGCTCGCCTAGGCGAGCTGAAACAGCGCGTCGAGGCTGCGGCTGACGGCCATGCTCAGCAGAAGATCGATGACGACGAGGCCCGCGGCCACGCCGCCGCCGCTGCCGAGCGCGGTCCGGAACACGAACCACTGATAGCCGAGCACGACCAGCGTCGCCATCAAGAGGGCGAGCGAGCGAAGCTCGGCGGGCAGGATGGCGCCGACCAGGACGACGCCGGTGTAGATCGCGATCTGGACCACCGCCGCCCAGTTGTTGGCGATGATCAGCGGCACGTAGCGGGCGCTGAGGCCGAGCAGGCGCGTCAGGAAGACGGCGGCGATGGGAAAAGCGAGCCAGCCGCAAAAGAACGAGGTCGCCTCGGCCAGGGTCGCCCACCAGGGATGCTCCGGCCAGCCGACATGCGCGTACTGGTCGATCAGCACGAGCGCGTAGGCCGGTGCGACCAGCGGCATGGCGACGAACGATCGCCAGAAGCCGTCGACCGACAGGTCGAACTGCGCCATGCCGGCCTGGTCGCCGCGCGCCAGCCGCCATGCCGCCTCGACCGAGCGCTGGATCTCCGCGTAGCTGGGCATCAAGCCGCGGCGAAGAACTGCTGCACGAAGCGCCGGTAGATTCGGGTCAGGCCTTCGATGTCGGCCACGGTGACGTGCTCGTTCGCCTGGTGCATGGTCGTTCCGACCAGGCCGAACTCGATCACCGGGCAGTAGCGCTGGACGAAGCGCGCATCCGACGTGCCACCCGAGGTGCTGAGCACCGGCCGGATGCCGGTCTCGAGCTCGACGCTGCGCGCGAGCAGCTCGCTGAGCTCGCCCGGCGCGGTGACGAAGGCCTCGGCGTTGCCCGTCACCTGCAGCGTGTAGTCCGACACCAGAGCTCCGATCAGCTCGTTGAGCCGCGCCTCCAGGCTGGCATGGGTGTGCAGGTCGTTGAAGCGGATGTTGAAGCGCGCCGACGCCTCACCCGGAATCACGTTGCCGGCCGGGTTGCCGATGTCGATCGAGGTGATCTGCAGGTTCGACGGCTCGAACCAGGGCGTGCCCGCGTCGAGCGGCGTGTCGAGCAGCTTCTGCAGCACGGCCACCAGCCGGTGCGCGGCGTTGTCGGCGCGCTGGGGGTAGGCCGTGTGCCCCTGCCGGCCGCGCACGACCAGATCGGCGACGATCGAGCCGCGCCGGCCGATCTTGGCCATGTCGCCGAGGCGCTCGGGGCAGGTCGGCTCGCCGACGAGGCAGGCATCGAAGCGCTCGCCCTGCGCCTGCGCCCAGGCCAGGAGCTTGACCGTGCCGTTGACCGCCTCGTTCTCCTCGTCGCCGGTGATCAGCAGGCTGATCGACCCCGCCGGCGGCCCATCCTCCGCGACCAGCCGCGCCACCGCCGCGACGAACGCGGCGACGCCGCTCTTCATGTCGGCCGCACCGCGGCCGAACAACCGCCCGTCGCGGACCTCGCCGGCATAGGGATCGAGCTCCCAGCGCGCGGGATCGCCCGGCGGAACCACGTCGACGTGGCCGGCGAAGGCCAGGTGCCGACCGCCCTGCCCGAGCTTGGCGTAGAGATTGTCGACCGCGAAACTGCCGGCACCGTCGAAGCGCAGGCGCTGGCAGACGAAGCCCAAGGCAACGAGGGCCTGCTCGAGCACGTCGAACGCCGCCGGCGGCGCCGGCGAGACACTCGGGCAGCGCACCAGCGCCTGGGTCAGGGCCACCGGGTCGGTCGTGGGCATCAATCGCGCAGCAGCTCGTTGATCGAGGTCTTGGACCTGGTCCCGGCATCGACCCGCTTGACGATCACCGCGCAGTAGAGGCTGGGGCCGGGACTGCCGTCGGGCAGCGGCTTGCCCGGCATCGACCCCGAGACGACGACGGAGAAGGCGGGTACGCGGCCGAGGAACACCTCGCCCGTGGCCCGGTCGACGATCTTGGTCGACGCGCCGAGATAGACGCCCATCGACAGCACCGAGCCCTGCTCGACGATCACACCCTCGGCGACCTCGGCGCGCGCGCCGATGAAGCAGTCGTCCTCGATCACCACCGGACCCGCCTGCAAAGGCTCGAGCACGCCGCCGATGCCGGCACCACCCGAGATGTGGCAGTTCTTGCCGATCTGCGCGCAGGAGCCGACCGTGGCCCAGGTGTCGATCATGGTCCCCGCGGCGACGTGCGCTCCCAGATTGACGAAGCAGGGCATCAGCACGGCCCCGGGGGCGATGTAGGCGGAGCGCCGCACGACGCAGCCGGGCACCGCGCGGAAGCCGGCGTCACGGAAACGCGCCTCGTCCCAGCCGGCGAACTTGGAGGGCACCTTGTCCCACCAGACGGCGCCACCCGGCCCGCCCGGGATCACGCTCATGTCGTTCAGGCGGAACGACAGCAGAACGGCCTTCTTCAGCCACTGATGGACCGTCCAGCCGTCCGGCCCCTTCTCGGCGACCCGCACGGCGCCGCGATCGAGCAGGTCGAGCGTGGTCTCGACCGCGTCGCGCACCTCGCCGCGGGTCGCAAAGCCGACCCGTTCACGATCCTCGAACGCACCCTCGACGATCCGTTGCAGATCCTGAAGTTCCATGACCCTGCCCCTTGAGCGAGCGCTCCGGTAACCTGCGCGGTCGGACGGTGTCAACAGCGCGGCGCTTGTCGCGGCGCCCCGGCCTACCTATCGTCCCCGCCGAATCGAAATGCCGACAGGGCGAGCAACGATGTCCACGCACCCGGACCCAGGCCCACTGCCAGCAGCCTTCATCGCCGATTGCGCGGCGATCCTCGGCCCCGAACGGGTGGTCCAGGCCGCCGACGCGATGGCGCCGCACGAGGTGGACTTCTGGCAGGCGGTGGAAGGCCGCGCCGCGGCGGTGCTCCGGCCGCGCAGCACCGCGGAGGTGGCGCAGCTCATGGCGCTGGCGCATCGAGACGGCGTCGCGGTCGTGCCGCAGGGGGGCAATACCGGTCTCGTCGGCGGCGGCGTCCCCGACCGCAGCGGGCGGCAGGTGGTGCTCAGCCTGTCCGGGCTCAGCCGCGTGCGCGCCGTCGATCCGGCCGGCGAGTGGCTGGTGGCGGAAGCCGGCTGCGCGCTGGCGGCGGTGCAGGCCGCGGCCGAGGCCGCCGGACGGCTGTTCCCGCTCAGCCTCGGCAGCGAGGGCACCTGCCAGATCGGCGGCAATCTTTCGACCAACGCCGGCGGCGTGAACGTGATCCGCTACGGCATGGCCCGCGATCTCGTGCTCGGGCTCGAGGTGGTGCTGGCGGACGGGCGCGTCTGGGACGGGCTGCGCACGTTGCGCAAGGACAATACCGGCTACGATCTGAAGCAGCTCTTCCTCGGCGCCGAAGGCAGCCTCGGGATCATCACCGCCGCGGCGCTGCGCCTGTTCGCGCGCCCGCGCGAGCGGGTGACGATCTTCGCCGCGATCGCGTCGCCCGAGGTGGCGCTGGCGCTCCTCGATCGCGGCAAGGGCCGCTTCGCCGAGCTGATCACGAGCTTCGAGCTGATGGCCGGGGGTTGTGTCGATGCCGCGGCGGCGCATCTCGAAGGCGTGCGCAACCCGCTGGCGGAGCGCGCCCCGTGGTACGTGCTGGTCGAGCTGGCCTGGTCGCTGCCGGACGGGCTGATGCCCGCCGCCGAAGCCTGGCTCGCCGACGCGTTCGAGGCCGACCTCCTGCTCGATGCGACCATCGCCGCCAGCGAAGGGCAGCGCCGGATGCTCTGGCGCATGCGCGAGGAGCTGAGTCCCGCGATGCGCCAGGAAGGCAAGATCATCCGCAACGACATCTCGGTCCCGGTCGGACGCATTCCCGAGCTGATCGTCCGCGGCCAGCCGCTGATCGAGCGGCTGGTGCCGGACGGGCGCCTGCTGCCGTTCGGTCATCTCGGCGACGGCAACCTCCACTTCAACATCCTGCTGCCGCTGGCGACCGGGCAGCTCGAGCCGCTGCGCGAGACGGTGCAGCATGCGGTCTGCGATCTGGTCCAGGAACTCGGCGGCTCGATCAGCGCCGAGCACGGCATCGGCCGGCTCAAGCGCGACGAGCTGGCCGCGCGCAAGGATCCGCTCGAGATCGAGCTCATGCGCCGGCTGAAGACGGCCCTCGATCCGCAGGGCATCCTCAATCCCGGTGCCGTCATCGCGTCCGGTGTCTAGCCGGCCACCGCCTCGCCCAATCGACCAAGGTTCGCCATGAGCAGCTTCGCCGTTCCCCTCGCCGACATGCGCTTCGTTCTCGAGCACGTGGCCGGGCTGCCCGAGATCGCGGCGCTGCCGGGGCTCGAGCATGCCGGCACCGACATCGTCGACGCGATCCTCGAGGAGGCGGCCAAGCTCGCCACCAACGTGCTGGCGCCGCTCAATCAGACCGGCGACCGCGACGGCGCCGTCCTGGAGAACGGCGTCGTCCGCACCGCCGGCGGCTTCCAGCAGGCATACCGTGACTACTGCGCCGGCGGCTGGATGGGGGCGGTGTTCCCGGAGAGCCTGGGCGGCCAGGACCTGCCCTGGCTCGTCAACGCGGCCGTGGCCGAGATCTGGAACGCGGCCAATCTCAGCTTCCAGCTCTGCCCGCTGCTGACGCAAGGGGCGATCGAGGCCATCCTGCATCATGGCACGCAGGCGCAGAAGGAGCTCTACGCGCCCAGACTGATCAGCGGCCAATGGACCGGTGCCATGTGCCTGACCGAGCCGCAGGCCGGTTCGGACGTGGGCGCCCTGCGCACGCGCGCGGTCCGCGACGGCGAGCACTACCGCATCTTCGGCAGCAAGATCTTCATCACCTACGGCGAGCACGATCTGGCCGAGAACATCGTCCACCTCGTGCTGGCGCGCCTGGACGGCGCGCCGGCGGGCACGGCCGGCATCTCGCTGTTCGTCGTGCCCAAGTTCCTGCCCGGCCCGGACGGCAGCCTCGGCGCGCGCAACGATCTGCGCTGCGTCTCGCTCGAGCACAAGCTCGGCATCAAGGCCACCCCGACCTGCGTCATGGCCTACGGCGACACCGAGGGTGCCGTGGGCTTTCTCCTCGGCGAGGAGAACCAGGGCATGCGCTGCATGTTCACGATGATGAACAACGCCCGCCTCGCCGTCGGCAACGAGGGCCTGGGCTTGGCGCAGCGCGCCTACCAGCAGGCGCTGACCTACGCGCACGAGCGCGTCCAGGGCCGACGGGACGGTGTTTCGGTCGCGATCGCGGCCTATCCGGATGTCCGCCGCATGCTGCTGACGATGCGGGCGCAGATCGCGGCGATGCGGGCGCTGTGCTACTGGACCGCCGGCTGCGTCGACCGCAGCTTGCGCGCCGCCGACGCGGCCGAGCGGGAACGGGCGGCCGGGCACGTGGCGCTGCTCACGCCGATGGTCAAGGCGTGGTGCACCGATGTCGCCCAGGAAGTCGCCGCCACCGCCATCCAGGTGCATGGCGGCATGGGGTTCATCGAGGAGACCGGGGCGGCGCAGCACTATCGCGACGCCAAGATCCTGGCGATCTACGAGGGCACCAACGGCATCCAGGCGCTGGATCTGGTCGGTCGCAAGCTCGACCTCGCAGATGGCGAGCTGCCGTGGCGCCTGCTCGCCGAGCTGCGGCACGCGCTGCCGACGCCATCCGCCGATCTCGCCGCGGCCCTGGACGTGCTGGAACGGGTGACGCGGCACCTGCAGGCCGCCGGCAGGAACGACCGGGCCGCCGGCGCGTCGGCCTATCTACGCCTGTTCGCCACCGTGCTCGGCGGCTGCCTGCTGGCCCGTGGCGCCGAAGCCGCCACCCGGCATCCGGGCAGCGGTGGCGACGACTGGCCGGGGCTGGCGAGGTTCTACCTCGTGAGCGTGCTGCCGCCGGCCCTGGCGCTGGCGCCGCAGATCACGGCCGGTGCCGCGCTTCTGGACGCCGGCCTGCCGTCTCCCGCCTGACCGCCCGCGCGATCGCAACTTAAGCCCGCCCCGAGCGTTAGTCGCTCAGGCAGGATGGGCAGGCCGATGCCATGCCCGTCCGAAGCGAGGAGGCGATCATGGCGGCAGCCGACGAGCAGGACGCGGGGACCGTTGCGTATCGGGCCCACGAGGTGGTGGCGGTGTTCGAGGACCACGATCGGCTGGTCGAGGCGATCCAGGAGCTGGAGATGGCCGGCTTCAACCGCAGCCAGATGAACCTGCTCACCAGCCGCCAGGATGCCGAGGCCAAGGTCGGGCGCAAGGTCGAGGATGTGCGCGAGCTGGCGCACGAAGGTCAGGCCCCGACCGGCACCTGGGTGGACCGGCACGAGCTGGCGGAGGGCAGGACCGCGCTCGCCGGGGGGCTCGGCTATATCGGCAGCATCGCCGCCATCGGCGCGGTGATCGCCTCGGGTGGCGGGCTCGCCGCGGCCCTCGCCGCGGCCGTGGCCGCCGGCGGCGTCAGCGGCGCGGCCGGAGCCTGGCTCGGCAACCTCATTTCCAGCGGCCATGCCGACAAGGTGGCCGAGCAGGTGGCGCATGGTGGTCTGCTGCTCTGGGTCCAGGTGCAGAACCACGAGCAGGAGGCACGCGCGGTCGAGATCCTGGGGCGCTACGCGGTCCGCGAGGTCGAGGTGCACGACTTGACCCGCCCGTGGGACAAGGACGAGGTGCCGTTGCGCGACTGGCAGCCGGATCCGCTGCTGCCCAAGGTCTAGACCGCCGACGATGGACGCCGCCGTGCCGGCACCGGCGCTTGCGCAGGACCTGGGCGAGATGGGTCTGCGCTACGTTGGCGACGAGCTGCCCGGCATCACGCGACGGCGTGCCGGCACGGGCTTCTCGTACCGCGATCCTGATGGCCATCCGATCCGCGCGGCGGAGACGCTGCGCTGGCTCCGCTCGCTGGCGATCCCGCCGGCATGGCGGCAGGTGTGGATCTCGCCGCACCGCAACGGCCATCTGCTCGCCACCGGACGCGACGCCAAGGGCCGCAAGCAGTACCGCTACCACCCCAGCTGGCGGAGCCTGCGCGACGAGGCCAAGTTCGATCGCATGCTGCACTTCGCGAAGGCGCTGCCGCACATCCGCGATGCCGTCGACGCCGAGCTGCGCCGGCCGGGACTGGGGCAGCGCAAGATCCTGGCGACGGTGGTGCGCCTGCTGGAAGCGACGCTGATCCGGGTCGGCAACGACGAGTACGCGCGGGCGAACCGTACCTTCGGCCTGACCACGCTGCGCAACCGCCACGTCCAGGCCGAAGGCGCGCAGCTTCGCTTCCGCTTCGTCGGCAAGTCCGGCAAGCGCCATGTCGTCACGCTGCGGGACCGGCGGCTGGCCGGTCTGATCCGGCGCCTGCGCGACCTGCCGGGCCAGGAGCTGTTCCAGTACCTGGACGAGCAGGGCGAGCCGCAGCCGATCGGCTCCGCCGAGGTGAACGCATACTTGCGCGAGATCGGCGGCGAGGAATTCACCGCCAAGGACTTCCGCACCTGGGCCGGCACGGTGCTCGCCGCCTGGGCGCTGAGCGAGTTCGAGGCGTTCGACAGCGAGGCCGCGGCCAAGCGCAACGTCACCCGGGCGATCGAGCGTGTGGCGAGCCGGCTCGGCAACACGCCGGCGATCTGCCGCAAGAGCTACGTGCATCCGGCGATCGTCGGCGCCTACCTGGACGGCTCCCTGATCGCCAGCCTGCAGCGCGAGATCGAAGCCGAGCTGCGCGAGGAACTGGTCGGCCTCGAGCCCGAGGAGGTGGCGGTCCTGGTGCTGCTGCGGCAGCGGCTGCATCGCGCCGCCGAGGCGAGCGAGGGCGGCGCCTGAGCGCTTTCGTCCTGCAGCGCGCAGCGCCGGGCCGGCCACTGCGGCATCGCTGACCAGCCCGGCCGCTCGACGCTCATGCTAAGGCATCACGTGAACGTGAGCGTTCGGCCACGAGCCGGCAATGGAGCGGAGCGGGGGATGTTCGTGCGGCAGGCGGCCGCGGTGACGACGTTGCTCGGGATCGGCCCGGCCGGTGCCCAGGATTTCCTGGCCGGCATCCAGGCCGGCAGCGGCAAGCTCGAGGACCCGAAGAAGGCCGCTGCTGCAATGGCACGTCGCCCCCGACTATTTCATCAGCCCCTATGACGGCGCCGGCATCGACTACACCGTGTCCTGCGACGCGGATGCCCGCCCGGCCATCGACAGCATCGACTACGACAACAGCCTCGGCTATGCGCTACAGTTCGGCGCGGACACCTTCATCCGCGATCACCTGTTCTTGAACCTGGACCTCAAGTACATCCGCATGGAGACGAAGGCCGAGATCAACAACTCGTTCCATGCCCGCGCCGATCTCGACCCGCTGATCTTCGGTGTCGGCATCGGCTACAAGTTCTGATCTCCGGCAGTGGCGGCCGTTCACGACCGCCACCCGCGGCTCAGTCCGCGCCCCCCGTCGCCGGCTCCGGCGGCTCGACCTTGCCGCGGTGCTGCAGCTGGCGGGCGATGGTCCAGCACATCAGCGCCCAGCAGGAGCCGAGCGTCCAGCCGGCGAGCACGTCCGTGGGCCAGTGCACGCCCAGATAGAGGCGCGACAGGCCGATCATCAGCGTCAGCAGCACCGCCACCGACATCAGGTAGACCTTGAGCCGCCGCGCCCGCTGGAACCGGGCGAGCAGCGCGCCGAGGGTGAGATAGGTCGCCGCCGAGCCGGTCGCGTGGCCGCTCGGGAAGCTCGCCGTGTAGACCGGCGTGCCGTGCGGGAACAGCTCGGGCCGTGGCCGCTCGATGCCGGCCTTGATGGCGAAGCTCAGCAGGGCCGCACCGAAGATCGCTGCGACCACCAGCAGGGCGGCATGGCGCTTGCCGGACATCAGCAGGTAGCCGGCGGTGACCAGCGTCATCATGGTGATGATGGTCGTCCCGCCCAGGGCGGTGACGTCGCGCACGGCCGATTCGAGCCACTCCGGCCCGATCGGATCGGTGATGTCGCCGGGGTCGCGGAACAACAGCAGGATCTGCCGGTCGAGCCGGAACTGCTCGCCCTCGCGAATCTCGTCGGTCAGTGCCACGAAGCCCCACATGCCGCCGGCGATCAGCAGGAGCGCGATCAGCACGCGCCGCTCGAGCATCGGCGCCAGCGTGGCGCGCCAGTCGGAGAGCTGCGTCAGCATGGGCGTGCCACGGGCATGAGCGGGCGGAAGGGCAAGGTGGGATTCCTTCTGGTGAGGGTGTCTGGGGTCGGCCGTCGCCCGATTCGTCCACGACCGGCGACGCCGGCGCAAGCCCGGCCACCATCCTGGTGCCGTCGGCCTTGGGCCACGGGCAGCCGGTACCTCAGGTCACCTGCACGACAGATTGCGGGCGCGCCGCGCGGCAAACGGGCGCGGGGCCGTCCTGGTTCCTGAGCAGGCTGGCGCCTGCGACCACCGCGCAGCGCGCCCAAGTCCGAACCTCGCGCATCGCATCCCTGCAACGGACGCCAACGGCCAGGACAGGCCGGTACAACGTCCGCCGAAACAGGGCGTACGGAGCTCAGCCCCGCCGTGTGACCTTCAGCGCCCGCCGGTCGAGATGCGCCTCGACCTCGGCGAGGTCGATACCCTCCTTGGCCAAGCGCGCGAGCGTGAAGTAGAGCACGTCGGCGGCTTCCCAGATCACCTCGTCGCGGCTCGTGGCCCGGACCAGCTCGTCGGCCTCCTCGCGCAGCTTGGCACCGAGGAGAGCCGGGTCGGCGAACAGCTTGGCGGTGTAGCTGCCCTCGGGCGCCTGCGCGCGGCGCTGGGCCAGCAGGCGGGCGAGCCGGCCAAGGCCGGCATCCTCGCCCCAGCAGGTGCGGGTGTCGAGATGGCAGAAGCCGGGGCCATGCTGGCGGACGACGAAGCGCGGGCCGTCGCGGTCGCAGTCGAGGTCGATGCGCAGCAGCTCCTGGGTCGCACCGCTGGTCTCGCCCTTGACCCACAGGCCACGGCTGCGCGACTGGTAGATGCCCATGCGCCGGCGCACGGCCTCGCGGATCGACTCCTTCGACGAGTAGACGAGGCCGAGGCAAACGCCGCGCTCGTCGACGACGACGGTGGGGTAGAGCCCGTCGGGCCGGTCGGTGACCATGGGCGCCATGATCGCATCGGCGAGGTCGAGCCGGCCGGTGTAGAGCGCCATGCCGACCTGGGCGTCGGCGCCGATCGCGTCGAGCGCTTTGATCTCCTCGGCCGTGGTGACGCCGCCGGCGATGGTCACGCGGCAGTCCTTGCCGGCGGCCTCGACCACGGCCTTGGCCAGCTCGAGGTTGGTGCCGCCCATGCGGCCCTCGAGCTCGACGAAGGTGACGAGGAAGCCCGCCGCGTACGCGCGCAGCTCGGCGATACGCTCGAGGATGCCGCGGCCGGTGCCCTGCTGCCAGCCCTCGACCACGACCTCGCCATGCCGCGCGTCCAGCGCGGCGATCACCCGCTCGCGCGGGAGCCGGGAGAGGATCTCGGGCCTGGCGGCGGTGCCGAGGATCACCTGCCGCGCACCCTTGTCGAGCCAGCCGATGGCGGTGGCGACGTCGCGGATGCCGCCGCCGACGCGGCAGGCGAAGCGGCCGAGCAGGGGCTCGATCAGGGCGGCGTTGCTGCCGGTGCGCATGGCGGCGTCGAGATCGATCACCGCGATCTCGCCGGCGACCGCGAAGCGCTCGGCGATCGGCAGGGGATCGCCGGCGTCGATCGCCTTCTCGGCGCCGCCGACGAGCTGGACGGTCTGGCCGGCCTGGAGGTCGATGCTGGGGATGATCACGGCCGCACCTTGATCCCGTGCTCCTGCAGGTAGAGCTTGATGTCGTCGGGCGTGGTGTCGCCGTCGTGGAAGATGGACGCGGCGAGCACCGCGTCGGCCCCGACCTTGAACGCCTCGAGGATGTGCGCGGCCGAATCGGCGCCGCCCGAGGCGATGACCGGCACGTGCACCGCGTGCGCCACGGCCCGGGTCAGCTCGAGATCGTAGCCCGAGCGGGTGCCGTCGCGGTCCCACGAGGTCAGCAGGATCTCGCCCGCGCCGCGCTGCTCGGCTTCCCTGGCCCAGGCCAGCGCATCGATGCCCGTGCCCTCGCGGCCGCCCTTGACCAGCACCTCGAAGCGACCGTCGCGCATGGCGGCATCGATCGCGACCACGCAGCACTGCCGCCCGAACCGCTCGGCGATCTCGGTGAGCAGCGCCGGCCGCTCGACCGCCGCGGTGTTGACCGAGACCTTGTCGGCGCCGGCTTCGAGCAGGTGCCAGGCATCGTCGACCACGCGCACGCCGCCGCCCACGGTGAGCGGGATCGACAGGACTTCGCGCACGCGGCGCACGGTCTCGTGCTGGTGGCCCCTGCCCTCCGGCGTCGCCGAGACGTCGAGGATGACGATCTCGTCGCCGCCGCTGTCCTGGTAGAGCCTGGCGCGCTCGGCCGGATCGCCCGCGTCGCGCAGGCCCTGGAACTTGACCCCCTTGACGACGCGGCCGTGGCTGACGTCGAGGCAGGGGATGATGCGCGAGGTCAGCATCAGGCGAGCTCCAGGAACCGCGACAGCAGCGCCTCGCCGTAGGGGCCGGAAAGCTCCGGGTGGAACTGGCAGCCGAGCACCTTGCCACGCTCCATGGCCGCGACGTAGCGCCCGCCATGGGTCGCGGTCGCGACCGTCCAGCCCGGCGCTTCGGTGGCGCGGAAGCTGTTGGCGAAATAGGCGTAGCCGCCTTCGAGCAGGCGCGAATCCTCGGCCGGGCGGACCTCGTTCCAGCCGAACTGCGGCACGCGCACGTCGCCCTTGAACCGGCCGACATGGCTCTTGACGATGCCGAGGCCACGCACGCCGGGGCTCTCGTCGCTGGCCTCGAACAGGAGCTGGTGGCCGACGCAGATGCAGATCGTGGGCCGGTCGGCGGCGATCCGCTCGCGCAGCGCCGCGTCCAGCCCGTGCTCGACCAGCCGCGTCATCGACGCCGCGAAGGCGCCCACACCCGGCAGCATGACGTGCGCCGCCGCCGCCACCTCGGCCGGATGCTCGCTGACCCGCGGCGCGGCGCCGAGCCGGCGGAAGGCCGCCATCACCGAAGCGATGTTGGCGGTCCCGGTCGGGACGATCAGAACCTCAGCCATGCCCGGCCTCCCGCGGGCGCGTCGCCACGCTCAAAGCACGCCCTTGGTGCTCGGCACCTCGTTCGAGCCGTCGAAGGCGACGGCGTGGCGCAAAGCGAGCGCCAGCGCCTTGAACGCGGCCTCGGCGCGATGATGGTCGTTCTCGCCCTTGAGCACGTCGACGTGCAGCGTCATCCGCGCCGTCGTCGCCAGCGAGACGAAGAAATGGGTCAAGTTCTCGGTCGCGATGTCACCGATCCGCTCGCGGCGGAAGCCGAGGTCGACATGCGCCGACGGCCGGCCGGAAAAGTCGACCACGACGCGCGCCAGCGCCTCGTCGAGCGGGGCGTAGGCGTGGCCGAACCGCCGGATGCCGCGCCGCTCGCCGAGCGCCTGGTCGAACGCCGTGCCCAGCGCCAGCGCGCAGTCCTCGGCGGTGTGGTGGTCGTCGACCTCGAGATCGCCCTCGCATTCGAGCTGCAGGTCGAAGCGGCCGTGCTTGGTCAAGGCGGTCAGCATGTGGTCGAGAAAGCCGAGCCCGGTCTCGATCTCGGCGCTACCATCACCATCCAGGACCAGCTCGAGCGCGATTTCGGTCTCGCCGGTCCGCCGCTCGACCCGGGTGGTGCGCGGCAGTGCCGTGACCTCGCTCATGGCACGATCTGCGCGATACCGAAGACGACGATGTCGGTACCGCCATGCTCCTTGATCGCGCGGATCAGGCTGGGCAGGTCGGTGCGCGGCACGGCGGCCTTCACCGCGAAGCCGGCATTGTGGTGCAGCGGGGCGATCGTCGGTTCGCGCATGCAGGGGAGTATGGCCACGACACTCTCCAGCTTGTCGGTCGGCACGTTGACCTCGAGCATGACCCGCTTGCGCGCGTCCAGCACCGAGCGGACCAGGACCACGAAATGCTCGATCACCGCCCGCTTCTCGACGTGCTCCAGCGCTCGCGGGCAGGCGTAGAGGCGGGTCGAGGAGCGCATCAGCTCGTCGAAGATGGCGAGCCCGTTGGCCCGCAGCGTGGCTCCGGTCGCGGTGTTGTCGACGATGCAGTCGGCATCCTCGGGCGGAAACACCTCCGTGGCTCCATAGGAGCGCACGATCCGGCCATCGAACCCGCGACGCTCGATCCAGGCCGCCGTCAGCCGTTCATATTCGGTGGCGACGACGAAGCCCTGGATCGCCGGCCGGTCGCCGTCGAGGAAATCGGGCGCCGCGGCGGCCACGATCCGCACCGGGTCCAAAGCGGTATCGACCAGCTCGACGAGCTCGACCCCCTTCTCCGCGACCCAGTCGGCGCCGGCGAAGCCGATGTCGCGTGAGCCGAGATGGAGCATCTCGACGATGTTCTGCGGCTTCAGGATCTTGGTCTCGAAGCCGGCAAGCGAGATGGCCGGCCGGTAGCCGCGCCGGTCGAAGGTCAGGCGGATGCCGGCATCATCGAGGAGCCGCATCACGGCATCCTGCATCCGGCCCTTGGGCAGGGCCAAGTGGACGACGTGATCGCGCGCGGGGTCGGCGGGTGGCAAGGGAACTCGCAGTCTTCGAGCGATGGGGCTGGTCAAAGCGGACGCATGCTATAGAGGACGACCCCGGCGGCGTAAAGTCGGGCCAAGCCAACGAATCGGGGAGCGAGTCGAAAGCCATGCAGCAGGAGCCCGTCACCATCGGCATCGACATCGGCACCAGCGGTGCCAAGGGCGTGCTGCTCGGCGCCGGCGGCACGGTGCTCGCCCGGGCCGGCGCCAACTACCCGCTGGCGACGCCGCGGCCCGGCTGGACCGAGCAGCAGCCGCAGGACTGGTGGCAGGCCGCGGTCGAGGTGCTGCGCCGCCTCACCGGTGCCGCCGAGGCTCGGACCATCGCGGGCGTCGGCCTGTCGGGGCAGATGCACGGCTCGGTGTTCCTCGACGCCGCCGGCGAGCCGATCCGCCCGGCCCTGCTGTGGAACGACGCCCGTACCCATGCCGAATGTGCCGAGATCGAGCGCCGCCTCGGCCGCGAGCGGGTGATCGCGATCACCGGCAACCGGGCGAGCACGGGCTTCCAGGCGCCGAAGCTGCTCTGGCTGCGCCGTCACGAGCCCGAGGCCGCGGCCCGGGTGGCCAAGCTCGTGCTGCCCAAGGACTTCATCCGCTGGCGGCTGACCGGCGGGCATGCCACCGATGCCGCCGACGCCTCCGGCACGCTGTTCCTCGACCTGCGCGCACGCCGCTACAGCCGCGAGGTGCTGGACGCGCTCGAGGTCGCCGAGGACATGCTGCCGCCGGTGTTCGAGGGGCCGGAGGTGACCGGACGGGTGACGGCGGCGGCTGCCGCGATCACCGGGGTGCCGGTCGGCACGCCCGTGGTCGCCGGCGGCGGCGACAATGCCTGCGCCGCCATCGGCTCGGGCCTGATCGAGGAGGGGCACGGCGTCTGCTCGATCGGCACCTCGGGCACGCTGTTCGTGCACAGCATGACCCCGCGCATCGATCCGGAGGGTGCGCTCAACGCGTTCTGCGACTCGGTGCCGGGCGGCTACCACCTGATGGGCGTGATCCTCGCCGCCGGCGGAGCCCTGGGCTGGTTCCGCGACAAGATCGTCGGTGCGGAGGCCGATCTCCTGGCCGCGAACGGCCTCGATCCATTCGCCGTCCTGGTCGGCAGCGCGGCCGCCGTGCCGCCCGGTGCCGAAGGGCTCCTGTTCCTGCCCTACCTTGCCGGCGAGCGGTCGCCGCACATGGACCCGCATGCGCGCGGCGCCTGGGTCGGCCTCACCCTCGCGCACGAGCGGCGCCATCTCGTACGCGCGCTGATCGAAGGCGTCGGCTTCGCCTACGCCGACTGTCTCGAGCGCATGCGCACCCTCGGCATCGAGCCGCCGAGCGTGGCGCTGACCGGCGGCGGGGCCGGCAGCGAGCTGTGGCGAGGCATCCTCGCCGCCCAGCTGCGCGTGCCGCTGACCTCGGTGGCCGCTGGCGACGGCCCCGCCCTGGGCGCGGCGATCCTGGCCCAGGTCGGGGCCGGCCTGCACCAGGATCTCGCCACGGCGGTACGGGCCGCGGTACCGCCGCCGGGCGCGGCGACGGCGGGCGACCCTGCCCTGGCCGACCGCTATCGCGCGCTGCACCGCCGCTACGTGGCGCTCTACCCGGCGCTCAAGGCCGCCGGCGCGTTCGCCGGCGAGCCGTGAGCCCGCGGCTCAGCCCTTGAGATCGACGCCGTAGAAGTTGTGGGTGCCGAACGGATCGATGCGGAAGTCGACCACGTCCTTGCTGACCGGCTGATAGACCACCGAGTGGGCGATGGTCATCCATGGCGCCTGCTGCTTGAAGACGACCTGCGCCTGCTCGTAGAGCGCGGTCCGTTCGGCGAGATCACTCGACTGCTGCGCCTTGGTGATCAGGTCGTTGAAGTCCTTGTCGCACCAGAAGGCACGGTTGTTGCCCGACTGCGCGGCCTCGCAGCTCAGCAGCGCGAACAGGAAGTTGTCGGGGTCGCCGTTGTCGCCGGTCCAGCCGAGCAGCACCGTATCGTGCTCGCCCTCCTTGGAGCGCTTGAGGTACTCGCCCCACTCGTAGCTGACGATCTCGGCATCGACGCCCACGGCCTTCCAGTCGGCCTGGATCAGCTCGGCCATGCGCCGCGCGTTCGGGTTGTAGGGCCGGCTGACCGGCATGGCCCACAACGTGATCTTGGGATTCTTGACCCCGGCCTCCTCGAGCAGCTTCTTCGCCGCGGCCGGATCGTACGGGTCGTCCTTGACCTCGTTGTTGTACGACCAGATCGTCGGCGGGATCGGGTTCTTCGCGGCCGTGCCGGCACCCTGGAACACGGCGTCGATGATCGCCTGCTTGTTCACCGCCATGTTCAGCGCCTTGCGCACGCGCACGTCGTCGAACGGCTTCTTCTTGTTGTTGTAGGCGAGGTAGCCGATGTTCAGCCCTTCCTGCTGCAGCAGGTTGACGGCCGGATCGCTGCGCATCGCCGGCAGGTCGGCCGGGTTCGGGTAGGCCATCACCTGGCATTCGCCGGCCTTGAGCTTCTGGTAGCGCACCGACGCGTCCGGGGTGATCGCGAAGACGAGGTTGTCCAGCGGCGCCTTGCCGCCCCAGAAGTCGGGGTTGGCCTTGTAGCGGATGACCGCGTCCTTCTGGTAGGCGACGAGCTGGAACGGGCCGGTGCCCACGGGCTCGAGGTCGACCTTTTCCGGCGTGCCGGCCTTCATCATCTGGTCGGCATACTCGGCGGAGAAGATCGAGGCGAAGTCCATGGCCAGGTTGGCGATGAACGGTGCCTGCGGGGCGGTCAGCGTGAACTTGACCGTATGGTCGTCGACCTTCTCGACGGACTTGAGCAGCTTGCCCATGTCCATGCTCTCGAAATACTCGTACGTCCCGCCCGAGACCTTGTGGTAGGGATGGTTCGGATCGCGCTGGCGCTCGAAGCTGAAGACGACGTCGTCGGCGTTGAAGTCACGCGTCGGCTTGAAGGTCTTCGTCGTGTGCCACTTGACGCCTTCGCGCAGCTTGAAGGTGTAGGTCAGGCCGTCGTCCGAGACGGTGAAGCTCTCGGCGAGGCCGGGAACGGTCTTGGTGCCGCCGCGCTCGAACTCGATCAGGCGGTTGTAGACCGGCTTCGACGATGCATCGAAGGTCGTTCCGGCGGTGAACAGCTGCGGGTTGAATCCCTCCGGGCTCGCCTCGGAGCAGAACACCAGCGTCTTGGCCTCGGCCGCGGCCACCAGCGCCAGTGCGGACACCGCCCCGAGCACGGTGCTCTTTATGAGAGTTCGCATGTTTATCGGCTCCCGGTTCGTGTCAAAGTTGGCCGCCGCTCGCGGCGAACGGTGGCGTGGCTCACGGCAGCGAAGCATGCGGCCAGGGCCAAGTCAAACCGCCGGCCGGTGCCCGAGGCCACCCGGGCCGCGCGGCTCGTCCGGCATGGGCTGCGGCCTCGCCCGCTCGAACGCGTGCGCCGCCTGCAGCACCAGGGCCTCGCGATATTTCGCCCCGACGAGCTGCAGCCCGACCGGCAGACCGGCTTGCGTGAACCCGGCGGGAACGCTGATCGCCGGCTGCTGGGTCAGGTTGAACGGGTAGCTGAACCCGGCCCAGTCGATCCAGCGCGCCTGCCTGGCCGGATCGGGGCATTCGCTGCCGGCGGCGAAGGCGGGAAGCGCGGTCGTCGGCGTGACGAGCAGATCGTACTCGGCCAGAAACCGCTGCATGGCGATCCCGAGCGCGCCACGCTCCAAAGCCGCGTCCTGCAGCTCCTGGCGGCCGAAGCCCGCGCCGGCCTCGGCCATCGCCAGCAGCCCCGGGTCGAGCCCGGCCCGGGCCGTGGGCGGCAGCGTCTCGACCAGGCGCGTCGCCGACGGGAACCAGGTGCGCGCGAACAGCTCGCGCGGCCGCCCGACGGGCGGGTCGACCGCTTCGACATGCGCGCCGAGATCGACGAGCGTGTCGACGGCCGCACGGAACAGTGTGCGGACCTCGGCCTCGACCTCGACGAAACCCAGGGTCTCGCTGGCCGCGATGCGCAGCCCGGCGACCCCGCCGTCGAGGCGGCACCGGTAGTCGACGCCCTCCGCGGGCAGCGCGTGCCAGTCGCGCACGTCCGGCCGTGCCAGCACGCCCAGCAGCAGGGCAGCATCCCCGACCGTCCGGGTCATCGGCCCTAGATGCGCCACGGTGCCGAACGGCGACAGCGGCCATGCCGGCACCCGGCCGAAGGTCGGCTTGAGCCCGACGATGCCGGTGAACCCGGCCGGAATCCGGATCGAGCCGCCGCCGTCGGTGCCGACATGGAGCGCCCCCATGCCCAGGGCCACCGCAACGGCGGCGCCGCCGCTGGACCCGCCCGGCGTGCGGCCGATGTCCCAGGGGTTGCGCGCGACCTGGCCCAGGGGGTTGTCGGTGACGGCCTTCCAGCCGAACTCGGGCGTGGTCGTGCTGCCGAGAAGGACCGCACCGCCCTCGCGCAGCCGGGCCGTCGCCGGCGCGTCCTCGGCCGCGGGCGGTGCTCCCGCGGTCGTGAGGCTGCCGCGCCGCAGCACCCAGCCCTTGCTCAGCACGAGGTCCTTGATGCCCACCGGGATTCCATCGACGGGCCCCAGCGGCTCGCCCTGCAGCCAGCGCCGCTCGGAAGCCAGCGCCGACGCCAGGGCGCCCGGCTCGTCGACCAGACAGTAGGCATCCACCGCGGGATTCCAGCGGTCGATGCGGGCGAGGCAGGCGCGAGCGACCTCGACCGGCGAGAGGGCCTTCGTCGCGTAGTGCCGCAACAGCTCGGTCGCGGCGAAGGTGGCGGGATCGCTCGACGGCATCGGCTCGACCTTGGCTGACGTGATCCACCGCAGGCTCGGCATCCGAGCCACGGCTCGGCCAAGGCGCGGGCGATGTCAACGCGTTGCTAACTCCCTTCGCGTCTGATGGTCGACACCCGCCATGGACGGGACCGACGGACGAGGGACGGGGTGATGCTGCGCAGGACGGGATGGGTGATCGCGGCGGGCGCGCTGCTGCTGCTCTTGAAGCTGACTCCGGCCGCTCCGCGCTCCGGTACGCCCTGCGCCACCCCGGCGCAGCTCAGCCGGCAGCTCGGCGCCCTCTACGACGAGGCCCCCGTGGCCTTCGGCATGCAGTCGAACGGCAACCTGCTCCAGCTCTACCGCTCGGCCAAGAGCGGCAGCTGGACGATCGTCAGCACCACGCCCGGCGGCCGCGCCTGCGTCGTGGCCGCCGGGCACGCCTGGGCCGACCGGCCGCCGGCACACGTCGTTCCGGTGGCATGAGCCGCGGCCCGACACGTTGACCGATCGCCCGGCATCGGCAACACCGGCGCGGTCCGGTGCGGAGGGGACCATGGCCGAGATCGAGCTGGTGGCGGTCGGGCCGGCGCAGGAAGCGACGCTCGTCGAGCTGGCACGGCTGTTCCATGCCGAGGACGGGCATCCGCTCACCGCGCGCGGCGAGGCCGCCATCGGCCTGATCGCGCACGGGCATCCGTTGGGGCGGGCCTGGCTGATCGCCGAGGCCGGCCGGGTGGTCGGCTACGCGGTGCTGGGGCTTGGCTTCGGGATCGAGTATGGCGGCGCGGATGCCTTCGTCGACGATCTCTACCTCGCCCCGGCGGCGCGCGGGCGCGGGATCGGCACGATCGTGCTGGCGAGACTCGAGCAGGAAGCCCGTGCCCTGGGGCTGAACGCGCTGTTCCTCGTCGTCGATCCGGCAAACCTGCCGGCGCGCCGCCTCTACGACCGCGGCGGGTTCGAGGCCACGCACTGGCTCCTGATGGCGAAACGTCTGGACCGCGACCCGTGATCGGCTAGAGCCACTCGTCCTTCATGCCGTAGCCGAGATAGGCCGCGCGCAGGGCGGCGATGCGCAGGCCGGGAACGGCGAAACGCGGCGGTGGCGCGGACAGGAAGTCCGGCAGCGGCGGATCGGGCTCGCGACCGGCCAGCCGCGCCGCCGCCGCCCGCCCGAGCATGGTCGCGAACGACACGCCGCTGCCGTGATAGGCCATGGCCGCCAGCGTCCGCCGGTCGGCGTCGAGCCAGCCCAGATGCGGCAGCAGATCGCTGGCGAGCGCGACCAAGCCCCACCAGGCATGCTCGATCGCGACCCCACGCCAAGCGGGGAACTTCTCGCCGAGCCGGCGCTCCATCCAGGCACGCTGCCGCGCGAAGGCGGCGGGGCTGGCATCGGTCCCGCCGCGGGCACCGAACAGCAGCCGACCGTCACCGAGGAGCCGGATGTAGAACAGCAGGTTGCGGGTGTCGGCGACCAGCGCCGGGCGGGTCCAGCCCTGCGCCGCCTGCTCGGCCGCGTGCAGGGGGCGGGTGACGAGGATGCTGGACAGGGCCGGCAGCACCCTGCCGTGCAGGAGGGGCGACAGGCCCTCCGGCGTGTAGCCGTTCGTCGCCACCAGCACGCGCGCGGCCGTGACCGTGCCCGTCGCGGTCAGCAGCCGGTGGCGGTCACCTTCCCGGTGCCAGCCCGTCACTTGTGTCCGCGCGAACACCCGGGCGCCGCGCCGGAGCGCGGCCGCGGCCAGCCCGCGGACGTAGCGCAGCGGATGCAGGCCCAGATAGTGCGGGACGACCAGGCAGCCATGCGCCTCGGGCGAGCGGAGCAGCCGCTCCTCCATCTCGGCCTTGCGCCACAGGGGCCAGCGCTCGCCGAACAGCCGTTGCACCGTGCCGGCCATGTTCTCCAGCACGGGCCAGCGGTTCGGGCGGTGGGCAAGGTAGTGCTCGCCCTCACCCGCCTGGCCGAGATCGATGGCTTCCTCCGTCGCGAGGCTTTTGACCAAGGCGACGCCGAACTTCTGGAGCTCGAAGAACCGCACCGTGGGGCCGACCCCGAACCGCTGCGCCATGGGGCCATAGCCGAGCTTGCTGCCGCCGAGGCCGCAGAAGCCGCCGTTGCGGCCCGAGGCTCCCCAGCCGATCGGCCCGGCCTCCAGCACCGTGGCCTCGATCCCGTGCGCGCGAGCCAGATGATAGGCGGCCGAAAGCCCCGTGTAGCCGCCGCCGATGATGGCCACATCGGTGCTGTGCTCACCCACGAGGGGTGCTACCCCGGCCGGCTCCTCGCCGCCCGTGGCCTCCCAGTAGCTGCCGACCGGGCGGCTGCGCGCGTACTGGTCGGGGTGGTAGAGAGTGCTTTCGACCGACATCGTCCCTCGCTGTGGGACCACAACCCTACCGGCCCGTTGTGCCGCCGAACAGCCCCGGAGCCATCGCTGCACCCATGTCCTCGTTGCTGCCGCCCGCCTTTCACCTGGTGCCGCTCGATCGCGAGGTCGACGCGTTCGAGCGCGCCCTACGCGCGGCGCCACGCGGCGCCGATCATGGCACGCTCTTTTGGACCCGTCGCGCCGACCGGCTGGAGATGGCGGTCGTCTGCGAGCCGGAACTGCCTTCCGGCCGCGCCCTGGAAAGCCTCTACGTCCTGACCATCGCCGCCGGCGAGGTGCTGCGCGAGACGCTGCCGGCCGCACTGCCGATCGCTTACGCTTGGCCGGGCGATCTGATTCTGGCCGGCGCCCGCACCGGCCGGAGCCGCATGGCCTTGGCCCCGACGGCCGATCCGACCGGCGTGCCGCCCTGGCTGGTGCTCGGCCTCGAGATCGCGCTCGGGAGGTCCCTGCTCGACCCGGCCCCGCTGCTGACGCGAATCGCCGAACGGTTCCTCGCCTGGCAGCAGCGCTGGCTCGAGCAGGGCCTGGAGCCCGTCCGTGCGGCGTGGAACGCCCGCTGTCACCAGCGGGGCGAACCAGGGGCGCTCGCCCTCGCCGGTCGGCGCATCACCGGCACGATCGACGGCCTGGACGCGCAAGGTGCCCTGCGCGTCGGTGAGCATCGGCTAGCGCTCGGCGACGTCCTCGATCGACTGGCGTGAGCGACGCGATGCCCGCTCACTTCGACAGCGGCGGCATGCGCAGCGCCTGGCCCGGGTAGATCTTGTCGGGGTCCTTCAGCATCGGCCGGTTGGCCTCGAAGATGGCCATGTACTTCGAGGCCGCGCCATAGTGCGCCTTTGCGATCGCTGAGAGCGTGTCGCCCTTCTTGACCACGTAGATCGTGGCTTCCTCCGCGGGGGCGGCGATGGTGAGATCGTCCTCCACCGCGGCAACACCGGCGACGTTGCCCAGCGCCAGAACCAGCTTCTCCCGTGTCGCCTGGTCGGCGACGGCACCGGCGACCTTCACCTTGTCGCCGTCGACGTCGATCTTGAGATCCTTGACCTCCAGGCCGAGTTCCTTGACCTCCGCCTCCAGCGCCGCGACGCTCGGCGTCGCCGGTGCCGGCGCGCCCTCGGCCTGCGTCGCGCCGGCCGGGCCGATGCCCAGCATGCGGCCCGCTTCCTTGATGAAGCTGATCAGTCCCATGGCGTTCCCCTTCGGATCCGCGTTGAAGCCCGCCCCGGCAGGCCCATTTACCATGATGGCACGGCAGCCTATAGGCTGCGCCCCCGAGCCGTACCCACCGTCACCGTAACGCCCGTGCGGAGCCGAGGTGCCACAGATCAGCTTCAATACCATCTTGCGTATCCTGCTGGCATCGCTCGTGGTCGGCATGGCCATGGCGTGGTTCAACGTGCAGCCGCGCGACGTGCTGCACTGGGTCACGGACGGGATCGGCGATGCCGTGGCCAACGCCCAGGCCTGGACCGGCTGGGCGATCAAGTACGTGCTGCTCGGGGCCGTGGTGGTCGTGCCGGTCTGGCTGGTCTGGTACCTGCTCCAGTTTCTGCGCCGCCGCTGAGCGGCGCTTGTGTCCGCTGTCTTGCGCGAGGGATCGCCCGATGACCGAGATCGATGCACGCACCCAGGTCGAGCTCGAGGCCGCCGCCTTCCGCACGCTGGTCGAGCATCTGCGCCAGCATGCGGAGGTGCAGAATATCGACCTGATGAATCTGGCTGGCTTCTGCCGCAATTGCCTGGCCAAGTGGTACCGGGCCGCCGCCGAGGCGCGCGGGCTCGACGTGAGCTACGAGCAGGCGCGCGAGCAGGTCTACGGCATGCCCTATGCCGAATGGAAGGCGCGGCACCAGACCGAGGCGCCGCCTGCGGCCAAGGCCGCGTTCGCCGCGACGCACGGCTGAACCGACCTGCAAGCACAAGCTGTCCACCGTAAAAATGTCCAGAATGTGAGAATTCTCACAGTCAACGTGGAATCGCAGCGCCAAGCTCGCCGACATAGAGCGTGGCGGGATAGTCGGGGCGAGAGCGGGATTTGGTGGCGGCCACGGCCGGCTGGTACATTGGTTGATCCAGGTCATGATACTGGAAGGCGGGCGGCTTCGGGGCCGCCCGCTTCGCGTTCGACCTCGACGCTGTCGTGCCGCGCTCAACCGAGCTGGGGCCGGGTGCGCTGCATCGATGGCCGGCCGGCCAAGCCTTCCCACCACCGCTGCAGCCTGCCGCGCGATGCCAGGAGCTGCCCGCCTTCGGGTGTCTGCCGGAAGTAGGCGATCACCGGCGCCAGATGCAGATCGGCTAGGCTGAGCGCGTCCCCGGCCAGCCACGGCTGCCCGCCCATGACGTCCTCGATCGCCTCGAGCGACAGCTCGGCGGTCGGGACCGCGGCCGCGATCTTGGCCTCGTCGACGCTGCCGCCGAGCAGCGGCGTCACCACGCGTTGCATGAAGATGGCCGAGATCATGGCCCCGTAGGCATAGGCATCGACGATGCAGATCGCCTGCTGCATGCGCGCGACGGCGCGCGGCTCCGCCGGCGTCAGCGACGGCCCCGGCAAGGCGGCATCGATGTAGCGGGTGATCGCCCCGGTCTCGTAAAGATCGAACCCGTCATGCGCGAAGGCCGGCACCCGGCCGAACGGATGACGCGCCAGATGGGCGGCTTCCTTGTGCTCGCCGCGCATGAAATCGAGCTCGACCAGCTCGTACGGCACGCCCTTCTCCTCGAGCGCGAGACGAACGGTGCGGACGTAGGTGCTGATGCCGGGGCCGTAGACGGTGCACGCTGCCATGTTCCTTGCCTCCCTGCGCGGGCGGCCGTCCGCCCGGACGACGACCATCCTAGCTCAGCGCTTCTTCGCGGTCGTCGTGAACAGCGCGGCGATGCGCCAGCCCTGCGCGGTGGCGACCCCGAGCACGCTGACCAGGAACGGCAGCCGGTCGGGCGATGCCTCGCTGCCGATCCGCAGCACGAGCGGCAGGTGCAGGTAGGCGACATCGGGGCTGACCTCGACCGCGGTGGCATGGGCGAGGTCGGCCTGGACCTGCCAGACCGGCGCCTGCTGGAAGGTCGCCATGCGCTCCAGCACCGCATCGGGGCCCCACACCGACATGCCGTCGCTGACCCAGAGGAAGTCGGGCGAGTCGAGGAGCACCCTGCGCACCCGCGGCAGATCGCGTGCGTTCTGCGCCTCGAGAAACCGCGCATAGAGTGCCCGCACCTCGTCGGCCGGGGCCGCTGCCCAGGCCGACGGGACCGTCGCCACGGCGGCGATCAGCGCCAAGATCCATCCTACCGGCTTCATGCTCGCAGCCTCCTGGCACGCTCGATCGCGCGAGCATGCCCCGCTCCGGGCTGCCGCCACCAATGCCGGCGGCTCATGGATCCCATAGCGGCGGGAAATCGATGGCAGATCCGCGGCATGCGGGGTTGACGCGACGGCCCGCGCGCCCGGACGATCGGCGCCGCCGGGCGGCCACGATCGACGGGAGGCAGTTCCTTGCGACCAGGGGATCATCGAGCGCTGCGGCAGGTCGGGCTGCCGGCGCTGCTGCTGGCAGCGGCGCTCCTCCACGCCCCGGCGGCGCGGGCCATGGACTGCGGCGCACCGGAGCAGCCCTGCTCGGTCGCGCTGGGGCAATACGACGCCGTCGCCCCGCCATGGCACGACGGCGACGCGTTGCGGCCGGTCGTGGTGCATTTCCATGGTGCCGGTGCTTCGGGTGCCGATGTCGTGCGCGACGCCGATCTGGTCGAGCCGATCGTCCGGCGTGGCTACGTGCTGATCGCGCCGTCCGGCCTGACGCCGCCCGGACGCAGCGGCGGCAGCTGGTCGTTCGGCGCGCGGCCACACCTGCGCGACGAGCTCGCCTTCGTCGAGCAGGTGCTGGCCGATGCCGGACCACGCTTCCACGCCGATCGCGAGCGCGTCCTGCTCACCGGCTTCTCGATCGGCGGATCGCTGGTCTGGTACCTCGCCTGCCAGGCGCCCGATCGCTTCGCGGCCTACGCCTCGGTCGCCGGCGGCTTCTGGCAGCCGCCACCGACGCAATGCGCGGGGCCGGTCAGGCTTCTGCACACCCATGGCTGGCGCGACACGACGGTGCCCCTGGAAGGACGGGAGATCCGTCCCGGGCTGGAGCAGGCCGACATCTTCGCCGGCCTCGCCCTATGGCGCGGCGTCAACGGCTGCGCCCGGCAGGCGCCCGACCTCGTCGACGCCGACCAGCCCTTCTGGCATCGGATCTGGCAGGGTTGCAGCCCGGGCTCGGCGCTCGAGCTGGTCCTGCATCCGGGCGTTCACGAGGTGCCGCCAGCGTGGCCGACCCTGGCGCTCGACTGGTTCGAGCAGGTCGCGGCGAGGCCGGACTGAGCCCGGCCGGCCGAGGCGAGCCAGCGCAGCACACCCTGCGCCGCGGCCCGACCGGTGGCCATCACCGCCTGCAGCAGATAGCCGCCGGTGGGCGCCTCCCAGTCGAGCATCTCCCCGGCCAGGAACACGCCCGGGCGTCGCCGCAGCATCAGCGCGTCGTCGAGCTCGCCCAGCACGACGCCGCCGGCGGTCGAGATCGCCCGCTCGAGCGGCTGCGCCGCCAGAAGGCGTAGCGGTGCGGCCTTGATCAGCGCCGCCAGCGCCTCGGGCGCCCGCGGCACGGGGCCGCCTTCGCGCAGCAGGCCGATCGCGAGCGGGCTCAGCCCGCCGGCCTTGCGCAGCATGCTGGCCAGGGACTGGCCGGCGGCCACCCGGCCGAGGCGCCCGGCCAGTGTCGCGGCGGGCAGGTCCGGGCGCAGGTCGATCCGCACGACGACCGGCCCCTGCGCCGCGATGGCGTCGCGCAGGCTGGCGGACAGGGCGTAGATCGCGCCGCCCTCGATGCCGTAGTGCGTGGCCATGGCCTCGCCCTGCACCGTCCGTCCGGCGAAGCTCACCGCCACCTTCTTCAGCGGCTGCCCGGCGAACCGGCCGCGGAACGTCTCGCTCCAGGCGACGGTGAAGCCGCAATTGGCGGGCCGCAGCGGTGCCAGTGCGACGCCGGCCTCGGCCAGCAGCGCGACCCAGCCGCCGTCGGAGCCGAGGCGCGGCCAGCTCGCCCCGCCGAGGGCCAGGATGGTGGCTGCCGGCGCCACGCCCAGGCGGCTGCCGTCGTCCCGGCGGAACACGAGCCGTCCGGCCGCATCCCAGCCCAGCCATTCGTGCCGCGGGCACAGCCGCACGCCCTGCCCGGCCAGCCGACCGAGCCAGCTCCGCAGCAGCGGCGATGCCTTGAGCGCTTCCGGGAACACACGGCCGCTCGAGCCGGTGAAGGTCGGCTGGCCCAGGCCATGCGCCCAGTCGCACAGCGCCGTGGGCGGGAACGCGTCGAGGAGTGGCGCCAGCCGGTCTCGGGCCGCCCCGTAGCGGGCGAGGAAGCTCTCCCGATCCTCGCTGTGGGTCAGGTTGAGGCCACCCCGGCCGGCGAGCAGCAGCTTGCGCCCCGGCCGCGGCATGCGCTCGTAGAGCGTGACCGGCAGACCGGCGGTGCTGAGCGTCTCCGCGGCCATCAGCCCGGCCGGGCCAGCTCCGACGACCGCGATCCCGACCTCGTCGTCCGGCGCCGTGGCGCTCACCGGCACCAGTTGTCGGCGAGTTCGGTATAGAGCTCGGCCGCCTGCTCGATCCGGCGCAGCGAGCACCATTCGTCGGTCTTGTGCGCCTGCTCGGTTTCGCCCGGTCCCAGGACGACGGTGGGCGGACCGCCGTACGCCGGGGTCAGGTAGCCGCCGTCGGTCGCGAACGGCACCGGCCCGAGGTCCGAGACCTGCCCGCTGACGGCGGCGGCCCGCTCGCGCACGTAGGCGAGCCAGTCGTCCCCGCCCTCGCTCCACAAAGGCGGGCAATCGACCAGCAGCTCGAGCTCGGCCTCGGGCAGCAGGGCGGCGAGCTCGCGCAGCACCGAGCGACCGTCCTGGCCGGGGACCGGGCGGACGTCGATGCCGAGCACGGCGCGGTCCGGCACGGAGTTGAGGTTGAGGCCGCTCTCGATCCTGCCGAGATTGAGCGTCGGTCGGCCGAGGCCCGGATGCACGATACCGCCGAAATCGTGGCCGGCCAGCAGCACCGCTGCCCGGGCGGCCTTCAGCAGGGCGTTGTCGCCCTCGTGCGGCATCGACGCGTGCGCGGTCCGGCCCTTGAAGTGCAGCCTGATCCAGATCACGCCGCGATGGCCCAGCCGCGGCGCGAGGTCGGTCGGCTCGCCGACGACGAGCGCGCCGACCCGGCCGAGGCTGCCCGGCGCCTGCACGATCGCCTTGGCGCCGGCGCAGCCGGTCTCCTCGCCGGCGGTCAGGACCAGCTCGATCCCGGCGCGCGGGCGCGGCCCGCGGGCGAGCGCCATGGCCGCCACGACCATCCCGGCCACGCCGCTCTTCATGTCGGCCGAGCCGCGGCCGAACAGCCGGTCGCCCTCGCTCTCGCCGCTGAACGGATCGTACCGCCACGCCGCCTCGCCCAGGGGCACGATGTCGACATGGCCGGTGAAGCCGAAGGCCGGCGCATCCGCGTCGCTGCCGGCGAGCCTGGCGATCAGGTTGGGCCGGCCGGGCGCGAGGTCGACCCGGCGGACGGCGAAGCCGGCATCCTCCAGCAGCCCGCCGAGCAGGGCGATGATCGGCTCCTCGCCACCGGGCGGGTTGATCGTGTTCTCCTGCAGCAGCCGGCGGGTGAGCGCCACCGCCTCCGCGCCGAGCGGCATGGCCGATGATCCTTTCCGAACGAGCGAACGCCGGGACTCTGAAGTCAAGGTCACGACCTGTCCAGTGCGGTGCCGCACGCCGCACCGGCCAGCAGCTCCTCGACCAGCGCCGGCACGAGCTGTCCCGCCGGCCCGAGCATGCGTTCCGCGAACGCGCTGCTCACGGCCGAATCCTCGAGATTGACCTCGATCGTCCGCGCCGTTCCGGCGGCGCGGACGGCGGCCACGAAGCCGGCGGCCGGGTAGACCTGACCCGAGGTGCCGATGGCGACGAACAGGTCGCACCGCTCCAGCGCCGCGTGGATCTCGTCCATGTGCCGCGGCATCTCGCCGAACCAGACGATGTCGGGGCGCAGACCGCCGCTGCGCGCGCAGGTCGGGCAGGGCGTCGCCTCGCCGAGATCCTCGGCCCAGTCGTGCGCGACGCCGCAGGCGAGGCAGCGGGCCCTGCGCAATTCGCCGTGCATGTGGATCAGCCGCCGGCTGCCGGCGCGCTCGTGCAGGTCGTCGACGTTCTGCGTGACCAGCAGGAACTCGCCCGGCCACAGCGCGTCCAGTCGGGCCAGGGCCCGATGCGCAGCGTTGGGGACGATGCGCGGATCGCGGAGCTGCGCACGTCGCAGGTTGTAGAAGCGATGCACCAGCGCCGGGTCGCGGCGGAAGGCCTGCGGTGTCGCCACCTGCTCCACCCGGTGCCCCTCCCACAAACCGCCAGCACCGCGGAACGTGGCGAGCCCCGATTCCGCCGAAACGCCGGCACCGGTGAGAACGACGATAGCTGGGATCGAGGGCATCAAGCGGCTCCCACGCCAGGGTCCAGAGCGGAAAAAGACCAGGCGTCCCGACTTGGCAACGGCCATCGGCCGACGGGGAACGACCATGGCGGAAGGCCCGTTCAACAGGTGAGCTTCGGCTCACATTAGCGATCGGATCAGCGAACTGGATGCGGGCTCCGGCCCGCATCCCTTTTTGCCCGGCGCGATCCCCCGAAGGACACTTGGCGTGGCTCGCGGACGCCGGAGCATGCGCCTAGGCATTCGGTCATTGACATCGCGCATGCGCAACATATGGTATGACTTCCAGTATTCATATACCGAATGCTGGATATCGGCCGTGGAGCGACGCCAGCCGCTGGATGGATTCGTGCAGATCGTCGGGCTGCGATCCTGCCTTAGGTTCGAGCGCCTATGCGGCTGATGGATGCACCCGTGCGCCGCTCGGCCGCGCACTTGTGCCGACACCCGTCCTGAGGCGCCCGGTCCTTGCGGCTCCGGCGGCACCAGCAGGAGATCGACCGCATCTGCCGGGCGATCGCCGCCGGTGCCGGCCACCTGAGCGACGTGCTGGCTGCCGTCACGCCGGGTGGCGGCAAGTCCGCCTTGCCCGTCATCGCCGCGGCCCGGCTGCTCGGCGTCGTGCCGCCGGGCCACAGGCTGCCGATCGCCGAGCGCATCTGCTGGGTCGTGCCGCGCGACACGCTGCGTCGGCAGGCCGAGGAGGCCTTCGTCGATCCGGCCTGGCGGAGCTTTCTCGGCCACGCGCACGCCGTGCGGGCCGCGGAGAACGCCGCCGATCTCAGCCGCGGGCTGGCCGGCTACGTGACGACCTACCAGTCGATCGCTGCAGCGCCCGAGCTGCATCTGGCCGAGTTCAACCGCCACCGCTACCTGCTCTGCGTCGACGAGCTGCATCATCTGCCCGGCCTCAGCGAGCTCGACGAGGCAGCCGAAGCGGCCGAGGACACCGCCTGGTCGCGGGCGCTGCTGCCGCTCCTGGAAACGGCGAGCCTGCGCCTGCTGATGTCGGGCACCCTGGAGCGGGCCGACCGGCGGCCGATCCTGTGGCTGAACTATCGCCGCGACCGGCTGGCCCGCAACCAGCGCCGGGTGGAGCTGCAGGCGCAGGGCTGGGCCGTGGTGGGCTACGACCGCCGGGCGGCGCTGGCCGAACGGGCGATCATCCCGATCCGGTTCGGCGCGATCGATGCCGAGGCCGAGTGGCTGCTGAACGGCGAGCGCAGCGCGGCGGCGTCGTTCACCGCGGCCGGCGAGCAGCTGCGGCCGATGCTGTTCACGGCCCTGCGCACCGGCTATGCCGACGACGTGCTGCGGCGGGCCTTCGCCGACTGCCGGGAGCACCGCGCCCAGCGCCGGCTGAAGCTCGGCCTCGGCCCGACCGACGCGGCACGCGGCCTCGGCAAGCTCCTGGTCGTGGCCCCGGATCAGGCGACGGCGCGACGTTACACGGCGATCCTGCACGCTTGGCTCGGCGGCGGCGAGACCGAGTCCAGCGGGGTGGCGCTGGCGATCTCGGACGAGCGGCAGGCGGTCGAGCGCATCGCGCGCTTCCGCCTGCGGCCGCAGCCCTCGGTCCTGGTGACGGTCGGCATGGCCTATGAAGGCATGGACGCGCCGGAGATCAGCCACGTCGCCTGCCTGACCCAGATCCGCTCGGTGCCGTGGCTCGAGCAGATGGTCGCCCGCGCCACCCGCTTCGATCCGTTCGGTGGCGGCTACGACGAGCAGCGGGCGATGATCTACCACCCCGACGACCCGATGTTCCGGATGTTCCGGCGGGCGATCGACGCCGATCAGTCCGGGCGTGCCCGCGCGCGCCGTCCCGACGGGCAGGCGCAGCTGCCGCTGATGGACCTCGCCACCGACACGTTGCCGCGACGGCCGATCCTGCAGCCGCTGCGCTCGGAAGCCACCGAGATGCATTTCGAGACGGTGCTGCCGCGGCGTCGGGAGGCGTCCATACCGAGCCATCTGGCGCTGCTCGAGCCGGATGTGCCGCCAGAGACCCCGACCCAGACCGAGCAGCGGCTGCGCCGGCAGATCGGGCAGATGGTGGCGACCCAGGTCATCGAGGACGTCGAGGCCGCCCTGGTCGGGCAGCCATGGGGCTACCATGCGTACAACGCGGTCCTGAAGGAGCTGTTCGGCAAGGCGCGGGGGACGATGACCCTGGCCGAACTCGAGGCGGAGATCGGCTGGCTCGAGCGCAACCGGGTCAGCGAGCATCTTGAGCTGCTGCGCGACGATCACCGCCATGCCTGGTCGCTGCGGCGACGCCGGCCGGACGGCGTCTGACGCCGGATGGTCGAGCATGCTCGGCCGGACGCCGAGCCGCGGCGCCTTTGCACGTTACCCATCGCCCACGGGCGTGCTAGATATCCCTAGTTAATCTACATTCTATATCGTCTGATTCGTTGCGGACGATGCGTCGATGGAGGGATGTCTTGATCGACCGGACATGCATGTCGCGCCGCGCCGGGCCGCGAATCCTGCCGTGGCCGCCGCGGCGGGCATGGCTAGCCGCGCTCCTGGCCGGGACGGGATGGATCGTTGCCGGGCCTGCCAGCGCCGACAACGGCATCGGCGCCTGGTCGACGCTCGGCACGTGGCCGCTGATCCCGATCCACGCCGTGCTGCTGCCCGACGGCCGCGTGCTGACCTACGGCAGCAAC
>JBDHTW010000018.1:0-55059 GCA_039808865.1 Geminicoccaceae bacterium
GAAAACCTGCAGCTGGCTACGTCTCCGCATGCGCGCCCTGCCATGCCGCGAGCATGACGAGAGCCGCGGTTTCCGCGCGCAGGATGCGGCGGCCGAGGCTGACCGCGGCGGCCTGCGGCAAGGCCAGCAGCAGCGCGGTCTCTTCCGGTGTGAAGCCGCCCTCGGGTCCGATCATCAGGTCGGCGTCACGGGCGGCGGCGAGTGCCCGCTGCACCGGCGGTCCGTCGCCGCGCTCGTGGGCGAGCAGCAGCCGCGCCGAGGCGTCACGGCCGGCGAGCCAGTCCTGCAGCGGGCGCGGCGGATCGATGACGGGTACGGTCAGCCGCTCGCACTGCTCGGCGGCCTCGATGGCGATCGCCTCCAGCCGGCCCGAGCCTTCGGGCCGCACGACCGTCCGCTGCGTCAGGACCGGCACGAGCCGGGCCACGCCGAGCTCGACCGCCTTCTCGACCAGCCATTCGAGGCGGTTGCGCCGGATCGGCGCGAACACCAATGTCGGCCCCGGTTCCGCCACGGCCGGCCGGATACGTTCCGCGACCGCGATCGCGACCTCGTGGCGAGCTTGCCCCACCAGCGTCGCCCGCCATTCGCCGTCCTCGGCATTGAACAGCTGCAGGCCGGCGCCCTCGCGCAAGCGCAGGACATTGCGCAGGTAATGGGCGCGGTCGCCGCCGAGGCGTATCGCATGTCCTGCCGCGAGCCGCTCGGTCACGTGCAGTCTTGGAACCGTCATCGCCGCCTCGCCTTTACCCGGGGGTCGGCCGAAGCTAGAAAGCCGCCCATGCCAGGACAAGGAAACGAGCTGCCGGCCGGCATTGTCACGGACCGGCAGACCAGTTGGATCGAGCGGCTGCCGAGCCGCTGGCGCGACTACGCGACGCTGGCGCGCTGGGACCGGCCAATCGGCACCTGGCTTTTGCTGCTGCCATGCTGGTGGGGGCAGGCGCTGGCCGGACCATTGCCGAGCCCGTGGTTGATGCTGCTGTTCGCGATCGGTGCGGTCGCGATGCGCGGCGCCGGCTGCACCGTCAACGATCTCACCGACCGCAAGTTCGATCGTCTAGTCGCGCGCACCCGGAACCGGCCGCTGGCTTCGGGCCGGCTCGGCGTGCGCGAGGCGGTGCTGTTCATCGCTGCCCAATCCATGGTCGGCCTCCTCGTCCTGCTCGGCCTCAACCTGACCGCCGCGCTGGTGGCGATGGCCAGCGTGCCGCTGATCGTCATCTACCCGTTCATGAAGCGGATCACCTACTGGCCGCAGGCGTTCCTCGGCATCACCTTCAACTGGGGCGCCCTCGTCGGCTATGCCGCCGCCAGTGGCAGGCTCGATGCGGCAGCCCTGCTGCTCTACGCTGCCGGGTTCTTCTGGACGCTCGGCTACGACACGCTCTACGCGCACCAGGACAAGGAGGACGACGCGCTGATCGGCGTCAAGTCGACCGCTCTCCTGCTCGGCGACGCCACGCCGCGTTGGCTCGTCGGCTTCTACGGCACGACGTTCGGCCTGCTGGTGGCGGCGGCGATCGTCGCCGGCAAGGGCTGGCTGTTCTATGTCGGCCTGCTGCCGGTGGCATGGCTGCTGCTGCAACAGTTCCGTGGCTTGCGTCTGGACGAGCCGGCCGATTGCTTGGCGCGTTTCCGCGCCAACCGCGACATCGGCCTCGCGGTGTTCGCGGCGCTCGTCCTCGGCTCGCTGGGCTGAGGCGCCGAGCGTGGCATCCTTCGGCAGCCTGCTCAACCCGGTGCAGTTGCTGGGCGACGTCTGGGACGAGCTCGGCATCCTCAAGGACCGGGCGCTCGATCGCCATCTGCGTGTCGCCGTGACCGGCCTCAGCCGCAGCGGCAAGACGGTGTTCATCACCAGCATGGTGCATCACCTGCTCGACGGCCACGGGCTGCCGTTCCTGCAGGCGGTGCACGAAGAGCGCTATCTCGGCGCCCGGCTCGTCAGCGAGGACCGGGCGGAGCGCTTCCCCTACCACCGCTTCCACGCCGACCTGACCGCGCAGCCGCCGCGCTGGCCGCGCGCCACCGACCGGCTGGCAACGCTCGAGCTCGAGATCGCCTTCCGCACCAAGAGCATGGTGCTGCGCCAGGTGCAGCCGATCCAGCATCTGACGCTGGAGATCATCGACTATCCCGGCGAATGGCTGCTCGATCTGCCGCTCCTCGAGCAGAGCTTCGCGACGTTCTCCCAGGACGCCTTGGCCCTGGCCCTGCAGCCGATCCGCTGCGACGCGTCGGCCGCGTGGCGGGCCCAGCTCGAGCGGTTCGATGCCGACGCACCCGAGGACGAGGCGGCCATCGCCGCGATCTCCGACGCCTTCCGCCGCTACCTGCTGCACTGCCACCACGAGCTCGGCCTGAGCCGCGTCCAGCCCGGCCGCTTCACCAACCCGGGCGGCCTCGAGAACTCGCCCTTGCTGCGCTTCTGCCCGCTGCCACCCGGCGAGATCCGGCTCGGCAGCAACCGGGCGCGCATGGCCGAGCGGTTCGAGCGGTACCGCGAGGAGGTGGTGCGCCGGTTCTACGAGGAGCATTTCAGCCGGTTCGACCGCCAGATCGTGCTGATCGACCTGCTCGGCGCGCTCAATGCCGGCCCGGTCCATTTCGCCGACACCCAGGAGACTCTGGCGCAGATCCTCAAGAGCTTCCGCTACGGCAGCTCCGGCCTGCTCGGGCGGCTGTTCGCGCCCAAGATCGACCGGCTGCTGTTCGCCGTCAGCAAGGCCGATCACGTCGCACCCAACCAGCACGCGGCCCTGAAGCACCTGCTCGAGCTGATGATCAAGCCCGCCGCCCGCGCGCCGCGCTACGAGGGCATCACGACCGAGGTCCTGACGCTGGCCTCGGTGCGCTCGACCGACGTGGTGCGCACCGAGCATCACGGCCAGGTCCTGTCCTGCGTGCGCGGCCGGCTCAAGGATCAGGACCGTGAGACGGTGCTGTTCCCGGGCGAGATCCCGCCCGACCTGCCCGAGCCCGAGGACTGGACCAGCGGCCGGTTCCGCTTCAAGGAGTTCGCGCCCAAGCGGCTGACGGCGAGCGCTGCCGGGCAGCAGCTGCATCTCGACCAGGCGCTGCAGTTCCTGATCGGGGACAAGCTCGCATGACCAAGGATCGCCCCGCGCTGCGTCCGTTCGAGTTCGATCCCGCCGACGGGACGAGCGTCATCGAGGAGGTCGCGGTCGAGCAGGCGCTGGCCGACGCCGACCCGGAGCTGGTGGTTCGCCCGCAGCCGCCCAAGCGCAGCTGGACCGGGCGGCTGCTCGGCCTGTTCACGCTGGGCGTGGTCGGCGCCGGCCTGATCCAGGCGGTCGACTACGTGACCGAGCTGCTGACCGTCGACCCGGTGCTGGGCTGGCCGTTCGCCATCTTCCTGGCGCTGGCGGTGTTCGCGCTCACCGCCTTCGCCACCGGCGAGATCGCCGACATGCGCCGCCTGTCGCGGCGCGCCACGACCCGCGAGGCGGCGAACCGGATCGCCGCCTCGGAACTGCATGGCGAGGCCGAGCCCCTGCTCGCCACCCTGGCCGGCCAGTTCGCCGGGCGCCCCGAGCTCACCGCCAAGATCGCGACCTTCAACGAGCAGCGCCACGATGCGATGAGCGACGGCGAGCTCCTGCGGCTGTTCGAGCGGCAGGTGCTGGCCCCGGTCGATCGCGCCGCCTACCGCCTCGTGCTGGCGAGCGGCCGCGACATCGCCCTGCTCACGGCGCTGAGCCCCTTGGGCCTGCTCGACGGCGTGCTGGTCCTGTGGCGGACCAGCATCCTGTTCCGGAGCATCGCCCGGCTCTACGGCATGGCGCCCGGCCCGACCATGACGCTCGCCCTGCTCAAGGGCTCGATCCGCAACGCCGCGCTGGCCGGGTTGGCGGACGTCGTCACCCATGCCGCGGTCGAGCATGTCGGCGCCGGCCTGCTCGCCCTGCTCTCGGCCCGGGCCGGCCAGGGCGCCGGCAACGCGCTGCTGCACGCGCGGCTCGGCATCGAGGCCATCCGCCAATGCCGGCCGCTGCCGTTCATGGCCGAGGAGCCGCCGCGCCTGTCGAGCATCCGCAACGCGCTGTTCGACAAGGACGGCAAGCTCATCGGCTAGCGCCCACGGCCGCGTTCAGCCGGGCGGCGGCGCGCCGTCCACGCCGACCAGGATGTATCTGCTGACCCGGCCGCCGTCCGGCCCTGTCGTCGTCACCGCCGCGATCGGGATGCCGGGGCGCACCATCGTCCGCTCGCCGGGCGCCATCGACACGATCGGCGTGCCGGAAGGCACGACGATGTGCCGCTGGCCACCCGGATAGGCGACGTCGAGCTCCGAGGTGCCGGCGACGTGCATCACCTGCCCGACCGTGCCGTTGGTCATCTTGGTTCCGGACGCCTCGTCCATGAACCGGTCGCCCTCGCCGACCTTCACACCCGGCGGAAACACGTGCACCTCGACCGAGCGCCCGGTGCCATCGGACTGGACGACGTTGGTCGTGCCGATGAAACTGCCGGGCTGGATGGCTTCGACGCCGATCGGCGCCACCACGCTCACGCGCCAGTCCGGCGCCAGCTCGATCTCGACCGTAGCGCCCTGCGCATCGCGAAGTGCGATGGTGTCCGCAGCCACCGTCTCGACCGTGCCACGCACGCGGACCGACTGGGCCTGCGCGGGCGCCAGCCACGCCATCGCCGTCAGCAGACCCCAGCCGAACAACCGCCCTCCACGCCGCATCGCTCGCTCTCCCACACCGGCGGGCGGTCACCTGCCGCCGACCGCCGTCAGGACTTTAGGCACCGAAGTCCGCCGGCGGGGATCACCGTTCGGTCAGTGGACGCGCTCGATGGCGATCGCCGTGGCCTCGCCACCGCCGATGCAGAGCGAGGCCACGCCACGGCGCAGGCCCTCCCGCACCAAGGCGTGCAGGAGCGTCACGATCAGCCGGGCTCCGGTGGCGCCGATCGGATGGCCGAGCGCGCAGGCGCCGCCATGGATGTTGAGCCGGTCGCGTGGGATGCCGAGGTCGCGCTGCGCGGCCATGGCGACGACCGCGAACGCCTCGTTGATCTCGAACAGGTCGACATCCCCGACGGCCCAGCCGGTCTTGTCCAGGAGCTTGCGCATGGCCGGGATCGGCGCGGTCGTGAACCAGGCCGGCTCTTGCGCGTGCGTCGCGTGCGCGCGGATCACGCCCAGGATCGGCAGGCCCTCCCGCTCGGCCAGCGAGCGCCGGGTCAGAACGAGCGCCGCGGCACCGTCGGCGTTGGCCGAGGAAGCGGCCGGCGTGATCGTGCCGTCGCGGCGGAAGGCCGGCTTGAGCTGCGGGATCTTCGCCGGCGAGACCTTGAGCGGGTTCTCGTCGTGCTCGACCAGCCGCTCGCCGCCTTTGACCGGGACGCTGACCGGCGCGATCTCGGCCGTGAACGCGCCAACCTGCACGGCCTCGCGTGCGCGGGTCAGCGTCTCCATGGCGTAGGCGTCCTGCGCGGCCCGGTCGAACTGGTAGGCTTCGGCCGTGGCCTCGCCGAAGTCGCCCATCGACCGGCCGGCGTCGTAGGCGTCCTCGAGCCCGTCGAGCAGCATGTGGTCCAGCACACGGTCGTGCCCGACACGGTAGCCGGCGCGGGCCTTGGCCAGCAGGTAGGGCGCGTTGGACATCGACTCCATGCCGCCGGCGACCACGATGTCGGCCGAGCCCGCCAGGATCAGGTCGTGGGCGAGCATGGCGGCCTTCATGCCGGAGCCGCAGACCTTGTTGACCGTGGTGGCGCCGACGGCGTCGGGCAGCCCCGCACCGCGGGCCGCCTGCCGGGCCGGCGCCTGCCCCTGGCCCGCCGGCAGCACGCAGCCCATCAGCACCTCGTCGATCCGCTCCGGCGCCAATCGCGCCCGCCCGAGGGCGGCAGCGATCGCATGGCCCCCCAGGCTTGGCGCCGGCAGCGCCGCCAGCTCTCCTTGGAAGCGGCCCAGCGGCGTGCGTGCCGCGGCCACGATGACGATCGGATCTTCGATGGGCATTTTGGGGAATCCATTGGCGTGATGCACGGTCGCGACCGGTCGCCGCGCCGAGGATCGGCATTTATCATGACAATCATCATGATAAAATTTAGATGATGATCGTCATATTTGATGTCAAGCCACCGTCTGGACGTTTCGACCGGCAAAGGGAGCCCGCGGTGAAGGTCACGAAGGAGAAGGTCGCGGCGCATCGGGCGGCGATCGTCGCCGCCGCGGCGCGCCTGTTCCGCGAACGCGGCTTCGCCGGCGTCGGCGTGGCCGAGATCATGCAGGCCGCCGGGCTGACCCATGGCGGCTTCTATGGGCATTTCGCGTCGAAGGAGGCGCTCGCGGCCGAGGCCTGCGGCCTCGCCTTCGCCGAAAGCCTGGCGCGGCTACCGCCGCCGGATCGCGCCGTCGACGCGCTTGCCGCCTATCTCGACGCCTATCTGTCCGCGCTGCACCGCGACCATGCCGAAGCCGGCTGCCCGATGCCTGCGCTTGCCACCGAGATCGCGCGTCAGGCCGAACCGCTGCAGACGACGTTCGGCCGCGGCGTCGCGGCATTCGTCGACGCGCTGACGGCGCGGCTGCCCGGCGCCGATGCGGCCGAGTGCCGCGCACGAGCCATCGCGACGCTGGCCGCGATGGTCGGCGCGATGGCCCTGGCCCGTGCGACCGCCGTCAGCGCCCCGGCGCTTTCGGCCGAGATCCTGGCCGCGACGCAGGCGCAGCTGCACCGCCTGACCGCGGCCGGTGCTGCTCAGGCGGCGGACTTGCCGTAGCCCAGCTCCTGCAGGCTCTGCGCGATCTCGTCCAGGATCAGCGGATCGTCGATGGTCGCCGGCACCTTGACCTCGTTGCCGTCGGCCAGCTTCTTCATCGTCCCGCGCAGGATCTTGCCCGAACGCGTCTTGGGCAGCCGGCTGACCACGGCCACCAGCTTGAACGCGGCAACCGGGCCGATCTCGTCGCGGACCTTGGCGACCAGCTCGCGGCAGATGGTGGCGGATTCCTTGCTGACGCCGGCCTTGAGCACGACCAGGCCCAATGGCAGCTCGCCCTTGAGCTGGTCGGCGACGCCGATCACCGCGCACTCCGCCACGTCGGGATGCGATGCCAGGACCTCCTCCATCCCACCCGTCGACAGCCGGTGCCCGGCGACGTTGATGACGTCGTCGATGCGGCTCATGATGTGCAGGTAGTTGTCGGGCTCCTTGAAGCCGGCATCGCCGGTCAGGTACCAGCCCGGGAAGCGGCTGAGATAGGCCTGCCGGTAACGCTGGTCGGCGTTCCACAACGTGGTCAGGCAGCCCGGAGGCAATGGCAGCCGGATGCAGATGGCGCCCATCTGCCCGGCCGGCAGCGGCTCCCCCTGCTCGTCCAGGATCTGCACGTCGTAGCCCGGCATCGGCACGGTCGGCGAGCCCGGCCGGACCGGCAGGGGCTCGATGCCCATCGGGTTGGCGGCGATGGCCCAGCCGGTCTCGGTCTGCCACCAGTGATCGATGACCGGCACGCCGAGACGGTTCTCGGCCCAGACCAGCGTGTCGGGATCGCACCGCTCGCCGGCGAGGAACAGCGTGCGCAGGCTCGAGATGTCGTGCTTGGCGATGAAGGTACCCTCGGGGTCCTCCTTCTTGATCGCCCGGAACGCCGTGGGCGCGGTGAACAGGACGCTCACCTTGTGCTCGGCGATGACCCGCCAGAAGGCGCCGGGATCGGGCGTTCCGACGGGCTTGCCTTCGTAGAGGACGGTGGTGCAGCCGAGCAGCAGCGGTCCGTAGACGATGTAGCTGTGGCCCACGACCCAGCCGACGTCGGACGCGGCCCAATAGACCTCGCCGGGCCGCATGCCATAGATGCTGGTCATGCTCCAGAGCAGGGCCACCGCGTAGCCGCCATGGTCGCGGACCACGCCCTTGGGTTGCCCGGTGGTGCCCGAGGTGTAGAGGATGTAGAGCGGGTCCGTGGCGGCGACGGCCGCGCAGCCGACCGGATCGGCCGTGATCGCCTCGGCCCAGTCGATGTCGCGGCCGGGAATCAGCTCGGCCGTGTGCTGCGGCCGCTGCAGCACGATGGTGTGGCGGGGCTTGTGCGCCGCTTCGTCGATCGCACGGTCGAGCAGGGGCTTGTAGGGGACGATCTTCGTCCCCTCGATGCCGCACGAGGCGGAAACGATCAGCACCGGCTTCGCATCGTCGATGCGGGTGGCGAGCTCGTTGGCGGCGAAGCCGCCGAACACCACCGAATGGATGGCCCCGATACGGGCGCAGGCCAGCATGGCGACCAGCGCCTCCGGCACCATCGGCATGTAGACGATGACCCGGTCGCCGTGAGCGACGCCATGTCGCTGCAGCGCCCCGGCGAACCTGGCGACCAGATCCTGCAGCTCGGCATAGGTGACGTTGCGCCTGCTGCCGGTAACCGGGCTGTCGTGGATGATCGCACTCTGCGCGCCACGGCCGGCGGCGACATGGCGGTCGACCGCGTTGTAGCAGGCGTTGAGCTGCCCGCCCTTGAACCAGCGGTAAAATGGGGCGTTCTCGGCATCGAGCACGGCCTCCCAGGGCACGTCCCAGTGCAGCGCGGAGGCCGCTTCGGCCCAAAAGGCTGCCGGATCCGCCAAGCTGCGCGCGTAGACCGTCCGATACGCGTCCATCGTCATGAGTCTTTCCCCGATCGACATAGCGATTCCACGATAGGGACCGTGGAATCGGGTCACAACGCGGCGCGTTGACCACGGCCGACGACGCCTCTTGTGGAATTGCATCGGGCCGCCCAAACTCGGCCCAGTGCCGGGTCCGGCGCTGGGGGCAAGGCCCGCTCAGGGGCAGAAGGACGACATCATGTGCAGCTGCGACCGTCGCGCCCTGCTCGGTATGGCCTCGGCCCTGGTGCTGGCCGGTGGCATGCGAGCGGTGCACGCGGACGACGATTGCGTGGTGTTCGACGCCGCACGGCAGAGCGCCAAGACGCCCGACCAGGCCCTGCAGCGGCTCATGGACGGCAACGCGCGCCTGCTCGCGGGCAAGACCGTCAACTGCGATCTGCTGGCACAGATCGAGGCCACCGCCAACGGCCAGGCGCCGTTCGCCGCCATCGTCGGCTGCATCGATTCCCGCGTGCCGCCGGAACTCGTGTTCGACCAGCGGCTCGGCAGCGTGTTCACGGCCAGAATCGCCGGCAACTTCGTCAACACCGACATCATCGGCAGCCTCGAGTTCGCGACCAAGGTCGCCGGGGCCAAGCTGATCATCGTGCTCGGCCACTCGAGCTGCGGCGCGATCAAGGGAGCCATCGACCAGGTGCAGTTGGGCAACCTGACCGCCACCTTGAACAACATCTGGCCGGCCGTGGAGGCGACGACCGGCATTGCCGGCGAGCGCAGCTCGAAGAACGCGGCCTTCGTGCAGGCGGTGGCCGAGACCAATGCCAAGCTGGCCGCGCGCACGCTGGTCGACCGCAGCCCGATCATGAGCGCCTTGATCGATGCCGGATCGTTGCGGGTGGTGGCGGCGATGCACGACATCGCCACGGGGCGGGTGAGCCTGCTCACCTAGGCGAATCTCACCTAGCGGGTTTGCCGGACCGAGAGCGATCGCCTAGAGTTCGCGCCGTCGGGCGACAGGTCCGACGGGCATGGCGGACAGCGGATGGAACCATCCATCTTCGGCTTCATCGTCAAATACAGCGGGCGCCAGCAGCTGGTGATCCTGGCGCTGAGCATCCTGCTGCTGCCTTTGAACTATTACACCTACGACATTCCCAAGCAGATCGTGAACCGTGCCCTCGGCTCGGACGAGGCGCCGACCTTCTTCGGCTACCCGATGGATCGGCTGGAGCTGCTGGCGGTGCTCTGTGCGCTGCTGCTTCTCGTCGTGCTGATCAGCGGCGGCCTGAAATATTACGTCAACGTCTATGCCGGCGTCGTCGCCGAACGCATGCTGCGACGGCTGCGCTACCAGCTCTACAGCCATCTGCTGCGCTTCCCCTTGCCGCATCTGCGCCGGGTCAGCCAGGGCGAGCTCGTGCAGATGATCAACGCCGAGACCGAAGCCCTGGGCGGCTTCGTCGGCGAGGCGGTGAGCACGCCAGGGCTGCAGGCCGGAACCCTGCTGACCAGCCTGTTCTTCATGTTCATGCAGGACTGGAAGCTGGGCCTGGCCGCGGTGGCCTTGTACCCGTTCCAGGTCTGGCTGATTCCCAAGCTGCAGCGGCAGGTCAATCTTCTGGGCAAAGAGCGGGTGCGTCAGGTCCGCCGCAATGCCGAGAAGATCAGCGAGGTGACCGCCGGGGCTCGGGACATCCGCGCCAACGACGCGAGCGCCTACGAGCGCGCCCGCTTCAGCGAACAGCTCGGCACGGTGTTCTGGATCCGGTTCGACATCTACAAGAAGAAATTCCTGATCAAGTTCATCAACAACTTCATCTCGCAGCTCGGCCCGTTCTTCTTCTACGCGATCGGCGGCTATCTGGTCCTGCAGGGCCAGATGACCATCGGCGCGCTGACCGCGGTGGTGGGCGCGCAGAAGGACATCGTGTCGCCCTGGCGCGAGCTGCTCGGCTACTACCAGAACCTCTACGACGTGAAGATCAAGTACGAGCAGACGGTCACGCAGTTCCTGCCGGCCGGGCTGCGCGACGAGCGGCTGCAGACGGACGAGCCCGACCCACTGCCGCAGCTGCGGGACGAGCTGAAGGCGAGCGGCGTCTCGTTGCACGGCGAAAGCGGCGAGACGATCCTCGACACGCTGTCGTTCAGCATCGACCTGCCGAGCCACATCGCCGTCATCGGACCGGCCGGCAGCGGCAAGGAAGAGCTGACCCTGCTGCTGGCGGGCCTGCTCGAGCCCACCAGCGGGCGCGTCACCATCGGCGGGCTCGACCTCTGCGCCCTGCCGGAGGCCGTGCTGGGGCGGCGCATCGGCTATGTCGGCAACCCGACCATGATCTTCGCCGGCAGCATCGAGGACAACCTGCTCTACGGCCTGAAGTACCGGCCACAACGGCCGGGACCGCGCGACAGCGACGCCCTGTCGCGCTACGAGCGCGAGATGCACGAGGCCAAGCGGTCGGGGAACAGCCCGCACGACCCGAACGCCGACTGGATCGACTACACCGCGGCCGGAATCGAGGCGGCCGAGGAGCGTGTGACCTCGCTGGTCCGGATCTTGGAGCTGGTGCGGCTCGACGGCGACGTGTTCGGCCTCGGCCTGCGCAGCGCGATTCCGTCCGGGGCCCATGCCGAGCTGAAGGAGCAGCTGCTGGCGGCGCGGCGGACGATGCAGGAGCGGCTGGCTGCCAACGCCCAGCTCTCCCGCCTGGTCGAGCTGTTCGACCCGGATCGGTTCAACACCAACGCCAGCTTGGCCGAGAATCTGCTGTTCGGCTCGCCTGTCGGGCCGGTGTTCGATCCCGAGGCGATCGCCGATCAACGCTATGTGCGCGAGACGCTGAAGGCGACCGGCCTCCTCGAGGATCTGTTCCAGGCCGGCTTCGAGCTGGCGCAGACCATGCTCGAGCTGTTCGCCGACCTGCCGCCGGAACACGAGTATTTCCGCCAGTTCAGCTTCATCGCCCCCGAGGATCTGCCGACCTACCGCAGCCTGCTCGGCCGCATCGATCCGGCCCGGCTCGACCAGCTCTCGGCCGAGGATCAACGGCTGCTCTTGACCCCGACGTTCAAGCTCGTCCCGGCACGGCACCGGCTGGGGCTGATCACGCCGGAGCTGATGGACCGGGTGCTCACGGCGCGGCGCCATTTCCGCGAACATCTGCCCGAGGCCTACGCAGGCTCGATCGCCTTCTTCGATCCGGCCACGTACAACGAGGCGATCACGATCCAGGAGAACGTGATCTTCGGCAAGATCGCCTACGGGCAGGCGCAGGCGCCCCAGGCCATCGCCGGGCTGCTGGCCGAGCTATTGGCCGAGCTGGGCTTGCGGACCGGGGTCATGGCCGTCGGGCTGGATTCGCCGGTGGGGATCGGTGGCGGCCGGCTGTCGGTGGCGCAGCGGCAGAAGCTCGGGCTGGCCCGTGCGATCGTCAAGCGGCCCGACATGCTGGTTCTCTACGATCCGCTGGGCCCGCTCGATCTCAAGGAGCAGATGGAGCTGCGCGATGCCCTGCTCGACGAGATCGGCGAGCGGACGGTGATCTGGGCGTTGCAGCATGATGAGTGGGCCAGCGCGTTCGATCAGGTCATCGAGCTCAGCGAAGGCCGGCTGGTCCACCAGGGCCCGGTCGACGCGGCCGGCAAGCCGCCGGCGGAGACGCCCCAGCTCATCAATGCCGAATGAGGCGGGAGATCGCATGACCCTCCAGCAAGACGTCGACGTGCTGCGCAAGGTCCCGCTGTTCGCCAAGATCGAGCCGGCGCGGCTGAAGCTTTTGGCGTTCACGAGCGAGCATCTGCAGTTCATGCCCGGCGAATCGATCTGCCGGCAGGGTGAGCAGGGCGATGCCGCCTACATCGTGCTCGACGGCAAGGCCGACGTGGTCGTGCAGTCCGATCACGGCCCGGTGACGGTGGCGAGCGTCGGTCGCAACGACATCGTGGGCGAGATCGCCATCCTGTGCGACGTGCCGCGCACCGCCACCGTGCTGGCCACCACGCCGTTGATGGCGCTGAAGGTGTCCAAGGACGGATTCTTCAACCTTGTCACCCAGTTCCCGCAGATCGGCGTCGAGGTCATGCACGAACTCGCCTCGCGCCTGCACCAGACCACGACGCGGCTGACCGAGGTGTCGCAAAAGCTGCGCGAGCTCGGGAAGGCGTGAGCAGGTGGCCCTGAGCGACACCGGCAGATGGCCGACGCATCGTAGCACCACGCTCGACTGGCTGGTGAACGAGACCTCGACCCAGCCGTTCCTCGACAACCTGTTCGGCGAACTGTGCCACCGACTGCGCGCCGAAGGCATGCCCCTGACCCGCGCGACCATGCATCTGCGGGTTCTGCACCCGCAGTTTCTCGGCGCGCGCGTGCTGTGGCGGCCGGATCTGGCCGAGCCCGAGCTCGTGCTGCAGGGCTACGAGATCCACGACGACCCGCGCTTCATCCACAGCCCGGTGCGCGCCCTCTATGAAGGTGCGGACGGTTTCCGGCAGCGTCTGGATCTGCCCACCGACTCGCAGAGCACCGAGTTCGGCATCTATGCCGAGCTGCGCGCTCAGGGCCTCACCGACTACGTGGCCCTGCCGATGCAGTTCACCGACGGCAAGCGCCACGCGACGAGCTGGAGCACGGACCGGCCGGGCGGCTTCTCCACCGACGATCTGGTCGAGATCAACGACCTCCTGCCGCTTCTCGCGACCGCGGTCGAGATCCGCTCCAACCGACGCATCACCAAGAACCTGCTCAACACCTATGTCGGCAAGCATGCCGGCGAGCGCATCCTCGCCGGTGACATCCGGCGCGGCAGCGGCATGACGGTCGGGGCGGCGATCTGGAATTGCGACCTGCGTGGCTTCACCCGGATTTCCGAGCAGTGGCCGCGCGACGACGTGATCGGCTGGCTGAACGAGTATTTCGACGTCATGGCCGCCCCGGTCGAGAAGCACGGTGGCGAGGTGCTGAAGTTCGTCGGCGACGGGATGCTGGCCATTTTCCGCCTGGACCGGCCCGAGGCCTGCAACGAGGCGCTGCAGGCGGCGATCGAGGCGCGCCACGGCATGCGCGAGCTGAACCGCAAGCGTATCGAGCGAGGCTCGTTCGAGCTCGGCTTCGGCTTGGCGCTGCACGTCGGCGACGTGATGTACGGCAATATCGGCACCGCGACCCGACTCGATTTCACCGTGATCGGCCCGGCGGTCAACGTGACCTCCCGCCTGCAGACGCTGACCAAGGAGCTCCGCCGCCAGGTCCTGCTCTCGGCACCGTTCGCGCTGCGCTGCGGCTGCGGCGCCGAGTTCCTGACCACGCTCGGCCGCTTCCCGCTGCGCGGGGTCGACGATCCGCTGGAGGTGTTCGGCCTCAGCGAGGAGCGATGAGCGGCGAACTGCCCGGCAAGGCCAAGCTCAAGGAGCTCGACGCGCAGCTCGCGTACACGCTGTTGCGGCAGGAGGTCGACGCGGTGATCGATGTCGGCGCCAATGTCGGCCAGTTCGCCGGGCGCCTGCGTGCCGCCGGCTGGTCGGGCCCGATCCTGTCGATCGAGCCGATCCCCGAGATTCATCGTACGCTCCTCGCGCGGGCCGTGGCCGATGCGGCCTGGGAAGTGGCGCCCGCCATGGCCGTGGGTGCCACCGACGGCGACATCGAGCTCGAGGTCTCGGCCGAGAGCGACATGAGCTCGACCTTGCCCCAGTCGGATCTGCTGCGTGGCATCTCGCCGACCTCGGCGGTCGTGCGGCGGATCGTCGTGCCCCAGCGGCGCCTCGACGGCCTGCTGCGCGACCGACCCTGGCGACGGCTGTTCGTCAAGGTCGATGTCCAGGGTGCGGAGCCCGCCGTGCTCGCGGGCCTGGACGGGGTGTGGGAGCACATACGGGGCCTGCAGCTCGAGCTGGCCCTGTTGCCGCTCTATGCCGGCGAACGATCTTGGCTCGAGCTGATCGAAGACCTCGCGCGACGCGGCTTCGCTCCCTATCTGTTGATCCCCGGGTACTTCTCACGTGCGCTCGGCCGTCAGGTCCAGCTCGACGCCGTGTTCTACCGGGCGTGAGTCCGCCACCACATGGGTCGACAGCATGGCAGCGCCAGGATCGTTCAGCTCCGTCCTTCCCCCCATCCATCGTGCGGGTTGGCCGTTCATCGCGGCGTTCCTGCTGGTCGCCATCCTGCTCGGCCTGCTCTGGCAGCCGTTGTTCTGGCTGGGGCTGCTCGCCACCGCTTGGTGCGCCTATTTCTTTCGTGACCCGCCGCGGGTGACCCCGGACGACCCGGCGCTGATCGTGAGCCCGGCGGATGGCGTGGTGGTGACCACCTCCGCGCGCGTGCCGCCGCCCGAGCTTGAGCTGGGCTCGGCCCCACTGCCCTGCGTCGGGATTTTCATGAACGTGTTCGACGTGCACGTGAACCGAACCCCGGCCGTGGGCACGGTGGTCCGCCGCGCTTATCATGCCGGGAAGTTCCTCAACGCCTCGCTGGACAAGGCCTCGGACGAGAACGAGCGGCAGTCTTGGAAGATCCGGACGGCCAGCGGGCGGGACATCGGGCTGGTGCAGATCGCCGGGCTGGTCGCGCGCCGGATCGTCCCGTTCGTCACGGAAGGCACGGCCGTGAGTGCCGGCCAGCGCGTGGGCCTGATCCGCTTCGGCAGCCGCTGCGACGTCTATCTGCCGGAAGGTATCGAGCCGCTGGCGCTCGTCGGGCAAAGAGCCGTTGCGGGCGAGACCGTCTTGGCCGATCTTTTCGGCAACCAACCCCGTCGCCAGGGAGGCGCCAGCTGATGATGTTGCGCCCTCGCCGTCGTCCCGTCCGCATCTCGGCCCTGCCGCTGCTGCATCTCGTGCCGAACATCCTCACCATCCTCGGCCTGTGCGCAGGGCTCACCGGCATCCGCTACGCGCTCGACGGCCGCTACGAACTCGCGGTGACCCTGATCGGCGCCGCGGTCGTGCTGGACGGCCTGGACGGGCGGTCGGCACGGATGCTGAACCTGACCAGCAAGCTCGGCGCCGAGCTCGACAGCCTCGCCGATTTCCTGAGCTTCGGCGTCGCCCCCGCCATCCTCACCTATCTCTGGGTGCTGCATGACGTGCGCGGCATCGGCTGGGCGCTGGCCATGCTGTTCGCCACCTGCTGCGCGCTGCGGCTGGCCCGCTTCAACACCGAGCTCGAGGCGGCCGACCGGCCGCGCTGGATGCACCATTTCTTCACCGGCATCCCCGCACCGGCGGCTGCGGGCCTGGCGCTGACCCCGATGATCATGTCGTTCGTGCTCGGCGACGACTGGACCAGGAACTGGCTGCTGAATGCCGTCTTCGTCGTGTTCGTCGCGGTGATGATGGTGAGCCGGGTGCCGACCTTCTCGATCAAGCGGATCCGCGTCAAGCCCGAGATGGTGCTGCCGACGCTGGTGCTGGCCTCGGCCGTGATCGCCGGTCTCGTGGTCGAGAGCTGGCTCACTTTGTCCATCATCGCCCTGATCTACCTGTTCAGCATCCCGTTCAGCGTCCTTTCCGCCCGGCGGATGCAGCGGCGCGAGCTGTCGGCGACCACGTCGGCCGCCACGCCGCCGGCCACCACGGCGCCACCGACCGCCGATGCCGAGCCACCCTCGGAGCGCGTGGTGACGTTGGGGCCACCCCGCCAGCAGCGCCCAGGGTGAGAGCTGCCGTCGCATCGGGCCACGTCGCCCGCTGATGCTGGATGCGAGGTTGCGGCGGCTGATCGACCCGCCCCTGGACCGGGCGGGTCGATGGCTCGCCGTCCGGGGCGTTGACGCCGACACGGTCACCATCGTCGGCTTCGTCTTCGGTCTGCTGGCCATGCTCGCGATCATGCGCGAGGCCTATCTTGCCGGCCTTGCGCTCCTCCTGGTCAACCGCGCCGCCGACGGTCTGGACGGGGCGGTGGCACGGCAGTCGCGCGCGACCGATCTCGGCGGCTTCTTGGACATCGTGCTCGACTTCATCTTCTATGCCGGCATCGTGTTCGCGTTCGCCGTGGCCGATCCGGAGCGGAATGCGCTCGCGGCGGCCTTGCTGCTGTTTGCCTTTGTCGGCACCGGCTCGTCGTTCCTGGCCTTCGCCATCATGGCCGCCAAGCGCGGCCTTGCCACCGATCGGCGTGGCCGGAAGTCGCTCTATTATCTGGGCGGCCTGACCGAGGGCAGCGAGACGATCTTGTTCATGGCCCTCGCCTGCCTGATGCCGGATCGGTTCGCGCTCCTGGCCGGGATTTTTGCGCTCTTGTGCTGGCTCACCACGCTCGGACGCTGCCTGAGCGGTTTACAACTACTGCGCGAATGTCGCGACGAGAGCGCTTGAACGCGCTCGGGGCGTCGGCCATAAAGCCGCGAGGGCGTCGATCGATGCGGCGCGGAGGCGAACATGGCCTATCGTACAATTCTGCTTGAGCTTGTGGACGATGCGCAGGGTGATGCGCGAACCGAGAGCGCGCGGAAGCTGGCCGTCCGCTTCGATGCCGAGCTGGTCGGGATCCACGTCTCGCCGCCGCCGTTCGTACCGGTGGGTTTCGGCGAGGGCGCGGCCTATGTCGGGCCGGAGATCTTCGAGGCGCAGCGCGAAGCCAATCGCCTGGTACGCGAGCGGGTTGAGGCGGCCTTCCGGCGGCTCTGCGATCCGGCCAGGATGGCGGTGCGCGACCTGTACGAGGAGGGCGATCCGGGCGACATCATCGCCGAGACGGCGCGTGGCGTCGATCTCACCGTCATGGCGCAGCCGGCCGGTCACGGCATCGACGCGCTCGCCCCGCAGCCGATCCACCACGTGATCCTCAGTGCCGGCGGACCGGTGCTGATGCTGCCGCGCGAAGGCCTCGGCGACGCGGTGGGCCGGCACGTGCTGGTGGCGTGGAACGGCTCGCGCGAGGCGGCGCGGGCGGTGAAGGATGCCTTGCCGTTCCTGACGACGGCCGAGACGGTGACGGTGGTGGCGGCCGGCGAGGATGCCGGTACCAGCCTCGATACCGTGACCACGCTGCTCAAGCGTCACGGGGTCGCCGCCAAGGTCGAGCAGATCGAGCCCGCCCACGGCGGCACCGGAGCCACGCTGTTGGGTGCGGTGCGCAGCGCAGGTGCCGACCTGCTGGTCATGGGCGCCTACGGCCACTCGCGGCTACGCGAGATCGTGCTCGGTGGCGCCACGCGCGAGGTGATGCGCGACGCGCATCTGGCCGTCCTGTTCAGCTGCTGAAACTGCGCCGCAGCCCGGCCAGGGCCGCCACCAGCAGCAGCGCCGCATAGACGCCGTTCCACGCGGCCAGCGACAGCCCGAGCACCGTGAGCGGCACCTCATCGCAGCGAGCCGGCGCCGCGGCAAGCTGCGCGCGCAGATCGTCGAGCGAGGTGGCGCGCCCGGCCGCGAGGCAGCTTTCCGGCAGGGCGAACCAGCCCTGCTCGACGCCGACATGGTAGGTGGCGAGGCCGACATCGACGGCCATGGCGACGGCGGCCACGGCCAACGCGAGCTTGGGCCGGCCGAGCAGCGCGCCCGCGCCGCAGGCGGCCAGCACGACGAGATAGGGGTAGCGCTCGAGGATGCACAGATGGCACGGCGCGAAGCCGCCGACGAATTGCAGGGCCAGCGCGCCGGCCAGCGCCGCACCCGCCGCCACGGCCAGCAGGAGCAGCCAACGCCTCTCGGATGCATGCATCGAGCTACCTCACAGGTAATGCAGGGCCACGAAGCCCAGCACGATGGCGCCGGCGAATCCCGTCGTCACCAGGGTCAGCCGCTTCTCGATGAAATCACGGATCGGCGCGCCGAACATGCGCAGCAGTGCCGCCAGCAGGAAGAAGCGGGCGCCGCGGGTGACGATCGAAGCGATGATGAACGCTCCCAGATTGAACTTGGCCAAGCCGCTGGCGATCGTCACGAGCTTGTAGGGAATCGGCGTCAGGCCCTTGATCAGGATGATCCACACGCCCCATTCGTTCCAGGTCTGCTGGAACTCGCCGAACTTGTCGCCGAGCCCATAGACCTGGATGATCCACTGGCCCAACGTCTCGTAGAGAAAGTAGCCGATGGCATAGCCGGCAAGGCCGCCCACCACCGATGCCGCGGTGGCGATGGCCGCGAACTGCCAGGCGCGCCGCGGCTGCGCCAGGGTCATCGGCACCAGCATCGCATCGGGCGGAATGGGGAAGATCGAGCTTTCCAGAAAGGCCACGATCGCCAGCGCGCGGGTGGCGTGCGGTCCTGCCGCGAGCGTCATGATCCAGTCGTAAAGGCGCCTCAGCAAGGCGTCGTCCTCCGGTCGGTCGGTGCGTGCTGCTACCGCAGGGCGCAGGAAGCCTGTAGCATCCACAGCTCGTCAGCTGGTCGCTTGGGTCGCAGGCGCTGTCCATCTAGCCGGAACGGGCCGCCCTGTCGCGGCACCGGCGGCCACAATGGCGGGAGATCCCATGGTTGACGAGCTGTTGAGTGGCTCCACGGCGTTCGTCGTGATCATCCTGTTGCTCGCCCTGGTCCTGGTGTTCATGGGCGTCCGCTCCGTGCCGCAGGGCCGTGAGTTCACCGTCGAGCGCTTCGGGCGCTACACGCGCACGCTGCGGCCCGGGCTGAACCTGATCATCCCGTTCATCGACCGGATCGGCATGCGCCTGAACGTCATGGAGCAGGTCCTCGACGTGCCGGAGCAGGAGGTGATCACCCGCGACAACGCCATGATCAAGGTCGACGGGGTGGTCTTCTACCAGGTGCTGGATTCGGCGAAGGCCGCCTACGAGGTGAGCGGGCTCGACAATGCGATCTTGAACCTGACCACGACCAACATCCGCACCGTGATGGGCTCGATGGATCTCGACGAGCTGCTGTCCAAGCGCGACGAGATCAACGTCCGTCTGCTGCAGGTCGTCGACGAAGCGACCACGCCCTGGGGGGTCAAGGTCACCCGGATCGAGATCAAGAACATCACGCCGCCACAGGATCTCGTCGAATCGATGGGCCGGCAGATGAAGGCCGAGCGCGACAAGCGCGCCGTCGTGCTCCAGGCGGAAGGCGAGAAGGCCGCCGCCATCCTCAAGGCGGACGGCGAGAAGCAGGCGGCGATCATGCAGGCCGAAGGGCGCAAGGAGGCGGCCTTCCGCGACGCGGAGGCGCGCGAACGTCTGGCGCAGGCCGAGGCCGCCGCCGCGACGATGCTCTCCAAGGCCCTCAACGAGGGCAATCTGCAGGCCGCCAACTACTTCATCGCCCAGAAGTATCTCGACGCCCTGGCGGGCTTCGCCGCCAGCCCGAACCAGAAGACCCTGATCCTGCCGCTCGAGGCCACGGCCGCCCTGGGCTCGCTCGCCGGCATCGCCGAGCTGGCGCGCGAGGCGCTGGGTGGGCAGGCACGCGCCGCCGAGCCGGCCAAGCCGTGGGATCGGCCGCCGACGTGAGCTTCACCTTCTGGCATTGGCTGGTTCTGGGCAGCGCCCTCCTGCTGATCGAGGTGTTCACGCCGGGCTTCGTCTTCATCTGGCTCGCCGTGGCCGCCGGCGCCACCGGTCTGCTGCTCTGGCTCGTCCCGCAGCTCGCCTGGCAGGCGCAGGTGCTGATCTTCGCCGGCCTCGCGGTCGCCAGCGTCGGGGCGTGGTTCGCCTGGCAGAAGCGCCGACCGCGAGCCGAAGCGGCGAACGGCCTGAACAATCGGGCGCTGGCCATGGTCGGATCGGAGGCCGTGCTGATCGCGCCGATCGGACCCGGCCACGGACGGGTGCGCCTCGCCGATTCGACGTGGCTCGCCACCGGTCCCGAGCTGCCGGCGGGGACCCGGGTGCGCGTTGTCGGCGCGCGCGGCACGCTGTTGGTCGTGGCCGCCGTCACTGCCGGCTCCGACCGGCCATAGGCAGGCTTGGGCTCGCCAATCCGGGCAAGATCGCCTATCTCGATGGACGATCGTTCACCGCATGTTCAGGAACGCTCGTGTTCACGGCGCTTGCCGCCTTCGCCGACGCCTTCGGCAACCCGATGGCGCCGGCCATCGTCCTGGCCTTGGCGCTGCTGCTGACCCGCCCGTTGCAGCTGCGCATCGCGGCCGCGGTGCTCGGCTGTCTGTCCGCCCTACCCACGCTGGCGGTCACCACATCGGCGGCGGAGCTGGCCTTGGCGCTGCTCGGCGGTGTCGTGGCGCTGCTGCTCTATGCCGAACTGATGCTGCATCTGGTGCTGCCGGGCCTGCGCTTCGCCGGCCGCTGCGTTCTCGCCGTCGGCTCGCTGAGCCTTCTGGCGGTGCGGACGGTGCTCGGGCTGCCGCTGCCGTCCGGCCGCCACCCGAGCGATGCCGAGCCACCGAGGGATCGACCGTGACCGTTCTCGTCGAAATCGCGCTGATCCTCGGGCTGATGCTGCTGAACGGAGCCCTGGCCATGTCGGAGCTGGCGATGATGTCGTCGCGGCGGGGCCGGCTGGAGCAGCTGGCCGCCCAAGGCCAGCGTGGCGCATCCGCGGCGCTGCGGCTGGTCGACGACCCGACCGGCTTTCTGTCGACCGTCCAGGTCGGCATCACGCTGGTGGGCATTCTCGCCGGAGCCTATGGCGGCGCGACGCTGGGCGGCCATCTGGCGACGCTGCTGACATCGTTCGGCCTGGCCCCGCGCCTGGCCGACACCGTGGCGTTCACCGGCATCGTCGTGCTGGTCACCTACCTGTCGTTGATCATCGGCGAGCTGGTGCCGAAGCGGCTGGCGCTGACCGACCCCGAGCGCATCGCCTGCCGGGTCGCGGCGCCGCTGACGCTGGTGGCCAAGCTCGGCGGGCCGGTGGTGTGGCTCCTGCGGGTCTCCACCAACGCCGTGCTGCGGCTTCTGGGCATCGCCGAGCGGCGCGAGGTGACGGTCACCGCCGACGAGATCAGGTCGATGCTGGCCGAGGGTGCCCGTGCCGGCGTGATGCAGCCGGTCGAGCACGAGATGATCGAGGGCGTCATGCAGATCGCCGACCGCTCGGTGCGGTCGATCATGACGCCCCGGGTCGACATCGTTTGGCTGCACGTCGGTGACGGGGCGGACGAGGTACGGCGGGCGGTCGCCGCCGGGAACCATGCGCGCTACCCGCTCTGCCGCGGCGAGCTCGGCGAGGTCGTCGGTGTCGTGCATCTGCGCCGCCTGGTCGAAGCGCTGCTCGGCGGCGAGCCGCTCGATCTCGTCGCGCTTGCCGACCCCCCGCTGATGGTGCCCGAGCGTACGCCCGTGGTCCGCCTGATCGAGCTGTTCCGCCGCCATCCCGGTCAGCTCGCCGTGGTCCTCGACGAGTACGGTGCCGTGGAGGGCATCGCCACCCCGGCCGACCTCCTGAGCGCCATCGCCGGCGAGCTGTACGAGCAGACGGCGGAAGAGCCGGCCGAGGCGGTCCGCCGCACGAACGGGTCCTGGCTGGTGGACGGGCGGATGGCGGTCCACCGCGTCGAGCGTCTGCTGGGCAGGAGCACGCTCGGCCGGGCCGACAGCTACACCACGCTCGCCGGGTTCATTCTGTGGGAGCTGGGCCGCATGCCCGCGGTCGGCGACTCGTTCGTCCGCGACGGCCTGCGCTTCGAGGTCGTCGATCTCGACCAGCGGCGGATCGACAAGGTCCTGATCGAGACGGTCACCGCCGCTGCGGCGACGAGTTGACCCCGGCCACGCTTGGTGTGATCTCGAGATCAATCGCCGGAGACGTGCACCGATGCCGTTCGTCGCGCCGCAACGCAATGATGCCCTGGTCATCCGCCGGGCGCGCAGCACGGATGCCGCCGCGCTCGCCCGGGTCCATGTGCAGAGCTGGCGCGAGGCCTATCGCGGCATCATCCCGAGCTTTTATCTCGACCAGCTCAATCTGGCCGGACAGGAGCGCCTGTGGCGTCGGACCCTGGCCCATGGCGGCTGGGCCTTCGTCGCCGAGTGGGAAGAGCGCGTGGTCGGCTATGGCAGTGGCGGCCCGGCACGCGGGCGCCGGGACGTCGGCGGCGAGCTGTACCTGCTCTACCTCCTGCGCAGCAGCCACGGTCGTGGCATCGGACGCGCTTTGTTCGATGCATGCCACTATGAGCTGGCCCGCTGCGGCCATCGCGGCATGCTGGCCTGGGTCCTCGCCGACAACGAAGCCCGGCACTTCTATGCGCGGCTGGGTGGCGAACCTGCCGGCGAGGGCATCGTGACCCTCGCCGACATCAAGCTGCGGCAGCTTGCCTTCGTCTGGCGGGACTAGCCCGCCTCAGTTCACGTAGTAGCGGCGGCTGCGGGTGTAGTACTGGCCGATGTCGCCGTACCGGTACTGGGCGTGCTTGCGCAGATCGATCTGCGCCAGCACGGCGCCAGCCGGCTCGATCCCGGCCTCACGCAGCGAGCGCAGGCTGTCCCGGGCCGCACTCTCGATCGTCTTGCCCCAGCGCACGATGAACACGACCCGATCGGCGAGCCCGGCCGCGATCTTGGTGTCGTTGACGCTGGCGACCGGCGCCGAGTCGAGCACCACCAGATCGTAGTTCTCGCGGCACACCTGCAGAAGCTCGCGCATCTTGTCGCTCTCGAGCAGATCCGTCGGCGTGGTGGTGTGCGCCTTCACCGGCAGGAAGTGCAGCCCCGTCTCGAGATCGTTGTGGATCACCTCCTGCAGTGTCCGCTCGCCGGCCATGTACTCGACGAGGCCGGCCGACACCTGCCAGCCGAGTTCGCGATGCACGCTCGGATGGCGCAGGTCGAGATCGATCAGGAGCACGCGCTTCTGCGAGCGGGCCACGAGCGAGGCCAGGCTGACCGCGAAGGTGGTCTTGCCTTCCTCGGGCAGGGACGAGGTGACCAGCAGCACGCGTGGCGGGCTCTGCGGGTTCGACAGCTTGAGCGCGGTGAGCACGCCGCGGATCGCCTCGGCATAGGACGAGAGCGGCTTCTCGCGCAGATACTGGTGCGGGCGCTGCTTGCGGCGCAGCCGGTCGACCCGCGGCACGAGGCCCAGCGTGGTCAGCCCGAGCGCCGCCTCGACCTCGCGCGCGCTGCGCAGGCCGCGGTCGAGACGCTCGAGCAGAATGGCCAGCAGCGAGCCGAGCAGGAAGGAGACGGTGAAACCGGCCGCGGCGAACAGCTTGGGACCGGGCGAGCTGGGCACCGCCGGCGGCGTGGCCTTGGCCACGACCCGCGCGTCGGCTTCGACGATGCCCTGCTGGTCCTGGGTTTCGTTGAAGCGGGCGAGCAACTGCTCGTACAGCGTGCGGTTGGCGGTGGCCACCCGCTCCAGCTCCTGCAGCTGCACGTCCGCGGCCCGATCCTCGGCGCTGCGATTCTTCAGCTTGTCCAGGGCGGTCTGGACCGACGCCACCTGGACCGACGCCACCTTGACGTCGTTCTCCAGCGTGCGGGTGACGCGGGTGACCTCGTCGTGGATACCGGCCGCGACCTTGGCCTTCTCGTCCTTGAGTTGGACCATCAGCGGATGACGGTCGCCATACAGTGTGCGGAGCTGCGCTTCCTGCCGCTCGAGCTCGACCTGTTGCTGCCGCAGCTGCAGGATCAATGGCGAGGCGGTGACGTCGCCCACGGACTGCAACGCGGCCGCCGAGCTGCCCATATCCTTGATGATGCGCAGCTTCGACTGCTTCGCGGCCAGATCGGCCTGCGCGGTCACCAGCTCGCGGTTGAGATCGCCCAGCTCCTGGTCGGTCAGCGTGCTGCCGCCGGCCTCGACGATGTTGTGCTCGACCTTGAACTTCTGCACGGCCTCGTCGGAGTTCTGCACGTTGGCGCGCAGCTCGTTCAGCCGCTGCTCGAGCCAGCCGGAGGCCTTGTCGGTGGCACCGAGCTTACCGTTGATCTGGTCCTGGATGTACATCTCGGCGACCCGGTTGGCGACGACGGCCGCCTTGTCGGGATCCTCGGACGTGAAGCTGATCTGGATCAGGTAGGACTGACCATCGCTCAAGAACGCGAGATTCTTGGCGAAGTTGTCGATCGTCTTCTCGCGCACGATGCCCGGCGCCTGACTCTCCAGCACCGGCTCGTTCTGGCTCGCGAGCCCGGTGGCGATCAGCCACTCGCTGGGCAGGTAGCTGAGCACCTGGCCGACCGGCTGCAGGAAGGTCGGCAGCGCCGCCACCGCCGCCGGGGGCTGCGGCCGCAGAGCCGGATTGAACTCGGGATCGTCGAACAGATGCAGATCGTCCATCACCGAGGCCTGGAAGGTCTCGGACTGCAGCATGCCGATCTGGGTCGCGATGGTCGAGGTGTTCACCGTCAGGCCCTGCAGCACCTGCTCGATGTTGCCGAGCTGGAGCTGGCGCGGGTCGACCAGGACGGCCGACTTCGCGGTGTAGGTCGGCGTGATCACGAGACCCAGCAGAGCTGCGGCAACTGTGCCCAGGGCGGTCACCAACATGATGAGCCACTTGCGGCGCCGTAACATGCCGAGTACGTCCATCAGGTCGATGGTCGTGTCCTCGCCGAAAACCATTCGCTCGGCGGAGGCGTCACTGGCCTGCAAGGGATACGTCTGTGTCCGCATAAGGTCCGACCTGCTACGCACGAATTTCCTGCCCCCCGATGAGGGCAGCCAATCGGCGGTCTGCTGCGTTTATGACATAGAGTCCTGCCAGCACCACGCCAGCTTAGAGCATGATATGTGGCATGGCGCGTGCGCTCGGGCAATGCGCTCTGGCATCGCAGCATACTGGGAGAGCTTGTAGGATCAATCCCATCCGGTAAACTGGCTCGAGACCGTCGCAACTATGCAACAGCAGCGTGCTCCGGTGCCGCATCGGCCAGCAGAGCGCGGCCAGCGAGCGCACGCCGCAAGCGCCGCCGCACGTCGTCGAGCTCGATCTGGCAGCGCGCCTCGGTCCAGCCCATGGTCCGGCCCATGACCCGCGCCGCCGCCCGCAGGGCAGCTTCGCCCGGATGGCCGAGGGTGCAGAGATCGGTCCGCCGGAACAGCGCATCGGCCAGGGTCATGGCCATCTCGTGCGTGGCGGCGTAGGTGATCTCGGCCGCGAGCGCCAAGCCCTCGCCCAAAACCTGAGCCTCGTCCGGGTTCCGCGCGACCATGTCCAGCAGCACGGTCGCGGCCGTGCCGTGCCGGTGGGCAAGCGCCCTGGCCAGCTCCGGACCGATCCTGCCCGCACCCCGCTCGAGGCAATCGCGCACGAGCGCCTCGAAATCCGCGAAGTCGCCGCCGTGGACCGGCGTGACCTCGAGCCGCGACGCCGGCGCCGACCGGCCGAGCCGGCGGCAGACCAGATCGATCGCCTCGACCGCCTCGACCGGGCCGGTGGTGTAGCGGACCCCGATCAAGGTCAGCAGCCCGGCGAGGCCGCGTTCCTCGGCGTGATCGACGATCCGCGAGCGGTGCGCGAACTTCAGATGGGCGGCATCGGGATCGTTCTCGCCGAACGGGATCAGCCCGGCGCTGGTCAGGCTGACGTCGTCCAGGGTCAGGTCGAGACCGCCATAGGCGAGGTTGATCTCGTCGATCCAGCTCGCGAGCTCGTTCTCGCTCACCGCGTAGGCGTCGGGCTCGCCCTGGTAGACCTTGTGCCAGACGCCGACCAGCGTGGCCCCGTGCCATGGCGCGAGAAACAGATGGCGGCCGCCGCGGCTGAGCAGGGCGTCGGGGTCGCTGGTCACCGAAGGCACGGTCAGGGCCCAGTCGCCCTCGATCAGCGGCCGGCGCACGATGAAGTAGGCGTCGCGCGAGAACGGGGTCGGCGGAGTCAACCCGCGGCCGAGGCTGCGCGCGAGCAGGCGCTCGGCATAAGGGCCGGCGGCGTTCAGCACGAACCTGCTGCGGACCTGCAGCCGGTCGCCGGTCAGCACGTCCCGGGCGGCCACACCCTGGACACGTCCCTCGCGCTCGATCAGGCCGGTGACCTCGACATGGTTGGCGCACGCCGCACCGGCGGCAGCGGCGCTCTGCACGAACGCCAGCACCAGCCGCGGTGGATTGTACATCTGACCGTCACAGAAGATCCCGGCACCGGTCAGCCCGTCCGGATCGAGTCCCGGAAAGCGCCGCAAGGTTTCCTCGCGGCCGATGGCCCGGCCGTTCGGTATCCGGCGGGTCGGGTCGGGAATGCCGCGATTGCGGTCGAGGGTCAGCAGATCGTACGCCCCCATGCCGGCCCGCAGCACGGCCTTGCCCTTCATGCCCAGGCCATAGGTCGGGACGACGATCGGCAGCGGATGCACCAGATGCGGCGCCACGCGCAGGAACGTGGCCCGAGCCCGGGCCGAGTGGCGCACCCGGGCCACGTCGGCATGCTGCAGGTAACGGATGCCGCCATGGATCATCTTGAACGAGTGCGCCGAGGTCGCCCCGGCGAAGTCGGCGCGCTCGATCAGCGCCACCTTCAGGCCGCGCTGGGCCGCATCGAGTGCCGTTGCCGCACCGAACATGCCGCCGCCGATGACGACGAGGTCGAACTCGGTGCGCTCGAGGGCGGGAAGGTCGCGTTGCATCGACAACTCGGCAGCTGGGGTGGGACGCGACGGCCGACTCACCCGGGGTTGTGACAGACCGCGGCCAGCTTCTTGGTCAGGATCTTCACATCCTTGCCGTAAAGCACGAAGCAGGCGCGGAAAAACAGCTCGAGCACCGAGGTCACCGCGAGCCCGACATAGTTCAGCGGATTCTTCCAGAACACGTACAGCTTCAGCGGCATCACCTTGATCCGCTCGAAGCCGGCGAGCTGCAGCACCTGCTTCAGGCTGTAGTCCGTGAAGGTGTTGAAATGGTCGATGTTGTGGGCGAGGTTCTCGGACCCGACCAGGGGATTGGCGCCGTTGAGGCCGTAGACCACCATCAGCCCGCCGGGCTTCAGGCTACGCCGGCACAGGCCCAGAAACTCGAGCTGCTCGTCCAGCGTCAGATGGTTGAGCTCCTGCTCGGGGATGATCACGTCGAACGGCTCGCGGTTCTGCTCCAGAAACGCGAAGGCCTCCGATATGTCGCACGGCAGGGACCGGCGGCGCGCATGGGCGATCTTCGCCGGGTCGGAATCGATGCCGACGACGTTGGCGTAGCCGGCCTGCTGCAGCAGCGACACGAGATAGCCCGGCCCGCAGCTGACCACGAGGATGCGGCTGCTGCGGTTGGCCGGCAAGTGCGGCAGGTAGTTCGCGCGGTAGTAGGCGGCAAACTTGGCGTAGCCCTTGTCGACGTCCGCGGGCGCCTGCCAATAGGAATCGAACGGCTCCAGGCGGGCGGCCATGCGACGCCGCGGCCGCGCGGTCGACGGCTCGGCCGCAACCGACACGTCAGGCGCCACGGTCTGGACGTCGTCGAATGATGTCATTGCTCGCTCCTCTCGCGGTCGTCGGCACGACCCCAGGCCGACCCTGGCGGGCCACCCACACATCTCGGCAGCATCATGTAGCCGCTGCCGTAGCCGAAGGGACTGCCGCCTAGCGTCACGCCGTGGCGCAAGCGCGCGCGGGCACGCCCTGGGTCAGCCGCTGGAACAGGCGCTCGTACTGCGCGGCGGTGGCGACGGTGGTGAAGCGCTGGGCCACCAACCGGTTATGGGCGCTGATCGTGGCGCGCAGGTCGCCGTCATTGACCAGCCGCTGCAGCGCCTTCAGCAGCTCTGCCGGATCGTCCACCGGAACGAGGAAGCCCGTCCGGCCATCGTCGAGATAGTCTTCCTGGCCGCCGGGCTTGGCGGCGATGACCGGCAGCCCGCAGTGCATGGCCTCGAGATAGACGAGGCCGAACGCCTCGTGCATCGACGGCAGGGCGAAGATGTCGGCGGCAGCGAGCAGCTGGTACTTGGTCTCGTCGGCCACGTAGCCGCGGAACTGCACCTTCTCGCCCAGGCCCTGGCTCTGCGCCTGTGCCGCCAGCGCCGCCTGCTCCGGCCCGTCCCCGACCACGAGCAGGTGGACGTCGTCACGCCCCAGCCGGCCCAGCGCGTCGATCAGATGGGCCAGATTCTTGCGCCGCACCAAGCGCCCGACGGCGACGACGTAGATGATGTCGGGACGCAACCCGAGCTCTTCCCGGGTCGCCGGCGTGAACTCGGGGGCGGCGGCCCCAAGCGAGATGACGTCGATGTTCCCCGAAAAGCCGTAGATCGAATGCGCCCGGCGGGCCAAGTCCTTGGACACGGCGACGTGCGCGTCCGATGCCGCCAGCACCCGGCGCACGGCCGCGCCCAGGATCGGGTTCTTGTCCGGCGTGTACCATTTCGACGGATCGTAGATGTCGCCGCCCGCCATCGTCAGCACGTGCGGGCTGCCGAGATGCCGCGCCAAGTGGATCCCGGTGGGGCCGCTGGGAACGGCGAACCAGCTGTTGACCACGTCGTAGCTGCGCCCGGCGGTCACCTGTCGCCCATGCCGGATGCCGATCGGCCAGAAGGACAGCATCGACAGGATCGATGCCGTCGACCGCTTGGTCCGACCCAACACCGGCGCGCGGAACAGCGTCACCCCATCGCAGACCTCGACCGGAGCCAGATCCGGCCCGATGGATGTCAGGACGTCAACCTCGTGCCGCTTGGCAAGCTCCACCGCGATGTCGCGGGTGGCGACGCCGCCGCCACCACCCAACGGTGGATACTCGTAATTGACGATAAGAATCCGCATACGGGTGGCGTGGCTCCTTGGCGGGGCACCAGACCCGACAGGCATAGAGCAGCCTTGGCTGGCCGGCAACGCAACTTGACAACGAAAGTGTGGATTCAAGTGCAGCCTGACGGACACACCTCACCCGCAACTTGATCCATCCTGCACAAACCTTGCGCCGGCACCCTCCGGCACGACGCCTGCGATCATGTCGCGCACTCCACCATACGCACGGCCGACCGCAATCTCCAGAGCGTTGACGGTTGTGCATGCAGGCGTCAAGCGACAAATGACGGGCGCAATCACGGAGGAAGCCGATGGCGGCGCATGATTCGCCCGGATCACCTCGGCAGGTGGTGATCCAGGCAGCCCGGTCGCCCCTGGCGCTGGCTGCGGCCATCAGCATCGGCATCGGTCTGCTCATGCTGGCCGTGCCGCTGTTCTCCCTGCAGGTCTACGACCGCGTGCTCAGCAGCGGCAGCCGCGAGACCTTGGCCGCCCTGGCGGCGATGACGCTGCTGGCGCTGCTCGTGCTCGGCCTGCTGGAAGTGCTGCGCGCCAGCATATTGGCGCGTCTCTCGACCCGCCTCGGCACGCGGCTCGCGGCATCGCTGCTGGCGGCAGGCGCGGTTGCCGGCGATCCGGGCCAGGGTCTGCGCGACTTGACCCGCCTGCGCGGCGTCCTGTCGGGCCCGGCATTGACCGCCATGTTCGACGCCCCATGGCTGCCGCTGGCCCTGTTCCTGGTCTGGCTGCTGCACCCGACCCTGGGGTGGTTCGGGCTCGCCAGCGCGGTCGGGCTGGCCGCGCTGGCGGTCGTGGGCGACCTGGCGGCCCGGCAGCGGCTGCTGGAGGCCGGTCACCTGGCGCCCGTGCTCCAGCAGCAGGTCGACGCGATCGGCCAGCAGCGCGACGTCGTGGCGGCGATGGGCCTGCTGCCCGCCCTGCAGACTCGCTTCGCCCGGCTGCACGATCGCCTCTTGATCCTGCAGCAGCGTGCCGCCGAGCGGGGCGGCCTGGTCACCGGGATCGCCCGCTCGGCCCGGCTGCTGATCCAGGCCGGGGCGCTGGCCCTGGGAGCACTTCTCGTGCTCGACGGCGAGCTGAGCGGCGGTGGCATGATCGCCGCCGCCATCCTGCTCGGGCGGGCGCTGGCCCCGCTCGAGCAGATGCTGTCGGGCTGGCGCTCCCTGGTCCAGGCCAACGAGGGCTGGCAACGCCTGCAGGCGTTGCTGAACCACGCACCCACCGACCGGCCGAGCCTCGCCCTGCCGGCGCCCGATGGCCTGCTGACGCTGGAGCAGGTCGCCTACGCCGTCGAGGAACGGGTGCTCGTGCGATCGAGCAGCCTCACCGTCCCGACGGGCGAGCTGCTCGGCGTGGTCGGTCCGTCGGGTGCCGGGAAAAGCACGCTGTGCCGGCTGATCGTGGGTGCGCTACTCCCTTCTTCCGGCGTGATCCGGCTGGACGGCGTCGACATCGCCACGCAGAGCCGGGCCACGCTGGGGCGCCATATCGGCTACCTGCCGCAAAGCCCGGGCCTGTTCCGTGGAACGGTCGCGGAGAACATTGCCCGGATGGCGCCCGAGCCGGACGCCGAACGGGTCGTCGCCGCCGCCAGGGCCGCCGGCGTGCACGAGTTCATTCTCGGCCTGCCGCAGGGCTACGACACCCCGCTCGGGAACGACGGGGCGCCGCTTTCGGCTGGCCAGCGACAGCGACTGGGCCTGGCCCGTGCACTGTTCGGTGACCCGCGGCTCGTCGTGCTCGACGAGCCCAACGCGCATCTCGACGGCACCGGCGAGCACGCGCTGGCTACGGCGCTGGACGGCCTGAAAGCCCGGCGAGCGACCGTTCTCCTGGTGACCCACCGCCTGAACATCCTTCGCCACGCCGATCGCATCCTGGTGCTCGACAACGGCAGCATCGAGCGCATCGGACCACGCGAGACCGTCTTGCGCGAGATCGTGCACCCGGCGAAAGCGGCCTAATGTCTGCCGCGGTGCAACCTTCGCCCCTCCCCGAGTCGGCCGAGCAGGCCGCGAGCTGCAAAGGGCCCGCGCTCGTCGCGGCCGTCGTGGCGCTGGCGTTCTTCGGTGGCCTTGGCAGCTGGGTCGCGCTGGTGCCGCTGTCCGGAGCTGCGATCGCTCCCGCCATCGTGGCCCCGGACGGCTATCGCAAGACCATCCAGCATCTCGAGGGCGGCATCGTCGCCGAGATTCGCGTCCGCGATGGCGATCGTGTGGCGCGTGGCGACGTGCTCGTCGCGCTCGACGACACGCGCGCCCGTGCCGCCTACACGAGCGCCATGGCGGAACTCGCCAGTGCCCAGGCACGCGCGGCACGGCTCGCCGCCCAGCAGAGCGGGGCAGCCGAGCCGGCTTTCCCCGCCGACCTCGTCGCCCGGGCGGACATCGATCCGGCTGTTGCCGCACTGCTGCATGCCGAAACCGCGGCGCTGGCGAGCCAGCGTCGGGCCCTGGCCGACCAGCTCGCGATCCGCGACCGGCGCATCGCCCAGGCCAGAAGCGACGTCGCCGCCTTCGAGGGCGGGCTTGCCAGTCTTGACGAGCAGGCGCGGCTGATCGCGCAGCAGGTCGAAACCGTGGACGACCTGCTGCTCAAGGGCCTCGAGCGCAAACCGCGGCTGCTCGAGCTCTTGCGCGTCCGCGCCGCCCTCGAGGGCCAGCGGATCGAGCTGCTCGGCAATCTCGAGCGGACCCGCGAGCTGATCAATGCCACCGAGGCCGAGCAGACAGCGCTCGCCAGCAGCCATCTGGGTGAGATCGCGTTGCAGCTGGCCGACGTCCAGGTGGCGGTCAACCGGCTCGCGGCAGTGGCCACCACCACCCGCGACCAGCTCGACCGGACCCTGATTCGTGCGCCGGCCGCGGGCGAGATCGTCGATCTGCGCATCCACACGCCGGGCGGTGTCGTCCAGCCGGGCGAGGTGCTGATGAGCCTCGTGCCGCGCGACGAGCCCTTGGTGATCGAGGCGCGCATCTCGCCCAAGGACATCGACGTCGTCCATCCCGGCCTCGAAGCCGACGTCCATCTCCTGGCATACCGGACGCGGCACATGCCGCGCGTGCGCGGCGAGGTCAGGCAGGTCTCGGGCGACCGGCTCGTCGATCCGAAGACCGGCGAGTCGTACTACACGGCCCAGATCGTCGTCGACATGGCGGCGGTGCGCGCGCGCACACCCGACGTCCACCTGACCGCCGGCATGCCGGCCGAGGCGCTGATCCTCACCGGCGAGCGGACCCTGCTCGACTACCTGACCGATCCGCTCCGGCAGAGCTTCCGCCGGGCGCTGCGGGAGAGCTGAGCCGCCCGCAGCGCCCGGCTCGGCTCAGTGGCGGCGCACGCCGATGCCGAGCCGCGGTGGCGCGCCGGCCTCGGCCATGGCCGTCGCGGTCGCACCCGGCAATGCCGGTACTTCCTCGTCGTACAGCCAAGCATGCAGCAGGCTCCGCACGCTGGGCTCGCCGCTCACCTTGACGGCGACGTCGATGAAGTCGGCGGAGGTCGCGTTGCCGTAGCGGTACTTGAGATAGAACGACTTCAGCGTCGCGAAGAACGCCTTGTCGCCCACCTCGAGCCGTAGCGCCTGCAGGGTGAGGGAGCCACGGTAGTAGGTGTTGTCCGCGAAAATGTCCTGCGGGACGCTGACGACGGCGGGACCGACCTTGTTGCGCACCACGTAGGCGTAGAGCCGGTTGAACGCATCGTCGAGCGCCGCACGGCTGGCCCGGTATTCCCACATGAATTCGAGATAGGTGGCGAAGCCCTCGGCGAGCCACAGATCGCGCCATTCGGCCACGGTGACCGCGTCGCCGAACCACTGGTGCGCCAGCTCGTGCGCGACGGTGGCCTCGTCGACATAATCCTTCTGGAAGGTCGACATGGCCTGTGTCTCGAGCGCGTAGTAGAGGTCCGGGTCGCCCACCAGCACGGCGCCGTAAGCGTCGAACGGGTAGGAGCCGACGAACTTCTCGAAATAGGCCATCATCGCCGGCGTCCGGTAGAGCGCCTGCAGCGAGTCCCGCGGCGTGTCCGCCGTCCGGTAGGTGCGGATGACGATGCCGTTGCTCGCCTGCCGCTGGTCGAGCTCGAAGCGGTCGACGTCGACGATGGCGAGGTAGCTCGCCATGGGCTGCCGCTGCTCCCAGACGAAGCGGCGCTTGCCGCCGAGATCGACCACGGCCCTGAGCGCGCCGTTGCTGACCGCCTTGTACGGCTTGTCGACCGTCACCGTGACCTTGTAGCTGGCCTTGTCCGTGGGCTCGTCGTTGACCGGATACCAGGTGCCGGCCCCGACCGGCTCGCTGACGACGTAGGAGACCTTCTGCCAGTTGGTCCAGCCGAGCTGCGGGTAGGGTGGCGGCGGGTAGACGGTCGGATCGTCGATCGTCTTCGGCACGCCGCGATAGGCTATGGCCACGCCGAAGACGGCACCCTTGGCGATCGGGCGCGCAGGCGTGATCCGCAGCTTGCCGGGTGGCCGGTCGAACTTGGCGGCGACGTCGTTCACCTTCACGCTGGTGACGTCGAGACCGGACAGGTCCAGCGTGAACCGCTGCAGTGCCGTCTCGGCCTTGATCGTCAGCACGGCCTTGGCGTTCACCCGGTGCGTGGCGCCGTCGACGTCGAACGTCAGGTCGTAGTGGCGGACGTCGTAGCCGTTGTTGCCGAAGGTCGGGAAGAACGGATCGATCGCCAAGGCCGGCGGACCACTGGCGCCGAGCGCAAGCACGGTGGCGGCCGCCAGCCGCCATGCCCGGGCGCGTACGAGGAACTGCTGCACGGAGAACGTTCGCATCTTGGGGCGTCTCACCTTCTCTTGGCGCGGTGGCGCAGGAGCATCCACCGCGGAAGGCGAACGACTCCGGCAGCAAACACCTAAGCGGGGCGCTCGGTAGCTGTCGAGTTGTTCATGAAACCGGCTCAGCCCGGCGTCGGCGCATCCGCGCGCAACAACCCCTCCTGTTTCAGCTCGGCCCAGAACGCCGCCGGGATCGCCACCTCGAAGATGGCTTGGTTCTGCGCGATCTCCTCCGGCGAGCGGGCACCCGGGATCAGCGTCGCGACGTTGGGGTGGCCCAGCGGGAACTGCAGGGCGGCACTGGCCAGCCGCACGCCATGCCGGCTGCACACCGCCTCGATCCGGGCCACGCGCTCCATGATCTCCGCTGGGGCCGGGGCATAGTTGTAGTAGGCGCCGGGAACCGCGCCGGTGGCGAGGATGCCGGTGTTGTAGGGGCCGCCGATCAGCAGCGAGATCCGCTTCTCGGCGCAATAGGGCAGCAGCGTGTCCAGGGCTCCCTGCTCGAGCAGCGTGTAGCGCCCGGCCAGGAGAAAGCAGTCGAAGTCACCCGCGCGTGCGAAGTCCTCGCACGCCTGGACCTCGTTGATGCCGGCGCCGATCGCTCCCACCACGCCGGCCTCGCGGAGCTTGACCATGGCAGGGTAGCCGCCATCCATGACCTCCTTGAACCGTTCGAGCCGCGCCGCCTCGCTGCCGTGGGTCCAGACGTCGACGTCGTGGATCAGCAGCACGTCGATCCGGAAGGTGCCGAGGCGCTGCAGGCTGTCCTCGACCGAGCGCATCACGCCGTCGTAGGAATAGTCGTAGATGCCCTCGAACGGCAGGATCTGCTTGAACAGCCCGCCGTCGAGCTGCTTCGGGTCGCGCGGCTTGAGCAGGCGGCCGACCTTGGTCGACAGCACGTAGCTGTCGCGGTCCAGCCAGCGCAGCGCCTCGCCGATCCGATGCTCGGACAGGCCGAAGCCGTAGAACGGGGCGGTGTCGAACAGACGCATGCCGGCATCGTAGGCGGCGCGCACCGCGGATCGCGCCTGCTCGTCCGAGAATTCCTGGAACAGATTGCCCAGCGGCGCCCCACCGAAGCCGATCACCGGCACCTCGACCCCGGATTTGCCCAGCCGGCGCCGATCCGTGACTCTCATCATCTCGTTATACCTCCCTTGCCGATGTCGACCGGGATGGCGAACCGCCACCGGGCCGTCAAGCGGCACTCAGCCGACCGGCCGCTCCGGCAGGCGCGGATCGATGCTGGCCAGGGCCGGGCTCGTCGCCGGCACGTCGACGAAGCCGTCGCGCCGCTCGGGCGGCAACGGCGAGCGGCGCGTCATCCGCCAGAGCACGAAGCCGACGAGCACGGTCGCGACCAGGAACGTGTAGAGGAACAGCCCCGGCGGGCCGAGCCGGTCGAGAAACGGTGCGGCGGCGCTGGGGCCGACGGCGGCGCCCAACGCCCAGGCCAGCAGCGAGCCGCTGCTGACGCCCACCATCTGATCGGGCTCCGCCTGGTCGCCGCCATGCGCGATCGCCACGGCGTAGAAGGTCAGGCTGCTGGCGCCGTACAAGAAGAACAGCGGCAGCAGCCAATGCTGGTCGGCGCCGGCCAGCGCGATCAGCGGCGAGAGCAGCGCCACCGCGACACCGCAGCCGACGATCACCCACCGCCGGTCGATCCGGTCGGAGAGGCGGCCGAGCGGCCATTGGCAGACGAAGCTGCCGAGCTGGATGGCGCTGAGCAGCCAGACGATGAACGGCACCGGCAGGCCGAGTTCGGTGCCGAACAGCGGCGTCAGCCCGAGCACGGCGCTGCTGAGCAGGCCCGACGTCATGCAGCCCACGACGGTGGCCGGGGCCAGCCGGTAGAGCTCGCGCGGGCCCATCTGCGTCACGCGCGGGACCGGCGGCTGCGGCGTGCGGGTCAGCGCCACCGGGATCAGCGCCAGCGAGAACACGGCGCTGGCGACCGAGAACCACAGCGAGGAGGTGGTGTCGGCATGGGCGAGGCCGAGCTGGCCACCGACGATCGCCACCTTCGTGCTGACGAGGTAGAACGACAGCACGCCGCCGCGGGACTGCGCCGGCGTCGCGGCGCTCAGCCAGCCCTCGACCACCGTGAACAGGCCGGCCTGGCAGAAGCCCATGATCAGGCGCAGCGGGAACCAGAGCGCGACCAGGTGGCTGGTGCCGAAGGTCATGCTGATGACCGAGCACAAAGCGGCCAGCACGGCGAAGGCGCGGATGTGCCCGACCTGGCGGATCAGTCGGTGCGCGACGGCGCAGCCGGCGAGAAAGCCCAGGCCGTAGCCCGTCGTGACGAAGCCGGCGATGGTGCCGGAATAGCCGGCGACCGCGAGCTGCAGCGGCAGCACGACGGCGAAGATCGTGTTGGCGAGCTGGAGCAGGGTGACCCCGCCGACGATGCCGACGACGGCACCATAGTGCTTGAACATGTCCGCGATTGGCCCGCCTGCATCGCCCCGATCGCCGCCAGCAGCTACGCCCGGCCGCAGCCAGCGACAAGTCCTGCTGCCGCAGATCCATTCCCCCAACCCTTCATACCGACCGCCCATGCATTATCTAAGGTCACGCGTGTAGGACGGAGACGTGCATGGACGGACGGTGGTTGGCCGGAGCCGGGGTGCTGGTCACGGTGCTCGGCATATTGTGGCTGCGTGCCAGCACGCTCTGGATCTTTCATCTGTTCTGAGCCGCGCCCGCGGCCCGTAAGGGAATGGACACGAGCTTGCAGCAGGACGGACGTCAAGCGGCGGGGACCTCCCGCCGGATCGGCGGCGGCGTGCCTACGGGCGGCGCGGGCGCGTTCCGGATGATCCCGGTGCGCGGCTGGCTGCTCAAGGTCTGGGCGGCCTTGTTCGGCTGGCCGCTGTTCCTGGCGCTGATCCGTGGCAGCTTTAGGGACTCCGCGGCCCTGGCCGTCGCGATGGCGCTGCTGTGGACCGGCGGCAACCTGATCGCGCAAGGGGTGCGCGAGGAGGCCCAGAGCGAGGGACGGCCCCGGGCCGGCAACCCGAAGCCACGCAGGCTGCTCGGCGCGCTGGCGGCGGCCGCCGCCGCGTTCGCGGTGAGCTGGGGCGTGGCCGACGACGGCTTCGGCATGGCGCTGCTGTTCGCCGCCTTCACCGGCGCCGGCTGCGTGCTGGCCTACGGCCTCGACCCGCGCGTCGACCGGAGCTCGCTCGAGGCCGCGGCCAAGCGCGCGGGCGTCAGCAGCCAGGACGTGCTGGCGACGCTGGAGGAGGCGCAGCGCAAGGTGCACGGGATCGAGCAGGCGGCAACGGCGCTGCACTCGCGCGAGCTGAAGGGCCGCCTCGACCGCATCTGCCAGCAGGCCTATACCATTCTGGGCCAGCTCGAGCGGGACCCGCGCAATCTGTCGCGGGCGCGCCGCTTCCTCGTCACCTACCTCGACGGCACGCGCGACGTCGTGACGAAGTATGCCGCGCAGCAGCGCGACCTCGCGGACACGCCGCTCGCGGAGAATTTCCGCCGCGTGCTCACCACCGTCGAGCAGGTGTTCGCCGAGCAGGAAGAGGTCCTCAAGCAGGACGACAAACTGAACCTCGAGGTACAGATCGAGGTGCTGGAGACGCAGCTCAGGCGCGAGGGCGTGCATTGAGTAGCAGCCGGTAGCCGCAGGGGAGCCTTCGCCATGACCGAGTCCAAGACCACGATCGCGGCCCCGACCGCCGCGCCTCCGCTCGCGGCCGAGCCGTTGGCCAGCCGGCTGGCGACGTTCGACCAGGAGTTGACCAGCGATCTGCAGATCAGGCTCGAGGGTCCGGTCGAGCAGCAGGTGGAGCAGGCACTGCGCGAGTTGGACGTCACCGACACCAACTCGATCATCTTCTTCGGCAGCAAGGCGCAGCAGCAGCTGACCACCATCTCCGACACCATGCTGGAGAACGTGCGCACCAAGGATGTCGGCCCGGCCGGCGACGCGTTGAACAACATGGTGCAGAAGCTGCGCGAGCTCGATCTCGGCGACATCAACCCGGCCGAGAAGCCGGGCTTCTTCAGCCGGATCTTCGGCGTCAAGACCGAGGTGCAGAAGTATCTCGACAAGTACGAGGATGTCCGCGGTCAGATCGACACGATCAGCAACGAGCTCGAGCAGCACAAGACCAGGATGCTGACCGACATCGTCAAGCTCGACAAGCTGTATGCTGCCAATCTCGATTACTTTCGGACATTGGAGGTCTACATCGCGGCCGGCCGGGCGAAGCTCAAAGAGCTCGACGAGCGGATCATCCCGACCATGGCCGCCAAGGTCGACAGCGCGGAGGACGTGATCGAGGCGCAGAAGCTGCGCGATCTGCGCGCTGCCCGCGACGATCTCGAGCGGCGCGTCCACGATCTGCTGCTGACCCGTCAGGTGACGATGCAGGCGCTGCCGTCGATCCGGCTGGTGCAGGAGAACGACAAGTCGCTGGTGACCAAGATCAACAGCACGATCGCCAACACGGTGCCGCTGTGGCGCCAGCAGCTGGCCCAGGCGGTCACGATCTACCGGATGGGCGAGGCCGCGAACTCGGTCAAGGCAGCCTCCGACCTGACCAACGAGCTGCTGCGCAACAACGCCGAGAACCTGCAGCAGGCCAACGCCGTCGTCCGCCGCCAGGTCGAGCGCGGCGTGTTCGACATCGAGACCGTCAAGGAAGCGAACACCAGGCTCGTCGCCACCATCAACGAGAGCCTGCAGATCGCCGACGAGGGCAAGCGCAAGCGGGCCGAGGCCGAGCAGCAGCTCAAGGCGTGCGAGGCCGAGTTGCGGCGGACCTTGGCCGCGGCCTCGGCCCGCGCGCAGAACGTGACCACGCGCTAGCCGCATCTCCTTGCCGCCGGCCGGCTGCGTTGCCGGCCCCGGCCCAAGCGGTACCAGCGTCCACGCCGCGATCGTGGCGCGCGCCGTCATGCGGCGCGCCCGTGCGTTGCCGCCAGAGCATGGCCTCGCCGAAGGTGGCGTGCAGCCGTCATGGATCGTTGCGCGGAGCTTGGACGGTCACCGCCCGGCGGGCTCGATCATCGAGCCGAGAAACTCCGAATTTTCTAAATATATATCCAATTCATCTCTCAAGTTACAAATCAACTAGCACATTTTATGAATACAAATTCGATAAGCCATAGACACAATACATAAGACGCTTGACGATAAGAACGATTTTTTACCTTTGTTGATTGCAAGAAGATCGTCACTATGCTAGTCGAGTCACGATTCGTTCATGTTCCTGTAGGGAACGATGAATCGGCAGAGGGCGGAGCGTCCGGCCCGCCTGTCGGGCTTAGCAGCAAAGCAATGGTGACAATTGGGATCACCTTCCCGTTGGAGGAATGAGCCATGACCAAGAGATTGCTTGCCTTGGCGGTTGGTGCGGTCATTTCTGGGTTGGCTTCGGTCGGCTACACGACTGGCGCAGCCGCAGAAGAAAAGTATCCAGGATATCCTGGGCCAAGCTACAGCTACGGCAAGTATGAAGAGAAGAACGGCTACAGGAAATGCGAATACAAGAGCGATGAAGGCTATAAATTTGAAACTTACTATGGATCATTACAGAAATATTATAAGTTTACCAAATTGTCCTGCGTATTTGATTTGAGATATCCGCTGCACGAAAAAGACCATGGCTTTCCATGCAGTTACAAGATCAGGAAAGGGTACTATAAATTCTACGACACGACGTATCAATCGCTTTGGTATACCGATCCGTACAAAAAGAAGGGTTATCTGCTCTGCATCTTCAAGGACTATGAAGAGCGCGAATTCAAATCCTGACGCTTCGCTGCACGCCTGAACGCGACCGCGCCGCCGGCGGTATCCCTCTGCCCGGCGGTGCAACCCCGCCGATGGTCAGGCAGCCCGGTTGCTGTCCGGTCATCGGCACCGGCGCCGGCGACGCAGCCCGGCGCCATGGCCAGCGGCGCCGGCACGGCGGCGCGGTCCGGTCGGGCTTCCGCCCCTGCTCTTGGCAGCGCGGCGGCAGGATGCGATGTTCCCGCCACGCACTCGCGCGTGGGATCGGGCCGATGATCTTCAGCAGGCTGATGGGCCAGTTCGTCGACGTCATCCAGTGGACGGACGACTCGACCGACACCATGGTCTGGCGCTTCGAACGCCAGGGCAACGAGATCAAGTACGGCGCCAAGCTCACCGTACGCGAAGGACAGATGGCGGTGTTCGTCAACGAGGGCGAGATCGCCGACACCTTCATGCCCGGCCTGTACGAGCTCTACACGCGCAACCTGCCGATTCTGTCGACCCTGCAGGCTTGGCCGCACGGCTTCGAGAGCCCGTTCAAGGCCGAGGTCTATTTCTGCAGCACGCGCGTCTTCACCGACCTGAAATGGGGGACCAAGAACCCGGTGATCGCCCGCGACGCCGAGTTCGGCCCGGTCCGCCTGCGCGCGTTCGGCACCTACGCCATCCGCATCAAGGAGCCGGCCACGTTCCTGCGCGAGGTCGTGGGCACGGACGGCCACTTCACCGTCGACGAGATCAGCGACCAGCTCCGGAACATCATCGTCGCCCGCTTCGGCACGATCGTCGCCGGCTCCGGCATCCCGGTGCTCGATCTCGCCGCGAGCTACGACCAGCTCGGCCAGTTCGTGCTCGGCCGGATCGCGCCCGAGTTCGCCAATTACGGCCTCGAGCTCACGACCATCCTGGTCGAGAACGTCTCGCTGCCGCCCGAGGTCGAGCAGGCGCTGGACCGGCGCACCTCGATGGGCGTCGTCGGCGATCTCGGCAAGTACGCCCAGTTCCAGGCCGCCGAGGCGATGCGGGCCGCCGCCGCCAATCCCGGCGCGGCCGGCCAAGCCGTCGGCATGATGGTCGGCATGGGCGTGGCGCAGCAGGCGAGCCCCTGGGGGCCGCGCCCGAGCGAGCCCGCGCCGGCGGCGGCGCCACCCCCTCTGCCGCCATCCGGACCAGCCTACCACGTGGCCCTGGACGGCAAGCCCGGCGGCCCGTTCGACCTCGAGGCGCTGCGCGCGCAGGTGGCGGGCGGAACCCTGACCCGGGCGACGCTGGTCTGGACGCAGGGCATGGCCAGCTGGCAGGCGGCCGGCGAGGTCGCGGACCTGCAGCCCTTGTTCGCGGCGGTGCCGCCGCCGCTGCCCGGCGCCGCCTGACCCGTGCCGACGGGTCCCTGGGGTGGCCGGCGGGTCGAGCGGGACCAGCGGGCGCAAGGCGGCGTCACGGTCTCGTCGCCGCCGCTGAGCCAGTTCGCCTGCGAGCAGTGCGGCGCCATCCTCAGCTATGCACCGGGCAGCACCGAGCTGGTCTGCTCCTATTGCGGCCACCGCAACCACATCGTCGAGGCGCCGGTCGCGATCGTCGAGCAGCCGCTCGACCCGGCCCTGCGCCGTGCCGCCGGCGAGGCCCCGCCGACGGCGGCCGTGCCGGCCAAGTGCGTGAGCTGCGGCGCCGACTTCAGCTTCGCCGCCCCGGCCTTCGCCGGTCCCTGCCCGTTCTGCGGCCAACCCGCCGTGGCCGACCCCGGACCCTACCGCCTGATCCGGCCGGCCGGCATGCTGCCGTTCCTGATCGGCGACCAGGAGGCGCGCCGGCTGGTCGCCGACTGGCTCAAGGGCCTCTGGTTCGCACCTTCGGGCGTCGCCGCACAGGCACGCGGTCCCGGCCGGCTGCAGGGTGTCTACCTGCCCTACTGGACCTTCGACAGCCGCACGCGGACCACCTATGCCGGCCGACGCGGCGACGTCTACTACGAGACCCAGTTCGTCGACACGGTGGTCGACGGGCGGCAGGTGCGTCAGGCCGTGCAGGTGCCGAAGATCCGCTGGAGTCCGGCCAGCGGCCGGGTAGCGCGGGATTTCGACGACGTGCTGGTCCTGGCCGGCGCGACGCTCCCGCAACATCTGGTCGAGGCCTTGGAGCCCTGGGATCTCGACGGCATGCGTCCGTTCACGCCCGACTACCTGAGCGGCTTCGCCGGCGAGCTCTACCAGCTGCCGGTCGATCAGGGCTACGCGCGCGGGCAGGCGATCATGCGCGAGATCATCGCCGGCGACGTCCGCGCCGACATCGGCGGCGACCAGCAGGTCATCGAGCGGATGGAGGTCGAGCACGATTCGACGACCTTCAAGCACGTGCTCCTGCCGGTCTGGGTGGCGGCCTTCCAGTTCGTCGGCAAGCCGTATCGGTTCGTCGTCAACGGCAGAACCGGCGAGGTCCATGGCGAGCGGCCCTGGTCGTTCTGGAAGATCGCCGGTGCGGCCTTGCTGGCGTTGCTGCTGTTCCTGCTGCTGGCCCTGCTGATGTCTGACGCGCCAGCCATGCAGGCATGGCTGCGGGGCCTGCAGCACTAGTGGATTGAGGTTGTCCGGACACAAGCGTAGGTCAAACTAATTCCCCGATATAACGATTCTACGAACCTACGCGCGGAGGTTTTCATGTTCAGCCTCAAGGTCAATGGCAGGATGGTGGACGTCGATGCCGAGCCGGACACGCCGCTGCTGTGGGTGCTGCGCGAGCATGTCGGCCTGCTCGGCACCAAGTTCGGCTGCGGTATCGCGCAGTGCGGGGCGTGCACCGTGCATGTCGACGGGGCCGCGACCCGCTCGTGCCAACTGCCGGTCGAGAGCGCCGTCGGCACCGAGATCGTCACGATCGAGGGCCTGGGCGGCCGCGCCGGCGATGCGGTCCGGACTGCGTGGCAGCAGCTCCAGGTCGTGCAGTGCGGATATTGCCAGTCGGGCCAGATGATGGCGGCGGCTGCCCTGCTCGCCGAGACGCCCAAACCCACCGACGACGACATCGACACCGGTATGACCAACATCTGCCGCTGCGCCACCTACCAGCGCATCCGCGCTGCGGTGCACCACGCGGCCGACCTGATGGGAGCCTGAGCCATGCTGCCCATCACCGCCCTGCCGACACCGGCCGCCGCGACGCCGAGCCGGCGTCGCTTCCTGATCGGCGCCGCGGTCGCCGGCGCCGGCCTGACCATCGGTATAGGGCTGCCCGGCATCCGCACGGCGCGGAGCCAGACCGCCTCTGCGGACGCGATCGTCAGCCCGTTCGAGGCCTATCTGCGCATCGCGCCCGACAACACCGTGACCGTGCTGTCGGCCCATTTCGAGATGGGCCAGGGCTCCTACACCGGCATCGCCACGCTGGTCGCCGAGGAGCTGGATGCCGACTGGAGCCAGCTGCGCGTCGAGGGCGCCTCGGGCAATCCCAAGCTCTACGGCAACCTCGCCATCGGCGGCGCCTTCCAGCTCACCGGCGGCTCGACGGCGATGGCGAGCTCGTTCCTGCGCTACCGCCAGGCCGGCGCCATCGCGCGGGCGATGCTGGTGGCCGCGGCGAGCAAGGCCTGGAACGTGCCCGCCGACGAGATCATGGTCGAGAAGGGCGTGCTCACGCATCGCTCCGGCAAGCGGGCGAGCATGGGCGAGCTTGCCGATGCCGCCGCCCGTCTCGGCGACGCCACCCTGGCCTCGATGCAGCCGGCGACCGATCTGCCGCTCAAGGATCCGAGCGAGTTCACCCTGATCGGCAACCCCGAGCTGGTCCGGGTCGACAATGTCGCCAAGACCACGGGCGCACCGGTGTTCACCCTCGACGTCAGGCTGCCGGGCATGCTCACGGCCGTCGTGGCGCACCCGCCCGTGTTCGGCGCCAAGGCGAGGAGCTTCGACGCCACGGCGGCACGGGCGGTGAAGGGCGTGACCGACGTCGTCGAGATCCCGCGCGGGATCGCCGTCGTCGCCACGACCACCTGGGCCGCCATCAAGGGGCGGGAGGTGCTCAGTGTGGAGTGGGACGAGAGCGGGGCCGAGCGGCGCGGCTCCGAGGCACTGGCGGCCGAGTACCGGAAGCTGCTCGACGCGACCGATGCCGCCACGGCCCGGCGCGACGGCGACCCGGCGGCGGCGCTCGCGGCCGGGCAGAAGCACGAGGCGGTGTTCGAGTTCCCCTATCTCGCCCATGCCGCGCTCGAGCCGATGAATGCGGTGGCCTGGCGGCACGAGGACGGGCTCGAGGTGTGGGGCGGGCATCAGATGCCGGACCTCTACCAGGCGGTAGCGGCGCAGATCGCCGAGCTGCCGCTGGAGAAGGTCAAGCTGCACGTGATGATGTCGGGCGGCAGCTTCGGCCGGCGCGCCACCCCCGATGCCGACGTGATCGCCGAGGCGGTCGGGGTCGCCAAGGCCATCGGCTGGAAGGCACCGGTCAAGGTGCAGTGGACGCGCGAGGACGACATGACCGGCGGCCGCTACCGGCCGGCCTATGTCCACAAGGTCGAGGCGGCGCTCGACGGTGCCGGGCATGTCGTCGCCTGGCGGCAGCGTGTGGTCGGCCAGTCGATCATGGACGGCACGCCGTTCGCGGCCTTCGTGCGCAACGGTGTCGACCCGACCTCGGTCGAGGGGGCGAGCAACCTGCCCTACGCGATCCCGAACGTCGCGGTCGAGCTGGTGACCACGAAGACGGGGGTGCCGGTCTTGTGGTGGCGCTCGGTCGGCAGCACGCACACGGCCTACGCCGCCGAGGTGTTCCTCGACGAGCTGGCGCAGGCGGCGGGCAAGGATCCGATCGCCTTCCGGCTCGCCATGCTGCAGGACAAGCCCCGGCATCGCGCCGTGCTCGAGAAGGTGCGCGATGCGTCCGGCTGGGGCACGCCCGCGGCCGAAGGCCGCGCCCGTGGCGTGGCGCTGGCCGAGAGCTTCGGCTCGTACGTGGCCCAGGTGGCCGAGGTCTCGCTCGTGGACGGGCAGGTCAAGGTGCACAAGGTCGTGTGCGCGGTCGACTGCGGCATCGCCATCAACCCGGACATCATCAAGGCACAGATGCAAGGCGGCATCGGCTTCGGTCTCGGCGCCATCCTCAAGGGTGCGATCACCCTCGACGGCGGCAAGGTGGTCGAGACCAACTTCGACAGCTACGACGTGCTGCGCATGGTGGAGATGCCGCAGGTCGAGGTCCACATCGTGCCCTCGAGCGAGAACCCGACGGGCGTCGGCGAGCCCGGCGTGCCCCCGATCGGGCCCGCGGTCGCCAACGCCGTGGCCGCGCTGACCGGCAAGCGGGTACGGGTGCTGCCGCTCAGCCGCAACGATCTCAGCAGCGCCTGAACGGCCGCCCGGTGGTGGAGGAACCCCTGCCGGGCTGCTAGTCCTGGCCTGCGCCGGCAACTTCTGCCCGGCGCAGGCTGGGAGGCTCTGGCATGAATCCAGTGGTCCAGGCGCTCGGGCGCCGGCTGCGGCTGGCCGTGATCGGCGGCGGGCCCGGCTCGTTCATCGGTCCCGTGCACCGCACCGCGGCCAAGCTCGACGACCGGTTCGAGATCGTGGCGGGCGTGCTGTCCTCGGATTCCGTGCGCTCGCGGCAGGCAGCGGCGGACGTCGGCATCCCGAACGAGCGGGCCTACGCCGACTGGCGGAAGCTGCTCGACGCCGAGAGCTGGCGGAGCGACGGGGCCGACGTCGTCGCGGTGATGACCCCCAACGACAGCCACCATGCGATCTGCGCCGAGGCGCTGGCCCACGACTTCGACCTGATCTGCGACAAGCCGCTCGCGACGACGCTCGCGGACGCGGTCGACCTTGTCCATCGCGTGCGCGCGAGCGGCCGCATCTTCTGCCTGACCCACAACTACACCGCCTATCCCATGGTGCGGCAGGCGCGCGACATGGTGGCGGCCGGCACCATCGGCGAGGTCCGCCAGATCCAGCTCGCCTACGTGCAGGGCCACAACGCGACGCTGGTCGAGGCCGATGCCGCGCAACGCTCGTGGCGATTCGAGCCCGAGCGTTGCGGCACCTCGCTGGTCCTGGGCGACATCGGCACGCACGCGCACCATCTGGGGGCGTTCGTCTCCGGCCTCGAGCTCGAGGAGGTGCTGGCCGAGCTGTGGGCGTCGGTTCCCGGCCGCACCAGCGACGACGCGGCCAACGTGCTGATGCGCTGGTCGGGCGGGGCACGAGGCGCGATGTGGGTGACCAACGCGGCGGCCGGCGGGGTACACGGCCTGGCGTTCCGGATCTTTGGCGCCAAGGGCGGGCTGGAGTGGCATCAGGAGCGGCCCAACGAGCTGTACCACCGCCAGCATGGCGACGCCGAACGGATCATCACCCGCCGGCTGCACGGCGTGCTCACCCCGTCCGCCGAGCGGGCGGCGCGGATCGAGGTCGGCCATCCCGAAGGCTACCAGGAGGCATTCGCCAACCTGTACAAGGACGTCGCCGAGGTCATCGCCGCGCGGCGCGGCGGCCGGCCGTGCGACCCGCTGGCGCTCGACTTCCCGACGGTCGAGGACGGCGCCCGCGGCCTCGCGATGATCGAGGCCTGTGTGGCGAGCGCCCGCAGCGGGCAATGGACCCGGGCGCGAGTCGAGCTTTGAGCGCCCGCGCCCGTGCTCAGCGCCGGGCCCGGCTGCCTTCCGTCAGGACCCACGGCACCAGCTCCGTGAGCAGCTGGCCGACCGCGGCGTTGAACGCGGCCACCGCGGCATCGTTGGAGGAGCTGCCGGCGACGACCCGGTGCGCGAAGCCGCGCGTGGCGGCGACCTCGCGCGACGGCAGGCGCAGCAGACGCGCATGCAGGCGGACGTCCGCGGCATAGCCGGCCCCGTCGGGCTCGAGCTGGAACGCGTCCATGGTCGACTGCAGCAGGTAGCGCCCGGGCAACTCGTCCCGGTCGGTGCCCACCGCCTGCAGCTTGCCCGAGCGCTGGAACGCCTGCACCATCGCCAGCTGCAGCATCGCGGTCGGCCGATCGGACCAGGCGACGTCGGCCAAGTGGTTGATCCGCATGCCGTCGGCCAGGACCGCGATGCGCGACGTGTCGAGAGCGCCCTCCGCGGTCGGCTCGGCGATGACCAGCACCCAGTCGGCCCGTGGCAGCCGCTTGGCGAGCTCGACCTGCGGCATCAGGCGGTACACGGTCGGTGCGGGAGGCGGGCTGCCGACCAGGAGCTTGGCACAACCGCCGAGCAGCAGCGGCGCCGCGGCCCCCCAGGCCAGCGCGCGCCGTCGTTGCGTCTGCCTCATTTCAGCCGCACCCCTTCCGCCGCCGGATCGCCCAGGAGAAAACGTGTCGGGTTCTGCCGCAGGTCGCGCACCGTGCGGCTGATCTCGCCGACCGCGCGGTCGAGATCCTCGATCAGCCCCTGCAGCGACGGCAGGCCGTTCTGCGTGAAGCCGACCACGGGCGGCTGGATCTGCCGCAGCAGGGACTCGGCCTGGGCGGCGATCGAGCGCGTGGTCTGCAGCGTCGCCTGCAGATCGGTCAGAGTTTTGGACAGCGGTGCGTCCGGCCCGTCGGTCAGTTTGCCGACGGACTGCAGGGTCTGGTCGACCTGCTGCACGAGGCCGGGCAGCGCGGCGGCGGTCGTGCGCAGATCGGCCGTCAGCTGGGGCATCTGGTTGAGCGTCTGCAGGAGCGGGCCACTCTCGTCGCCGAGCTGCCGAGCCAGATGCGACAGGGCGTGCAGCCCCTGGGCCAGGTGTTCCGCACCGCCGTCCGCCGTCATGTAGTTGACCAGCTCGAGCAGCTGATCGATGCCCTTGGCCAGATTGGGGCGATTGGCGATCAGATCGCTCAGGGCTTCCTGCAGCCCGGTCTGCAGCGACGGTAGCGACGGAATCTGGTGATAATCGGTGTCGTTCGGAAAGCGCCGCTGCTGCGAGCCGGGGAACATGCTCAGATTGACGAAGAGCTGGCCGGTGATGAGGCTGGCCACGTCGAGCCGCGCGCGCAAGCCCTGCTCGACCAGCGTATCCAATGTCTGCCGGCCGTTCTCGACCCCGGCGATCGCGTCCTTCTGCAGCTCGATGACGACCGGGATGTCGACCGCACCCCGCTCCATCTCGAAGAACGGCTGGATCTCGACCACGCTGCCGATCTGCACGCCGCGGAACTTCACCGGCGCCCCGACCGCCAGCCCCTCGAGCGAATCGGTGAAGAAGATCACGTAGCGCTTGGATTCCTGGAACAGCACCCCGCTGCCGAACACGACGACGATGCAGACCGCGATGACCAGCGCCCCGAGGACGAAGGCGCCCACCGCGGTGGCGTTGCTACGCACGCTCAAGCTGTCCCCTCCGGCGCCTGGCGACCTTCGCCGCCACTGAGAAAGGCCACCAGCTCCGGATCGCTACTTTCCGCCAGCAGTTGGCGGGGCGGGCCGATCGCGGTCATGGTGTGGGTCACCGCGTCCAGATAGACGACCCGGTCGGCGACCCGGAAGATGCTGGCGAGCTCGTGCGTCACGATGACGAAGCTCATGCCGAGCGTGTTCCTGAGATCGAGGATGAGCTCGTCGAGCCGGTGCATGGTCACCGGATCGAGCCCGGCCGACGGCTCGTCGAGGAACAGGATCTCCGGATCCAGCGCCATCGCGCGCGCGATGGCGGCTCTTTTGGCCATGCCACCGCTGATCGCCGCCGGGACGAAATCCTCGAAGCCGGCGAGCCCCACCAGCGCCAGCTTGTAGGCGGCAACCGCCCGGGCACTCTTCGCATCCAGCCCGGTGTAGAGCTCGAGCGGCAATGCCACGTTCTCGGCGAGTGTCATCGAGGTCCACAAGGCACCGCCCTGGTACATCATGCCGAAGCGGCGGATCAGCGCCTCCTGCCGATCCGGCGGCGCCGCCCAGAAGTCCTCGTTGTCGATCAGCACGCGCCCCTGCATCGGCGGCAGCAGGCCGGTCAGCACCCGCAGCAGCGTGCTCTTGCCACAGCCGCTGCCACCGATGACGCAGAGGACCTCGCCCGTCCCGACCGCGAAGTCGAGATGCCGCTGCAGGATGCGGGTGTCGTAGCCGTAGGTCAGGCCATCGACCGCGAGCAGCGGCTCAGGGGATGCCGAGGGCATGGTACAGCACGTTGAGGATGGCATCGGCGACGACGATGCCGACGATGGAGGTGACCACGGCCGAGGTGGCGGCGTTGCCGACCGCCGCCGCGTCCTGGCCGCAGCGCATCCCGCGCAGGCAGCCGGCGACGGCGACGATGATCCCGAACACGACCGCCTTGAAGACGCCGCCGGCGAAGTCGGTGACGCCGATCATCTCCGTCATCTGCCGGGTGTAGAGCAGCGGATCGATGCCGAACACGAGCACGCCGACGATGCCGCCGCCGAGAATGCCCATCAGCATGGCGTAGCAGGTGAGCAGCGGCAGCATCAGCATCAGCGCCAGCATGCGCGGCACGACCAGGAACTGCACCGGATCGACCGCGAGCGTGCGCAACGCGTCCGTCTCCTGGTTGACCTGCATGGTGCCGAGCTCGGCGGCGAACGCTGCCCCGGTGCGGCCGGCCATGATGACCCCGGCCATCAAGGGGCCCATCTCCTGTGCCATGCCAGCCGTGACCAAGTTCGCCACGTAGATCTGCGCCCCGAACAGCGCCAGCTGGTTACCGCCGGTAAAGGCCAGGATGAAGCCCGCGAGCAGGCCGATCAGCGTGACGATCGGCAGGGCCGACGGTCCCGCCTGGGCGAAGACCCGGGCGACGTCCTCGGTGCGGAACTTGGCCCGGCCGCGCAGGAAGGCGCCGACCGCCAGGAAGACCTCGCCGATGAAGGTGACGGCATCGACGATGCCGTCCCACCGGCGCAGCGCCGCCAGGCCCAGCCGAGCGAGGCGCGACGGCCGCGTCTCGGCGACGGTGGTGGTCCGCGGCGGCACGGCCAGGGCGATGGCGAGCAGCCGGCGCAGGCCGTCGGGGACGCTGTCCGCCACCAGCTCGGCCCCGGCGGCCTTGGCCGTGCGCGCCACCTGATGCAGGAACGCCGGCAGGACCGAATCCCAGCGGCCCAGACCGGAGGCGTCCACCTGGAGTTGCTGGATGCGACCGGCCCGTGTGGCTTCGGCCACCACCGTCGCCGCATCCGGCAAGGGAGCGGCGAGCGTCCAGTCGCCCACCAGTCGCAATTGCGCCACGGATTCGGCCAGAGGCTCGATCGTGACACCCGGTAGGGACTTGGGCTCGTTCATTGCGCGAAGGATAGGATGGGTATGACGTCTCCTTCAACCGGAATAAGCCATGCAGGGAACGTCGGCCTGCAGATGTGGCGTCGCCATGACGGTCGGTTGCTGCACCTGCGTCCTTGACCGGACGCGAGGTGGCGCTACCCTGGCGCCGGCCTTATGCCGCACGTGGGAGAGACCGCCGCCCTGCCGGATGGGCAGGGGCGGGCGGCGCCGAAGGAGCAACCGCCCCGGAAACTCTCAGGCCAAAGGACCGCGTGCGCTTGGCCCTCTGAAGAGCGGATGCGTGGCGCTTTCGGGCACCCGCATCCCACCGTAGGGGACGGCGTGAGCCTTATGCCGCACGTCGGAAACTCTCAGGTTCGATACAGAGGGGGCAGGACCGGGCTCGCCATCGGGGCGGGCCAATGCACAGCCGAGGTCCGTGCCCGTGAGCGAGCTCAAGCGTACGCCGCTATTTGCATTGCATCGTGAGTTGGGCGCCCGTCTGGTGCCGTTCGCCGGCTGGGAGATGCCGGTGCAGTACCCGGCCGGCATCCTGGCCGAGCACCTGCACTGCCGCGCCGCGGCGGCCCTGTTCGACGTCTCGCACATGGGCCAGGTCCGGCTCGACGGCGCCGAGCCCGCGGCGGCGCTGGAGCGGCTGGTGCCGGCCGACATCGTGGGCTTGGCCGCCGGCCGGGCGCGCTACACCCAGTTCACCGACACGAGCGGCGGCATCCTCGACGATCTGATCGTCAGCCAGGCCGGCGATCATCTGTTCCTCGTCGTCAATGCCGGCTGCCGCGACGCCGATCTCGCCCATCTGCGCGCCGGGCTCGAGCCCGAGATGCGCGTCACCGAGCTGGCCGATCGGGCGCTGCTCGCCCTGCAGGGGCCGGCCGCGGTCACCGTTCTCGCCCGGCACGCGCCGGCCTGCGCCGAGCTGCCGTTCATGGGGACGGCCGAGATGGCGGTGGGCGGCCTGCCGTGCCGGGTGTCGCGGCTCGGCTACACCGGCGAGGACGGCTACGAGATCTCGGTCGCGGCGGCCGAGGCCGAGCGGTTGGCCCGCCTGCTGCTGGCCGAGCCCGAGGTGCGGCCGGCCGGGCTCGGCGCCCGGGATTCCTTGCGGCTGGAAGCGGGCTTGCCGCTCTACGGTCACGACATCGACACCACGACCACGCCCGTCGAGGCCGGGCTCGGCTGGTCGATCGCCAAGCGCCGGCGCGAGCAGGGCGGCTTTCCCGGCGCCGCGGTCATCCAGCGCCAGTTCGCGCAAGGACCGGAGCGCAAGCTCGTCGGCCTGCGCCCCGACGGCAAGGCGCCGGCGCGCGAGGGCAGCGAGATCCGCCTGCCGGGTGGCGACGCCATCGGCCGGGTGACCAGCGGCGGCTTCGGCCCGTCGGTCGGCGGCCCGGTCGCGATGGGCTACCTCGACACCGCGGCCGCAGCACCCGGCACCGAGGTCGCGCTCGTCGTGCGCGGCAAGGCGCTGCCGGCCCGTGTCGCGCCCCTTCCGTTCGTTCCCCGCCGCTACCACCGTTGAGTCGGAGTTTCGTGATGGCGACCTTCTACACCAAGGACCACGAATGGGTGCGGATCGATGGCGACATCGCCACGGTCGGCATCAGCCAGCATGCGCAGGAGCAGCTCGGCGACGTCGTGTTCGTCGAGCTGCCGGCGGTCGGCCGCGAGGTCGGCCAGGGCGAGGAGGCGGCCGTGGTCGAGAGCGTGAAGGCGGCGAGCGACATCTATGCCCCGATCGCCGGCACGGTGACCGAGGGCAACGCGGCGCTCGAGGAGAATCCGGCCCTGGTCAACCAGGACGCCGAGGGCGAAGGCTGGTTCTTCAAGCTGCAGTTGGCCGATCCCGCCCAGACCGCGGACCTGATGGACCGCGCCGCCTACGACGCCTATCTCGAGAGCATCGCCTGATCCATGACCAGCGCCAGCCCGACCCCGATCGAGACCGCGACCCGCGAGCCGTTCGCCGATCGGCACATCGGCCCCGGTGAGGAGGCGCTGGCGCAGATGCTGGCCAGCCTCGGCGTGGGCTCCCTCGCCGAGCTGACCGAGCGCACCGTGCCGGCCGCGATCCGCACCGGCCGGCCGCTGGCGCTGCCCGCGGCCAGGACCGAGGCCGAGGCGCTGGCGTCGCTGCGGGCGATGGCGCAGCGCAACCGGATCGCGACCTCGCTGATCGGCATGGGCTATTACGGCACCCACGTACCCGGGGTGATCCTGCGCAACGTGCTGGAGAACCCGGGCTGGTACACGGCCTACACGCCCTACCAGGCCGAGGTCAGCCAGGGCCGGCTCGAGGCCGTGCTGAACTACCAGCAGATGGTGGCCGACCTCACCGGCATGGAGCTGGCCAACGCCTCGCTGCTCGACGAGGCCACGGCCGCCGCCGAGGCGATGACCATGGCGGCGCGGGTCGCGCGCAGCAAGTCGCGCCTGTTCTTCGTCGACGCCGCCTGCCACCCGCAGACCCTGGCCGTGCTGCGCACGCGCGCGCACCATCTGGGCTTCGAGCTGCGCGTGGGCGATCCGCTCGGCGAGCTCGACGGCCTGCAGCCGTTCGGCGCCCTGTTCCAGTACCCGGCCAGCGACGGCCGCGTCCGCGACCTGCGTCCGGCGATCCGGGCCGTGCAGCAGGCGGGCGGCCTCGCCGCCGTGGCCACCGACCTGCTGGCCCTCACCCTGCTGACCCCGCCCGGCGAGCTCGGCGCCGACATCGCCCTGGGCTCGGCGCAGCGCTTCGGCGTGCCCATGGGCTATGGCGGGCCGCACGCCGCGTTCTTCGCCACCCGCGACGCGCACAAGCGCGCCATGCCCGGCCGGATCATCGGCGTCTCGGTCGATGCGCGCGGCAGGCCCGCCCTGCGCATGGCCCTGCAGACCCGCGAGCAGCACATCCGCCGCGACAAGGCGACGAGCAACATCTGCACCGCCCAGGTGCTGCTCGCCGTCATGGCCGGCTGCTTCGCGGTCTGGCACGGGCCGGAGGGCCTCACCCGCATCGCGCGGCGCGTGCACGGGCTGACCGGCCTCCTCGCCACCGCCCTGCGCGCGCTCGGCGTCGAGGTCGTGACCGACGCCTACTTCGACACGCTGACCGTCGCCGTGCCCGAGCGGGCGCACGCGCTGCTGATCGCGGCGCGCGACGCTGGCATCAACCTGCGCTTCGTCGACGCCGACCGGCTCGGCATCGCGCTCGACGAGACCACCGACCACACCGTCCTGCGCCGCCTGCTCGCGGTGTTCGATCCCACCCGCGCCCCGCAGCTCGATCTGGCCGCCCTGTCGGCCGGCGTCGTCACGGCGATTCCCGAGCCTCTGCGCCGCGGCTCGGCCTTCCTCGCCCACCCGGTGTTCCATCGCCACCGCAGCGAGACCGAGATGCTGCGCTACCTGCGCCGGCTGCAGGCCAAGGACGTGGCCCTCGACCGGGCGATGATCCCGCTCGGCTCGTGCACGATGAAGCTCAACGCCACGACCGAGATGCTGCCGGTGACGTGGCCGGAGTTCGCGAACCTGCACCCGTTCGCGCCGGCCGACCAGGCCGCCGGCTACCAGGCCCTGTTCCACGACCTCGAGGCCTGGCTCAAGGAGATCACCGGCTTCGACGCGGTCTCGCTGCAGCCCAACGCCGGCAGCCAGGGCGAGTATGCGGGCCTGCTCGCGATCCGCGCCTGGCACGACAACCGGCGCGAGCGGCACCGCGACGTCTGCCTGATCCCGTCCTCGGCGCACGGCACCAACCCGGCCAGTGCGGTCATGGCCGGGATGCAGGTCGTCGTCGTCGCCTGCGACGCGAGCGGCAACGTCGACCTCGCCGACCTCGAGGCCAAGGCCGACAAGCATCGCGACCGGCTGGCGGCGCTGATGGTGACCTACCCCAGCACGCACGGCGTGTTCGAGGAGCGGATCAAGGACATCTGCGCCATCGTCCACGCCCGCGGCGGCCAGGTCTACATGGACGGCGCCAACCTCAACGCGCTGGTCGGCATCGCCAGGCCGGCCGAGCTCGGCGCCGACGTCTGCCACATCAACCTGCACAAGACCTTCTGCATCCCGCACGGCGGCGGCGGCCCCGGCATGGGCCCGATCGGCGTGAGGGCGCACCTCGCCCCGTTCCTGCCCGACCACCCGGTGGTCGGCGGCGTCAACCCCTACGACGGCGACCACAGCGTCGGCGCGGTCTCGGCCGCGCCGTGGGGCTCGGCCGCGATCCTGCCGATCTCCTGGACCTACATCGCGCTGATGGGCGGGCCGGGCCTGCTCCGCGCCACGCAGACGGCGATCCTCGCCGCCAACTACGTGGCCTTGCGCCTGGGGCCGCACTACCCCGTGGTCTATACCGGCCAGAACGGCATGGTGGCGCACGAGTGCATCGTCGACATCCGCCAGATCAAGGAGAGGACCGGCATCACCGCCGAGGACATCGCCAAGCGCCTGGTCGATTTCGGCTTCCACGCCCCCACCATGTCCTGGCCGGTGCCCGAGACGATGATGATCGAGCCCACCGAGAGCGAGAGCAAGGCCGAGCTCGACCGCTTCTGCGACGCGATGATCGCCATCCGCGAGGAGATCCGCGCCATCGAGCGGGGCGGCGCCGACCGCCAGGACAACCCGCTCAAGCACGCGCCGCACACGGCCGACCTGCTGCTCGCCGACTGGACCCGCCCCTACTCGAAGGAGCAGGCGTTCTTCCCGGTCCCGGCGGTGCGGGAGGACAAGTACTGGCCGCCGGTCGGGCGCGTCGACAACGCCTACGGCGACCGTCACCTGGTGTGCAGCTGCCCGCCCATGGAGGACTACCAGCAGGCGGCGGAGTAAGGCGCGAAGGGGCAGCCAAGCCCCCTCGCGGGCTCCCCCGAAGCGGCCGAACCGCTCCCTCGCTCCCTCCGCCGCGTCGGCGGGGGAGGGTTGGGGGCCCTTCCTTGGCGCGCTCACCGTGCACCCATGGCATCCGTCCGTCGGGCCATGCTATGCTCCGCCATCGCCACCGGGGCGGCATGGAGAGCCCGCTTGTCCGAGGTCGATCTGGAGTTCCTTGGCCGACAGGTCGCCCTGGTCCTCGAGAACCAGCGCCAGATGAGCGCCCGTCTGACTGCGATCGAGGACAGGCTCGCCGAGACCGCCACCCGCGA
>JBDHTW010000019.1:0-53864 GCA_039808865.1 Geminicoccaceae bacterium
CCGCCGGCGCCCACCACCAGGCAGTCGTAATAGTGATCGGTGATCGGATAGGCGCGCGACATCGTCTCAGCTCCCGAGGGCAACCTTGAGCACCGCCACGGCGCAGGCCAGGCCCAGGGCGATGGTGGCGAACTTGACCAGCATCACCGCGGCGAGCTTGGCGCCGTCGTGATGGACGTAATCCTCGATGATCACCTGGGCGCCGAGCTGCGCGTGCCAGAACAGCGCCAGGATCAGCAGCAGCATGGCCGTGCTGTTGAACGGGCCGCCGAGCCAGGCCCTGACCGCTGCGTAGTCGGCCCCGGCCAGGCCGGCCGCCGCCACCACGAACCACAGGCACAGCGGCACCAGTGCCACCGAGGTCAGCCGCTCGAGCAGCCAGTGGTGCGCCCCCTGCCGGGTCGAGGCCTGCGCCTGCACCCGGCCGCCGATCGTTCTGCCGACGCCGTTCATGCTTCCTCTCCCTCAGCCGGCGATCAGGATCGCGATCCAGGTCAGGAGCGTCAGGCCCACGCTCCCGCCCACGACCACGATCCCGCTTTGCTGCGCCGTCGCCTTGTCCAGCCCGTAGCCCAGATCCCAGACCAGGTGGCGCACCCCGTTCAGCGCGTGGAACCAGAAAAACAGCGTGAAGCCGAACAGCACCAGCCCGCCGAACCAGCTGTCCAGCACCGCCCGCACCGTGGCGAAGCTCTCCGGGCCACCGGCCAGCGCCACCAGCCACCAGCTCAGCAGCAGCAGACCCACCGCCAGACCCGCACCCGTCACCCGATGCGCAATCGACAGCGCCATCGTCAGATACCAGCGGTATACCTGCAAATGCGGCGATAATGGGCGCCCGGCCTCGGCCATCCTCGTTCCTCCCAGGGCGACGGCGTCCCCCACCCGAGCGGGCAGGCCGTCATGTCGCGTGGCCGGGATAGTAGAACCGGCCGACCCTGCGTCAACGCGACATCCGCGCCGCCTCGCGTCGCCAGTACGCGGGACGCGCCGGGTCGCCGGGCACGGCGTCGTAACCGCCGACGAGCTGGCCGGTCCGGTCCGGATCGGGTGTCGCGTAGCAGACCACGTCGGCCAAGGTCCGGTAGCAGAAGACCGGCTCCGTGCCAGGCGCGAAGCCGCAACCGGCGAGCGCGCCACCCAGTGCGAGCACGGCCACGGAGCCGCAGGTGCGGAATCGGCGGTGACGCTCGGTTGCCATCCCGTTAGCGTACGCCAATCAGCATCGGGCCAGCACCGCCGGCGAAGGGCGGGGCCTACCCGGCTGCGTGCTAGCGTCGTGGGAACGAGGGGCGATGCCGATCAAGGCGGAAATGCGTGCCGTGCTGCTGCTGGCGGCGCTCGCGGGCTGCAGCGGGGCCGGCGTCACGCTGAGCCCGGATTCCGATCCACGGGTGGCCCGCGAGCTCCTGGCGGCGGCGGCGCGCAACGGACCGGTGCGGCTCGAGGTCAACACGCTGCCGGCCGCCGTCGACGGCGGCCTGACCGAGGCCGAGGTCGCCCACGAGGCCGCACGCGGCGTGACCGGCATGAGCGTGCGCTTCGCGCCGCCGGCCGAGGCGACCAGCTCCGCCCGTCTGCTGCTGCTGTTCGATCCACCCGCCGACACGGCCGTGCGGCACGTGTGCGTCGCCGCCGGCCTGCCGGCACCGGTGCCGCAGCGGCCGACCAAGCTGCAGGCGCTGTTCTGCGACGGCAACACCTTCATCGCCGATGCGACGGCGACGGCGGAGGGCGACGGTGCCGCGCAGCTCCGGCGCCTGATCTGGCGCACGACCTCCTGGCTGTTCCCGGACGACTATGCCGAGACCTTCGGCCTGCGGCAGCTCGGCTGGCCGTTCGGCAGCAGCAGCGATCCGGTCAGCCCGTGACCTGCGCCCGCCAGGCACGCGGCGGCAGACCAAGCCCGCCGAGATCCCTGGCGACGCGCCAGAGCAGACGCAGGCCGGGCTCGACGGGCAGGCCGGAACGGGCCTGCCAAGCCACGCGGCGCGCCTGCAGCCGGACCAGCGGGCCGGCATCGGGCGACGGCGGCGCCGGATGCAGACCGCCGTCGCCCAGCGCCAGGAGGAAGGTGGCGAGCGGTCGCCCATAGCCTGCCAGGGCGAAACGCTGCCGGACCACCGCCCAGTCCGTGTCGGCGGTCATCCGGCCGCTCAGCGCGGCAGCCTCGAGCCGGTCGCGCAGCGGGATGCAGCCGCACAGATAGCCGTGGTCGGTAAGCTGGCCGTGGCCGATCAGGTGGACGAGCTGGTGTGCGACGCAGGGCAGGCGGGCGCGCGCGCCGTCGACGGCGACGGGTCGGGCCATCGCCAGCATCAGGCCGGCCGGCAGCAGGCGGCGCTGGCCCCGGCTGGGGAACAGCGCGCTGTGGATCTCGACCGGGGCCGGCCGGTCGTCCCGCCGCAGCGGCGGCGCATGGTGGTGGCCGGCGTAGGACGGCTCGCCGTCGCGGCCACCGGCGGCCAGCGCGTAGCCGCCGGCAGCCAGCGCGGCCTGCGCGGCGGCGCGGCGCTCGGGTGGCACCAGCAGATCGATGTCGCCGAGCATCCGCCAGCCCGGGTCGGGATAAAGGTCGTCGACGAGCCGGATCGCGCCCTTGAGCAGCACCGGCTCGATGCCGACGCCGTTGAGCAGAGCGACGATCTCGCCGAGCTGCCGCCGCAGCGCGAGGTTGCGCTGACGGTTCGCCGTCCTGAGCGTGGCGAGGAAGGCGCGCAGCTCGGCATCGAGCAGCGGCGCGACCGCGAGCGCCTCGATCACCGCCGCGAACGGCATGAGCACGTGGTTCCGGCTGGCGACGGCGACGACCGTCGCCCAGGCTCGGGGTGTCCGCGGCAGCGCCGCGCGCAATGCCTCGGGCGCCTGCTCGGCGGCGAGCCACGCGCGCAGCAGGCCCGCGAGCAGATCGAACGGATGACGGAACGGCGCGGCCGGGCTCACGGCGCCCGCCCGAGCAGCGCGCGCACCTCGCGCACGGCCGGCGCGAGCTGGCCGTAGCGCAACGCATAGGCGGGCAGGGCCCGCACGAACGCCAGGGTCTCGCGCAGCACCGCATCGCGCCGATCCAGGATCGGATGGGCCTGGCAGAGGCCGGTCAGCGCCTCGACCGCGGTCAGGCGGTGGAACTCGAGGGCGGCATCGGGGCGGTACTCCGGGAACACCAGCGCCGCCACCGGCAAGCCGTGCCGCGGCGATGCCCAGCGCTCCGGCGCGAGCCGGAGATAGCGCAGCTCCAGGCCGCGATGCGCGTGCACCGGCGCGGCGTCGAGCTGCGCGTAGTCCGGCGCCAGCACGTCCCAGCTGCCACGCTTGATGCTGGGGGCGAACGGTACCGGCCAGACCTGCCAGCTCGCACGCTCGAGCGGCGCGTAGTCGTCGCTGACGAAGCGCAGGCCGCTGGCGACCAGCGCGGCGGCGAGCGTGCTCTTGCCGGAACCGCTCGGCGCGGCCAGGACCACGCAGCGCGCAGCGTCGGCGACGACCGCGGCATGCAGGATCCCGAGCCAGGCGCGCGCCGGCCTCGCCAGCTCGATCATCGCCGTGAGGCAGCGATGCCGGGCACTGGCGGGGCTGTCGGTCGTCGCGGCGACCCCCGTCAAGGCGGCCCCGGGGGCCAGGACCGCGAACCGGCCGCGGCGGGCGACGATGTCGATCGTGGGGGCCTCGTCCCCTGCGGCCGCCACCGCGAACGTCGCGCAGGCGGCCTCGATGAGCCGGCCGAGGGCGGGATCCTCGCAGCGGACGCGGACCGGGCGATCACCGATCGCGTAGCTCGCGTCCAGCGGCAGCGCGCCCACGGGGCGGCGGATGCCGGGCGTGCGGTACCGGCGCGGCGCCGGGGCGGCATCTGGCGTGCCGTCGCGCCAGATGCCGATGCGCCGCCAGGTGCGCAGGGTGCGCTGCACGCTTGCCCGGGCGGCGGCAAGGGAGCCGTGGCGATGGGCCACGGCTCCGGCGAGCTCCTCGACGGTGCAGCCCGCCTGCAGCGCCTCCAGCAGATGGCGTCCGGCGGCGTCGAGGGCGAAGACCGCCCCATCCGAACCGGCCAGCACCAGCCCATCCTCGAACGGTAGATGGATCATGCCACTCCATCGTGCTCGCGGTAGTTACGGATCGGCTGGCGAGGTCCGGCGCGGCGGCGCGTGTCAGTGGTAGCCGCCGTGCCCGCGGCCATGGCCGCCACCCCGGCCCCAGCCGCCCCGCCAGCCGGCCTGACTCGCGGGAGCGCCGAGCAACATGATCACGGCGGGGGTGGCGGCGGCGGCGTAGCGGCCGAAGCGCTTCAAGGCCTGTCGGCGCGCCTCGGGCGTGTCCGTTTCGTCCTGCGACTTGTCGTTCAAGTCGTGCGCCATGTGTGCATTCCCTTTTTCAAATGACTGTCGTCTGCGGTTCCACTATGTCGCCGTTCCCGTATCCACGCCACGGCCATACGTGGTTAAAATCGATGCTGGATACTATAAGATGCAATAGTCTCCAGCGCACGGATCGAGGTGGCATTTCTAGGCGCGAATGATGAGGATAAGGTAAACCGCCGCGTCGGCGCGTCTTACCTGTTCGGGCCCGGATGGCCGAAAGCCGCGAGAATGCGCTCGACGGCCAGGGTCGGGGTCAGGCGGGCGTCGGCCACCGCCCGCTCGAGCTCCGGCAGCTGGGCACGGACGGCGGGATGCCGCCGCAGCGCGGTGGTCAGGCGCGCATCGAGCATCGACCACATCCAGGCCACCTGCTGGCGTCGCCGCTTGGCTTCCAGCTCGCCGGTGGCAGCGAGCGCCGTGCGATGGCGCACGATCTGCTGCCACAGCTCGGGCAGGCCGGCCCCGGTCAGTGCGCTCACCGCGCAGACCACGGGCCGCCAGGTCGGACTCTCGGGCTCGACGATGCGCAGCGCGTTGCGATAGTGGTTCACCGCCTGCTGCGCGCGCAGCAGATTGTCGCCGTCCGCCTTGTTGACGGCGATCAGGTCGGCGAGCTCGAGCAGGCCCTTCTTGATGCCCTGCAGCTCGTCTCCGGCACCAGGCAGCATCAGCGCCAGGAAGAGATCGACCATGCCGGCGACCACGGTCTCGGACTGGCCGACGCCCACGGTCTCGACCAGGATCACGTCGAAGCCGGCAGCCTCGCAGAGCAGCATGGTCTCGCGGGTCATGCCGGCCACGCCGCCCAGCGTGCCGCTGCTGGGCGAGGGGCGAATGTAGGCCGTCGGTGCCACCGCCAGCCGCGCCATCCGCGTCTTGTCGCCGAGGATCGATCCACCCGTGCGCGTGCTCGACGGGTCGACCGCGAGCACGGCCACCTTGTGCCCGGCCTCGACGAGCAGCATACCGAAGGCGTCGATGAACGTGCTCTTGCCGACGCCCGGTACGCCGGTGACACCGATGCGCTGCGCATGGCCGGCATGCGGCAGCAGTTCCTGCAACACGGCCTGGGCCTGCTCTTGATGCTCAGGTCGCTGACTCTCGATCAGCGTGATCGCCCTGGCCAGCATGGTCCGGTCGCCGGCGCGTACGCCGGCCACGTGATCGGCCGTCGAAAGCCGGCGTCGAGTGAGCTGGGCCATGGTCGGAAACGTCGTCCAGATGGGTTGCACAGCGGCGGCGCGCGCTGGACCCCACATGACCGGATCGATATCGGCAGAGCAAGTGCGGCACGGTCGGGCAGCACGCGACGATTGACCCCTCCATCGGAAATGCGCACAACCCAGCAAGGAAATAGACGCTACCGGTTTTCCACCGACCCTGGACGGGCCGCAGGTGGCCGGTCGGTCGTGCTCTTGCACCTGCAGGAGGCAGGATGCTGCACCGTCGTGCCTTGCTGCCCATTCTCGGTCTGACCACCGTGGGCGTCCCGGCGCTGGCGATGGCGGACGTGCCCTTGCGGCCGCCGGTGGGCGACGTGCTGCTGACCGTGTCCGGGGCCATCACCGTCACCAACGGCGACGGCGTGGCCCGGCTCGACCGGGCGCAGCTCATGGCCTGGGGGCCGGCGCAACTGCGCACGACGACGCCGTGGACCGATGGCTTCGTCACCTTCGCGGGTGTGCTCGGCGTGCGTCTGCTGACGGAGCTGGGCTGTACCGGGAGCCGGCTGAGATGCACGGCACTCAACGACTACAGCGTCGACATTCCGGTCGACGAGCTGCGCAATTATCCCGTGCTGTTCGCGCTGTCGCAGGACGGCAACGAGCTGTCGCTGCGTGACCGTGGCCCCATCTGGGTCGTCTATCCCTGGTCGCAGCATCCCACGCTCGACGACCGGCTGCACCGCCAGCGCTCGATCTGGCAGCTGACCTCGATCGTGGTCGGATGAACGAAGGCAAGCGGCCGTTCGGTGCGGTGCTGCTGGTGGCCCTGCTGCTGTTCACCGCCAGTCTCCTGTTCATCGAGCGTCGGCTCGAGCGGCTGACCAACACGGTCGTCGGTTCCGGATCCGATGCCACGTTCAGCCTGTTCCAGACCCGGTTCGAGCTCGAGCGGCTGATGCACGCGCTGGATCGGGCGCTTGCCGGGCAGGAGACCGACCTGCGGCGGGTCCGCACGCGCTTCGACATCTTCTGGAGTCGGATCGAGCTGCTGCGCACCGGCGCCGATACCGCCTCGGTACGGGCTCTGCCCGGGGGCGAGGCAGTCGTCGCGACCCTGCGGACGGTCCTGGAGCGGCACGGCGAGGAATTCGGGCAGATCCCTCCGACCACGGCCGCGATGGAGAACTTGCGCGCCGAGCTGGCCCCGCTGCAGCTGTCGCTGCAGGAGCTGGTCCTGGCGATGAATTACAGCTCCGCTTTGGCACAGAGCAGCCTGCAGCAGCAGTTGGGCGAACTCGGCACCGCCGGCTGGGTGTCGCTGGGCGGGCTGCTGCTGAGCACGGCCATTCTGGTGGGGCTACTCTACCGCGAGGCCGCCACGACCCGCCGCCTGCTGGCGCGCACCGAGGAGTCGCGTGCGCGGATCGAGCATCTGGCCCACCACGACGCCCTGACCGGGCTACCCAACCGGCGTTTGTTCGAAGACCGCCTGGTCCAGGCGCTGGCGGTAGCGGCACGCGCGCGGCGCCGGCTGGCGCTGCTCTATCTCGATCTGGACGGGTTCAAGGACATCAACGATTCGCTGGGCCATCGCGCCGGCGACGAGCTGCTGAAATCCGTCGCCGAGCGGCTGCGGCGGACGGTGCGCGGCGGCGACACCATCGCCCGTCTGGGTGGCGACGAGTTCGCGGTCATCCAGGTCGAGCTGCGCAACCCGTCGGACGCCGCGATCCTGGCCGAGCGCCTGATGGCTGCAGCGGCGACCCCGACCAAGGTGGGGCAGCACGAGCTGGTCATCGGCGCCAGCATCGGCGTCGCGCTGTTCCCCGACGACGGCAGCACCGCCGACGAGCTGCGCGCCAATGCCGACGTCGCCCTCTACAGCGCCAAGTCCGCCGGCCGCGCCCGGATGGCCTACTACCGCCCCGAGCTGACGCAGGAGGTGCGCACCCGTGGCGCGCTGCGGCGCGAACTCGCGCGCGGCATCGAGGCCGGGGAACTCGAGCTGCATTACCAGCCCAAGATCTCGTCGACCGACGGCACGGTCGCGGGCCTGGAGGCCCTGCTGCGCTGGCAGCACCCGCATCGTGGCCTGCTCTCGCCGGCCCTGTTCGTTCCCCTGGCCGAGGAAACCGGCCTGATCCGGACGCTCGGCGACTGGGTGCTCGCCAATGCCTGCCAGCAGATCGGGCATTGGAAGTCGATCGGCATCGTCCCGCCGCGCATCGCCATCAACCTGTCGGCGGCGCAGCTGCGCCACGGCTCGGTGGCGAGCCGGCTGCGGCACCTGATCGAGGAGGCTGACATCCCGCCGGCGCTGCTCGAGCTCGAGCTCACCGAAAGCGTGCTGCTCGACGACGATCCGCGGGTGCACCACGAGCTCGAGGAGCTGCGCCGACTGGGCGTCGCCATCGCCCTGGACGATTTCGGCACCGGCTATTCCAGCCTGAGCTACCTGCACCGGCTGCATCTGCGCACGGTCAAGATCGACCGCAGCCTGATCAGCCAGTTCGGTGACCATCGGGCGGAGACCATCTGCTCGCACGTGGTGCGGCTCGCGCACGATCTCGGGCTGGTCGTCGTGGCCGAAGGCATCGAGACGTGGCGCCACGCCGAGATCGCACGCTCGATCGGCTTCGACGAGCTGCAGGGCTACTGGTTCGCGCGGCCGGCGCCGGTGGCCGAGATCACCGGCCATTTGCGCGGCAAGGGTACGTTCCCGTTGCAGCCCGCCAGCAACCGGCTGCCGCCGTTGCGCTGAACGCCACCGTGGCGGTGGCGCACCTCAGTGGAGTCGCTTCTCCGTGATGACGATGTCGGGCGAATCCGGATCGCGCCGCCGCGCGAAGCCCAGACGGTCGGCCAGACCCAGCATGCCTTCGTTCTCCGCCAGCACGCTGCCCCAGACCTCGCGAATGCCGCGCCGCCGCGCATAGTCGAGCGCGCGTTCGAAGCAGATCCGGCCGAGGCCCAGTCCCTGCTTGTCGGAGCGGATGGTGACCGAATACTCGGCGCGCTGGTTGTCGGCGTCCGCGGCGATGCGTGCCCCGCCCCAGAACTGCTCGGGCTGGTCGGGGCTCAGGGCCACCAGCACGATCTCCCGGTCGTAGTCGACCTGACACAGCCGGGCGGCGAGTTCCGCCGGCAGCTCGCGCATCGAGGCGAACAGCCGTCGGCGTCGGTCCTCGGGGGTCAGGGCGTCGAAGAGCTGCTTGAGCGCGGGTGCATCCTCGGGGCGGATCGGGCGCAGCCGAATTTCCCGGCCGTCGCGCAGCTTGGCGGTCTGCTCGAGCTCGCGTGGATAAGGCCGGATCGCCAGCCGCACACCGGGATCGTCGCCGACGGTGACCGGGCTCAGATCGATGGACGCATCGAGCACCACCAGCCGCTGCTCGCTGACGAGCAGCGGCTCGATGACGATCCGTCGCACCGCCGGCAGCGTCACGACCAGGTCGGACAGGCGGACCAGGATGTCCAGAAGCTGGCCGAACAGGGCCTCGGCGTTCGGCAGCTGGCGCACATGGCGGCCGACCGCCGTATCCTCGATCAGCGCCCGGGCCAGCGTCGCATCCAGCGGCGGCAGGAGGTAGGTGAGGTCGGAGCCGATGGCGCGTCTGGCCGCATGCCCGAGCAGCAGCACCGGCCCGAAGGTCGGATCGATCTCCATGCCCAGATAGAGCTCGATCGCCAGCAGCGAGCGTTCCATGCGCTGCACGAGCAGCCCGTCGATCGTCGCGCCCGGTGCCGCCGCCGCGACCCGGTCGAGCATCTGGCGGCCGCGCCGGCGCAGCGAGGCCTTGTCCGAGATGTCCAGCGCGACCCCGCCGACCGGGCTTTTGCGCGGCAGCTTCGCGCTGAGCACCTTCAGCGCCACCGGATAGCCCAGGGCGCGCGCCGCCGCCGCCGCCGCGTCGAGGTCGCCGGCGACAGCGGTCGGCACGCAGGGAATGCCGTAGGCGCCGAGAACGGCTGCGGCGTCGGCCTCGCCCAACGCGTGGCGGCTCCGGGCCAGCGCCGGCTCGATCACGGCCATGGCCGCGGCCTGGCGCGGGGCGACGTCGTCGAGACGCGAGGACGGCACCTGATGCAGCAGGAACTGGCTGCGCTCGTAGCCGACGCGATGCAGGAAGGCGCGGACGGCGGCCTCGGGGGTGCCGAAGGCGGGGATGGCGGCGGCCTCCAGCGGCGCACGTGCCTGCTCGAGGCCGGTTTCGCCGAGCCAGGCCGCGAGCAGCGGGCGCCGCATGCTGCGGGGTCGCCGTCGGTCCGCGGTCGTCGCGACCGTGCGCGCGACCTCGGCCGGGTCGATGCCGGCGGCCGGGGCATGGATCACCAGCACGCCGTCGATGCCGGGCGTATCCAGGACGACGTCCAGCGCACGGGCATAGGCGGTGCCGTCGGCCTCGAGGCCGAGATCGATCGAGCTGGCGTGCGACGCCGTTTCCCCGACCGCCGCCCGGATGCGCACGTGGATCTCGGCCGTGGGCCGGACCAGCACGCCGCCGCGGGCGAGCAGCATGTCGGCGGCGAACTCGGCGGGCGCGTTGCCGTTGGTGAGGATGGCGAGCCTGCCGTTGCGCAGTTCCGGCCCGCGCCGCACGGCATTGGTGCCAAGGCTGGCGGCGGCGGCGAACAGCTCGTCCAGCGTGTCGACGCGGACCAGCCCGGCGCGGTTGAACGCCGCGGCATAGACGCGGTCGCGATGCAGGCGATGGCCACGGACCTGGCTGCGCATGGCCGGGGGGGCCAGCTGGCGGCCGGCCTTGATGACGATGACCGGCTTGGCACCGGCGGCCGCCCGTGCCGCCGACATGAACGGCCGGGCGTCGGCGATGCCTTCCAGATGGACCATGATGGCACGGGTGGCGAGGTCGAGGGCGAGATAGTCGAGGATGTCGCCGAGCTCGACATCGGCGCTGTCACCTAAGGAGACGACGCGCGAGAATCCGATCCCGTGGGCCCCGGCCCAGTCCAGCATGGTGGTCGCGATCGAATCGGACTGGGTGACGAAGGCGAGATTGCCGGCCTGCGGCAGGGTCACGGCCGAGCCGGCGTTGAGCCCCAGGCTCGGCACGAGGACCCCGACGCGATCGGGGCCGACCACCCGCACCCCGAGCCGGCGGGCGGCAACCCGCAGGGCCTTGGCCTGCTCCCCGGCGATGGCCATGGTCTCGCTGCCGCCGCCGACGATGACCATGGCCCGGCAGCCGGCGGCGGCCAGATCGTGCAGGAGCCGGACCAGATCGTCCTGCGGCAGGCAGACGATGCCGAGGAACGCTTTGCCGGCGAGTGCCGCCGGCGACTCGATCCGCGCCGCTTCCGGCGCTCGGCCGCGGCTGCGCCAGGCATGGATCCGCCCCTTGAAGCCGGCCTCCCAGAGATGGTTCTCGGCCAGTTCCACCCAACGCGCCGATGGTCCGCTCGGACCGACCCAGAGCAGCCGTTCCGGCTCGAACAGATGGCGCAGGCTGCGGACGCTCATGCGACTTCCACAGGATCAGCGGTCCATCGACGCCGTCGCGCGAGCGCGAGGCAGAACGGCGCCGCGCTCAGCCGGTGGCCACGACGTCGACCGCCACCGACACGTCGTGCTCGCCGCCGCCGAACATGACGCCGTTGACCGGGCTGACATCGCCGTAATCGCGGCCCCAGCCGACCGTGATGTGCTCACGGCCGGGGATCACGTCGTTGGTCGGATCGAGATCGACCCAGTCCTGCCCGGGCACCCAGACCGACAGCCAAGCGTGCGAGGCGTCGGCGCCGATCAGCCGCTCCTTGCCTTCGGGGGGGCGGGTCAGCAGGTAACCGCTGACATAGCGCGCCGGCAGGCCGAGGGCACGCAGGCAGGCGATCTGGATATGGGCGAAGTCCTGGCACACGCCGTGGCGCTTGGCGAAGGATTCGGCGATTCCCGTGCTGACCGAGGTTGCCCGCGGGTCGTACTTGAAATCCGTGAAGATGCGATGCGTGAGCTCCCGCGCGGCGGCGAGGACCGGCCGCCCGGGGACGAACGAGCGCAGCGCGTAGGCCCGGATCTCCGCCGGCAGCGGCACGTAGGGCGAGGCGAAGGTGAACTCCAGCGCTTCCAGGGCAAGGGGCGAGACGGCGCCGGCCGCCTCGTCGCGGACCAGCTCCCATGGCGGCGTGGCATCGGCATCGGGCACGGTCCGCTCGGCCACCTCGATGACGCTCAGCGCGTGCAGCACCAGTTCGACGTGCGGCTGCTGGATGGTCACGTACGTCGTGGGGTTGCCGAAATAGTCGATGCCCGGCGTGCGCACGGTCGGTGCCGGGGTGATCTCGACCGCGGAATCGCGGCAGGTCTGGAACGTCGCGTCGCGCGGGGTCAGGTGCAGCAAATGGTGCGAGATCGATACCGGCACGGCGTAGTCGTAGACCGTGCGATGCGTAACCTCGTAGATCACGGCTCGTCCCGCCGCTGCATGGTCAAGGTGACGACCGGTGTCTGCGCATGGGCGAAGTAGCTGCGGCTGATCACGTTGGACAGCTCCGGCAGCCCGTCGGTCAGCTCGAGCAGCAGCGTGTCGAGGTTGCTCAGCCGGTCCGCGTCGTCGGTCGCGCAAAGATCGTTGACGTCGAGCAGCCTCAGGCGGGTGAGCAGCTTGAGGATGAGGCGCTGACCCGGGCTGCGGTGCGGTCCCTCGCTCGGCAGGACCGCGAAATGCGCGTCGAGTTCGCGCAGCTGGAAGGCGACGCCGCGCGGGTTGGACTCGTCGAGCAGCAGCAAATCGAGGACCGGCGCCAGCAGCGGGGTCATCAAGTAGCGCGAGCGATAGGTCATGTAGCTGTCGCCGAGCTCGAGCAGCAGCCGGAGGCTGCCGTCGCTCTCGCGCCCCGGATGCTCGACGACGAGCTCGCGGGTGACCTCGGCCAGCCAGCGCGCCCGCTCGATGCGCCGGCCGATCTGCAAGAACCGCCACGCATAGTTGCGGGTCATGTTCTCGGACTCGGTGCCGCTGAACGCGTTCAGGTAGCGTATGCCGTCGTCGAGCAGCTCCAGCGTGGGCCAAGCGAGCCTGGATTTGCGCGACTGCCGCCAGCGCCGGTCGACATGCAGCGCGCTCAGCATGCGCCAGGCATCGTGGCTGATCTGGTCCCGCACCAGGGTGGCGGTGCGATGCACCTCGTCGAGCGTGTCGCGCAGGCCGTAGGCGCGCGGCGCGTACATCAGGATCTCGACCAGCTCCTCGATGCCCTGCCAGCCGGACGAGGCCGGCAGCGGCGACATGAGCGGGCCCTTGCGCAGCACCAGATCGAGCAGGCGCCACAATATGTCGGGGCGGTTGTCCGGCCGGCCATCCTCCAGAAAGCGCGCGAGCACGCTGCGCAGCAGCCGCATGATGCCTTCGGCGCGCTCGCTGTAGCGGCCGAGCCAGAACAGGTTGTCGGTCGTGCGGCTGAGCAGGTCGCGCCCGGTGCGCCGCAGATGCACTTCCTGCATCGTCGTGCGCAGGATGCTCGGCGGCTGGCTCTCCGGTTCCGCCGCGGTGATCCAGAGATCCTTGCTGCCGAAACCGTTGGGCAGCGTCGCGGCCGTGGGCTCGCCGGACAGGCGCACGAGACCGCCGGGCAGCACGTGGTAGCCGTCCTCGCCGACCACGACGTAGACGCGCAAGGCATAGGGCGTGGGCACCAGGCTCGTGCCGTCGAACGACGGCGTCGTCGCGAGGCGCATCGGTTCGACGGCGACCCAGCGGTGCCCATCGAGGGCCAGCCGCTCCGCGAGCACCTGCCGGTCGGCCGGGTTCAGCGGCCGGCCGCCCAGCATCGTCGACGGTTCGCCCGGGTCGTTGCGGACCGACGCCTCGACGCTCGCCCAGCGTTCCGCCTGCGCCAGGGCCGCGGCCCGGTGCTGCGGATCACCGAGCCAGATCGTGCGCACGTCGCGCAGCATCGGCTCCTCGCCGAGCACGCGACGGAACAGGCCGGCGGCGAAAGGCGCCAGGGAATGGTTCTGCACGAGGCCGCTGCCGAGGCGGTTGACCATGACCACGGTGCCGCCGTGCGCGGCCTGGACGAGGCCGGGTATGCCCGCGAGGCCGCTGCCGGGCAGATAGAGCGGGTCCATCAGATGTCCCGGCTGCTTGCACAGCACGAGATAGACCCGCTGCAGACCGTCCAGGGTCTTCAAGTAGAGATTGTTGTCGCGGACGGTGAGGTCGCCGCTCTGCACCGCCGTGTAGCCCAGGTAGCGGGCGAGATAGGCATGGCTGAAGTAGGACGGGCTCTCCGGGCCCGGATTCAGCAGCACGATGCGGCCGTCGTCGCGGCGGCAGAGCGCCTGGAAGCTCTCCTGCAGGCGCAGGAAGTAACGCGCCAGCCGCTGCGTGTTGCACTCGCGGAACAGGCCGGCGAGGCCGTGACTCAAGGCGACCCGGCTGGCGAGCACGTAGCCGTTGCCGATGGCGGTGTCGGTCTGGTCGCCGAGCACCACCCACTCGCCCGAAGCGCTGCGTGCGATGTCGCAGGCATAGCTGTAGAGGAAGCGGCGCTGCGGTCCGTCGCGATCGACGCTGGCGCGGACATAGTTGGGGCTGCCGAGGAACATCGAGGCCGGCAGGCTGCCATCGCGGAGCAGGCTCTGCGGCCCGTGCAGGTCGCCCAGGATGGTGTCGATCAGCCGGGCGCGCTGCACGATCGCGCGCGAGAGCCGGTCCCACTCCGGATCGGGGATCAGGACCGGCACGAGATCCAGCCGCCAGGCATGGCGACGGTCGTCGGGATCGGCATAGACGTTGAACGCGATGCCGCTTTCCCGGAGCAGCCGCCGGGTGCTCTCCGCCGCTGCCGCGCGCCCTTCGGCACCCAGGGCGGCGAAGCCATCGACGAAGCGCCGCCAATGCGGACGGACGGTGCCGTCCGCGGCCAGCATCTCGTCGAACGGTGCCGCCGAGGCCGCGTAGCCGGCGAGCAGCCGCGAACGCTCGTCGACCGCGGCGACGTCGCTGGGTGGGGGACGGACCATGACCTCCGGCGGCGTCATGCGTCGGCTACCCTGGGTCCGGCATGGGCGGCTGGATCCGCATGGCTCAGTTGAACCGGCGCAGATCGAGGGTGTGCGGGAACTCCGGATGCGGATGCGCCGGCTGAACGTGCAGCGGTCCTGGCGTGTGGCCGTGCGGCTCGAACCGGGCCAGCCGCCGTCCTTCCGCCTCCAGCTCGTTCACGGGGAAGAACTCATAATTGCGACCTGCCGGATGCATCACGTGGTAGGTGCAGCCGCCCACCGAGCGACCGTTCCACTGGTCGACCAAGTCGAAGCGGAGCGGCGAGTGCACGCCGATGGTCGGGTGCAGGCACGAGGGTGGCCACCAGGCGCGGAAGCGCACGCCGGCGACACGGCCGCCTTGCTCGCCGGTCGGCTGCAGCGGCAGGGCGCGCCCATTGCATGCTACCACGAAGCGATCGCCCTGCAGGTTCGTGACCTTGACCTGCAGCCGCTCCAACGAGCTGTCGACATAACGCACCGTCCCGCCGATGGCACCTTCCTCACCCATCACGTGCCACGGCTCGAGTGCGGCCCGAAGCTCGAAGGTGATGTCACGATAGGTGACATGGCCGTAATAAGGAAACCTGAATTCGAAGTGGGTCTGGAACCACTCGGGCTTGATCGGCAGACCGTGGCCGGCCAGGTCGGCGCAGACCTCCTCGAAATCGCGCCAGACATAGTGCGGCAGCATGAACCGGTCGTGCAGGTCGGTGCCGAAGCGGATCAGCGGCCGGCGGTAGGGCTTCTCCCAGAACCAGGCGATCAACGCCCGCAGGACGAGCTGCTGGGCGAGGCTCATCCTGGCATGCGGCGGCATCTCGAAGGCGCGGAACTCGACCAGCCCGAGGCGGCCCGTCGGCCCGTCCGGCGAGTAGAGCTTGTCGATGCAGATCTCGGCCCGATGGGTGTTGCCGGTGACGTCGATCAGGATGTTGCGGAAGATGCGGTCGACCAGCCACGGCGGCGTGTAACCGAAGCCGGGATCGGGAATCTGCTTGAGCGCGATCTCCAGCTCGTAGAGCTGATCGTCGCGCGCCTCGTCGAGCCGCGGCGCCTGGCTGGTCGGGCCGATGAACAGGCCCGAGAACAGGTAGCTGAGGCTCGGATGGTTCTGCCAGTAGGCGACCAGGGAGCCGAGCAGATCCGGACGGCGCAGGAACGGGCTGTCCGCCGGCGTGGCACCGCCGACCACGACATGGTTGCCGCCGCCGGTACCGACCTGCCGGCCGTCGATCATGAACTTGCAGGTATCCAGGCGGGCCAGCCGCGCCTCCTCGTAGATCGCCTCGGTGATCGCGACCTGCTCCTCCCAGTTGTGCGACGGCTGGATGTTGACCTCGATCACGCCCGGGTCGGGGGTGACCTTGATCACGTTCAGGCGCGCATCGGGCGGCGGGGCGTAGCCCTCGAGCTGGACCGGCATGGTCAGCGATGCCGCCGTGTCCTCGATCGCCGCGACCAGTTCGGCATATTCCTCGGCGCTCTCGGTCGGGGGCATGAACACGCACAGCCGGCCGGCACGGACCTCGGCGGCGATCGCCGTGCGGACCGCGCCGGGGACGCCCGTCGCCAGCACCGCGTCGGGCGGCAGCGTGCCGGGCCGGCGACGATCCTGGAACTGCGGTGCGTGCGCCGGCAGCGCCGCGTGCGCCGCGAACGGGTCCATGGAGATCACGTGCGGATAGTCGGCCGCCGCGATCCAGGGCAGCGCGTTGAGCGGCAGGCGGTAGCCGACCGGCGAATCGCCGGGCGTGAGGAACAGCCGGCCGCGGCGGGTGCCCCAGCGCTCGCTGCGCCAGCGTCCGACGCCGCGCGCCTGCCAGCGCTGGATCGGCAGGGCGAAGCCGACCGGCTGGTCCAGGCCCTGGTCGAACACCTTGGCCAGCCGCGAGCGCTCCATCGGGTCGTCGAGCTTGTTGTCGATCGGGTCGAGATTCTTTGGAAGGTTGTGCTCTTTGAGGATGAAGTAGGCCGGGTCCTCGAACGCGGCGAGCACGTAGTCCGGATCGATGCCCAGGCGCTCGGTGAGGCCGTTCATGAAGCGCTCGGCATCGAGGATCGTGGCATCGCCGGCGCTTCTCTCGTCGGCGACGAGATCGGGGTTGCGCCACAGCGGCACGCCATCGCCCCGCCAGTACAGCGCGAACGCCCACCGCGGCAGCTGCTCGCCGGGGTACCATTTGCCCTGGCCGTAGTGCAGCAGGCCGTCCGGCGCGAAGCGCGCCCGCAGCCGCTTGATCAGATCGTCGGCGCGGCCGCGCTTGTTGGGACCGACGGCGGCCGTGTTCCACTCGGCGCCCTCACGGTCGTCGATCGAGACGAAGGTGGGCTCGCCGCCGACGGTGAGGCGGACGTCGCCGCGCTGCAGCCGCTCGTCGATCGCATGACCGGCCGCGAGAATCTCCTGCCAGACCTCCTCCGAGTAGGGCTTGGTGACCCGGGGCTGCTCGTTGAAGCGGCGCACGCTCATCGCGAAGCCGAACTCGACCTCGCACGGGTCGACGGCACCGGTGATCGGCGCGGCCGTCTGCGGGTCGGGGGTGCAGGCGAGGGGAATGTGCCCCTCGTCGGCCAGCAGGCCCGAGGTCGGATCGAAGCCGATCCAGCCGGCGCCCGGCAGGTAGACCTCGGTCCACGCGTGCAGGTCGGTGAAATCCTCCTCGGCTCCGGAGGGCCCGTCCAGCGACTTCACGTCGGGCTTGAGCTGGATCAGGTAGCCGGAGACGAAGCGGGCGGCGAGACCGAGATTGCGCAGGATCTGGACCAGCAGCCAGGCCGAGTCGCGGCACGAGCCGGTACGCAGGTCGAGCGTCTCCTCGCAGGTCTGGATGCCCGGCTCCATGCGGATGACGTAGCCGATGTCGCCCTGCAGACGCTGGTTGAGCCCGACCAGGAACTCGACGATGGGCGTCGGCTTGCGCACCACCGTGTCGAGCCACGCGGCAAGATGCGGTCCGGGCCGCTCGCACTCGAGGTAGGGCGCGAGATCCTTCTTCAGCGACGCTTCATAGGTGAACGGGAAATGCTCGGCCGACGGTTCGACGAAGAAGTCGAACGGGTTGAGCGCCGCCATCTCGGCGACGAGATCGACGACCACCTCCAGCTCGCGCGTGCGGTCGGGAAAGACGAGGCGAGCCAGATAGTTGCCGAACGGATCCTGCTGCCAGTTGAGGAAGTGGTGCTGGGGCTCGATCTTGAGCGAGTAGCTGAGAATCTTGGTCCGGCAGTGCGGCGCCGGGCGAAGGCGGACCAGCTGGGGTGCGAGTCCCACCAGCCGATCGTACCGGTAGCTGGTCCGATGATTGAGGGCGACGTGCATGACCATATTGAGAGCTCGCCTCGCGTGACTGCTGCATGACGTGCGGTCGGCTCGCGCCGCTGCCTACATTCTGGGCAGCGGCGGCGCGAGCCGGCCGGATCAGAGGAACGAAACCTCCGTTGCCGAACGCAGCACAAACCGCGCCAACGCTGTCCCGGCGTCAGTCTGGCTCTGCCGGCCGGCAAGGATGGTGGCCGATCCCGTTTTGACACCCCGCAGTGGCGCTCCTATCATGTTGTAGTGCGGGAGGATAGGAGCTGGGTCGGGCACCTCGCCATCGCTCGGCAGGCTGCGGCGATGTCGCGATAGCTGGCCTAAGGGTCGCATGACGGCAGGCAGGTCTGGGTGATTGCCCGACGTTGATCGCCGGATGCTCGCCCATCCGGCCGCGCCGCGGCGGATCGAACAAGAGGGAGCGACGGCATGAGCAAGCGGGATCGGCAGGAAGGACGGGTGCATCCGCTCGTCGACTTGGCTCGGCAGCAGTTCGCCGAACGCAAGAGCGACCGGCGCGAGTTCCTGCGCACGGTGACCCTTCTCGGCGTTTCCGCAGGTGCCGCGTACGCGATGGCCGGCGAGATCCTGGGCGAGAAGCTGGTGCCGCCGGCCGCGGCGGCACAGGGCGATCCGGTCATGGGCGGCGTGCTGCGGGTCTCCATGGGCGTGCAGGAAATGGCCGATCCGGCGCTGTTCGACTGGGTCGAGAAATCCAACCAGGCCCGGCATATCGTCGAGTACCTGGCCTACACCGGTCCGGACAACATCACCCGGCCCTACCTGGCCGAGAAATGGGAGCCTTCGGACGATCTCAAGACCTGGACGTTCTATCTGCGCAAGGGCGTCAAGTTCAACAACGGCGACGACTTCACCGCCGACGACGTGATCTTCAATTTCAAGCGCTGGCTGGACCCGAAGACGGGATCGTCCAACATCGGCCTGTTCAGCGGGCTGACCGAGCAGTTCGACACCGGCGAGAAGGATGCCGACGGCAAGGCCAAGATGGGCCAGCGGGAACGCCCGGGGGCGATCGAAAAGGTCGACGACCACACGGTGCGCCTCAGCTTTGCCAAGCCGATCCTGTCGGTCCCCGAGAACCTCTACAACTACCCGACCGCGATGTTGCATCGCGATTTCGAGAAGAACGGCAAGGATCTGGCGAAGTGGCCGGTCGGCACCGGTCCCTACACGCTGGTCGATTTCGCCGTCGGCCAGAAGTGCATCCTCAAGCGGACCGACGTGCCCTACTGGGGCAAGGACATCGACGATCCTTACATGTTCGGGCCGATCTATCTCGACGAGATCCACTATTACGATCACGGCTCGGCCTCGGCGGCCCAGCTCGCGGCCTTCGCCTCGGGGCAGGTCGATTCGATCTACGAGTTCGACATCGCCTCCTATGCGATGGCCGCCTCGATCCCGAACTCGATGATCTACGAGGCGCAGACGGCGCAGACCGGCACGCTGCGCATGCAGGTGACCAAGCCACCGTTCACCGACCAGCGCGTGCGCCGGGCGATCCAGCTCTGCTGCGATACGGCGGTCTACCCGGAGCTCGTCTACCAGGGCCGCGGCACCGCGGGCGAACATCACCACGTCTCGCCGGTCCATCCCGAGTATTTCGCGCTGCCGACGCTGAAGCAGGACATCGAGCAGGCGAAGAAGCTGCTGGCCGAGGCCGGTTTCGCCAACGGCCTCGAGGTCAGCATCGACTGCGGCAACACCAACGGCCCGTGGCAGCAGCAGGTGTGCGAGATCCTGCAGGGCCAGCTCGCCCAGGCCGGGATCAAGCTCAACATCAACCTGATGCCGGCCGAGCAGTACTGGGCGATCTGGGATCAGACGCCGTTCGGGCTCACCGCCTGGACCCACCGGCCGCTCGGAACGATGGTGCTGTCCGTCGGCTACCGTACCGGCGTGCCGTGGAACGAAAGCAAGTTCGCGAGCAAGGAGTTCGACGAGGCGCTGGACGCGGCCGAGGGCCTGGTCGATGTCGAGCAGCGCCGCGCCGCCATGGAGAAGGTCGAGAAGATCCTCCAGGACGCGGCGGTGATGGTGCAGCCGTTGTGGCAGCCCAAGTTCTTCATCGCCTCGGACAAGGTCCAGGGCATGAAGGCGCATCCGACGCAGTACCACCAGTTCCACCGCGTTTGGCTGGCGGCCTGATTCCGGTCACCGCAGCGGGCCCGGCTGTCCGGTGCGGGCCTGCATGACACCACCCTAGGGGCGAGGTCCCATGCTTCTGCTCGCCGCTCGCCGCCTTGCCTCGATGCTGCTGATCATGGCGGTGGTGTCGTTCATGCTGTTCTCGATCTTCGAGACGGACAAGATGGGTGTCGCCGGCAAGGTGCTGGGGCCCTATTCCTCGACGGAGCAGCGCGAGCTGTGGCTCGAGCAGAACGGCTACAACCGGCCGTTCCTGCTGCGCTACGTCGAGTGGGTCGGCAACGCGCTGCGCGGCGATTTCGGCGATTCGATCCGCTTCAAGACGCCGGTCGGCCCACTGCTCTGGGACCGGCTCGGCAGCACCGGCATCCTCGCCTTGTGCGTGTTCGGGATCATGATCCCGCTCTCGCTGCTGCTGGGCGTGCTGGGTGGCATGCGCGAAGGCTCGCCGCTCGACCGGACCATATCGTTCGTCTCGATCCTGACGACGTCGGTGCCCGAGTTCGCCTCCGCGACCATCCTCGTGGCCTTCTTCGTCTTCAAGCTCGGCTGGCTGCCGGGCACGTCGGCGATGACCGGCGGCTTCCACTGGGTCGAGCTGGTGCTGCCGGTGGCGGTGCTGGTGCTCTACGATTTCGGCTACATCGCGCGGATGACGCGGGCCTCGATGGCCGAGGTGATGACCTCGCAGTACATCCGTACCGCCACGCTCAAGGGGCTGCCGCGCCGTCGGGTGATCATGACCCACGCGCTGCGCAACGCGCTGATCGCCCCGTTCACGGTGATCGTGCTGCAGCTCAACTGGCTGCTGTCGGGCGTGATCGTGGTCGAGGTGTTCTTCGCCTACAAAGGCTTCGGCAAGCTGATCTACGACGCCGCCACCTTCGGCGACATCTACCTGATCGAGGCCTGCACGCTGGTCGCGGTGTTCGTGGCGGTGCTGTCGCAGTTCATCTCGGACGTCGGCTACACCCTCCTCAACCCACGCATCAGGTTCAGCTGAGACGATGGCCACCATCACGCCGTCCTTCGCTCCGCCCTCGCGCCTGCGCGGGTTCCTGGACACGGTGGGGCTGCTGCGCGAGAGCCCGATCGGCATGCTCGGCGCCGCCATCCTGCTGTTCTGGGTGGTGATGGCGTTGCTGGCGCCGGTGCTGCCGCTGCTCGACCCCAACCAGGCGATCGCGCCGTTCAAGCATCTGGGGGATGTCGGGCCGAAAGGGCAGGTGTTCTGGCTCGGCACCGACCACAAGGGGCGTGACATCCTCGCGCGGCTGATCTGGGGCTCCCGCCGGGTCCTGGTCTGGGCGACGCTCGCGACCACGGTCGCCTACATCGTGGGTATGCTCATGGGGGTCGCCGCCGGCTATCTGGGCGGCTGGTGGGACGAGGTCATCTCGTTCCTGTCCAACGTGCTGCTGTCGTTCCCGGTGATGGTCCTCTACATCATCATCATCAGCCGCCTGGGCTCGTCGGGCGTCAACATCGTGCTCGCGGTGACCTTCGCCTCGGCGCCCGGGATCATGCGCATCGTCCGCGGCCTCGTGCTCGACCTGAAGACGCGCGACTACATCTTCGCGGCGCAGACGCGCGGCGAGCCGGCATGGCGGATCATGCTCATCGAGCTTCTGCCCAACGCGCGCGGGCCGCTGATCGTCGATGCCTGCCTGCGCCTGGGCTACACCACGATCACCATCGCCACCCTGGGCTTCCTCGGCCTGGGGCTGCCGCCGCCTGACCCGGACTGGGGGCAGATGATCGCCGAGGCCGTGCCCGTGGGCGTGTTCGCCGCGCACGCGATGCTCGTGCCGGCGCTCGCCGTATCCTCGCTCGTGCTCGGATTCAACCTGCTGGCCGACGGGCTGCGGGAGATCTCGCTGAAGGACTGACACGATGGCCGATCCACAGCCGATCCTGGAGTGCGAGAACCTCTCGATCTCCTACTTCACCCGCCAGGGCGAGATCCCGGCCGTCGTCGACTTCAATCTCAAGGTCATGCCCGGCGAGGCCGTGGGCGTGGTCGGCGAGTCGGGCTGCGGCAAGTCGACCGTGGCGCTCGCCATCATGTGCTATCTCGGCAAGAACGGCCGGATCGTGCGCGGCTCCCTGAAGTTCAAGGGCCGCGACATGACCACGATGAGCGAGGAGGAGCTGCGTCAGTTGCGCGGCTCGCAGATCGCCATGGTCTACCAGGAGCCGATGGCCTCGCTGAACCCGTCGTTGCTGATCGGCACCCAGCTCATGGAGGTGCCGCTCTACCACGAGAAGACCAGCGAGGAGGCGGCGCGGCGGCGGGCGGCCGAGATGCTGGCGGCGGTGAAGCTGCCCGACCCGCAGCGGATCATGAACTCCTACCCGCACCAGATCTCGGGCGGGCAGCAGCAGCGCGTGGTCATCGCCATGGCGCTGCTGTCCAACCCGGCGCTGTTGATCCTCGACGAGCCGACGACGGCCCTCGATGTCACCGTCGAGGCCGGGATCGTCGCCCTGATCAAGGAGATCGCCGGCCGCTTCGGCACCTCGATGGTCTACATCTCGCACAATCTCGGCCTGATCCTCGAGACCTGCGACCGGATCACGGTCATGTACTCGGGCGAGGCGGTCGAGACCGGGACGGTGACCGAGGTGTTCGACAAGATGCGGCACCCGTACACGCGCGGCCTGTTCAACTCGATCCCGCTGCCCGGTGCGGACAAGAACGCGCGGCCGCTCGTCCCGATTCCCGGCCAGCTGCCCTTGCCGCACCAGCGTCCCAATGGCTGCTGGTTCGGCCCGCGCTGCGGCTATTTCGAGGAGGCGATCTGCACCGCCGGCCATCCGGGCATGGAACTGGTCGATACGGACAGCGGCCACGTCGCCCGCTGCCGCCGGTTTCGCGAGATCGACTGGGAGGCCGCCCGGCCACACCGGCAGGCGGCCGAGCCGGCGCCGCTCGGTCCGGTCGTGCTCGAGGTCGACCGGCTGAAGAAATATTACGAGCTCGCCGACACCTCGCTGATGGCGATGGTCCGAGGTACCAAGGCCAAGGTGGTCAAGGCCAACGAGCAGCTCGACTTCGATGCGCGCGAAGCGCAGACGGTGGCGATCGTCGGCGAGTCCGGCTGCGGCAAGTCGACCTTCGCCAAGGTGATGATGGGGCTGGAGACGGCCACGGCGGGCGAGATCCGGCTGAACGGCGTCGACATCTCGCGCACGCCGGTGCAGCAGCGCAAGCGGGCCACCGTCGGCTACATGCAGATGGTGTTCCAGAACCCCTTCGACACGCTGAACCCGAGCCATTCGGTCGGCAGCCAGATCGCCCGTGTCGTGTCCAAGTTCGGCGGCGAGACGGATCGGGACAAGGTGCGCGAGCGGGTGCTCGAGCTCCTCGATCTGGTCAAGCTGCCGCGGGCCTTCTACTACCGCCGGCCGCGGCAGCTCTCCGGCGGGCAGAAGCAGCGGGTCGGCATCGCCCGGGCGTTTGCCGGCGAGCCCAAGGTGGTGATCGCCGACGAGCCGGTCTCGGCCCTGGACGTGTCGGTGCAGGCGGCGGTCACGCAGCTCCTGATGGAGATCCAGCGCCGCAACCGGACGACGCTCCTGTTCATCAGCCACGATCTGTCCCTGGTGCGCTACCTCGCCGACCGGGTGGTGGTGATGTATCTCGGCCGGATCGTCGAGCAGGGGACGACCGACGAGGTGTTCGGCCCGCCCTACCACCCGTACACCGAGGCGCTGCTGTCGGCGGTGCCGATCGCCGATACGCGGATCCGCAAGAAGCACATCGTGCTCGAAGGCGAGATTCCGTCGCCGTTGCGGCTGCCGACCGGCTGTCCGTTCCATACCCGCTGCCATCGCAAGATCGGCCAGATCTGCGAGACGGAGGCGCCGCCGCGACGCCAGTTCGCCGACGGGCACGAAATTCTCTGCCACCTGCCCCCCGAGCAGCTCACCGCGATGGAGCCGGTGATCGCCATCGACCCAATGCCGCACGCCGCCGAGTAGCGCCGGCATTGACCGGGACGGCAGCGCGTCCTTAGCTTGGACCGGTGCTGGTCGGGCGCTGGCCCGAAGGGAGGATCCATGGACGCGCAGACCCTCGCTCGCCTCATCGACGTGGTGCACGGCACGATCAAGGGCCACGTCCTGCAGCTCGATGCGCTCGACGAGGCGATCGGCGACGGGGATCACGGGACCAATCTCGCGCGCGGTCTCGGCGTCGTGGTTGCGGAGCGCGAACGGCTGGAAGGCCTGCCGCTCGGAAAGGCGCTGCAGGAGATCGGCTGGATCGTCGAGCGGGAGACCGGGGGCGATGGCGGCACGTACTATGGGCTGCTTCTGAAGGCCGCCGGTGGCGCGGCGCCGGTCGGCACGCCGGGCGTGGAGGACCTGTTCGCGATGCTGCAGGCCGGGATCGAGGCGATCCAGGGCAAGGGCGGCGCGCGCAAAGGCGAGAAGACCATGCTCGACGTGCTGATTCCGGTGGCGCAGGGCATGCGCAGCGTGATCGCCTCCGGCCGGCTCGAGCAGCTGGGTGGTCGGATCGTCGCCGCCGCCGCGCATGGCCTGCATGCGACCACCCACATGCAGGCCAAGCACGGGCTGGCGGCGGCGCTGGGTGTCGCCAGCGTCAACCGCATGGACGCGGGGGCCTGCTCCTGCGCCCTGCTGCTGGGAGCGGTGGTCGGCGCCTTCGACGAGCGCAAGGCCGCCTAGGCGAACCGTTCCACCGGCTGACGAAACCGTCATCCGCCGCCGGGTTGCCCGCGGCGAGGTTTGCGATTAACCGGACGCGCGTCGGGCCGGTGTTCGGCCCCGCCGAGGGTGCCGCATGACCGAGTCCGTACTGAGCCGCGTCGCCACCGCGCGCGGCTTCTTCAGTCAGCTGTGGAAGCTGACGGCTCCTTACTGGTGGTGCGAGGACGAGGGGATCGATCGCACGATCCTCGGCCTGCGCGTGCGCATCAAGGAGAAGTGGATCGCCCGCGGCCTGCTGCTCGTGATCATCGGCATGGCCGTGTTCCTCGTCTTCCTGTCCAAGCTGCTCAACGACTGGAACGCGCGCTTCTTCAATGCGCTCCAGGAGAAGAACGAGGCCGCGTTCTACGCCGAGCTGTGGTTCTGGGCCGAGCTGGTGTTCGTGTTCATCGTCATCGCGGTCTATCGGTTGTGGCTACGGCAGCTTCTGGTGATCCGCTGGCGGCGCTGGCTGACCGGCGTCTATTTCCGCCAGTGGCTGGGTGAGCGCACCTACTACCGCATGGAGCTGACCAACCACGGCACCGACAATCCCGAACAGCGGATCGAGGCCGACATCAACGACTTCACCCAGCAGACCCTGACCCTGTCGCTGGGCCTCCTGTCCGAAGTCATGACCCTGGTCACGTTCACCGTCGTGTTGTGGAATCTCTCCGGCGCGTACGAGCTGCCGATCTTCGGCGGCATCGTCATCCCCGGCTACATGATGTGGGTGGCCATCGTCTACTCGGCCCTCGGCTCCTGGCTGACCTACAAGGTCGGCCGGCCGCTGGTGCGGGTGAATTTCGACCTCGAGCGCTACAATGCCGACTTCCGCTACCGCATGGTGCGGATTCGCGAGAATGCCGAGAGCATCGCCCTCTACGACGGCGAGCCGGACGAGGAGCGGCGTCTGGGCGGCGCCTTCACCAGGATCTACAACACCTGGTGGGATTACATGAAGTACAACAAGCGGCTGACCTGGCTCACCGTGTTCTATGCCCAGGTGGCCAGCATCTTCCCGATCATCGTCGCTGCGCCGCGCTACTTCGCGGGCCAGGTGCCGCTCGGCACGTTGACCCAGACCGCCGGCGCCTTCGGGCAGGTGCAGGGCTCGTTGTCCTGGTTCGTCGACTCCTACACGATCCTCGCGAGCTGGAAGGCCACGGTGAACCGGCTCACCACCTTCAGCGAGGCCATGGAGCGCGCCAAGGTCGCCCAGGCGACCGAGCGCGGTTTCGCGGTCAGCGCTGTGGAGGGCCGTGCCCTCGCCCTGCGCGGCGTCGATGTCGCCCTGCCGGACGGCCGGAACCTGCTGGAGCAGGTCGACCTGCGGATCGAGCCGGGCCAGCGGCTGGTCCTGCAGGGCCCGTCCGGCAGCGGCAAGACGACCCTGTTCCGGGTGCTCGCCGGCCTGTGGCCGTTCGGGCGGGGGAGCGTGCAGATCCCCAAGGGCAGCAAGGCCCTGTTCCTGCCGCAGAAGCCCTACATCCCGATCGGGACGCTGAAGGAAGCGCTGTGCTACCCCGACCGGCCGGAGGCGCATTCGGACGCCGAGGTGGCGGCGGCGCTGCGCGACTGCCGCATCCCGCAGTTCGTCGACCGGCTCCAGGAGGCCGGCAACTGGGCGATGACGATGTCGCCCGGCGAGCAGCAGCGGCTGTCGTTCGCGCGGGTGCTGCTGGTCAAGCCGGACTGGCTGTTTTTGGACGAGGCGAGCTCGGCGCTCGACGAGGCCACCGAGGCCGCGATGTACCGGCTGCTGCTGGAGCGGCTGCCGGACGTCACGGTCGTGAGCATCGCCCACAAGCCGAGCGTGCTGCAGTTCCACGACCACCGGCTGGTGCTCGATCCGGTGCAGCGCCGGGTCCTGGCCGGGAGCATGGCGGCCCCGGGCGCCGGCTGAGCCATGCGGGAAGGATGGCCGACGGCGCGCCGATGGCGCCGTCGGTGGTTCAGTGCAGCGGGAAGGCGAGGGGGATCAGCACGCTGGCCGACAGCCAGATGATGATGTTGAGCGGCAGCCCGATCTTGACGAAGTCGGTGAAGCGGTAGCCGCCGGCGTTGAAGACGAAGGTGTTGGTCTGGTAGCCGATCGGGGTCGCGAACGCGTTGCTCGAGGCGAGCATCACCGCCACGACGAACGGGCGCGGGTCGGCCCCGATGCCATGGGCGAGGCCGACGGCGATCGGGGTCAAAAGGATGGCCGTGGCGTTGTTGCTGAGGAACTCGGTCAGGATCATCGTCAGCAGGTAGACGATCGACAGGATCACGAACGGGCTCATCCCGGCGATCAGCTGCATCACGCCGTCGACGACGATCTGGGCTGCGCCGCTGGTCTCCATGGCCCGGCCGAGCGCCAAGCTGCCGAAGATCAGCATCAGCATCGGCCAGCGCAACGAGCTGTAGGCCTCGTCCGCGTCGAGGCAGCCGCCGACGATGACCACCACCGACGCGATCAGCGCCAGAGCGCTGATCGGCAGCACCTCGAAGCTGGCGAGGACGAGCACGCCCACCAGGGCCGACAAGGCGAGCCAGCCCAGATGGCGCCGCAGCGGCTGCTCGGTCGGCTCGGACAGGCTCACCAGCGCACCCTGCTCGAACAGCCGCTTGAGCCCTTCCGGCGGGCCTTCGAGCAGGATGGTATCGCCGAAGGCCAGCCGGACCTGATCGAAGTTTCCGCCCAGGTTCTCGCCTTGGCGGTGGATCGCCAGGATGTAGACGCTGTACTGCCGGCGCAGGTTCAAATCCGCCAGGCGATAGCCGACGAAGCGCGAATGCGGACCGATGATCCCTTCCATGACGCTGCTGCCCTGCGCCGCGATCGGTTCGATCGCGTGCTGGCCCGTGGCGCCGAACTGCACGTCGCTCTTGTCGCGCAGGCCCAGCACGTCGCCGGCGTTGGTGCGCAGCACGAGCCGGTCGCCGGCCCGCAGCACCACGCGGTCCATCTCGTCGGCCAGCGAGATCCGGTCGCGGATGACGTCGATGGTGCGCGCGTTCAGCTTCTTGGCCAGTCCCGCCTCGTCTGCCGTCTTGCCGATCAGCGGCGAGCCCAGCGGAATCAGCACCTCGGTCAGGAACTGGCGCTGCCGCGAGCCGGACATGATGCCGGAGAAGGTCTCCCGCGACGGCAGGATGCGCAGGCCCACGGTGCACAGGTAGGCGATGCCGATCAGGGTGAGCGGAATGCCGACCGGCGAGATCTCGAACAGGCTGAACGGCGCCAGGCCCTGCTGGATGGCCGCGCCGTTGGCCACGATGTTGGTGGAGGTGCCGATCAGGCTGCAGGTGCCGCCAAGCACGGTCGCGTAGGACAGCGGGATGAGGAACTTGGACGGGCTGAGGCCGATCGAGTGGGCCAGCGCGATCGTCACCGGGGTGAGGATCACCACCACGGGCGTGTTGTTCATGAACGCCGACACGGCGGCGGCGCTGAGCGTGATCGTGAACATGCCGATCAACGGCGAACTCGACGCGTAGCGGGAGAGCAGGATTCCGGCCCGCTCGACGACGCCGGTCCGCTCCAGCGCCGCGCTCAGCACGAACATCGCCGCCACCGTGATCGGCGCCTCGTTGCTGAAGACCGCAAGGACCTCCTTGGTCGACAGGATGCCGGTGACCAGCAGCAGGCTGACCCCGATCATCGCCACGACGTCGACCCGGAACTTCTCGGTGACCATGGTGCCGAACACTGCCACCAGCAGCAGCAGCACGAAGTAGGGCTGAAGGTCGGTCCAGCTCATGCCGCCACGGTCCACCCGATGGAGCGCCATGCGCTGCGCGCGACCGGTGCGCAGGTCGCGGTCCCACGGCACGACGAGCGCTGGCCAGCATCATGGCGTCGGTCTGGTATGGCCATCCGAACCCTCAAGTTGTTCCAGTCCCATGCGGCGGTGCAATGCGCATAGTCGAGGCCCTCCCGGCACGCAAGCGCGCGGCCGTACCAAAAGGGCTAGGCACTGCCGGCCGACGGGCTAGGGTGCGCGCACCGACGAGGGGAGGTGGCGATGCTGATCGGACTCGACCCGCTGCTGAGCGGCGATGCGCTGGCGGTGCTGCGGGACATGGGCCACGGCGACGGCATCGCCCTGACCGATGCCAATTTTCCGGCGCACTATCTGGGTCCGCCGGTGATCAGGATCGATACCGACCTCGTGCGTGCCGGTCGCGCGGTGCTGTCGGTCATGCCGCTCGACAGTTTCGTCGACGCGCCGATCCGCCGCATGGAGATCGACGGTCGGGCCAAAGAGATGGGCGAGGCCCACCAGGACTTCGCCGCGATGGTCGAGGAAGTCGCGGGCGCCTGGCCGATGGGCTCGATCGAGCGCTTCCGCTTCTACGAGGAGGCACGCGGCTGCGTCGCGATCTTCGCCACGCTCGAGCGGCGGCCCTACGCCAACATGATCCTCACCAAGGGCGTGCTGACGCCGGAGGGCACCGTGCTGCGCGTCGAGCGGCCGCCCAGGCGACCGCGTGGTCTGCGGCCATAGGCGACCATCAGCCGATGGCCCGGGTCAGCGCCAGCACCAGCGGCAGGGTGGCCAGCGCTGCCACCGTGGTCGTCGTCACCAGGGCGGCCATCAGCTCCGCGTCTCCCCCCAATAGGCGGGCCAGGATGTAGGAGGAGGTCGCGGTCGGCACGGCGCAGGCCAGCGCCACGACCTGCAGCGTGGTGCCGCTCAGGCCCAGCGCCAGGGCGATGGCCACGCCGATGGCTGGCCGCAGCAGGAGATGGCCTGCCGTCGTGGCCAGGATGACCAGCGGCCGGTCGGCGATCATGGCCGGCCGCAGCCCGGCGCCGACGGTCAGCAGGCCCAGGGCCAGCGTCGCCCGACCCAGAATGGCCAGCGTGTCCGCGGCCGGGGCCGGCAGGCCGAGCCCGGACAGATTGAAGGCGACCCCGGCGAGGCAGGAGAGGATCAAGGGGTTGGTGGCCACGGCCCGGGCGAAGGCGACCGATCCTCGCGAGCCGGTGCCGCCGTGGCGGGCGAGGGCGGCCACGCTCATCACGTTGGCGGCCGGCACCATCACGGCGATTGCGAGCGCCACCAGTGGCACGGCGGTCGGCCCGAACAAGGCTGGCGCCAGCGCCAGCGCGACATAGGTGTTCCAGCGCACCACGCACTGGAGCACGCTGGTGTAGGCCGGGCCGTCCAGGTGCCAGGCGGCCCGCGCCGCCCGTGCCAGGACCGCCATGAACAGTTGGGCCGTGAACAGACCGGCCGCCATCCGGGCCACCGGGACATGGTGCAGGTCGGCCACCGCCAGCTCGTGAAACAGCAGAGCAGGAAAGAGCACGAAGTAGACCAGCCGGTCGACTGGCGCCCAGGCCGGCTCCGGCAGGAAGGCGGAGGCGCGCAGCGCGTAGCCCAGACCGATCAGCAGCATCACCGGCAGCAGGGCCTGGAGCATCGCAATCCACCTGGCAGGCGAGGAAGCCCCTATCCGCGATCCGCAGGGAGGCGGGGTCGTCCTCTTGCGGCACGTGGACCCTGGCGGGCGGTACGGCCGAGCGGATCACAGCTCGGGCGGAAGAACATGCGGCGACGCTGGGCGCGACCGCATGCGGCGCGTGGGTGGCGCGACACGGCTCGGCTGCCCTGGCGATGGGGATTCAACTGACGAGCTTGGCGTCGAACCCGGCATCCGTGACGCTCATCAGCGTTTTCTTGCCGCGCACGGAGGTCAGCAGGAAGGTGTCACGGCCCCAAAGCGTGCGCAGATGGTGCAGCGTCTTGTCGGCATGGGTCATGTCGAGATCCCGGCCGTCGTGCTCGTGCACCAGGTACAGCCCCCGACGACCCTTGTAGTTCGCGTCGTGGATCTTGATGCTCGGCATCGAGCCGGTGCCGATCTGCTTGAGCAGCGCGTTCTTGACGTCGCTCCAGTGCTCGTGGTCGGCGACCTCGGACACGACCAGGTGCTCGCCGCGCGGTTTCCAGGTGAAGATGTCGAGCTCGCGGCACAGCTCCTCGGTCAGGAAGCGGCGCAGGAAGGAGACGTCGCGCTCGGCTTCGCGCACCTCGAACAGCTTGGCCCGGCTTTCCTTGGTGTGCTCGCCGCCGAATCGCTTCTCGATGTCGCGCCAGACCATGAAGCCGACATGGTAGGGGTTTAGGCCGCCCGGATGCGGGCAGATCACCTGATTGTGGCGGACCAGGAACTCGAGATGGATCTCCTGCGGCAGGTCGAGCGCCATCATCAGGCGGTGGTGCCAGTGGCTGGCCCAGCCCTCGTTCATGATCTTGGTCTCGATCTGCGGCAGGAAGTAGCGGCTCTCCTCGTCGACGATGGTGAGCAGGTCGCGCTGCCAGTCGGCGAGGTCGCGGTTGTGGTCGCGGATGAACAGGAGCAGATCCGCCTCCGGTTCGAGCGGCTCCTTGCTGAGGTCGACCGGCGCCGGCTCGGGACGCTTGTGCAGCCGGGCGAACGGATCGTGCGGCGGCCGCGCCGCCTCCAGCAGGCGCTGACGCTGCTCGGTCGGGTTGAGCTTCTTGATCGCCAGATTGCGTGAGCGGTTGAACGACAGCGCGTGGGCGGCGTCGAGGAACTCCTCGACCGTGTCGCCGCCGATCGACGGATCCTCGATGTAGCCGCGGACCCGGTCGGCGCGGGCCTTGAAGGCCGCCAGCGTCTCCTTGGCATCCGTGGCCGAGGTGAAGGTGAAATTGTTCTTGAAGAAGTCGTTGTGGCCGTAGACGTGCGCGATGGTCAGAATTTGCAGGCACAGCGAGTTGTCGCGCATCAGATAGGCGAGCGCGGGGTTGCTGTTGATCACCATCTCGTAGGGCAGGCCGGAGACACCATGGTCATACATGGTCTTGGTCTGCTCGAACGCCTTGCCGAAGCTCCAGTGCGGGTAGTGCGACGGCATCCCGTGATAGGCCATGTAGCCCAGCATCGCGTTTTGGTCGCAGATCTCGAATTCCTGCGGGTAGCAATCGAGGCCGATCTCGGCGACCAGCTCGCGGATACGCTCATCCCAGTACTCGAGATCCTTCACGGTCCAGTTGGTCATGAGTTCCGATCGTCAGCACCGCCGCCGCGGCGCGGAATGCGCCCGGCTCCAACGAAGAAGATGGCGTAAGCCCGGCCGTGCGTCGACCCTGTCCGATGAGCGCCGGGTCCGCGCCATGGACAATTCACACCATTGCAACCTTGGAAACAAGGCGCGAGCTGCGTCGACATCCGGTCGAAACCTCACTCGGCCAAGGTACAGCGGCATACAGGTGACAGGGGCGCCCGGAGAGCCGCCATGGCCAGCGTCGACACGATCAGGCAGATCGCGGAGCGGAACGTCCGCATCCTGGAGTTGAAGCCGGCGAAGGGGCATCTCACCGGGACGACCATCGCCCGTCTGGAGCGTGGGCTGCGGTGCGAGATCGAGGAAGGACCATGGCGGCTGCATGCCGACATGCCGGCCAAGGTCGGTGGCGAGCAGACCGCGCCGACCCCGGGCATGCTCGGCCGCGGTGCCCTGGCGAGCTGCCTCGCGATCGGCATCGCCGTCTGGGCGGCGCGGCTTGGCGTACCCCTGGATGGGGTCGAGGTCGAGGTCGAGGCCGATTTCGATGCGCGTGGCGAGATGGGCTTCGCCGGGATCGCGCCCGGCTACAGCGAGGTGCGTTACCGGATCGCGATCGACAGCCCCGCACCGGAGCCGGAGGTCCTGGCGCTGCTCGACCGTGTCGAACGCCACAGCCCGTACCTCGACGTGTTCGGTCGCGCCCTGCCGCTCGGCCGTACCGTCCAGCTCAATCGCCGGGAGGCTTGAAGGTCATGGAACCGCGCTTGCAGCGGCGCGTGCAGCGCTACGGCTGGGACCGCGCCGCCGCGAACTATGAGCAGGGCTGGCACGCGCAGCTCGCACCGGCGCATGCGCTGATGCTCGAGGCCGCCGCCCTGCGGCCGGGAGAGCGGGTGCTGGACGTCGCGTGTGGCACGGGACTCGTCACATTGCGCGCCGCCGAGGCGGTGGGCGCCAGCGGTGCCGTGGTCGGCACCGATCTCTCGGGGGAGATGGTGGGCGCCGCCGAAGCGGCGGTGGCACGGCAGGGCCTGGCGCAGGTGCGCATCGAGCGCGCGGACGCCGAGGAGCTGCCGTTCGCCGACGGCAGCTTCGATGTCGCGCTGTGCGGCCTGGGCCTCATGTACGTGCCCGACCCGGTGCAGGCGCTGCGTGAGATGCGCCGCGTGCTCCGGCCGGGCGGCCGGGCGGCGGTGGCGGTCTGGGGCGCGCGGCAGGCCTGCGGCTGGGCCGAGATCTTTCCGATCACCGATGCCCGTGTCGCATCCGACGTCTGTCCGATGTTCTTCCATCTCGGCACGCGGGACACGCTGGCGCATGCCCTTGCGGCGGCCGGCTTCGCCGAGGCCCGCGTCCGGCGCCTCCGCACCACGCTGGACTACGCCTCGGCCGAGCAGGCGCTGGCCGCGGCCTTCCGCGGCGGTCCGGTGGCACTGGCCTACGGCCGCTTCGATGCCGCGACCCGTGCCGCCGTGCATGCCGAGTACCTCCACTCCATCGCCGGCTTCGCCATCGGCGACGGCTATCGGATTCCGGGCGAGTTCGTCGTCGCCGGCGCCCGGCGTTCCGCTTCGATGATTCGGCGCGACACGGAGCTCACCGATGCCTACTGCTGAGACCATGGTCGACAACGGGGTCAACGTCGCCGCCCTGCTCGGGGCCCGCGAGGCGCTGACGGCGGCGCCCGAGGCGGCGCGCTTCAACTGGCGGGCCACCTGCACCTGGATGAAAGGTACGCACAGCCGCTCGTCGGTCGACGGCTTCTTCGGCCTCGGGCAGGACCAGCGGCACAAGACCGAGTTCACCTTCGATGCCGACCACCCGGAAATCTTCGCTGCCGAGGACCGTGGCGCCACGCCGGTCGAGTACGTGCTGGTCGGCCTGGGCGCCTGCCTGACCGCGGGCATCGCCGCGATCGCGCAGAACCGCAACATCCAGCTCCGCTCGGTCAAGGCGACGATCGAGGGCGCGATGGATCTGCAGGGCATCCTCGGGATCGACGGCGACGTCCGCAACGGCTTCGACGGCATCAAGGTGACCTACGACATCGACGCCGACGCGACGCCGGACGAGATCCGCGCCCTGGTCGCGCAATCCCAGAAACGCTCGGCCGTGTTCGACATCGTGACCAACCCGACCGATGTCACCGTCGAGGTGAGGTAGCCGGCGGCAGGGAGCGGTCTCCATGCGCAAGGTCACCACCATCGTCATCGGCGCCGGGCATGCCGGGCTGGCCTTCAGCCGCTGCCTCAGCGAGCGCTCGATCGATCACGTCGTCCTCGAGCGCGGCGACGTCGCCCACTCGTGGCGGACCGAGCGCTGGGATTCGCTACGCCTGCTGACCCCCAACTGGCAGAGCAGGCTGCCCGGCCCACGTGTCGACGATCCCGATCCCGACGGTTTTCGCACCTTGCCGGAGGTGATCGGCTTCATCGAGCGCTATGCCCGGGACATCGCCGCCCCCGTCGAGACGTCCACGGCGGTGACCGCGGTGCGCCGCGACGAGGCCGGCTACGTGGTGCGGACCTCGTGCGGCGATGACTGGCATGGCCGGACCGTGGTGCTGGCGAGCGGGGCCTGCAACGTCGCCTGCGTGCCGGCCCTCGCGCAAGGCGTGCCGGGTTCGGTCCGGACACTGACCACGTCCGCGTACCGCCGGCCCGACCAGCTCGCGCCCGGCGGTGTGTTGGTCGTCGGCGCGTCGGCCAGCGGTGTGCAGATCGCGCAGGAGATCCGCCAGTCGGGCCGCCGGGTGATCCTCGCCGTCGGCGAGCATGTGCGCGTGCCGCGGATCTACCGTGGCCGCGACATCCAATGGTGGATGGACCGCGCAGGCGTGCTGGACCAGCGCTACGACGAGGTCGACGACATCGCACGCGTCCGCCGCCTGCCATCCTTCCAGCTCGTGGGCTCTCCCGAGCGCCGGACGCTGGATCTGAACGTGCTGCGTGCCGCCGGCGTGGAGCTGGTCGGACGCCTCGCCGGCATCCGCGACGGCCGGCTGCAGTTGTCCGGTGCGCTCCGCAACCATTGCGCGCTGGCGGATCTGAAGATGAACCGGCTTCTGGATCTCGTCGACCGGTTCGCCGCGCGGGAAGGTCTGGCCGCGGACGGTGCGGTGGAGCGCCCCGAACCGACGGCGGTGCCGCGCCGCCCCCGGCTCGAGATCGATCTCCATGGCGGCGAGGTGGCGACCATCGTCTGGGCCACCGGATTCCGGCCGGACTATGCGTGGCTCGACCTGCCCGTCCTCGACCGCAAGGGCCAGCTCGTCCACGACGGTGGCATCCTGCCCGTCCCGGGCGTGTACGCGATGGGGCTGCCGTACATGCGCCGCCGCAAGTCGACGCTGATCGACGGTGCGGCCGACGACGCGGGTCATCTGGCCGACCATCTCGTTGGCCATCTGGGCGGCCGGATGGCCGCGGACCCGACCCGCAGGTCCGCGGCGTGATTCCTGGTCAGTGATCCTCGATCGTCAGCTCGATTCGCCGGTTGCGCTGGTAGGCTTCGGGGGTGTTGCCGGGGTCGAGCGGGCGGAACTCGCCGAACGACGCCGCCACCAGGCGCTCGGGCGGCACGCCGGCCTTGGTCAGGATCTGGACCACCTCGACCGCGCGGGCGGCCGCCAGCTCGCGGTTGGACTCGAACGCCTGGCCGCCGACCGAGCTGCGGTCGGTGTGGCCGTCGATCCGGATCACCCACGGGCTGTCCGGCGGCAGCACGGCGCTGGCGGCCGCCAGCGCCTCCCCGATCTCGAGCGCGCGCGCCCGGGCGGGAGGCTTGAGCTTGGCCGACGCCGACGGGAACACGATGTCGGCGGGGAAGATCAGCCGGTCGTCCTCGAACACCGCGCCGCTGTTCGGCCCGAGGGCTTCCTGCAGCTTGCCGAAGAACAGCTTCTTGGGTGCTTCGACCGCGCTCAGCTCCTGCTCGAGCGCCAGGCTGCGGCTCTGGCTCGACGCGTTTTCGGCCTGCGCTGCGACTACGTCCTGCTCGAGCTTGGCCGAGCTTTGCTTGAGCGCGGCGAGTTCCGCCGCCATGCCCTCGCTGCCGGCGACGAGGTCGCGGGCAGCGACGGCCAACGCCTCGTTCTCCTTGACCTTGCCGGCGAGCTGCGCTTCGGCCGAGCTGAGGTCGTTGCGCGCGGCCATCAGCTCGGCGCGTTGCTTGGTCAGTTCCGCATCCCGGTTGGCGGCCTGGGTCTGCGCCTCGCCGAGCGCGGCCTGGGCATCGCGCAGCTGCACCTGCAGGGCCGCGGCCGCCGCCGCCACGGATTCGGCCTGCGTCGTCAGCGTCGCCAGCTCCTCGGCCTTGGCCGTGCCGTCGGCGCGGCTGGCGGTCAAGTCGCTGTCCAGTGCCTTGGCGCGGTTGGTCAGGTTCTCGACCTCGGCCGCTGCCGCGGCGAGCTTGTCCTCGAGCTCCTTGACCTTGGCCTCGGGCGCGGCGACGGCGGCGCGTGCCGCCCCCAGATCGTTCTCGAGAGCCGCGATCCGCGCATCGCGGTCGGCGACGTCCTTGGCCGCGGCCGCGAGCTGCTGGGCATTGGCGGCGAGTTCCTGCTCCTTGGCCTGGAGCTGCTGGCGCAGCTTGTCGCCCTCGCTCGCGAGCGCGCTGAGCTGGCTCTGCAGGGTCTCCAGCTGCGCCGCATCGGCAGTCGGTGAGGCCGGCTGTGCTGGTGCCGTCGGTGCCGGCTCGGTCGGCGCCGGGCTCTGCTGCGCCAGGACCGCCGGCGCCGCGGTCAACAGGCCCGTGACCAGCAAAGCCGTCGACGCGCGCCAACCACGCCGCGCTTGTCTTGTACCCATTGCCTTCCCTCGCGATTGTCGACCAGGATCGCCCACCGCACGTGACGGTCGCGTCTCAGAGGCGGGCGAGACGTTCAACCAAAAGTGCGAAGAATCCGTCGGCATCGACGTCGTTGACCACCATGGCATTGGCGGCGCGCTCGCTTCGCTGCCACCAGTCGACGACGGTGCGTCCGGTCGTGTGGGTGCCCTCGGTCTCGATGTCGACCCGCCGCCGCTGCCCCGTGAACAGTCCCGGCCGGATCAGGTAAGCGATCACGCAAGGATCGTGCAAGGGTGCTCCGGGGATGTGGTAGCGCTCCTTGTCGTACCGATTGAAGAAGTCCAGCAGGCCGGCGCAGGCCGTCGCCACCGGCGTCCCGATGGCCTGGATGCGGGCGAGCCGGTCGCCGGTGACCAGCGCCTTGTGGGTCACGTCCAGCCCCAGCATCACCAGGGGCGCGCCCGCCTCGAACACGACCCGCGCGGCGTGCGGATCGACGTGGATGTTGAACTCGGCGGCCGCGGTGACGTTGCCCAGCTCCATCGCGCCGCCCATCAGCACGATCTCGCGCAGCCGCGGCACGATCGCCGGCTCCTTGACGATGGCCAGCGCCACGTTGGTGAGCGGGCCCGTCGGGCACAAGGTGACGGTGCCGGCAGGTTCGCGCATGATCGTCTCGACGATCACGTCGACCGCATGGCCGGTGGCGACCGGCACCGCGGGTTCGGGCAGCACCGCACCGTTGAGCCCGGTCTCGCCATGGACGTACTCGGCCGTCTCGAGCGGGCGCAGGATCGGCCGCGAACAGCCGGCATGGACGGGGATGTCGTCGCGCCCGGCGAGGGCCAGGAGCTGCTGCGCGTTGCGCGTCGTGCGCGCCAGCGGGACGTTGCCCGCCACCGTGGTCAGCGCCAGCAGCTCGATCTCGTCCGGCGACGCCAGCGCCAGCAGGATGGCGACCGCGTCGTCCTGGCCGGGATCACAGTCGAGAATGATACGGTGCTGGGCCATGTCAGCCTTCGGTGAGCTTGAACTCGATGCGTCGGTTGCGGCGGTAGGCGATCTCGTCGTCACCCGGATCAATCGGGCGGTACTCGCCGAAGCCGGCGGCGGCAAGATGCTCTGGCGGGATGCCCTGTTGCATCAGGTACTGGATCACCGAGATCGCCCGCGCCGCCGACAGCTCCCAGTTCGAGCGGAACGCCGCGTCGCGGATCGGCTGCCGGTCGGTATGCCCGTCGACGCGCAGGATCCAGTCCACCCCGGGTGGAATCCGCGCCACCACGTCGGTCAGCGTCGTCGCCAGCTCGCGCAGCTCGCGCTGGCCTTCCGGATCGAGGCTGGCCGAGCCCGACGCGAACAGCAGCTCCGACTGGAAGACGAACCGATCGCCGACGACGCGCAGGCCGGGCCGATCGCCGAGCGCCTGATGCAGGCGGCCGAAGAATTCGGATCGGTACTGCTCCAGCTCTTCGACCTTCTTCGCCAGCGCCGCGGCCAGGCGATCATCGAGGCCGGCGATGGTCTCCTCCTGCGCGTCGACCTGGGCCTCGGCGGCGGCAAGCAGGCCGTTCAGCCTGTCGATCTGCTCCTTCTGCGCCGCGTTCTGCTCGCGCAGACGATCGATCTCGGTGGCCTGCGCGGCGGTGGCCGCCTCGGCCCGGTCGGCCCGCTGCGCCGCATGGCCAGCCTCGGCTTCGATCGCCGCCATCTGGGCTTGCAGCCGCTCCAGCGCGGTCCGTTGCTGGCCGGCCTCGTCGTTCAGCCGGTCGCGATCGCGGCTGATGTCCTCGACCTGGTCCGAAAGGAGCGCGGTCTCGCCGCGCAGCGATTCGTTGGTCCGGCCGCTGCCGGCGATCTGGCCGGTGGCCTGCTCGACCTGCTGCTCGAGGAAACGCAGCGCCGCGTCCCGCTCGGTCGTGGCCGAGCCCAGGCGGTCCAGCCGCTGCTGCATCCGCGCGATCGTCGCCTGCAGCTCATCGAACGTCGGCGTGGCTGGAGCAGGCACCGCATCCGCGGCGAAGGCGCCGGCGGCAGGAACGGCGAGGAGCAATGCCAGGATGCCGAGGGGGCCGCGGCTCGATTTCATGCCAGTGTCGTCTGCGCTTCGGCGGATCGGGCCGAGCATAGCGGCCGTGCCGGCGAAGACCAGCCGTCTGGACGAGCATTCCCGATTGCCCGCGCCCGATGACGGTCTTACGGTTTCCCTCTGCCAGCATGGGCGGGCTGGCGGTGGGTATCCTGTCTGCCGGGAGGAAACATCGTGATCGCTAGCCGTCGCAGGGCATTGGGCGTCGCGGCCGCCATCGCGCTGGCCACGCTGTCGTTCGGTGGCTCGGCACACGCGGAGATGGTCTACCGCGTCGCCACCATGGGCGAGCCCAAGACACTGGATCCGCATGGCGTGTCCGGCACCTGGGAGAACTACATCGTCGGCGATGCCTTCATGGGCCTGCTGACCGATGCGGCGGACGCGAAGCCCGTTCCCGGCGCTGCCGAGAGCTGGACGATCAGCGACGATGGCCTGACCTACACCTTCAAGCTGCGCGACCACAAATGGTCCGACGGGACGCCGGTCACGGCCGAGGACTTCGTCTACAGCTGGCGCCGTCTGCTCGATCCGGCGACGGCTGCCGAATATGCCTCGATCATGTACCCGGTGAAGAACGCCGAGAAGATCAACACCGGCGAGATCAAGGATCTGAGCCAGCTCGGCGTCCGCGCCATCGACGACAAGACCCTCGAGGTCACGCTGGAGAACCCGACCGGCTACTTCCTGCAGCTGATGACCCACTACACCTCGTTCCCGGTCCCCCGGCACGTGATCGAGAAGTACGGCGCCGATTGGGTGAAGCCCGGCAACATCGTCAGCAACGGCGCCTACCGCATCGTCGAGTGGACGCCCAACTCCCGAGTCGTGTCGGAGAAGAATCCCGAATTCTACGACGCCGCCAACGTCAAGATCGACAAGGTCATCTACTACCCCGACGAGGATCGGAACGAGATCACCAAGCGCTTCCGTGCGGGTGAGATCGATTATGTCGACGACTTCGCCTCCGAGCAGATCGACTTTCTCAAGCGCGAGCTGCCGAAGGAGACCCATGTCTTTCCCTATCTCGGCACGTACTATTACCCGATCAACGTGAAGCGGCCGCCGTTCGACAACCCGAAGGTGCGGCGGGCGCTGTCCCTGGCGATCGATCGGGACGCGCTGACGGGCAAGGTGCTGAAGACCGGTGAGCTGCCGGCCTATGCCGTGGTGCCGCCGCAGACCAGCACCTACGGCGATCCCTACCTGCCGGCGTGGGCGAGCCTGCCGATGGCCGAGCGCCAGGCGATGGCCAAGCAGCTCCTGCAGGAAGCCGGCTTCGGCCCGGACAACCCGCTGAAGTTCACCTTGGCCTACAACACCAGCGAGAACCACAAGCGGATCGCCGTCGCGGCGCAGGCGATGTGGAAGGCGATCGGCGTGCAGGCCGAGCTGGTCAACCGCGAGGTCAAGGTCCATTACGACGAGTTGAAGCAGCACAATTTCGACGTCGCCCGCGCCGCCTGGGTCGCCGACTACAACGATCCGCAGAACTTCCTCTACCTGCTGCAGACCAGCACCGGACCGAACAATTACGGCCAGTACAGCAACGCGCAGTTCGACGCGCTGATGCAGCAGCAGGCGGCGTCGCGCGACGATGCCCAGCGCATGGAGCTGATGCACGAGGCCGAGAAGATCGCGATCGACGACGATGCCTGGATCCCGATCTACTACTACGTCTCCAAGGCGCTGGTCTCGCAGAAGCTCCAGGGCTACGTCGACAACACCAAGCACATGCACCGGTCGCGCTGGATGGCGATCGAGGGGTAGGCGATGGGCCGGCATCTCGCGCGTCGGCTCCTGATCGGCGTGCCGACGCTGCTGCTGATCGTCACGCTCAGCTTCTTCATGATGCGGCTGGCGCCGGGTGGGCCGTTCGACCAGGAGCGGCCGATCCCGCCGGACATCCTGCGCAACATCGAGCGCGTCTACCATCTCGACGAGCCGCTGTGGCAGCAATATGCGCGCTATCTGGGCGGCCTGCTCCAAGGTGACTTCGGGCCGTCGTACCGGACCAAGGACTTCACCGTCAGCGAATTGCTGGCCAGGGGCGCTCCGGCCAGCTTCACCGTGGGCGGCCTCGCCGTCGTGCTGGCGGTCGCCTTGGGTCTGACCGCCGGCATCGTCGCGGCGCTGCGCCAGAACAGCTGGGTCGACTACGGCGTCATGTCGCTGGCGATGGTCGGGATCGCCATCCCGAGCTTCGTCATGGCGCCGCTCTTGACCCTGTTGTTCGGGGTCTATCTCGGCTGGCTGCCGGCGGGCGGCTGGGGTGGTGGCGCGCCGCAGTTCCTGATCCTGCCGGTGGTCTCGCTGGCGCTGCCGCAGGTGGCCCGGGTCGCCCGCCTCTCGCGCGGCGCCATGATCGAGCAGCTGCACGCGAACTACGTCCGCACCGCCCGGGCCAAGGGCCTGCGCGAGAAGCTGGTCGTGCTGCGCCACGCCCTGCCGGGGGCGATGCTGCCGGTGGTCTCCTATCTCGGGCCGATGACCGCCGCGCTGCTGACCGGCTCGGTGGTGATCGAGACCATCTTCGCCATTCCCGGCATCGGCCGCTACTTCGTCCAGAGCGCGCTGAACCGCGACTACACGGTCGTGATGGGCGTCGTCATCGTCTACGCCGCCCTGATCATCCTGCTCAATCTCGCCGTCGATCTCGTTTACGGCCTGCTCGACCCGAAGGTGAGGGCCAACTGACATGGCCATGCAGGCGCATGCCGATCTGTTGGCCCAGGCCGGCGAGGTCGAGGGCCGCTCGCTGTGGCAGGATGCGCGGCGGCGGCTGTTCCGCAACAAGGCCGCCGTCGTCTCGATGCTGCTGCTGCTGCTGATCCTGCTGGGTGCCATCTTCGCGCCCTGGCTCAGCCCGCACCCGTTCGACGAGGTCTATTGGGACCGCATCGGGATGCCGCCGGACTATGCCGAGGCCTTCTGGTTCGGTACCGACAATAACGGTCGCGATCTGTTCGTGCGGGTGCTCTACGGGGCGCGCGTCTCGCTGGCGGTGGGCTTCGCCGCCACGGCGGTCAGCCTCGCCATCGGCGTGATCTACGGCGCGGTATCCGGCTTCCTCGGCGGCAAGGTCGACGAGGTGATGATGCGCATCGTCGACATTCTCTACTCGCTGCCGTTCATGTTCTTCGTCATCATCCTGATGGTCGTGTTCGGCCGCAACATCGTCCTCCTGTTCGTGGCGCTGGGTGCGGTCGAGTGGCTGACCATGGCCCGCATCGTGCGCGGTCAGACCCTGTCGGTGAAGCGCAAGGAGTTCATCGAGGCGGCGCACGCGGCAGGGGTCTCGAACTGGCGCATCGTGCTCCGCCACGTCATTCCCAACGTGCTGGGGCCGGTCATCGTCTACGTCACGCTCACCGTGCCCGAGGTGATCATGACGGAAAGCTTCCTCTCGTTCCTCGGCCTCGGCGTGCAGGAGCCCTACACCTCGTGGGGCGTGCTGATCTCGGAAGGGGCGGGACAGATGGAAAGCGCACCCTGGATGCTGATCTACCCCGCCATCTTCCTCGCCATCACCCTGTTCTGCTTCAACTTCATCGGCGACGGCCTGCGCGATGCGCTCGACCCGAAGGACCGCTAGCCTTGCAACGGTCTCGGGACGGCGATCGCGGCGAGCCCCACCGAACTGCCCGCTCGGAGCGACGCATTGCCTGAACGCCTGCTGCATCCCGATCGCCGCTTCTCGGCGTTTCTTTTCGACATGGACGGCACGATCCTGAGCTCGATCGTCGCCGCCGAACGGGTCTGGACCGACTGGGCGCACCGGCACGGGCTGGACGCCGCGGCGCTGCTGCCGACCATCCATGGCATCCGCTCGGTGGAGACGATCCGCCGGCTGGCGCTGCCCGGCGTCGATCCCGAGGCCGAAGCCGCCGCGATCACGCAGACCGAGATGACGGACGTCGACGGCATCGACGCCATCGCCGGCGCGGCGGATTTCCTCGTCTCGCTGCCGGCGGATCGCTGGGCCATCGTCACGTCGGCACCGCGTGCGCTCGCCGAGCGGCGGCTGGGCGTGGCCGGCCTGCCACTGCCGGCGGTCATGGTCACGGCCGAGGACGTCGAGCATGGCAAGCCCGCGCCGGACTGCTTCCTCCTCGCCGCCGTGAGGCTCGGCTACCCGATCGAGGAATGCCTGGTGTTCGAGGATGCCCCGGCGGGCATCGCCGCCGCCGAGGCCGCCGGCGCCGCGGTGGTCGTCATCACGGCGACCCACAAGGCCGCGCTCGCGACCGAGCACCCCCGGATCGCGGACTATGGCGGCCTGGCCGGGCGGCTGAAGCCGACGGGCGGGCTGGAGTTGGGTTCATGATCCACGCGCCGGGCTCGTGACGTGACCGCGGTTCTCGAGGTCGTCGATCTGACCACGCGGTTCGCCACCCACGACGGCGAGGTCATGGCCGCCGATCATGTCGGCTTCGCGATCGACGAGGGCGAGAGCCTGGGCGTGGTGGGCGAGAGCGGGTCGGGCAAGACCCAGATCTTCCTCGCCGTCATGGGTCTGCTGGCCAAGAACGGCCGCAGCACGGGCTCGGTCCGCTACCGCGGCACGGAGATCCTGAACCTGCCGCCGCGCCGCCTGAACAAGATCCGCGGCGCCGACATGGCGATGATCTTCCAGGACCCGATGACCTCGCTCAACCCGTTCTTGCGCATCTCGCGGCAGATGACCGAGGTGCTGCGCGAGCACAAGGGAATGAGCGAGGCCGAGGCGCGCAAGCGCGGCATCGCCATGCTCGATCTCGTCGGCATCCCCGAGGCGGCACGCCGCTTCGACATGTACCCGCACGAGTTCTCGGGCGGCATGCGCCAGCGGGTGATGATCGCGATGACGCTCCTGTGCGAGCCCGACCTGCTGATCGCGGACGAACCGACCACGGCCCTCGACGTGACCGTGCAGGCGCAGATCCTCGAGCTGCTCGGCCGCCTGAAGCGGGAGCTCGGCATGGCCATCGCGCTGATCACCCATGATCTCGGGGTCGTGGCCGGGCTGTGCGAGCGGGTGATGGTGATGTACGCGGGCCGGGCCGTCGAGACGGCGCCGACGGCGCGGCTCTTCGGCAACGCGCAGCATCCCTACACGCGGGGGCTGCTGAACTCGATGCCGCGGCTCGATCTCGCCGGCGGCAGCGAGCTTGCGACGATCCCGGGCCAGCCGCCCAACCTGCAGGCCCTGCCGCCCGGCTGCGTGTTCGCGGACCGTTGCCCGTTCGTGTTCGAGCGTTGCCGGGCCGAGCGGCCGGTGCTGGCCGCCTGCGGACCAAACCATCTCAAGGCTTGCCATCTGGAAGGCCTGGCATGAGTGCGCCGATCCTCAGCGTCCGCGATCTGAAGGTGCATTTCCCGATTCCGGCCGGCGGCATGCTGCGGCGGCGTTACGTGCCGCTCAAGGCGGTGGACGGCGTCTCCTTCGACCTCGGGCCCGGCGAGACCTTGGGCATCGTCGGCGAGTCGGGCTGCGGCAAGTCGACCCTGGGCCGTGCCGTCCTCCAGCTCATCCCGCCGACGGCGGGCCAGGTGATCTGGCTCGGCGAGAACCTGGCCGGCCGCGACGCCGGCGCCATGCGCCGGCACCGGCGCGAGCTGCAGATCATCTTCCAGGATCCGCTGGCCAGCCTCGATCCGCGCATGCCGATCGGCCAGATCATCGCCGAGCCCCTGGTGACGCACGAGCCGAGCCTGGCCCGCGCGGAGGTCCGCCAGCGTGTCCAGCAGATGATGCGGGCGGTGGGCCTCCTGCCGCAGATGATCAACCGTTACCCGCACGAGTTCTCCGGCGGGCAGTGCCAGCGCATCGGCATCGCGCGGGCGATGATCCTGCGCCCGCGCCTGATCGTCTGCGACGAGCCGGTCTCGGCCCTGGACGTCTCGATCCAGGCGCAGATCGTCAATCTGCTGATGTCGCTGCAGCGCGAGTTCGGGCTGTCGCTGCTCTTCATCAGCCACAACCTCGCCGTCGTCCGGCACATCTGCCATCGGATCATGGTGCTCTATCTCGGCCGGATGTGCGAGATCGCGGACCGGGACGCGCTCTACACCGAGCCGCGCCATCCCTACACCCAGGCGTTGATATCCGCGGTGCCGATCCCCGATCCCGAGCTCGAGCGCTCACGCCGGCGGATCATCCTCAGCGGCGATCTGCCGTCGCCCCTCAAGCCGCCCTCGGGCTGCGTGTTCCGTACCCGATGCCCGCGCGCCACGGCGATCTGCGCCGACGTCGCGCCGGTCGTCGAGTCCGTCGCGGCCGCCCACGAGGTCGCATGCCACCACTGGCGGCAGAGCTGAGCCGCGGGCGACGGCGCCCGCGTTTTCCGTGCACGTCCCCTGCAATCCGTTGCGCTGAGTCCGGGCTCCCGTTAAATTAACATCGCGATTGATCAACCGGGAGTTAAGTTTGCTCGATGGCGAAGCCGAGCAAGTCCGGGTCGGCCCTTCCCGCGATGGCGCAGACCGCGGCGCGCAGCTTCGTGCTCCATGTGGCGTTGCCGATCGCCACGCTGACGATCGCGGCCTCGCTGCTGCTCGTCGGTGCCGTCTGGTGGGCGGCGCGGGAGCAGGACCGGTTCAGCGTCCGCGCCTCGCAGCAGGTCCTGCGCGGCGCCATCGACAATCGCCTCGAGTTCCTCGCCGACGAGGTCGCGGATGACGCGGTCTGGAGCGAGGCATTCGAGCAGATGCGGTCGGGCGCCCATCCCGCCCTGCCGCCGCCGGAGATCGCCGCGCAGATCAACGGCACATCCGGGGTCGACGCAAGCTTCGTGATCGGACCCGACGACAAGGTGCTCTATGCGACGCGCAGCGGCACGGCGGCATTGACCGCGGTTGGCCTGGGTGCGCCGTACGGGCTGCTGGAACTCGTGCGCAGTGTCCGGGCGAGCGAGGCGAGCCCACCGCTGACGCGCCTGGTCATGCTCGAGGGCCGGCCGGCCCTCGCCAGCGCCGCCGAGGTCCGGCATGCCGACGATCAGGGCGACGGCGGCCGGGCGACGTTGCTGCTCTTCGTCGACGTGCTGGATCAAAAGCTGCTGGCACAGTTCGGCCGCGATTTCGGGCTCACCGGACTGCATTGGCGGAACGCGACGGATCCGGTCACGGCCCCGAGCCTCAGGCTCGATGGCGGCGGCGACGCCGCGCTCGGCACGCTGACCTGGAGCCTGGAGCTGCCGGGCAGCACCATGCTGCGCCAGACGGCGCCGGCCGTCGCCAGCGTGATCCTCGCCTTCGCCCTGGTCACGGCGTTCGTTCTTGCCCGTGCCCGCCGCACGGCCATTCTCCTGCATGTGGCGCAGGCGCAGGCGACCCACGATGCGCTGACCGGTCTGCCGAACCGTCTGCTGCTGATGGATCGGCTCGAGCAGGCCTTGGCGACGAGCCGCCGGGAGCTGGGACAGGTCGGCGTGCTCTATCTCGATCTCGACGGCTTCAAGGCGATCAACGACCGTTTCGGCCATGCGCATGGCGATGCCGTGCTCGTCGAGGTGGCGTTGCGCCTGCGGCGCGTCGCGCGGGAGACCGATACGGTGGCGCGTCTTGCCGGGGACGAGTTCGCGGTGGTGCAGACGGGCGGCGCCCAGCCATTGGCCGCGCAGGCCATGTGCCGGCGGGTGCTCCGCACGTTGGGCACACCGATGACGATCGGCGGGCAACCCGTGCAGCTCGGCGCCAGCATCGGCATCGCCATCGGCCCGGACCACGCCGACGATCCGGCACGGCTGTTGCACCTTGCCGATCAGGCACTGTACCGCGCCAAGAACTCGGGCCGGGGCATGTTCATGCTCCATCGCGACGCGCAGGACGATGACCCGGTCGCCCTGCTGCCGCAGCGCGCGATGGGCTGGAGCGCCATGGGCAAGGCGCGCCGCTGACTCTTCCGGGCGCAGCCTCAGCCCTCTTCCTTGGTCCAGCGCTCGAGCTCGGCGACGATCGCATCGATGGTCGGCTTGAGCTTTTCCGCGCCGGCGACGGTCCCGGCTTTGTCGGCCAGCGCCTTGATCGGCGGCAGGGCCGTGGCGACGGCCCCGGCGAGCAGCCGCTTGCCCTCGGCCGGCAGTTGTTCCACCTGCGCCGTCAGGCCGTCGACCCTCTGCTGGAGGACGCGCAGGCCGGCCTCGGCGGTCGGCAGCGAGGCCGTGTCGGTGATGCCGTTCAGCGCAGCCGTCGCGGCGGCCATGGTCGCCTTGACCTCGGCGCCGACGTCCATGCCGCCGATGACGAGCCCGGCCATGCGCTGCGACGCGTCGTTGGCGGCGTCCACCGCGGCACCGACCGCCTGCCGTGCCTGCTCCGCTGCCTGCCGTGCGGCTTCCTGCAGCGAGGTCGGGGCCGCCGGCTCCTGGTAGAGGCGAACGCCGAGAAACGCGAGCGCTGCCAAGATCATGATCGTGAAGATGAAGCGCATGTTGATCCCTCGCGCTCTTCGCCCGTAGCGTCGGCGTCGTGACATCGCGCGCCGGTCCAGGCAAGACCGATCGATCGGCACGGATCGACCGGCGGTCGAGCTTCGGGCCGGGATGCGGTGTAGGGAACGGGGCTGAGAGGATCGCGCGACATGCGTTGGACATTGGATGGCGTCGGGTTGGAAACGGCGGACGACGACTGGTGGATCGCCCCGAATGCCACGGTGATCGGCAAGGTCCGTCTGGAGACCGATGCCTCGGTGTGGTGGGGGGCGGTGCTGCGCGGCGACAACGAGCTGATCACGGTCGGACGTGGCAGCAACGTTCAAGACGGCTGCGTCTGTCATACCGATCCGGGCTTTCCCTTGACCATCGGAGCCGACGTGACCGTGGGCCATCTCGCCATGCTCCACGGCTGCACCATCGGCGACGGAACGCTGATCGGAATCGGGGCGATCGTTCTGAACGGCGCGGTGGTCGGCAAGAACTGCCTGATCGGGGCCAAGGCGCTGATCGGCGAAGGCAAGCACATTCCCGACAATTCGCTGGTGATGGGCGTGCCCGGCAAGGTCGTCGGCGAGATCCGGCCCGAGCAGGCCGAGCGGGTACGGCGCGGCAGCGTGCGCTACGTCGCGAACTGGCGGCGCTACCGGGCAGGGTTGGTCGCGGAATCCTGAGGCGCCGCGAGGCGGAGATCCGCGATCACGGGCAAGTGGTCGGACGCCACGTCGGGTCCGATCATGACCCTGCTGACGGCGATGTCCGCCGAGACGAGCACATGGTCGACCGGGGCGCCGAGCCAAGCGCGCAGCTTTCCGGCCCGCATCGATTGACGTGTCGGCCACTGCAGGCCGCCGCCGGTGGCGTCGCGCAGAGCCGCCCCGCTGAGCAGATCCGTGAACAGGAACGACCAGGGTGGGGTGTTGAAGTCGCCCAGCATGATCCGTGACCGCCCGCCATCGAGGCGACGGGAGATATCGGCCAGCCATTCGACCTGATGGTTGCGGATCTGCCATTGCTCCGATGAGCGCGGTGTCGGCGGATGCACGGCATAGATCGCGACCTCACGGCTGCCGAGCTTGGCCAGGACGCGGACCGGCCGGTCGTAGTCGCTGAGGATACCGCCGGCCGGCGGCTGCAGGCGGGTGGTCTCGATGATCGGCAACCGGCTCAGCACCAGCGTGGCGCTGTCGCCTTCGTCCGGCGACGGGGCGGTGTACGGGTAGATGTCGCGCAACGCGGCAAGCTCGCGCAGCCAGGTGCTGCTGACCTCCTGCAACGCGACCACGTCGGCATCACTCGCGCGGAGAAAGCGGCGCACCTGCGTCGGATGCCGGTTGTCCACGAGCACGTTCAGCGTCAGCACGCGCAGGCGCACGTCGGGAACCGCCGCCATCGCGGGCGCGGCCCCTCGTTCCCAGCCCGGCAGCAGCATGAGACCGTTGGCCATCACCAGCAGCAGGGCCGGTATGGTCGCACGATGCCGGCGCAGTGCCACGGCCGCCCCGGTAGCGACGATCGACGCGGCCAGAAGGTGCTGGCGGCCGAAGCTGAGCAGGTCGAGTGGCCACGCGAACCGGCCGAAGCAGGACAGGAGGGTGAGGACGCCGATGCCGGCGATGACCGCCACGAGCGCCGTGCCTACGACTCGACGCCCGATCATCGCCATGGCTCGTGCGCCCAAGCCAGCCTCCATCGCCGAACGGCCGCGTGCGATGGCGATACTAGAGTCGGCCGCTGCCGTCCGGAGCGCGGTTCCGCCTCGGCCCTTACCATGTGGTGTCGTCGGCGGGGTCGTATCCGCACGCGTGGCGCTGACGCTCGTTTCAACCAGAATCACCATCGGGGCCGGGGCAAGCCGAAGATTCCGCGCGATCCATGTGCTAGCTGAAGGTCCTGCCGGCGCGGGCGGCCGACAGGGTTCGGCTGGATCATGCGCATGGCGCGGTGACCTTGCCGGGCCGATCCGTCTCCATGCCGACGCCGATTGTGGGCCTGAAGGAATGGATGTGCAGGAAGTCGATATCGTCGAGCGGCTAGAGCGGCGGCTGGGCGCCGTCCATGCCCGCCAACGTCTCGGTATCGAGCACGATCACGAAGCGCAGGCGTTCGGGCAGGGTTTGAACTTCCTGCATTTCGAGAACTGGTACTCGGTGCATTCCGTCATCCGCAACACGCTCCGGCTGGCCGGCCTCTACGGCCGCGGCTGCCGCAACGCCAGCCGCGTTCAGCTCCGCCGCAACACCGTGGCCTCGGCGCGGTTGCCGGCCGCGTTTCGCGGCTTCACCATCCTCCACCTGAGCGACCTGCACGCGGACATGAGCGCCCCGGCGATGGAACGGCTGGTCGCGCTTCTGCCCGGGCTGCGCTACGACCTCTGCGTGCTCACCGGCGACTATCGCGGCCGCACCTACGGCCCGTTCGCCGAAGCGCTGGCGGGCGTGGCCCAAGTGCGCCGGCATCTGACCGGCCCGGTCTACGGCGTGCTCGGCAACCATGACACGATCCGCATGGTTCCCGAACTCGAGGACATGGGAATTCGGATGCTGCTGAACGAGGCCGAGGTGATCCGTCGCGACGGTGCCCGGCTGCATCTGGCCGGTATCGACGATGCCCATTTCTATCGGGTCGACAATATCGAGAAGTCGGCCGACACCATTCCGGGCGACGAGTTCTCGATTCTCCTCTCGCACACGCCCGAGATTTACCGCCAGGCGGCGCATGCCGGGTTCGATTTGATTCTGGCCGGGCATACCCATGGCGGCCAGATCTGCCTGCCCGGCTCGGTGCCGATCACGCTCGATTCGGCATTGCCGCGCAAGTACGGCGCCGGGGCGTGGCGCTACGGGTCGATGGCGGGCTATACCTCGGTCGGTGCCGGCTCGAGCGTGGTGGCTGTCCGGCTGAACTGCTTGCCGGAGATCACGCTGCACCAGCTCGAGACGGTCGCGCCTCAGTAGGGCCGGTCGCGGATCTTCAGCGCGAACAGGGCGCGCGACAGGATCACGCTGCCGAGCCAGAACAGCAACGTGGTCAACAGCACGCCGGGGAGCGACAGGCCGAGCGCGGCGCGGCAGGCGAACAGCGGCAGCAGCCCCTCCGGCACGTGGTCGAGGCCGACGGCCTGACTGCTCGGGGCCAGGCCCATGCGGCGCTTGATGAAGCTCGAGAGGAGGTCGCCGGCCATGGCCGCGGCGCCGAGCAGCGCACCGAGCGTCCATCCCAGCCCGAGAAGGGAGGCCGCCAGCGCCGTCGCCGTGACGCCGAGCAGCACGCCGCGGACGGTCTTCGAGCTGCCCAGGAGCGGCCGGCCGTCGGCGAGGACGAGGCCGCCGTCGAGCGGCCAAGCGGCGTGGCTCCCGAGCAGGCGGGTCGCCACCACCGGCGTGCCGTTGGCCACCAGCAGCAGCACCAGTCCCTGCAGGATCGGCTCGAGGTCCAAGCGAACGACTCCGGCGGGTCAGCGGCTCGACCGGCCCGTCCGCCGGCAAGGCGATCCTAGGTTGCTGACGGCGGACGGCAAGCATGCGGCGCATCTTTCTCGACCGCCCTATCGGCACGGTCCGGCCGCGCCGCTTGACCGGAACCGTCGCGACATCTATCCGGCCACGTCCACGCCGTTGCCCTGCCACCGCGAAAGCCCATGCGTGTCGATCTGTTCGACTTCGATCTGCCGGCGGAGCTGATTGCCCAGGCGCCGGTCCGTCCGCGCGACTTGGCGCGGCTGCTCGTGGTCGACGGCGGCCTCCGGCGCGAGCACGTCGTGCGCGATCTTCCCGGCCTGCTGCGGCCCGGCGACCTGCTCGTGCTCAACGACACGCGGGTGCTGCCGACGCGCTTCTTCGGCCGGCGCGGCGAGGTGGCCGTCGAGGTCACGCTCGTCGAGCGGATCGACGAGGCCGGCTGGTGGGCGCTGGCGCGGCCCGGCAAGCGGCTGCGCCCGGGCGACCTGGTCGAGCTGGCGCCCGGCTTCGTGGCCGAGGTCGTGACGAAGGACGCGGAGGGCAGGGTGCACTTGGCCTTCCCGCAAGGCGGCGCCGCGCTGTTCGCCGCCATGCAGGCGCACGGGGCCATGCCGCTGCCACCCTATATCCGCCGCGGGCGTGGGGGCGAGGCCAGCGACCGCGAGGACTATCAGACCATCTTCGCGCGGCGCGACGGGGCCGTGGCCGCGCCCACGGCGTCGCTGCACCTGACCGAGTCGCTGCTCGACCAATTGGCTAAAGCCGGCATCGCGCGGCGCTTCGTCACCCTGCATGTCGGCGCCGGCACCTTCGCTCCGGTTAAGGTCGAGGACACCGACCAGCACCGGATGCACGCCGAATGGTGCGAGGTGCCGCCTGCGACGGCCGCGGCCATTGCCGCGACGCGCGCGCGGGGCGGGCGCATCGTGGCGGTCGGCACCACGGTGCTGCGCACGCTGGAGAGTGCCGTCGACGCCACCGGCACCGTGCAGCCGGGTGCGCGCGAGACCCGCCTGTTCGTGACCCCGGGCTTCCGCTTCCGCACGACCGATCTCCTGCTCACCAACTTCCATCTGCCGCGCAGCACGCTGTTCATGCTGGTCTGCGCCTTCGCCGGGACCGCGCGCATGCAGGATGCCTACGCTCACGCCATCGCGAGCGGCTTCCGCTTCTTCAGCTACGGCGATGCGTGCCTGCTGACGTGCGTGGAGGACGTGGCGTGAGCATGTTCGGCTTCGAGGTGTTGGGCACCGACGGCGCGGCGCGGCGCGGTCGCCTCACCACCGCGCACGGCACGGTCGAGACCCCGGCCTTCATGCCGGTCGGCACCGCGGCCACGGTCAAGGCGATGACCGTCGACATGCTGGCCGCGACCGGCGCCGAGATCGCCTTGTGCAACACCTACCACCTGATGCTCCGCCCCGGGGCCGAGCGCATCGGGCGGCTCGGCGGGCTGCACCGGTTCATGCGCTGGGAGCGGCCGATCCTGACCGATTCGGGCGGCTATCAGGTCATGTCGCTGGCGGCACGGCGCAAGCTCACCGAGCAGGGGGTCGTGTTCAGCTCGCATCTCGACGGCAGCCGGCACGAGCTGACGCCCGAGCGCTCGGTCGAGATCCAGCACCTGCTCGACGCCACGATCACCATGGTGCTCGACGAGTGCATCGCCCTGCCGGCGGAGAGCGCCGAGGTCGCGCGCGCGATGGAGCTGTCCCTGCGCTGGGCCGCACGCTCCAAGGCCGCGTTCGTGCGGCGGCCGGGCTACGGCCTGTTCGGCATCGTGCAGGGCGGCACCGATCCCGAGCTGCGCGTGCGTTCGGCCGAGGGGCTGGTGGCGATCGGCTTCGACGGCTACGCCGTGGGCGGGCTCGCGGTGGGCGAGCCGCAGGAGCTCATGTTCGCGACGCTCGCGGCGACCTGCCCGGCGCTGCCGGCGACGCGCCCGCGCTACCTGATGGGGGTCGGCAAGCCGGCCGATCTGGTAGGTGCGGTCATGCGCGGCATCGATATGTTCGACTGCGTCCTGCCGACCCGCTCCGGCCGTACCGGCCAGGCCTTCACCCGCCGCGGCACGGTCAACCTCAAGAACGCGCGCCACGCCGACGACCCGCGTCCGCTCGATCCGGGCTCGGCCTGTCCGGCCAGCCGCGACTATTCCCGCGCCTACCTGCACCACCTGATCAAGGCGGACGAGATCCTGGGGGCGATGCTGCTGACCTGGAACAATCTCTGGTACTATCAGGATCTGATGCGCGGCCTGCGCGCGGCGATCGGGCAGGGCCGGCTCGCCGAGTTCGCGGCGGCCTTTGCGGCCGAGCAGGCGCTGGGGGACGTCGCGCCCTGGGCCAGCTAGGCGCTAGCGGAACACCACGGTCTTCGCGCCGTTGGGCATCACCCGGTGCTCGGCGTGCCAGCGCACGGCGCGGGCGAGCACCACGCTCTCGACGTCGCGGCCGACGGCCACGAGATCCTCGGGCGACAGCGCGTGGTCGACCCGGGCCACGTCCTGCTCGATGATGGGGCCCTCGTCGAGCGCGTCGGTCACGTAGTGCGCGGTGGCGCCGATCAGCTTCACGCCACGCGCGTGTGCTTGATGGTAGGGCTTGGCGCCCTTGAACGACGGCAGGAACGAGTGGTGGATGTTGATGATCCGCCCGGCGAGGCGCGTGCACAGCTCGGGCGACAGCACCTGCATGTAGCGGGCGAGCACGACGAGCTCGATCGCCTGCTCCTCGATCAGCTCGAGCAGCTTGCGCTCCTGCGCCGCCTTGTTCGCCGCCGTCACCGGGAAGTGGTGGAAGGCGATGCCGGTGGCGGCGACCTTGCGGTAGCTGTCGCGGTGGTTCGAGGCCACGGCCACGATCTCGACCGGCAGGCTGCCGATCTCGTAGCGATAGAGCAGGTCGTTGAGGCAGTGGTCGAACTTCGAGCACATCACCAGCGTGCGCGGCTTGTGCGCGGTGTCGTGCAGCTCCCAGCCCATGTCCCAGCGTCGGGCATGCTCGGCGAACGCGTCACGCAAGGCCGGCAGGTCCGCCGTTCCCTGCAACGGCTCGACCACCATGCGCAGGAAGAACCGCCCGGTGTCGCGGTCATAGAACTGCGCGCTCTCGGTGATGTTGAGCCCGTGCCCGGCCATGAAGCCGGCGACGTCGGCGACGATGCCCGGCACGTCCTGGCACGAGAGCCGCAGCACGATCTGCTTGGTCATGACCCCCCGCTCGGCTGCCCCTCTAGCAGCCCGGCCGCCTCTGCATAGCAGATCGACCATCGCCCGCCAGCCCTGCCCGGCTCGACGTGTCGCCGCTCATGCCCGATAGCGGGCCATGAGGCCACTTGGCCCGGCC
>JBDHTW010000020.1:0-51867 GCA_039808865.1 Geminicoccaceae bacterium
CCAGCGCCTTGGGGCAGCCGAGGCTGACGATCCCGACCTTGGGGGCGGGCTGCGGAGAGCGGTTCGGTGTCTGCATGGCGGCCCTATAGGGGATTTCGTGGCATTGCCATAGTCGTCGGCAAGACTGGCCGAGACTAGCGGTCCGATCTCGACATCGATGGACATGGCCAAGCAACGGCCTGCTTGCCGATGGCCAGCTTGACAGCGATTCCGGCGCCCGTCATCGTCCAGGATGTGCGCCTTGACCACACGGCGTCGACCAAGGAGGCAGCCGGCAGCATCTGCGTCGAGCCTGCGGCGCGGTCGGTGAGGGGTGAGCAGGATGCGGACGCAGTGGGGATCGGGCGTCGCCGAGAACGATGGCGGGCTGCCGCTGATGTGAGCCGCCAACCTACGGAGCCGCAGACCATGCCGCCGGGTCGCACCGTCGACGTCCAGGCCTTCCTCAACGAGCATCCGTTCTCGCCCTTCCAGTGGCGGATCTTCGGCCTCTGCTTCGCCGTCGTGCTGCTCGACGGCTTCGACACCGCGGCCATCGGCTACATCGCCCCCTCCTTGATCGGCGAATGGGGCGTGGCGCGGCCGGCGCTGGCCCCGGTGCTGAGCGCGGCGCTGTTCGGCCTCGCGGCCGGCGCCCTCTCCGCCGGTCCGCTCGCCGATCGCCTCGGCCGCAAGACCGTGCTCACCGGCTCGGTCCTGGTCATGGGGACCGCCTGCCTGCTGTCGTCGTTCGCCGCCGACCTGGATCAGCTCGTCGTCTGGCGCTTCCTCACCGGGCTCGGCCTCGGCGCGGCCATGCCCAACGCGGTCACGCTGATCAGCGAGTACTGCCCCGATCGCCGGCGCGCCATGCTGACCAACGCCATGTTCTGCGGCTTTCCGCTCGGCGCCGCCTGCGGCGGCTTCCTCGCCGCCTGGATGATCCCGCTGTGGGGCTGGCGCAGCGTGCTCGTGCTCGGCGGCATCGTCCCGCTGCTGCTCGCGGCGCTGCTCCTCGTGCTGCTGCCGGAATCGGTGCGCCACATGGTGGCCAGGATGCAGCCGGTCGCCCGCATCCGTGCGGTGCTGCGGCGGATCTCTCCCAGCGTGGCCGATGCGGCAGCGTTCGTGACGACGGAGCAGGTGACCACCGACAAAGGCCGGAGCGGCGCCCGCATCGTGCTCGCGCGCGCCTTCGTCGTGGGCTCGATCTGCCTGTGGGTGGCCTACTTCATGGGCCTGGTGATCTTCTATGCCCTGATCAACTGGATGCCGATCCTGTTCAAGGACGCCGGGCTCGATCCCAGCACCGCGGCGCTGATCTCGGCCCTGTTCCCGCTCGGCGGTGTCGGCGCGATCCTCTCCGGCTGGCTCATGGACCGCTTCAACGCGAACCTGATCATCGGCTGCTGCTTCGCGGCGACCGCGGTGGCGATCTACGCCATCGGCCAGACGGCCGGCAGCCTGGGCCTGCTGATGCTCGTGGTGCTCGTCGCCGGCACGCTGATGAACACGGCCCAGTCCTCCCTGCCCGCGCTCGCCGCGGCGTTCTACCCGACCGCGGGGCGGGCCACCGGCGTCGCCTGGATGCTGGGCCTCGGCCGCTTCGGCGGCATCGCCGGCTCCTTCCTCGTGGCCGAGCTCGCCCGCCGGCAGCTCACCTTCCCGCAGATCTTCACCACCGTCGCCATCCCCGGCCTCATCGCCATGGCCGCCCTGCTGCTCAAGCAGCTCGTCCATCCCGAGCAGCGGAGCGCGGGCGCCGCCGTGCGCAAGACGGTTCCCGGCCATTGAGCGAGCGCGGCCCTGGGTGGCGATGGCGGGCCGCAGGCACTGCGGTCATGCCCGTCGCGCCGCCAGGGGCATCTACGGCGCCGAGGCCGACGGATCGTCCAGGCACTCCGCAAACAGCTGCCGCATCGCGGCCCAGGACCGGGCGTCGGCCTCGGCACTGTAGCGGATGGCCTCGGGCCGGTTGCGCCTGGCGGCTTCACGGTTGGTGAAGCTGTGCACCGTGCGCCCGTAGAGGTGCATCTGCCAGTCGACCTCGCCTTCGCGCATCTCGCTCTCGAACTCGGCCCGCTGCGCCGGCGGGATGACCGGATCGTCGGCGCCGATGCAGACCAGCACCCGCGCCTTGACCGCCTTGGCATCGCTCCTGGGCGCGGTCGTGGCGAGGCCGCTGTGGAAACCGACCACGGCGCGGAGTTCGGCGCCCGAGCGTGCCAGCTCGAGCGCCATCGTGCCGCCGAAGCAGAAGCCGATCGCCGCGATGCGCGTGGCGTCGACATCGGCGCGGGCGACCAGCGTGTCGAGCCCGCCGCGGGCTCGGGCCCGCGTCCTGGCGGGCTCGGCGTAGAGCGGCTGGAGGAGGGCGATGGCCTCCTCCAGATCGTCGATCTGCCGCCCGGCACCGTGCAGGTCGCAGGCGAGCGCAGCATAGCCCAGCTCGGCCAGCCGGGCCGCCCGGGAAAGGGCATGCTCGCCGAGGCCGAACGCCTCCGGAAACACCAGAACGCCCGGCCGGGGCCCGGCCGACGGCGCGAGAAAGAGCTGGCTGTGCATCGTCAGCCCATCGGCTGCATAGGTCAGCGTCTCGTGCCGCATTCGCTTGCCCTCCGGCCGTCACCCTCGTCCGCCACGGCGGACGCTCGCGGCCGCCGACCCTACGTCGGCAAGGACGGAACGCCAACCGGATCCCCCGCGCCAGCGCCGCACGTAGGCACTGGCGCCATCGCCGCGATCGGGGCTTGCTAGCCGGACCATAAGCAACATCCGTGGAGCAGACGGCCATGTCCCTTCAGCTTTGGCTCGGGTTCGTCGTCGCGTCGGCCGTCCTCTTGGCGATTCCGGGACCGACCGTGGTCCTGGTCGTCAGCCGCGCGCTCGCGGACGGCCGGCGCACCGCATGGCGAACCGTGCCCGGCGTCGCCCTGGGCGATCTCACCGCGATCACGCTTTCGGCCGCCGGCCTCGGCACGATCCTCGCCGCTTCGGCCACGCTCTTCACCACGGTCAAGCTGGCCGGCGCCCTCTATCTGGCCTGGCTCGGCCTGAAGCTGTGGCGCGGTGCCGGCACGGGTTCCGCAGCCGGCGCTGCACCGCGCCGGCACACCGCCCGTGCCCTGTTCGTCGAGGCCTACGCGGTGACGGCCCTCAACCCGAAGAGCATCATCTTCTTCATCGCCTTCGTGCCGCAGTTCCTGCTGCCGACGGTGCCGCTGCTGCCGCAGCTCGCGCTGCTGATCCCGACCTTCGTCGTGCTGGCCGCCCTGAACGCCACCGCCTTCGCGCTGCTCGCGGGCAGCCTGCGGGCTCTCGGCCCCGGCGCCGGCACACGGCGCTGGCTGGATCGCCTCGGCGGGAGCATGCTGATCGGCGCCGCCGCGATGATGGCGGCTTGGCGCCGCGCCACGTGATCCGGCCGGCTCTCCCCTGACAGGAGCCCCGCCCGATGAAGACCAGCGAGTACAAGAGCCGCACCCTGGACGGGCGGCCGCTGCACCCTGAGACCTTGATGATGGGTCTCGGCTACGCCCCGGCACTGTCCGAAGGCGCGCTCAAGCCGCCGATCTTCCTGACCTCGACCTTCGTCTTCGAGAGCGCACAGCAGGGCAAGGACTTCTTCGACCTCACCGCCGGCCGGCGGCAGCCCGGCCCGGGCGAAAAGCCGGGTCTGGTCTACTCGCGCTTCAACAACCCGAACTTCGAGATCCTCGAGGACCGGCTCGCGGTCTGGGACGAGGCCGAGCGCTCGGCCGTGTTCGCGAGCGGCATGGCCGCCATCGCCACGGTGATGCTGACCTTCCTGCGGCCCGGCGATTCCATCCTGCACAGCCGACCGCTCTATGGCGGCACCGAGACGCTGATCCGCAACCAGCTCACGGCGTTCGGCATCACGCCGGTCGGCTTCACCGACGGTTGTGACCCGGCCGGGATCGCCGCTGCGGCCGAGGCGGCGATGGCGCAGGGCCGGCTCGGCCTGATCATGCTCGAGACGCCGGCCAACCCGACCAACGGCCTGGTCGACCTGCAGGCCGTGGCGGCCGTGGCCGACCTGATCGAACGCCGGCAGGGTCATCGGCCACCGATCGCCGTCGACAACACGCTGCTCGGGCCGATGTACCAAAAGCCGTTGCGGCACCGTGCCGACCTGTCGATCTACTCGCTGACCAAATATGCCGGTGGCCACAGCGATCTCGTCGCCGGCGGGGTCAGCGGCCGCAACGAGCTCCTGCGCCCGATCGTGCAGCTCCGCGGGGCGCTCGGGACCCAGCTCGACCCGCATTCCTGCTGGATGCTGCTGCGTTCCCTGGAGACGCTCGGCGTGCGCGCCGACCGGGCCAACGCCAATGCCAGGACGGTCGCCGCCTACCTGCGGGCCCACCCCCGGATCACGGCCGTCCACTATTTGGGCGCCCTGCCCGACGGCGACCCGCGTGCCGCCGTCTTCGCCCGGCAGTGCTCGGCACCCGGCTCGACCTTCGCCTTCGACATCGAGGGCGGCGAGGCCGAGGCCTTCGCCTTCCTCGACCGGCTGCAGGTCATGAAGCTCGCGGTCAGCCTGGGCGGCACCGAAACGCTGATCTCGCACCCGGCCTCGACCACGCATTCCGGCGTGCCGCGCGACCTGCGCCTGGAGATCGGCCTCACCGACGCGCTGATCCGCATCTCGGTCGGGATCGAGCATCCGGACGACCTGATCGCGGATCTCGAGCAGGCGCTGGCGGGCTAATCCGCCGGAGCGTCGCCGTTCAGGGCGGCGGCGAGGCCCTCGAGCTGCGGTTCGCGGATGCGCATCTCGCGCAGGTGCGCCACCGTGTTGCGCACGTAGTCGGCGCAGGAGCCGGCGAGGCCGTGGCCCTGGCGCACATGCTGCAGCACCGCGGCAGCGTCGAGCCCGCCGGCATAGTCCGGGTGCTCGGGCCGGGCGACGTAGCACCAGCCGGCCACCGTGACGCCCGTGGCCGGCAACAGCAACGGCAGCTGGATGCGGCGGTAGACATAGTTGTCGAGCAGCTCGCGCGCGTCGAGATAGGCCGTGACCTCGGCCTCGCGCTCGGCCGCCACGCCGATCGCCCGTCCGACGCAGCGGCCGCCGGGACGCAGGCCGAGGACGAGGCCGCGCCGCGCCGGCGTGCCGCGATAATGGGTCGAGTAGATGCACAAGGCGCGGCTCCAGCCTTCGAGCACGGCCGGCTCGAAGGCCTCGTGGCGGAAGCCCGGATGCCACATCAGCGAGCCGTAGCCGAAATACCACACCAACCCGTCCGGCATCGGCGGCGGCTCAGACCTTGTCGCCGTCGACCTGCGGCTCGCGGACATAGGCCTGCCCGGCCTGGATCACGCCGCGGCGGATCGCTCGCGTGCGCTGGAACAGATCGAACAGCACCTTGCCGTCGCCCCAGCGGATCGCCCGCTGCAACGCCACCATGTCCTCGGTGAAGCGGCCGAGCATCTCGAGCACGGCCTCGCGGTTGCCGATCAGCACGTCGCGCCACATGGTCGGATCGGAGGCGGCGATGCGGGTGAAGTCGGTGAAGCCGCCGGCGGCGTACTTGAACACCTCGGTGCGCGCCTCGTCCTCGAGATCGGCCACCGTGCCGACGATGGTGTAAGCGATCAGATGCGGCAGGTGCGAGGTGATCGCCAGCACCCGGTCGTGATGCTCGGGCGTCATCAGATCGACCGCCGACCCGGCCAGCTCCCACAGATCGCGGATCCGCTGGACCGCTGCCGGATCGGTGTCCTCGATCGGGGTCAGGATGCAGCGGCGCCGCTCGAACAGCGTGCCGAAGGCCGCATCGGGGCCGGAATGCTCGGTTCCCGCCACCGGATGGCCCGGCACGAACAGACTCGGCGTCGGCAGGTGCGGGATCACGTCGCGGACGATCTGCGCCTTGATCGAACTCACGTCGGTGACGATGGCGTCGGGTGCCAGCCCGGGCCGCATCGCGGCGGCGACGGCACCGACCGCGGCCGGTGGCACGCCCAGGACGACGAGATCGGCCCCACGCACCGCCTCCGCCGGATCCGCCTCGGCGCGCACGCACAAGCCGAGCTCGACGGCGCGGGTCCGCGTCTCCTCGCGGCGGGCGGCACCGATGATCTCGCCGGCCATGCGGTGCCGCTGCAGCACCCGGGCGAGCGAGCCGTTGATCAGGCCGATGCCCAGGAGGGCGACGCGCTGGAACGGCTTCATCCGTGTGCCCGCCCGGCGACGAATTCGGCCAGCGCGTCGACGACGCGGCGGTTCTCCTCCTCGAGGCCGATGCTGAGGCGCAGGCACCGCGCCAGGCCGTAGCCGCCCATCTGGCGCGGAATGATGCCGCGGCGCTCGAGATGGGCATTGGCGGCGGCGGCATCGCGCCCGGCACCCTCGGGGAACTCGATCAGGATGAAGTTGCCCTGGCTGGGATGGACGCGCAGCCCCAGCTTGGCGATCTCGCCACTGAGCCAAGGCAGCCAGCGCGCGTTGTGGGCGCGGGCGCGCTCGGCATGCTCGACATCCTCGAGCGCGGCCACGCCGGCGGCCTGGGCGGCCGACGAGACGTTGAACGGCCCGCGCACACGGTGCATCACGTCGATGAGCGCCGGTGCGCCCGTCATCCAGCCCAGCCGCAGCGCGGCCAGGCCGTACAGCTTGGAGAAGGTGCGCATCGACACGGTGTTGGGGGTCGAGCGGGCGAGGTCGAGACCGCTGCTGTAGTCGGCGGCGTCGGCGTACTCGGCATAGGCGGCATCGATCACCAGGATCACGTCCTCCGGCAGGCCGGCACGCAGGCGCGCCAGCTCGGCCGTGGTCAGATAGCTGCCGGTCGGGTTGTTCGGGTTGGCGAGGAAGACGAGGCGGGTGCGCGAGGTCACGTGCTCGAGCAGGCTGTCGACGTCGGCCTTGAGGTCGATCTCCGGCGCGGCCACCGGTTGGGCGCCGGCCGCCAACGCTGCCAGCGGGTACATCAAGAAGCCGTGCCGGCTGTAGAGCACCTCGTCGCCGGGCCCGGCATAGGCGCGCACCAACAGGCCGATCAGCTCGTCCGAGCCGGCGCCGCAGACGATGGCATCGGGATCCAGATTGTGCCGGCGGCCGATCGCCTGGCACAGCGCCGCGCAGTGGCCGTCCGGGTAGCGGTGCAGGTCGGCGGCCAGGCCCTTGTAGGCGGCGACCGCCTTGGGGCTGGGCCCGAGCGGGCTCTCGTTCGAGGATAGCTTGGCGATCGGCCCGCTGGCGGTAGCACTGTCCGACTTGCCGCCGACATATGGGGTGATCTCGAGGATGCCGGGCCGCGGCCGGGGTAGAGCCATCGTCGTGCCTTGATCGTTTGTGCCGTGTGTGGCCGCTTCATCGGCCGGCGGACAGGGGCCGGGCATAGCTCCCAAGCCACGCGGTCCGCAAGACGTGCGGGGAGGCCGAACGCAACGCCTCGGCCAAATCGGGCTGCGGCGGCGCCAGGAACCCATCCAGCTCGAGCAGATGCCGTGCCCGGTCATCCTGGCCGCGATCCTCCGTCGCCGCCCAGCGCGGCCTCCATGCGGCGAGCAGGTCCAGCAGCCGCGCGCGGCCGAGATCGGCCGTGGTCTCGACGGCGAGCAGGCTCACGTCGGCGTCGGACGGATCCGGCGCGATCGCACCGACCACGAAGCCGCCGCTGCCCTCGGGATAGGCCGCGGTCGACCAGAACGGCAGCCTCGCCAGCACCCGCAGCGGGCGCACCGAGCTATCGAGAAGCTGCACCCACCATGCTTCCGGCTCGTTCGGCAAGGGCAGCACGGCAAGATGCACCTCGTCGTCGGCCACCCAGCGCAACGCCTGGGTGCTGCCGTCGGCGCGGCGGATCGGGCTCTGCGAGCCGAAATGATCGCGGGCGATGTCCCAGAGCTCGGGCTGGCCCGCGGGCACGCAGGCGGCGATCCGGAGCGGGGCCTGGGCCCGCGTCGTCGCCGCCAGGAGCTCGCGCCATATCCGCACCAGGGTGCCCGGGGGAAACCGGTCGCCGGCGCGGTCGACCAGCCGGCGCAGGATCACCGCCTCGCGTCCCGGCCGGATCGCCGGCTGACCGGCGGCCGCGCGCTGCTTGAGCGCGGCGATGTCGCGGACGGCGCGCAACCGCTCGACGAAGAGATCGACCAGCGCGGTGTCGAGGCGGTCGACCTCGTGGCGCAGACTCTCGAGTTCTAGGTCGGTCGGGCTGGTCATCGGCGCTCGGAATCTCGCGGCGAGAGGCGTGGCGGTGCTCGGCATCGGCGCTCTCAGCCGCCAGGCCGGTCCACCGCCGCCGCATCGCGCGGGCGAAGGAACGTCGGGACCCGCCGGATGTCAATGCTTGCGCACGAACCGCCACACCAGCTGGTCGTCGGGCCGCTGCACGACGTCGAAGGTGGTGCGCAGACCCCAGGCCATGTGCTGCTGGTGCAGCGGGATGAAGGCCACGGCGTCGTGCAGCCGCCGCCAGGCCCCCTGCAGCATCGCGTCCCGCGCCGCGGGGTCGGTGGCCGAGGCCGCCCCGTCGATCAGTGCGTCGAGCTGCGGATCGGCGAAGCCGCCGACGTTGAAGGTGCCCGCCGCCGTGGCCGCGTCCCGGCTGTGCGCGAGGTTGAACAGCGCGTTCCAGCTGTCGAAGGTGTTGGGCGCCCAGCCGAGCAGGAAGAAGCTGGTGTCGTAGCCGCCCTGCCCCAGCACCTTGGCGAAGAACAGCGAGCGCGGCTGGACCGTCAGGGTCACCCGGATGCCCACCTTGGCCAGCATCGCCGCCACCGCCTGGCAGATCGCGGCGTCGTTGACATAACGGTCGTTCGGACAGTCCATGCCCAGCGCGAAGCCGTCCGGGTAGCCGGCCGCGGCGAGCAGCCCGCGCGCCGCGTCGGGATCGAAGGGATAGCGCGGCAGGTCGGCGGGCAAGCCACGGATGCCCGCACCGACCAGGGCGGCGGTCGGCGTGGCGGCGCCGCGCATGATCTTGCCACGGATCGCCGCCTCGTCGATCGCCTGGTACATGGCCAGGCGCACCCGGCGGTCGCGCAGCGGGTTCTTGCCCTTCACGTCCGAATAGCGCAGCTCGTCGCGCGCCTGATCCATGCCGAGGAACACGGTGCGGATCTCGGGCGCGGTCAGGACCACGAACCCGGGGGCCGCGCGCACCCGGTCGAGATCCTGCAACGGCAGCGGGTAGGCCAGATCGACCTCGCCCGCCAGCAGTGCCGCGACGCGGGTGCTGCCCTGGCCCACCGGCCGGAAGACCACACGATCGAGGTTGCCGCGGCCTTGATCCCACCAGTCGGGGTTACGCTCGGCCGTCGTCGCCACGTCGGCGGCGCGGTCGACGATCCGATAAGGCCCCGTGCCATTGGCGAGCCCGGCGGCCTGTGGGCCGCCACCCTGCCGCAGGCCACCCGGCACCGCCGCGCCGACCCGCTCGGCCCAGCCCTGGTCCATGATGTACCACGTGTCCCATTCCCCGATCAGCAGCGGGTTCGGCGCCTCGGTGGTCACCTCGATCGTGTAGTCGTCGACCGACTCGATGCGGCGCACGCCGGCGAGCCGCGCCTTGACGTCGCCGAGCCGCGCCCGGGCGGCCGAGAACACCACGTCGGCCGCCGTGAACATCTCGCCGTCGTGAAAGCGGACATCGCGGCGCAGGCGGAAGCGCCATCTGGTCGGCTCGACCAGCTCCCACGATTCGGCCAGGGCCGGCTCGATCTCCAGATTCGGGCCACGTCGGGTCAGGCCTTCGTAGATGTTGCCGAGAAAGCCCAGCGTGAACGTCTCGTTCAGGGCATGAGGATCCAGCGTCGCCACGTCGCTCTGGTAGGCCCAGGTCAGCGTCCGCTCTTCCCCGCCGGCAGGAAAGGCCGCGGCCCAACCGAGCAGCAGCCCCACAAGGCCGACGGCACGCATCGGCATGCTCCAAAAGGTTTACACATGTCGCATATTATAACAACTTTAAGTAGATAAACAGCTCATTCGCCGCTCGTGCCGGCGGCGCGCGTCGGTGAAGGGGCGGCACTGCCGGCGGCGACGGCGCGATCGGACGGCACGTGCACCCACCAGGCGAGTTCGCTGACCGAGTAGTAGGGGCGATACGCGTCCACCTGGGCCTGTTCGCGGACCACATCGCTGAGATTGTCCAGAATGTAGACGGCGGTCCCCTCGTAGACGGCCAGCACCGCATGCGGCAGGCCACGGTGGAGATCCTGGACCACGACCAGCCGCAGCGCCGCGGCGGCGATGCCGAGCCGGCGCAGCGAGGCGTACTTGGCGATCGCGTAGTCCTCGCAGTCGCCCGAGCGGCGAAAGAACTCGAGCGGCGTCGCCCAGCGATCCCGGCGGCCGTAATTGTCGAGGTCGGTCCGGTAGGGTGCACGGTTGACGAAGTGGTTGACCGCGTCGAGCTGCCGGGCCAGCGGCGCGCCGTCGAGACCGTGCAGGAGCGCCAGCCAGGCCTGGACCGTCTGATTCGGGCACCGCTCGTGATCGGCGAGGCAAGCCTGCACGAGCGGCTCCTCCGCGGCCATGCCGCGCACGACCCGACGCCATTGCGGCAGGGCGGCATCGGACTCGACGCGGACCTCGCCCGTGCCGAGGAGATCGACCATGGCGGCAGCGGCCGGCAGCGCGCTCAGGCATGCCAGGCCCACGAGCAAGGCGGCGAGGTGGGGAACGAGCCTGCGCAAGGGTCGCGCTCCGTGCTTGAGCATGCAGGCGCTGCCCGAGGCGCCTGCGGAGCACGAAAGATGCAGGCCTAGGATGAACGGGAGCTTTGCCCGGCCGGTCCGCTGCCACGGCGCAACAACCCGGTACGGCGGGGTGGATCAGCGCCGATCGGCCAGGCGCAGCACGTAGGAGATGATCTCGGCGACCGCCTGATAGTGGGCCGCGGGAATCAGCGCACCGATCTCGCAGGCCGCGTGCAGCGCGCGGGCCAGCGGCGGGTTGTCGATGATCGGAACCCCGTTCTTCGCGGCGATCGCACGAATCGTCAGCGCCAGCGTGTCGACCCCCTTGGCCACCACCTCGGGGGCCGCCGTCTCGCCGGCGACGTAGCGCAGCGCCACGGCGAAATGGGTCGGGTTCACGATCACCACCGTGCTGCGTGGCACGTCGGCGATCATCCGCCGGCGCGTCCGCTCGAGGCGCAGCGCGCGCAGGCGCTGCTTGACGTGCGGGTCGCCGTCGCTCTGCTTCTGCTCGTCGCGGATCTCCTGCCGCGACATGCGCATCCGGCGCAGGAAGTCGAACCGCTGGTGCAGCCAGTCGACCGCCGCGACCACGCCGGCGACGACCGCCAGCACCACGAGCGTCCGGGCGACAAGATCCGCGACCAGCGCCAGCAGCGGTCCGGCCCCGAGCCGGCCGGCGGCCATGATCGCCGGCGCCACGGGCCAGAGCAGCGTGCCCAAGGCGGCGGCCACCACACCGACCTTGACGAGGCTCTTGCCGAGTTCGACCAGCGCTCGGACCGAGAGCAGCCGCTTGACGCCCGCCATGGGCGAGATCCGCTCGAGCTTGGGCCGCAGCGGCGCTGCGGTCCAGACGACCGCGTCCTGCAGGACGGCACCCGCGATCGGCGCCGCCGCCAGGGCGAGGAACGGCCCCGCCAGGGCCGCCGCCAGCTCGCCGACGATGCCGGCCAGCAGCCGCGCCAAACCGGCCCCGTCGGTCGGCAGCGGCAACGGCTGAGCGAGGAACGTCCGGGCGAGGACGGTCACCCGCCGTGCACTTTCCGGTGCCAGCGCCGCAGCGAGCACGGCCCCGACCGCGAACAGCAGAAACGTGCCGACCTCGCGCGAGACCGGGATCTCGCCACGCTCGCGGGCCTCGTCGAGGCGGCGCTGCGATGGCGCCTCGGTCTTCTGCGACGGGTCCGATGCCTCGGCCATGCTCAGCCGCCCTGGTCCAGCCAGCCGACGCCGTCGACGAGCGCGTCGGCGAACAGTGTCATGGCCGCCGGCAGCGCGAGCTTGAGCACGGCCAAGGCCAGCAGGATCTGCACCGGCAAGGCGAGGAAGAAGACCGGGAACGACGGCACCAGGCGGCCGATGGCGCCCAGGCCGAGATTGGCCAAGAGGCCGGCCAGGACCAGCGGCGCCGCGATGCGCACGCCCGTGGCCAGTGCCTCGGCGCACAGGCCGACCAGAAGCTCGGCGGCGCGCGCCAGGTCGACGCCGCCGCCGAGCGGGAACGTCGCGTAGCTGGCGGTGAGGGCGCGCAGCAGCAGATGATGGAACCCGCCCGCGAACAGGACCGTCAGCGCCGCGGCGGCAAGGAAGCTGGCCGGAATGGTACCCTGGCCAGCCTCGGCCGGATCGAACATCGCGGCCGCGGACAGACCCGACTGCATCGCGATCAGCGCGCCCCCGGCATGGATCGCCGCCAAGGCCAGCCGCGCGACGAAGCCGAGCAGCAGCCCGGTCAGCAGCTCGCGGCCGACCAGACCGGCCAGCGCCAGGGGCTCGCGCGGCAGCAGCGGCATGCTGGTGGCAACGGCCGGGGCCACGAGCACGCCGAGCAGCAGCCCGAGGAGCAGGCGCAGCCGCGGCGGCACGTGGTGCTCGCCGAAACCCGGCACCAGCATCAGGGCAGCACCGAGGCGGCTGAACACGAGCAGCACCGTCAGGGCTTGCCCGACCAGCAGGTCAGCCAGCATGGCGGGGGCCGGCCGGGCTCATCGGATGCCGATCTGGGCGATGCGCCCGAACAGCTCGCGGGTGAAGTCGCCGAGCACGGTCAGCACGAACGGCAGGGTCACGAGCTGGGCCACGACGATGGCCGCGAGCTTGGGCAGGAAGGAAAGCGTGGATTCCTGGATCTGGGTCAGCGCCTGCAGCAGCGAGACCAGCGTGCCGACGACGAGCGCCGCCAGGAGCGCCGGGGCGCCCGTCTCCAGCATCACCCAGACCGTCCGGCGGGCGAGTGCGACCACGTCTTCGGGTGTCATCGAACGGGCTCCGCTACGGCTCAGATCGGCATGCGCATGATCTCCTGATAGGCGGAGATCACGCGGTCGCGCACGGCGGTCAGCTTCTGCAGGCTCAGCTCGGCCTCGGTCACCGCCTCGACCACGTCCTGCAGGCTGGCCTTGCCGGCCAGCGCCTCGACGGCCTTGGCCTCGCTGCCGTGCAGGCTGGCCTTGCCGGCTTCGATCTCGGCCTGCAGGAGGTTGGCGAAGCCGGGCTCGGCCCTCGGCGCCGCCGGCGTCGCGGCTTCGGCCGATGCCCGCCGCAGCGTCGCGCCATAGGCCGAGAGCGCCTGACCGAGGGTGGCGATGCTCATCCTGGTCCCCGTTCCTCAAGCCGCCAGCACGGCTAGCGCAGCAGGTCCAGCGTGCGTCCGATCATGGTTCGGGCGAGCTGCAGCACGTTCAGGTTGGCCTCGTACGAGCGCTGCGCCTCGCGCATGTCGGCGAGCTCGATCAGCGGGTTGACGTTGGGATACTTGACGTAGCCGGCGGCATCGGCCGCCGGATGGCCCGGCTGGTAGCGCAGCTCGAAGTCGCTGCGATCGACGCCGTAGCGATCGATGTCGACGAGGTCGAGGCCGCTGGCGCGGTCCCGGTGGCTCGCGAAGCTCACCACCTTGCGCCGGAACGGCTCGCCGTCCGGCACGCGCGCCGTCGATTCGGTGTTGGCCAGGTTCTCCGCGGTCACCCGCAGCCGGGCCGACTGCACCTTCATGCCGGCGGCGGCGATGGTCATGGCGCTGCTCAGATCCATGCTCGGTCATCCCTGCTCACGCTGGTGGCGACGTTTCAACCCTGCGGCACGCCGAGCGCGGTGCGGATCATGCCGACGTAGCGGCGGTAGAGGCCGGTCGCGAGCTGATGGTCCTGCTCGGTCGCGGCCATCTTCTCGAGCTGCTCGGGCAGCTCGACCCCGTTGCCCGACGGCGTGACCTCGGCCGATTCGACCACGCCGCCCCGAAACGGACCCGACGCCGGCGGCGCGATGCTCAGATGGTTGGGTGTGGTCCGCGCCGGCAGCAGCGCCGTGGCCCCGTGGCCGGCATGATCCAGCAGGGTCGCGAACGTGGCCGGCTTGAGATCGCGCGGGCGGAAGCCCGGCGTGTCGGCATTGGCCACGTTCTGCCCGAGCAGCGCCTGACGCTGGCCGAGCCAAGCCGTCTTGGCCGAGATCAGGTCGAACAGAAGCGGGCGCGGCTGCAGCATCCTAGGGTCCTCCGGCCGGCCCGGCTCCGGGTCGGCGCGGATTGCAGTATGCGGCGGGTAAGGTTAACAGGGCCTTGCCTTCGCCTGCCGGCGGCCCGCGCCGCAGGTCGAGCCCGAGTTGCTGCCAGTGTGGTGTTCAGCATGCCGGACAGGGACAGTTTCATGCACATCCGCAAGCTGAGCGAATCTCGGGCGCGCGCCGCGACGGCGTGCAGCGACTTGGCGGCACGCGCATGACGGCCGTGCCGGTGGCGATCGTCATGGGCAGCCAGTCGGACTGGGCGACGATGCGCCATGCCGCCGCGATCCTCGACGAGCTCGACGTCGGCCACGTGGCGCGGATCGTCTCCGCGCACCGCACGCCCGAACGGCTGTTCGCGTTCGCGCGCGGGGCGCGCGCGGCGGGCTTCAAGGTGGTCATCGCCGGGGCCGGCGGTGCCGCGCATCTGCCCGGGATGATCGCCTCGCTGACCACGCTGCCGGTCCTCGGCGTGCCGGTCGAGAGCGCCGCGCTCAAGGGCGTCGACAGTCTGTACTCGATCGTCCAGATGCCAGGCGGCGTGCCCGTGGGGACCCTGGCGATCGGGCGGGCCGGGGCCAAGAATGCGGCGTTGCTCGCGGCCTCGATCCTCGCCTTGTCCGATCCGACGCTCGATGCCGCGCTCGTGGGCTGGCGGCAGCGGCAGACCGAGGCCGTGGCCGAGGCTCCTGTCGAGGAGATGCAGGCGTGAACCCGATCGCACCGGGCGCCACGATCGGCATTCTGGGCGGCGGCCAGCTCGGCCGCATGACCGCGATGGCGGCCGCCCGCCTCGGCTACCGCTGCCACGTGCTGGCGCCGGAGCAGGAGAGTCCGGCCGGCGACGTCGCCGCCGCCCTGACGCGTGCCGACTATACGGACGAGGCGGCACTGGCCGCTTTCGCCGCGGCGGTCGACGTCGTGACGCTGGAGTTCGAGAACGTCCCGGTCGCCGCCGTGGAGCTCCTGGCCGCCCACAAGCCGGTCCGGCCAAGCGCCGGCGTCCTGCGCGTGACCCAGGACCGCCTGGCGGAGAAGGACTTCGTCCGTGGGCTGGACATCCCGGTCACCGACTATGCCGGGGTCGGGAATCTCGCCGACCTCGCGCAGGCCCGCGACCGGTTGGGTCCCGGCGTGCTCAAGACGGTGCGGCTCGGCTACGACGGCAAGGGGCAGCTGCGCATCGACGCCACGACCGACCTCGCCGCGGCTCTGACGCAACTGGGTCGACAGACGCTGATCTACGAGGCGTGGGTCGACTTCGCGCTCGAGCTGTCGGTCGTCACCGCCCGCAACCCGCAAGGTGCCCAGGCCAGCTACGTGCCGGTCGAGAACCGGCATCGCCATCACATTCTGGACGTGACGCTGGCCCCGGCGCCAATCCCGGCCGCGGTGGCGGAGCGGGCGGTCGCCATCGCCGAGCGGATCGCGCGCGAGCTAGGGCTGGAGGGCCTGCTGGCGGTCGAGATGTTCCTGACCCGGGACGGGGCGCTGCTGGTCAACGAGCTGGCGCCGCGCCCGCACAATTCGGGCCACTGGACCATCGACGCCTGCGCGGCGAGCCAGTTCGAGCAGCACGTGCGCGCCGTCTGCGCCCTGCCGCTCGGCGACACGACGCGCTTCGCCGACGCGACCATGCAGAATCTGATCGGCGAGGACGTCGACCGATGGCCGGAGCTCGTGGCCGAGCCCGGGGCGCGCGTCCATCTCTACGGCAAACGCGAGGCGCGGCCGGGCCGCAAGATGGGGCACGTCACCCGCCTGCGCCGGTAGCCCGAGGTCAGGCGATGATGTCGGGAATGCGGTCACTCTCGAGATGCGTGATGCGATCCTTGAGCGCGAGCTTCTGCTTCTTCAGCCGCTGCAGCTCGACCTCGTCACGGCTGCTGGCCGAAGCGAGCTGCGCGATCCGATGATCGAGAGCCCGATGCGCCGCCCGGAGCGTGTCCAGCCGGGTGTCGATCTCGGTCTTGACCGGTAATTCATCCATATCGGCACATCACCACCAGCTGAGCCAGACGGATATAGCACAGCGCCGCGTGGCTCGGCCACTTCGCGCAACGTCGCGGCAAAGTCGCCGCGCGGTCGCGGTTGCGGCTTGCATCCGACCGAGCGCATGTCTGTTATGACGCATAGGGAGACGGCGTCGCCATGGCAGAGGAAACCAAGATGACCCGCCTGATTGCCGACATCGGCGGTACCAACGCCCGCTTCGCGCTGACCGAGAGCGATGGCCCGGTGCTCGACGAGCGGCATTTCCTGGTGCGCGACTTCCCCGATCCCGCCGCCGCGATCGAGACCTATCTCGAGGGGCGTTCGGTCGACGAGGCGGTCATCGCGGTGGCGACGCCGGTCGAGACCGACGTCATCGGCTTCACCAACAGCCACTGGACGTTCTCGATCTCGGGGCTGCAGGCGCGGCTGCGGCTGCGCCGCCTGTCGGTGATCAACGACTTCGTGGCCCAGGCGCTGGCGATGCCGCATCTGGCGGCGGACGAACTCGAGCAGATCGGTGGCGACAGCCCCGCTCCCGGCCGCGCCGTCGGGGTGATCGGCCCTGGCACCGGCCTCGGTGTCTCGTCGCTGATTCCGGGCAAGATCGGCTGGACCGCGCTGCCGACCGAGGGCGGCCACGTCTCGTTCGCACCCGGCAACGAGCGCGAGAGCGCGGTGCTGGCGACGCTGCGCGGGCGGTTCGGCCACGTCTCCAACGAGCGCCTGCTGTCGGGTCAGGGCCTGCTCAACCTGGCCCAGGCGCTGGCAGCCGTCGACGGCCGCCCCTGCGCGGCCAGCACGCCCGAGGAGGTGAACCGGCTGGCTCGGTCCGGCGACTGCGCGTCCTGCCAGGAGGCCACGCGGCTGTTCAGCACGCTGCTCGGTTCGGCGGCCGGCGACCTCGCGCTCATCGTCGGCGCGCGGGGTGGCGTCTATGTCGCCGGCGGGGTGTGCGGACGGCTGGGACCGTTGTTCGACCGTGCCGCCTTCCGGGAGCGCTTCGTCGACAAGGGGCGCATGCGGGCCTTCCTCGAACCCATTCCAGTATGGCTGGTGCTGCGCGGCGACACGGGCCTGATCGGCGCCTCCCATTTCCGTACCGATAGCTGAGCCGGCCGACACGCCGCCCCGGCTGCCGGAATCCGCCTTCTGGCGCTTTTCCGTGGCGTTCTATGCTCGTCCGGGCGTCGCCGCGGCGTGCCTGGAGCTGCAGGACCGCGAGGGCAGCGACGTCAACCTGTTGCTGCTCGCCCTGTGGTTAGGCACGGTCGGCCATCGGCTCGACACGGCAACGGGCCAGTCCCTCGCCGAGGCCGGCGCGGACTGGCAGCAGCCGTTCATCGGCCCGCTGCGGCAGGTGCGGCGGCGGCTCAAGCAGCACCTCGCCGGCGCCGATCCGGCGTGGCCCGAGGCGCTGCGCTACTGGCGTGGCCGCTTGGCCGAGATCGAGCTGGCCCTGGAGCAGATGGAACAGCTTCGGCTGGAGCTGCTGGCGGGCGCCGCCGGCCACGGCGCACCGGACGAGATCGTGGCGCGCGACAATTTCCGTGCCCTCGGGCTCGGCCCCCTGCTGGATCAACCTGAAGCTATGCTGCTGCTGGCCACAGCCTTCCCGCCGCGCCCGCCACGATGACCGCGGCCGCCTTGCCGACGTGTCATCGATTCGCCGCCCATTTGTGGTGGAAATGCCCCTCGCTTGTCACTACGTTGTTAATGTCTGTCGGCTGACCTCGGGAGGGTTCCGAACCAATGTCCGTTCAGGAGCACGTTGACAGCCTGCGCAACAAGCATGCTCATCTCGAGCATCTCATCGACGAAGAACTGCACAGGCCCATGCCGGATCAGGTGTCTCTTGTGCGTATGAAAAAAGAGAAACTGCGACTGAAGGAAGAAATCGAGCGCCTCCGTCATGCACCGGATCTCAAGGGTCTGGTAGCCGGAACGGCGTAGACTGGAGGGAACGGGGCCGGGTCGGCCCCGTTCTGGTTTTCGGGCCCAACTCGTTACAGCAATCCGCGTTCGCTGAGGTTGCGCATCAGTGCCCCGGCGCCGAACTGCCAGGGGGCTATTGCCGTGCAGTGCGCGACACGGTTGGCGAGCGTGCCCAGGCGCGGCGAGCCGATTGTGACCAGATCGCCTGGGTGATGGGTGAAGCCGAGCCCTGGCGCGCCGCGGTCGACGGTGGGCGCGAACATGGTCCCGCAATAGAGCACGAATCCATCGGGATAGGCGTGATGGGGGCCGGTCGCCTGACGGACCAGCTCCTCGACGTCACGGCTGATCTCGCGCATCGAGCTGGTCGCGGTCATGTGGAAACCGTCCTCGCCGGCGACCTGCAGCTCGACCTCGGCCGAGCGCATGGCATCGAGCCCGAAGCTGCCGTCGACCAGTCGAATGAACGGGCCCAGGCCGGCCGACGCATTGTTGTCCTTGGCCTTGCCGAGCAGCAGCGCGCTGCGGCCCTCGACGTCGCGCAGGTTGACGTCGTTGCCGAGCGTGGCCCCGACGATCCGGCCGGCCGCGCTGACCACGAGGACGAGCTCGGGCTCGGGGTTGTTCCAGCTCGATGCCGGCAGGATGCCGACCTCGGCGCCGTGGCCGACCGCCGACATCGGCTGCGCCTTGGTGAAGATTTCGGCATCGGTGCCGATGCCGACCTCGAGATATTGCGACCAGGCGCCTTGGGCAACGAGGTGCTCCTTGAGCCGCCGGGCGGCGTCCGAGCCGGGCCGTACGGCCTTCAGGTCGGCGCCGACGATCCCCTCGAGCCGCTGCCGGACCGCCGGGGCCTGGCCCGGGTCGCCCTTGGTCTGCTCCTCGACCACGCGCTCGAGCATGCTCTTCGCGAAGGTGACCCCGGCCGCCTTGATCGCCTGCAGGTCGACGGGCGCCAGCAGCCACGGCCGTTCCGGATCGCGTCGATCCCAGCGGCTGTTGCGCAGGATCGGCGCCAGCTCGCCCAGCCGCTTCGCCGCGGGCGAGCGGGCGAGCGTCACGGGATCGGGCGCGTTGCACAGCTCGCTCATCGTCGGCACGAGCGGCGTCAGGTCGTAGACGCCGTCGTCGCGGATCGCCACCACCGCCGGCCCGGCCGGCTGCCCCGGCAGCCAGATGCGCCCGACCAGCGTGCCGCGGCAACCGTCCTCCGGCAGCGTCGCCGCCGGGCTGAGATACTCGTCCATGGTGCTGTCCTCGCGCCGCTCACCGACCGCCGGAAACGTTGAACAAGGTCGCCGTCACGTAGGACGCCCGATCGGAGAGCAGCCAGAGCGCGGCTTCCGCGACCTCGTCGGCCGTGCCGGAACGTCCCAGGGGCACGGTCGGTCCGAACCGGGCCAGCCGGTTCTCGATGCCGGTCTCGTTCTGGATGTCGGTGTCGATCAGCCCGGGCCGCAGCCCGGTGACACGGATGCCCTCCCCGGCCACCTCCTTGCCGAGCCCCATCGTCAGCACGTCGATGCCGCCCTTGGCAGCACCGTACGGAACGAAGCCGCCGGCGCCGTAGAGTTCGGAGGCCATCGACGACATCAACAGGATGGCGCCGCCACGGCCGCCGCGCTTGGTCGACATCCGGCGCACCGCCTCGCGGCAGCAGATCAGATGCGCGGTCAGATCGACGTCGACGATGCGCCGGATGTCCGCCACCGCGATGTCGGCCAGGGGCGCCGCCTTGTGGATGATGCCGGCATTGCTCACGAACGCGTCGACCGGCCCGAGCTCGGCCGTGCAGCGGTCGAACATCGCGGCCACGGCATGCTCGTCGTTGATGTCGGCCTGGATGACGGTGGCACGGCGACCGGCAGCGCGCACATCGGCGGCCACGGCTTCGGCGGCGTCCGCCCGCCCGGCATAATTGATCGCGACATCGTAACCATCGCGCGCGCCCAGACGGGCGATCGCCGCCCCGAGCCCGCGCGAGCCGCCGGTGATCAGCAGCACCTTGGCCATGCTTGTGTTCCTCCCCTGCATCGGACGCGCAGCATCGCAAGCGGGGCGAGGCAGGTCGACCCCTTTGGCGGCGATGGAGCCCTGGCCACCGAGAACAATTGCCGAACATGCACCATGCGAGGACGACCCATGCGCGACGCGAGCGACAATCCCAAGCTCGATCCGGCACCGGGCTCGAACACGGAAAAGCCGGTCGAGGACTGGGTCACCGGCGACGAGCCGATCACCGGCGCGCAAGCGTCATACCGGAAGACACTGTGCGAAGAAGCCGGCGAGGCGTTCGCGCCCGACCTGAGCAAGGCCGAGGCCAGCCGTCGTATCGAGGAGCTGCAGGCGAAGACCGGTCGCGGCACGTCCGGCTAGAGCTGCTTCGCCTGCTCGCGGAGCTGGAACTTCTGGATCTTGCCGGTCGACGTCTTGGGCAGCGGGCCGAACACGACCGTGCGCGGGGCCTTGAACCGGGCGAGCTCGCTGCGGCAGTGTTCGATGAGCTCCTCCGCCGTGGTGGAAGCGCCGTCACGCAGCGTCACGAAGGCGCACGGACTTTCACCCCATTGCGCGTCGGGGCGGGCGACGACGGCCGCCTCCAGCACGGCGGGGTGCCGGTAGAGGGCGCCCTCGACCTCGATCGAGCTGATGTTCTCGCCACCCGAGATGATGATGTCCTTGGACCTGTCCTTGATCTCGACATAGCCGTCCGGGTGCATGACGGCGAGATCGCCGGTGTGGAACCAGCCACCCTCGAAGGCCTGTTCGGTGGCGGTCGGATTCTTCAGATAGCCCTTCATCACGTCGTGACCGCGCATCATGATCTCGCCGATCGTCTCCCCGTCGCGCGGCACCGGGCTCATCGTCGCCGGATCCATGACCTCGAGGCCCTCGAGCACCGGGTAGGGGACGCCCTGGCGGGCCAGCTTGCGCGAGCGGTGATCGGCGTCGAGGTCCGCCCACGCCTCCTGCCAGGCGCAGACGGTGGCGGGGCCGTAGACCTCGGTCAGGCCGTAGACGTGGGTGACCTCGATGCCGAGGCCCTCCATCTTCTCCAGCACGGCCGCCGGCGGTGCCGAGGCCGCGGTCATCATCCTGACCTTCTGCGTGAACGGCCGGCGCGCGGTTTCCGGCGCGTTGATCAGCATGCCCATGATGATCGGGGCACCGCAGAGATGGGTGACGCCATGCTCGGCCAGGGCTGCGAAGATGGTGTCGCTCGCCACACGGCGCAGGCAGACCTGCACGCCGGCCTGCAGCGCGATCGACCACGGGAAGCACCAGCCGTTGCAGTGGAACATCGGCAGCGTCCACAGGTAGACTGGGAACTGCGGCATGCTCCAGACCAGCACGTTGCCGACGGCATTCAGGTGTGCGCCACGGTGGTGGTAGACCACGCCCTTCGGGTTGCCGGTGGTGCCGGAGGTGTAGTTGAGCGCGATCGCCTGCCACTCGTCGTCCGGCCATAGCGGGGCGAACGCCGGATCCCCCTCGGCCAGCAGGTCCTCGTACGCGATCTCGCCGATCCGCCCGCCCCCGGGCCCCTCGGGATCGTCGACGTCGATCACCAGGATCGGGCGCCCGATCTGCTGCACGGCCTCGCGCATCAACGGGGCGAACTCGGTGTCGGTGAGCAGCGCCTTGGCCTCGCCGTGCTCGAGCATGAAGGCCAGCGCACCGGCATCGAGCCGGATGTTGAGCGCGTTGAGCACGGCGCCGCACATCGGCACGCCATGATGCGCCTCGAGCATGGCCGGGATGTTCGGCAGCATCGCCGCCACCGTGTCGCCGGGGCCGATGCCGCGCCGTTGCAGGGCGGACGCCAGACGGCTGCAGCGCTCGAGCAGCTCCCGGTAGCTGTATCGCTGGCTGCCGTGCACGACGGCCAGACGCTCGGGATAGATCGCGGCAGTCCGGTGCAGAAACGACAGTGGCGTCAGCGGGGCGTGGTTGGCGACGTTGCGGTCGAGCCCCTGCGCATAGGGGCTGTGGTCCGGATGGACGCTCCGGAGCGACGGGCTTGGCATGCAACCTCCCTAGGCCGCGGCCGGTCAGCGATGCCGCGACCCGGCCCGTGCGTCAAGCAAGCTGGTGCGCATTCGCGCCGATGCGACGGTTGTTGCAGTGTGCAAAGCAACACGGCAGCTTCAGCGCCCAGACCCATGGCCGCCCGGCGGGCGGTCGGACCTGCTGAGATTGGTAAAGCGTTCATGACGACCGAGGCATTCGCCGCCACCCTCGTGCCGACGATCCTGGCCGGTGGCTCGGGAACCCGCCTGTGGCCGGTGAGCCGGGCCGCCTTCCCCAAGCATCTCGTGGAGCTGTTCGGCGAGGAATCGCTGCTGCAGACCACGGCCAGGCGCGCCCTCGGGGTCGCGGCGGCCGATCGGGTGATCACCGTGGCCGCCGCCGGGCAGGCCGTTCTGATCCGTCGCCAGTACCAAGCCATCGCGCCGGCGCTGCAGGAGCACCTGCTGCTCGAGCCGTCGGCGCGCAACACGGCCGCAGCGGTTGCGCTCGCGGCGCTGCACGCCGAAGCGGCGTTCGGCCGCGAGGCCGTCTTGTGGGTCTGCCCGTCCGACCATCTGATGCTCGACCGCGACGCCCTGTACACGGCGCTGCGGGCTGCGGTCGCCGCCGCGGCGCAGGGCTGGCTGGTGACGTTCGGCATCACCCCGTCCCGGCCGGAGACCGGCTTCGGCTGGATCGCCCCCGCCGAGCCGCTGCCGGGCGCCACCGACGTCTACCGGGTGCAGCGCTTCATCGAGAAGCCGGACCGTTCGGTGGCGGAGAGCCTTCTCGCCACCGGCACGCATCTCTGGAACAGCGGCATGTTCGTGTTCCAGGCCGGACAGATGCTGAGCGAGCTCGAGCGTTGGGCGCCGGACATCCTGGCCGCTACCCGCGCCGCCTGCCCCGACCCGGCGGCGGCACCGCGAGCCGGCCTGGATGCCGCGGGCTATGCCGCCATCCGCTCCCAGCCGATCGACAAGGCGGTGATGGAGAAGTCGACCCACGTCGCCGTGGTGCCGGCCGATCCGCGCTGGTCCGACGTCGGCTCCTGGCATGCGATCTGGGAGCTGATGGACAAGGACGAGCAGGGCAACGCGCGTCAGGGCGACACGCTGGCCGTGCACGCCCACGACAATCTGATCCGCTCGGAAAAGCGCCTCGTCGCCCTTGCCGGGGTCAGCGGCCTCGCCGTGATCGAGACCGCCGATGCGGTGCTCGTGGTCGACCGTCAGGACAGCGAGGCGGTGCGCGGCGTGGTCGACGGCCTGAGCAAGGCCGAGCGGCGCGAGACCGTGATCCACGCGCGCGAGATGCGCCCGTGGGGTCAGTTCACGGTGCTGCACGAGCAGCCGGGCGCCGGTCGCGGCCCGGGCTACAAGGTCAAGGAGGTCGTGGTGGACGGCCACGGCCAGCTCACCTTCCAGTATCATCCCGGTCGTGACGAGACCTGGGTGATCGTCGAGGGCGAAGCCTTGGTCCAGCGCGACGGCGAGGAGCACCGGCTCACGGCCGGGCAGACGATCACCGTGCCGCGTGGCACGCGGCATCGGCTGACCAACCCCTCGACGCAGCGCTTGAAGCTGATCGAGATCGGCTATGGCGAGGCCCTCGGCGACGAGGACACGGTCCGGCTGACCAGCTAGCCTCGTCGCCGCTGCTCCGATCTCGTGCTCGTCCACACGGACGTGTGGCGCCGTGGACGCATGCCGACGGTACAGCGCCACGGCCGCCCTCACGCCGGCGATTCCCTTTTGCTGCGGCGCAATGGCAAGGAACTCCTTGGCGTTCCCGCCGCTAATCAGCCAAGCTGCGTGTGATATCGAAAACACGGCGGCCTGCGGCTGATAAACTCAAAGCTCCGAGGTTCCCCATGGTCCAGATCGCACGCCGAGCCCGGGTTTGGCCCGGCTCGTCGTACCCGCTTGGCGCGACGTTCGACGGCCGAGGCGTAAATTTCGCGCTGTTCAGCGCCCATGCCGAGAAGGTCGAGCTGTGTTTGTTCGATCCCCGTGGCCAGCGCGAGCTGGAGCGGATCGTCCTGCCCGAATATACCGACCAGGTTTGGCACGGCTATCTGCCGGACGTGCGGCCGGGGCAGCTCTACGGCTATCGGGTCCATGGCCCCTACGAGCCGGGGCGCGGGCATCGCTTCAACCATCACAAGCTGCTCCTCGACCCGTATGCCAAGCAACTCGTCGGCCAGCTGCACTGGTCGGATGCCCATTTCGGCTACCGCGTCGGCGGGCGGCGCGAGGACCTGGTCTTCGACGGGCGCGACAATGCCCGCGGGATGCCGAAATGCCGGGTCGTGGACACCGCGTTCACCTGGAGCGGCGACAAGCCCCCCAAGGTGCCGTGGCGCGACAGCGTGCTCTACGAGACCCACCTGCGTGGCTTCACCATGCTGCATCCGGAGGTGCCCGACTACGTGCGCGGCACCTGCGCCGGGTTCTCGCTGCCGGCGGTGATCGACCATCTGAAGGCGGTCGGCGTCACCGCGGTCGAGTTCCTGCCGGTGCACGCGTTCGTCCAGGACCGCCATCTGGTCGCGCGCAACCTGTCGAACTACTGGGGCTACAACACGATCGGCTTCTTCGCCCCGGAGCCGCGCTACCTCGCCACCGGCGATCTCGCCGAATGGAAGGCGATGGTGTGCTGTCTGCACGATGCCGGCATCGAGGTGATGATCGACGTCGTCTACAACCATACCGCCGAGGGCAACCATCTCGGGCCGACGCTGTCGTTCAAGGGAATCGACAACGCTTCGTACTACAAGCTGAGCCCCGAGGACCCGCGCTTCTATTGGGACTGCACCGGCTGCGGCAACACGCTGAACCTGTCGCACCCGCGCGTGCTGCAGATGGTGATGGATTCGCTGCGCTACTGGGTCGAGGTGATGCATGTCGACGGCTTCCGCTTCGACCTGACCTCGGCGCTGGCGCGCGACCCCTACGACTTCGACTACGGCTCGGGCTTCCTCGACGCCGTCCGGCAGGACCCGGTGCTGTCGAAGGTGAAGCTGATCGCCGAGCCCTGGGATCTCGGTGCCGGCGGCTACCAGGTCGGCGGCTTCCCACCGGGCTGGTCGGAATGGAACGGCAAGTTCCGTGATACGACACGCCGCTATTGGAAGGGCGAGCCGAACCAGATCCAGGAACTGGCCTCCCGCCTCACCGGGTCGGCCGACATGCTGGCCTCACGCGGCCGCCGGCCGTCGGCCTCGGTCAACTTCATCACGGCTCATGACGGCTTCACCCTGCACGATCTCGTCAGCTACAACGGCAAGCACAACGAGGCGAACGGCGAAGACAATCGGGACGGGATCAACGAGAACGACAGCTGGAACTGTGGCGCGGAGGGTGGGACCGACGACGAGGCCGTGCTCGGCCTGCGCCGGCAGCAGCAACGCAATCTCCTGGCGACGCTGATCCTCTCGCAAGGCGTGCCGATGCTGCTGGCCGGCGACGAGATCGGCAACACCCAGCACGGCAACAACAATGCCTACTGCCAGGACAGCGAGATCTCCTGGGTCAAATGGCACGAGGCGGATCAGTCGCTACTCGCGTTCGTGCAGATGCTGACCAGGCTGCGCCGCGAGCATCCGGTGTTCCGCCGGCCGCACTTCTTCCGTGGCAACCAGATTCCGGGCACCAACGTCAAGGACATCGTCTGGCTCAACCCGGAGGGACGCGAGCAGCGTGACGAGGACTGGCACTTCGCCGAAGCACGGTGCCTGGGCTTCGTGCTGGGCGGCGACGCCGGCGAGCTTTACTACTCGACCGGCGGCCGCCAGGAGCTGGACGACGGCTTCATCGTGCTGATGAACGCCTTCCACGAAGCCATGTCCTTCGTCCTGCCGCCGGCGGACGTGGGCAACCGCTGGGAGGTGCTGATCGACACCGCCCAGGAGGATCAGGTCGGCAACCCCTACGCCGCCGCCACCGCCTACCCGCTGGCGCCACGTTCCCTCGTGGTCCTGATCCGCCGTGGTCTCCCCGAAGGCGTGCGGGAGACGCCGGACGAGGCGGCCACAGCACCGGCCGAAGCCGAGGCGACCGAGCCGGAGTCGGCCGACGAGACGGCGGCCACGGACGCGGCAGCCGAGACCCCGGCCGAACCTGCCGACGAGCGCTGCGAACGATAGATCGCCCGAACAATCGTAGCTGCGTGCAGGAGCGCCCGCCGCCTCGACGGCACGGCAGCCTGTTGCGACAATCGGAGTCGGCGGCGGCGCGGAACCAACCGGATTCGCGCCGCACCAGTATGACACCGGGTGACCGCATGCGGCCGACATGCAGTGTTGCGGCCGACCTGCCGGCCGTGATCGTCCTGACCAGAGGCCGGCATGGATTCCGGGAGCACCACCATGCTCCGGCCGGCACATGACGGCAATGGCGGCGGCTCCTGCTGACGTCCGTGCCGGTTCTCAGCCCGGCAGGACGCGGTGCTGGTGGACCGGCAGCATCTGGCGAACCTGCGCCAAGTAGGCCGGGTCGATCTTGGCGGTGGCGAAGCCGGGCCGATCCGGCACCTGCACCAGCACCTTGCCCCAGGGGTCGACGATCATCGCATGACCCCAGTTCTGGCGCACGTCACGCCCGGCGGGAAAGCTGCCGACCTGGGCCGCGGCGGCGACGTAGCATTGCGTCTCGATGGCCCGGGCACGCAGCAGGACCTCCCAATGGTCCTTGCCGGTCTGGAGCGTGAATGCGGCCGGGACCACGATGAGCTGGGCGCCGTCGGCCGCGAGCCGGCGGTAGAGCTCGCCGAAGCGCAGATCGTAGCAGATCGAGCAGCCGACCCGGACGTCGTCGGCCGCGTAGGTGACGATCTCCCGGCCGCGCCCGACCAGGGTCGATTCGCGGTACTCGCGCCCGTCCGGGGTGATCACGTCGAACAGATGGATCTTGCGGTAGCGGGCGAGTTCGGCGCCCTCGCGGTCGAACGCGACGCTGGTGTTGAACATCGCCTCGCCGGCGCGCTCGAGATAGCTGCCGCCATGGATGAAGGTGCGATGCCGCCGGGCCAGCGTCCGCAACAGGTGGTAGGCCTCGCCGTCGCCGATCGGCTCGGCCGCGGCTTGCCGCTCTGCCACGGTGCCGCCCTGAAAGGCCCACACCTCCGGCAGCAGGATCAGATCCGGCCGATCATCGCTCACCGCCGCCTCGATCAGGCGGCGCGCCTGCTCGAGGTTCGCGGCCTTGTCGTTGATCGAATTCATCTGCACGACGCACACGCGCATGGCTCACCGACCTTTTTCGCGATTCCGTCCTGACTCTAGCCGGGCTTGCCATCGAACGGAAATGGGCGAACCGGTCGACGGCGACCGTGATGCACCAAGCCCGTCGGCTCACCTGGGCGGCGTGTCCACGATCGCATGCGGGCCGAAGAAGCGGTCGATGCTGGCGCGCTGCGCCGGGGCCAGCACGGTCAGCGTGTCGATGGTCGCCGACGGCACGCCGAACGCCGCCCGCGCCCGGCCATCCGCGATGGAATCCGGGTGATCGGTGCTGCCGTCGGCGCCGACCCGCGCGACGGCGGTGGGCAGCAGCGGCGAATCGTCGGCGAACGTGACGACCTGTCGCCCTGCCATCCCCGTCGGCGTCATGGCGATGCCCAGCAGGTTGCCCTCGACGTCGAACACGGCTCCGCCCGACCATCCCGACATGATGGCGGCGGTGGTCTGCAGCCAGACGGCCTCGCCGCCCGGTCGTTTGCCGATGACCGCGGCCGGCTGCAGAACCGGCCCCCGGCCTTCGGGATCGGCGATGGCGAAGACCTGCTCGCCGGCCGCGACATTGGCGGCATCGCGAACCGCGCGGACGGGGATGCCGACGATCTCCTCCGAGCGCAGCAGGCAGACATCCTCGCCGAAATAGCCGGAATCGAGGAAGGCGAGGCCGATGCGACCACGGCGCCCCAGCGTCACCACGTCCGCACCGAGCAGATTGCGACAGTCGGTGAGAAAGCTGTCGATGGCAACGGCCACGGCCGAGCCACGCCGCGTCGGCAGGAGCGCGTCGGAGACTCGGTCGAGCCTGAAGGTCACCAGGCTGACCACCGATGGAGCCGCGAGCGCGCGCACTTGCTCCGCCGGCTTGGACACCACGGCGACCGGCGCCGATGGCGGCGGGGTCCCGCAGGCTGCCAGCAACGCCAACGGCATCAAGCACCCCGCCCGTCGATGCGCAGGTACCCTCGTCGATGCGGCAGTGGACCACGGTGCTCGGCGGATCACTCGATCGAGAACTCGGCTTGCGTGCGCTGGGTGAGCGGGCCGACGGCGATCTCGACCTCGATCGTGTACCTTCCCTTCCGGGCCGTGGCCGGGATCTCGATCTGATCGTCGTCGGCCCAGGTACCCGGTCGAAACTGATAGTTCGGGTTGGGCTCGCTCAGGATGAGCTGATCGGGCGAGAACAGGCGCTTGGTCAGGCTGGCGACCAACGGTGCGCCGGACGTGTCCGGGCACAACGCATAGGTCAGGCGATGGTTGATCGTCTGGCCCGGCGTGGCGCGGCTCGGGTAGGTCTCGGAGCCGATCAGCCGCAAGTACGGCAAGGATCGTGCGGCACAGTCTTCGTCCCGCACCGTCTCGGCGGTCATCTTGAGCAGCTTGTCGCCGCGGCCGACGCCGGAGCGCAGCAACTGCTGCAGTTCGATGTCAAAGCTCGTCTCTCCCGCGGCCATGGCGCCGCCGCCCATGGCCGCGACCATCAGCAGGAACGCCATGATCCCGCTCAGTCGCGAATCACCCACCCTGAAGCATCCTCATTGCCGCTGGCACGGGGGCCCGGCCCGGTGGTCACGGCTGCTGCCGCACCGCCACTGGCCGGGCCGAAGGCACGCCGAACCGGTATGGCTACGATGGGCGGGGGCTCGGCGGCCACGGCTGGCGGAACAACCGACGACGTTGCTGCCGGCTCCTTCGCAGGAGGTACGGGCATCGCCACCGACGCCGTCGCCTCGGGAACCGGATGCGGGCCATCGGGCTCGCCGTGCCAATAGTCCAGTTCCGATTCCTCGAGCTGGAGCAGCGGAAAATCGGGCGTCCCCATCGGCTGGGTCAGGGTGGGTCTTGCCACCAGATGTGCCGGCGTTCGCCCACCCGCCCATGGCAGCAGCATGCTGGCCAGGAGCGCCAGGGTGCTCGCCAACGCGGCACCGAGCACGAACAGCGGGTGCCCACCGCTGCGGGCCGCCCGTGACGGCAGCGGTGCACGCGATGGCATGGCCGTCACCGAGCCCAACGGCTTCAGGCCGGTGAGGGCCGTCGCCGGGCGCGGCGCAATCGGCGCCGCCGATGGCGGTGGAGCGAGCGCCCGTGCAATCGGCGCACCCACGCGGTCGCGCAGAATCTCCTGCGCCATCCCGGCCAGTGCATGAACGCCGAGGGCGCGCCCGAACGCCTCCGCGCTGTCGAAGCGCTGCGCCGGGTCCTTGGCGAGGCAGCGCATGACCGCGTCGTGGAAGCCGTCGCTCAGCGCCGGCAGCCGATCGCGCAACGGTGCCGGCTGCTGGTTCAGCTGCGCTTCGAAATACTCGTAGTCGTTCTTGGCGGCGAAGGGCGATCGGCCGATCAGCGTCTCGTAGAGCACGAGGCCGAGGCTGTAGAGATCGCTGCGGACCTCACCGGCCTCGCCGCGGATCTGCTCGGGCGCCATGTAGGCCGAGGTACCGACCATGTGCCCGAGACGGGTCAGCCGCTCCGCGCCACCGACGCGCGCGATACCGAAATCCATGAGCTTCACCGCGCCGGCCGCCGTGATCATCAGGTTCGCCGGCTTGAGGTCACGGTGCACGATGCCCTGGGCGTGGGCCGCCGCCAGACCGGCCAGGGCCTGCGCGGCCATCGCCAGCGTGCCGATCTCGTCGAGCGGACCATGCTGGACGAGCAGGTCCTGCAGCGTCAGACCCTGCACGAGTTCGAGGACCATGAACTGCTGATCGCCCGCGCGCTCGAGACTGTAGATGCTGGCGATGTTCGGATGGCTCAGCCGGGCCATGGCGCCGGCCTCGGCCCGGAACCGGGTCACGAACGCCGGCTCCCGGCTGTATTCCGGACGCAGCGCCTTGATCGCGACCGGCCGATCCAGGCTGCGATCGATGCCGGCGAACACCTGTCCCATGCCGCCTTCGCCGAGACGGCGCAGCACGTCGCAATGGCCGATGCGGCGCCCGATCATACCGCCCGGCCTTCCACGAGGATCCGGGTGTCGGGCGCATGGCCCGGCACCTGCGCCCCGGCGTCGACGACGTGGAACACGCCTACGGTGACATTGTCGTGCCCGCCGGCATCGAGCGCCAGCCGGACGAGGCTCTGGCAGGCGTCCGCAGGCTCGAGCCGCGCGAGCTCGCGGGCGATGGTGGCATCATCGACCATGTCGGTCAGGCCGTCCGAGCAGAGCAGGAACCGATCACCGAGCTTCACCGGCAGGCCACGCGGGTAGACCATCGGCACGAACTCGGACCGCGTGCCAACGGCCTGGTACAACAGGTTCCGGTCCGGATGGAAACGGGCGGCCTCGGCGGAAAGCTCGCCCCGGCGCGCCAGCTCGGCCACGAACGTATGATCCTGGCTGAGCTGGTGCAGGTTGCGGCCGCGCTGGATGTAGAGCCGGCTGTCGCCGACATGGCCCAGATAGACGTGGCCGCCGGCCAGCAGCATGGCGGTGAGCGTGGTTCCCATGCCATGCAGCTCGGCGTGGCGTGCCGCCTCGTCGAGAATGGCGTCGTTCGCCTCCGCGATCGCCTCGCGCAGCAGCACCTGCGGGGCCGCGCCGCCGGCCAGGGCGCGGCGAACCATGGTCTCGCAGGCGATCCGGCTCGCCACCTCGCCGGCGGCATGGCCGCCCATCCCGTCGGCGACGACCGCCATGGCCGGGCGCTTGTCGTCCGGATCGCCGGGACGGGGCAGGATGAACGCGGCACAGTCCTCGTTGTCGCTGCGCACGTGCCCGCGGTCGCTGAGCATGGCGCCCTCCAGCCGCATCGGCACCGACGATGCCGCGTGGCCGGAACCGACGCTCCGTCGCCTGTGCCCGCCATTCGTCACGATATCGGTCACGGCGCCGGCCTACTGGGTGACCCGGGTCAGGTTCATGAGCCTCGCCCCGTACTTGATCGGCACCGCGTAGCTCATGCGCTCGCCGTGCTGTCCCGTGACCAGGTAGGTGAGCAGACCGATCACCTGACCGGACGAGGCGAAGACCGGGCCGCCGCTGCTGCCCGGCCCGATCGCCGTCGCCGAAAGCTGGTAGAGGTCGCCGAGCTCGCCCAGCAGCGCGATGGCAGGGTTACCCGCCTGCCCCGTGCTCGCGGTAGCGATCCGCGACAAGACGCCGTCGGCGACCGTCGGCTCCGGCACCAGCTCGATCGCGGTCTGCTCGATGCCACCCTGGTTCGTCTTCTGCACGCTGATCGTCTGGTCGGAGGCAGCCGGATAGCCGATCACGGTCACCGGCTCGCCCAGAGGCGGCAGATAGTCGTCTGTAGCAAGCTCCAGCGGTTGCAGGATCTGCGGCACGTCGATCTTGATCAGGGCGACGTCGGCCTCGTTCGACGCGCGCACGAAGCGGGCCGCCACCGCGCCGCTGGTACCGGGAAAACGGACTTCGAGCAGATCGGCACGGCCTTCGAACAGGCTCGGGTTGCCCGGCGTCAGCTCCGCCCGGGCCGTATGGAACAACGGTGCGCCGTCGACCGGCACCCAGCCGCGGCGCAACCTGACGATCTGCTCGCGCTCGCGAGGGCTGGGAACACGCGCGCCGCTCCAGCTCTCGCCGTAAGGGACGATGAGCGCCAAGCCCGGATCGACGTCGAAAGCCCCCGCGCCGGACGCCACCAGCCAGCCGCTGGCCACGTGCTTGTTGGTGAGGATGAAGCCTTCCTTCGAAACGACAAAGCCGCTGCCGCGCCCCTGGCTCATGATCGGACGGTTGCGCCGATTCTCGTCGTCCGTGGTCAGCCAGCGCTCGATGCTGCCATCCCTGAGCAGCACGAACAACGGCCGGCAGATGGCGTTGACGCTGCGGCAGCGGTGGAACAACGGCCGGCCGCTGGCCCGATCGTAGAGCCGCCAGGTGGTTTCGATGAACACGGTCGAGCCGGCGGCCTTGGCAGCGATTTCCTGGCGGGTGTAGCTCCCCGTCTTGTCGAGCAGCGCCTTCTGGGTCTCGGCCAGCTTGAGGTTCGCCTCGGCGAGCTTCCGGTCGGCCGAGCCCATCTGCGCCTGCGCGGCCTCGACCGCGGCCGCGACGCGCTCCTCGCTCTGCCGATGCACGATGTAGAACGTGGCCCCGACGATGGCGATGAGCAGCACCACCGCGGCCAAGGCATAGGCGACGACCCGGCCCGAGCGCCGTCGCTCCTCTTCGAGCCGGTGCTCGAAGGTCGCCTGCCCGATGCCCGCTTGCGGCAGCGCCGACGGCTCGGGTGCCGGTTCGGCGACGTAGGTCGCCTTCCCGGGCAGCGCCGTCGATCCGGCCAGCATCGCGCGTGTGCGGGCCGCCAGCATGTGCGGCGGGCGGGGCTCGACGTCGACGATGAAGCTGGGGCCGTCGCGGCCGAGGCTGACGCGGTCGCCGGGCAGGAGCTCGGTCGGTCCGGTGAGGCGGTTGCCGTTGACGAAGGTCCCGTTGGCGCTGCCACGATCGGCGAGGGTCAGGCCGAGCTGCGGCACCCGCGCCACCTCGATGGTGGCATGGCGCCGGCTGACCAGATCATCCTTGATCGGATCGAAGACGATGCTCGAGGCCGGATCCCGCCCGAGCGTGAACGCATCGACGGCATCAAGCTCAAGCTGTTCGACTTGGTTTTGCTTGCTGCCGGATAAATGACGAACGATGAATCTCGTCACAGTTGCATATCCCGCAGCGCTTTCCACTTTTCGAGCGTAAAACCTGCCGGTGCACCAGTTGCTGGCCCGATAGCTGACAATAGGTGTTAGCCCACGAACTTCCTAGTTTTATTGCAGGCTCGTACCGCGCGGCAACGCATGCCTGACCGGCGCGCCGCACGCGCGCTCGGTCGTTCTCTCGCGTGCACAGGGGCTGCCCGACGCTGGCGCGTCAGGCGCGCTTGACCAAGCTGACGATGAACAGCAGCACGCAAGCCCCGACGACGGCGGTGACCAGCGAGCCGAGCATGCCACCGGCGGCGATGCCCAAGAGGCCGAACACCCAGCCGCCGACCAGGGCGCCGACGATGCCCACCACGATGTTGCCGAACAGGCCGAAGCCGCCGCCACGCATGATATTGCCGGCGATCCAACCGGCGATCGCACCAATGATCAGCCAGAACAGCACGTTCATGATCTCGCTTCCCCCACCTCTCGGCCGCGCGCCGGTGGCGCGGCCGCACCACCCAGTCGATCGGACTACGGCGTGACCGCTTCGCCGGCCTTCTCGATCGTCTTGCCCGTCTTCTCCAGATTCTCGCCGGTATCCTCCTTGACGCCCTGCCAGGTGTTGCCGCAGGCAGAAAGCGAAGCTCCTACCCCGACGAGCATCGTGGCCATCAGCATCAGTCGCACCAAGCCGCGCATGTTCCCCTCCTTTGCGCCGAGCAGGGCGAGGATTGCCCAGCTTTGCAGCGACTGTCCAGGGTAGCGCCGCCGAGAAGCGTAGCGGAATGGTGACATTGCCCTAGGCGTAACTCGCCAGATAGTGGACGAATCCGCCCCTGCGTCGGAGATGCAGGCAGCGGCTCGCCGCCGGCATCGGGTATCGGCGCGCTCCAACGGAACGACCGCCATCGAACTCGGCCATCGCCACCATTGCCTCAAGGCGCGCCGACTGGCGACGCTCGAACCGGGAACATCCAGTCGGATCGGCGGCGATCCGTTCGGCGCGGCTTTCTGCCGCATCGCGACCCACTGCCCAACCTTCGAGAGAGCGCTGGCTGCGACATTTCCGCCACAGGGGCATGGCCGCTCGCACGCCGCGCATCACCGGCACGGGTCGCATGTGTGCCGCCGACAACACGCCGAGGGCAGCAGCCGTGTCGCCGGAACCGGGCCGGCTGCCGGCAGGTCGAGGATGGAGCAGCCAAGGCGCAGGATTGCCGGGCCGATCGTTATCCGCTACCGCGGCAAGGTCGGATGTCGCGATAAGAACAAGAGGCAAACGCCAAGTGGAACGGGTCCGCGCTGCGCTCGCGGCGGGTTGCTGTCTCGCCATCGTGGCTGCCAGGGCGGCGCTCGGCGGGCCGGCCGTCGAGGACATCCGCGTGATGGCGCTGAACATGTACCACGAGGCGCGCGGCGAAGGCCGCAGGGGCATGCTCGCCGTCGGCTGGGTGGTACTCAACCGGATGGCCGATCCGGCCTATCCCGACACGGTCGCCGGCGTGGTCTACCAGGGCTGTCAGTTCAGCTGGGTCTGCGACGGCCGTTCCGATCGCCCGCGCGACGGCCGTGCCTGGCGCCGTGCCCTGCGTCTCGCGAAGGAGCTGCTGCAGTCACCGACCGTCGACCCGACCCGCGGGGCGTTGTGGTATCATGCCACTTATGTCCGCCGTCCCAATCTCGGCGCGCCGGCCGTCCGGGTCGCCAAGATCGGGGCCCATCTGTTCTATGCCCGCGCCGAGGCAACCCCGGTGGCGGAGGGAACCGTCGTCTTCGCCAGCCGCTAGGCCGCGCCGGGCGGGCGCACATTTTCCACCCTACGACTCCCTATGCGCTCGGCGGCAGGTTCTCGATCGGTAGCGGCGGCAGCGCATCCGCGGGCTCGATCCCGAACATCCGACAGAAGAAACCGTACTCGGCCAGCAGGGCGGCAGCGATCGACTCGGCCCGCCGGAAGCCGTGGCCCTCGCCGGCAAAGCTCAGGTAGGCGACCGGCAGGCCCTTGCGGCGCAACACCTCGACCATGCTCTCGGCCTGATTCGGCGGCACCACCCTGTCGTCCAGGCCCTGCAGGAAGATCACCGGACAGTTCAGCCGCTCGGCGTGGAAAAGCGGCGAGCGGCCGCGGTAGACGGGTGCCGCAGCCGGCCATGGCCCGATCAGCCGATCCAGGTAGCGGCTCTCGAACTTGTGGGTGTCGTGCATCAGCGTCTCGAGATCGCCGATGCCGTACCAAGAGGCGCCGACGCGGAACAGGTCGTGGAAGGTGAGCGCGCATAAGGTGGTGAAGCCGCCGGCACTGCCGCCGCGGATCGCCAGGCGCGCCGGATCGACCCGCCCGCTCGCCGCCAGATGGCGCGCGGCGGCGAGGCAGTCCTCGACGTCGCGGATGCCCCATTGGCCGTCGAGCAGCCGACGGTAGGTGCGGCCGTAGCCGACGCTGCCGGCATAGTCGACGTCGACCACGGCGAAGCCGCGGCTGGTCCAGAACTGGATCTGCAGATTCAAGGCCGGCGAGGCGCGGCCGGTGGGGCCACCATGGCTGCGCACGACCAGCGGCGGCAGCTCACCCGGCGGAGCGGCATGGTCCGGGCTGGTCGGCGGGTAATAGAGCGCGAAGGCCTGCCGGCCGTCGCTGCTCGGAAAGGCGACGGGCTCCGGCCTGGCGATCCAGCCACGCGCCACCGGCAGGTCGCCCGAACTCGCCACGGTGGTGCAGACCGAGCCCCCCTCCTCCAGCAGGACGATCGCTCCCGGCCCGTCGTCGGCGAGCGCCTGGACCAGAATCCTGTCACCGGCACAGGAGATGCCGGCGAACTCGACGAACGGCAGGTCGAGCGGGCTGTCGGCACCCGTGGCGAGGTCGAGCCGGACCAGACGCGAGCGGCCATGCTCGGTGGCGATGGCGATCGCCGTCGTGGCGTCGACGAAATCGTACCAACGCGCCCCGAGCTGCCAGAGCGGTCCGGCGAGCTCGGCGGCGAGCAGCGCCACGGGCACCAGCGCCAAGCCCTCGACCCGGTAGAGGCTCCAGAAATCGCTGCGGTCGGAGACGACGTGCAACCTGCCGTCCGGTGCCCACTCCGGCTGCACGAGGCTCTCCGTCTCGCCAGCCGCCACCGCCAGCGCCGTGCCCGGCATGCCGGCCCCGTCGAGATCGGCGAGCCAGAGCGTCGTCGCGTCCCACGGCATGTCGGGATGATCCCAGGCGAGCCAGGCGAGGCGCGTTCCGTCGGGGCTCGGCCGCGGGTAGGCGAAGAAGTCGTGGCCTCGCGCGAGCACGATGCCTTCGTGCGGCGGACCGTCGAGCGGCACCGCCACGAGCATGTTCTCGGGCTCGCCTTCGCGACGGTGATCCTCGCGCACCGCCAGCACCCGCCGTCGCGGCAGGTCCAGCACGAGATCGGCATAGCGCACCGCGCCGTCGCCCTCCGGCGTCAGCGGCACCGGAGCCGCATCGCGTGCCAGCCGATAGATCCGCTGGTCGCCGAGCCCAACCCCGACGACGATCCCGTCCCGGGCCGTGAAAGCACGGCCGCCATACTCGTGCACCCGTGTGCGGAGATTGAACGGCGCCGGGGTCACCTCCTGCACCATGCCGTCACGCCGGCGCACGAGCAGCGTCGTCCGCCCGCCCTCGAGCGGCCGGCTCTCGGTCCAGTACAGATCCTCGCCATCCAGCCACGGGCTCGCGAGCCCCACCTGCGTGCCGGTGATCAGCTCGGCGGTGAGCGGCGACGCCCAGGCGCCGTAGGGGGCGACGGTCGACATGAACCAGGGTTCTCCCGTGCAGCCTTCGCTTTCGGTCCCGGCTCAACCTAGCGCACGCGACCGGGATTGGGAGACCGAACGGGCCCTACTTCGGCTTTGGGCCGCCGCCTTCGGCGACGCCACTGGCACGGTCGACGAAGTCCCAGGCGAACCGCTCGCTGAACCCGGCCAGGAAGCCGAGCATCCACAGCACGTAGAGCACCTTGTCGGTGACGGCGGGCTCGACCGCGGCCTTGCCGTCGACGAGCGCCATCGGATTGCCCGCACCGTCGAGAAAGCCGAAGCTGACCACGCCGCCGGCCAGGGTGACCAGGATGAACAAGGAGAGCACGACGCCGACCAGCGGCTTCAGCATCGCCGTCCAGAACATCGCCCACGGGTCGAGGTCGGTGACCTTGGAGAACTCGCGCAGTCGGGTCGCGATGCTGACCACGCCGCCGAGAAACGCCGCCGAGGTGATGACGATGAGCGCCTTGCCGTCCATGAAGAAGATGAGGCGCGGCAGGTTGAAGCCATCCAGCATCAGCAGGGCGTAGACGGCGAGCGAGATCACCCCCCAGACCAAAAGCGAGGCCACCAGGGCGGCGAGGACGAGGGCCGCCGAGCTGCCGGAGCTGATCCGCGCCAGGATGCGGCTGAGCCAGCCGGCGTGCTGGTAGAGGTCCATCTGCAGCCGCAGCCGCTCGTCGCGCGCCAGAATGAGCTTCGCGGGCTCGGCCAGCAAACAATCGAAGATGAATTTCAGTCGCGGGTACGCAAGATCGATGCCGCAGCCGCGAGCCCGGATCTGGTGCGCCATGCCCAGCGCTGCCGACAGTTCCTGCGCCACCTCGTCGGTGGCCTTGGCCGCGAGCGCCAGCGCATGGAACTCCTGCATCTGCGCGTCCGAGACACAGGCGGCCGCAGGCGAGGACGGGCCTGGCGCCGCCGTAGCCGGTTGCATGCCGGCATCGTCTGCCCGGCCGACGGGCGGACCCGGAACGTCGTTGTCGGCAGCCACGACGGGATTGGTCGAGACATCGAGCATGGTCAACCCAACATTGCCTGTGGACGCGCCCAGCCGCGAGCTCAACCTGAAGCTTATACCATGTCGCCCATGGCGTGACCATGCGGACGCGTCCTGGGTGAAGGCTCGACGGCGCGCGTCGGCTTCGGTATATGTTCCATGAATGTTCTGGTCCGGAGGCTGCGATGCTGCCGCGTGTGCACAAGGGCCGTGGCGCGACGTCGAATCCGGCGGGCAGATTCGAACGCTTCGCACGGGAGGCGTTCGACGACGGCTGGAGCAGCCTCGCCGAGCTGGCCGCTGATCCCGCCCCCGCGACGCAGGTGCTGCCGGACCGGGCGCGCTCGATCATCGCCTACAACCGGTCGCCCGACATCCCGTTCGATCGCTCGCTCAATCCGTATCGGGGCTGCGAGCATGGCTGCATCTACTGCTACGCGCGGCCGAGCCACACCCATCTTGGCCTGTCCGCCGGGCTCGACTTCGAGACCCGGATCTTCGTCAAGGCGGATGCGGCGGCTCTCCTGCGGCAGGAACTGGCGCGGCCCGGCTATGGCTGCCGGCCGATCGCGCTCGGCGCCAACACCGATCCCTACCAGCCGCTCGAGCGGCGGCTGCGGGTGACACGGCAGATCCTGGAGGTGCTGGCCGAGGCGCGGCATCCGATCGGCATCGTCACCAAGTCGGCGCTCGTCACGCGGGACATCGACGTCCTGCGGCTGCTGGCGCGGGACGGCCTCGCCCGCGTCTATCTGTCGGTCACCACGCTCGATCCGCGGCTGGCCCGGACGCTGGAGCCGCGCGCCGCCGCACCGCACCGCCGGCTGGAGGCAATCCGCGCCCTGACCGCGGCCGGCATCGCCACCGGCGTCATGGTGGCGCCGATCATCCCGGCTTTGACCGACCACGAGATCGAGCCCATCCTGGATGCGGCCGCGACCGCAGGTGCCGCCAGCGCCGGCTACGTGCTGCTCCGCCTGCCCCACGAGGTGAAGGATCTGTTCCGAGCCTGGCTGGATGGCCATCACCCGGCACGCGCGGCGCACGTGCTGTCGCTGGTCCGCCAATGCCGCGACGGTCGCCTCAACGATCCCGGTTTCGGCAGCCGCATGCGCGGTGATGGCGTGTACGCCCGCCTGATCGCCGAGCGCTTCGCCAAGGCCCGTGCCCGCCACGGCCTCGACCGGCGGCAGCTGCCGCAACGCACCGACCTGTTCCGTCCGCCACGTCCGGACGGTCAGCTCGACCTGTTCGGCGCCTGAGCGGCCGCGGTCACGGACCCGGTGGTCCCACCGCCTGCAGCAGCTGCTGCACCTGCGGATCACCCGGGGCGAGCCGAGCCAGATCCTGGGCATAGCGCGACGCCGACACGCGGTCGCCACGCTGCAGGCTGGCGCTCGCCAGTGCCAGCAGGATGTCGACGTCGCCTGGGTGCCGGGCGTGAGCCTGCTCCAGGATCGCCAGCCCTTCCCGCGGCCGTCCCGTCTCCTGCAGCGCCACGGCGTAGACGTAGGCGTAGCGCGCATTGCCGGGGGCGAGGCTCGCGGCCTTGCCCAGCGCCGTGACCGCCTCGGCGTAGCGCTGCTGACGGATCAGCAGGAGGCCTTGCGCATGCACGAGCTCGGCGCTCGTGGGAGCCAGCGCCAGCCCCTGCTGCAGGATGCGCTCGCCGTCGCCGTCACGATCCTGCTGGCGCATGAGGTCGGCGAGGTTGGCATAGGCCGGCACGAAGCTCGGGTGGAGGCGCAGCGCCGTCGCGTAGCTCGTCTCGGCCTCGGCCAAGCGACCACGCTCGCGGTAGAAGTTGCCCAGGGTCAGCAGGCCCTCGGGCCGGTCGAGCAGGCCCTTCTGCGCCGTCTCGTATTCCGTGAACGCCGCCTCCAGCGTGGCGCGCTGATCGAGCGGCAGGCCGACGGACTGGACCGGCGCCAGCACGCGCGCGGCCTCCAGGCGGACGGCGCGCACGGGGTCGCGCGCCAGCGGCAGTCCCGCTTCCAGCCGGAGCTGCGGGTCGAGCTGTGCGAGCGTGCCCACGGCGGCCAGACGGACCAGAGGATCGGGGTCGGTCAGCCCGCGCCGGATCGCGGCGAACGCCGACTGGTCGAGGTGGCGGCCGAGACCGGCCACGGCCGTCGCCCTGGCGATCGCCGGGGCGGCGGGGTCGGCGGCGAGGCGGGCCAGCGCCGCGCCCGCACCCGGCGCACCCTTGCGCTCCAGGGCCAGGGCCTGGCCGAACACCGGCTCGCGCCGCCGGCCGGGACCGTACCATTCGGCGATGCGAGCGGCAGCCCAGGCCGGATCCTTGCCCGCATGGCAGCTGGTGCAGGCATCGGGCGACTCCGTGGCGGTATCGAGATCCGGTCGTGGCACCCGGAAGCCGTGATCGTGCCGCGGGTCGACCACCATGTAGGTCTTGGTCGGCATGTGGCAGTCGACGCAGCGGCTGCCGGGTCCGTCGGCGGAATGGAAGTGATGCGCCGGCGTGTCGAAGGCGCCGGGCAGGTGGCACTGGCCGCAGACGGCGTTGCCCTCGCCGCGGAGCTGCAAGCTGTGCGGCTCGTGGCAGTTCGAGCAGGTGACCCCGGCCCGGTACATCTTGCTCTGCAGGAACGAGCCGTAATTGTAGACCTCGCCGTCCATCTGGCCGTCGGCGTGGTAGACGCCGGGATCGAGCAGCGACGGCCGGTAGCCGTCGAGCAGTGGCCGGCCGATCGTGGCCCCATCCGTCAGCGGGGCGCGGCGCGCATGGCATGGCGCGCAGACCTCGGTCTCGGTGTGCACGGGCAGCGGCGTCATCCGCTTGGCGATGCGGGCGCCCTCGGGGAATGCCCACTGCTCCTGGCCCCGGTCGCGCAGCAACACGCTCAGCCCCCGCGTCGGGTCGGCGGGGCTGGCGCCGTTCTGCGCCCAGGCGACGTGGCCCGAGCCCGGCCCGTGGCAGGCCTCGCACGCGACGTCGAGCGCCGACCAGGTCGTATGGTAGCTGTCGGTCCGCACGTCGTAGCCACGCTCGAGATTGGTCGAGTGGCAGTCGGCGCACATGAAGTTCCAGTTCTGATTGATTCCGGTCCAGTGCAGCTCGTCGCCGTGCGCGATTTCCTCGTTCGGGTAGAGATGGAACCAGCGCTGGCCGCCCTGATCCTCGGGCCGCGCGTCCCAGGCGAGGCTGAGCGCCTGCCAGCGGCCGCCGGGAAAGGCCACCAGATATTGCTGCAGCGGGTAGACACCGAACGTGTAGGCGACCTCATAGGTCTGCAACGCCCCGTCGGGGCCGTCCGTCTCGACGTAGAACCGGTCGCCCTTGCGGTAGAAGCGCGAGGTCACGCCGTAGTGGGTGAACGTGGCATCGTCGAAGTCGCCGAGGACGGTCGCCGGCGTCGCTTCCTGCATCGCAAGGTCGTGCTGCGAGCCATGCCATGCCTTGGTCGCCTCGGTATGGCAGCCGGCGCACGCCGCAGCGCCGACGAAGGCGGGCGCAGGCGGCTCGGCAGCCCCCGCCGTCGTGCAACAGATGGCCAGACCGAGCCAGAGCAGGAGCCGCAGCATGCAACCCAACCTAGCAGAACCGACCGGGGCGCCAACCATCCAGGTGGCGCGCGCTCAGCCGGGCTCGCCCGGTGGCGGCGCGAGGCCGAACAGGGATTGCGGCCGTGCCACCCCGCGCAGCGCGAAACTGCCGAGGCCGACCAGCTGCACCTGCCAGGGCGCCGGGCACAGCGCCGCGAAGGCCTCCGACACGATCACCCGCTGATCGAGCTTCCGGCAGAGCGCCGCGATGCGGCTGGCCTCGTTCACGGCCGGCCCGAGCACGGTGAAGTCGAGCCGCGCCCGGCCGCCGACATTGCCGTAGAGGACCTCGCCCGTGTGCAAGGCCAGGTAGGGATGGGTCTCCGCGGCACGCCGGCGGCGCAGACCCTCGCAGCGCCGGCTGGCCTCGCGCCATGCGGTCAGCGCCGCATCGCAGGCCTCGGCATCGGCTGGCCCGCGGAAGATGGCGAGCAGGCCGTCACCCATGAACTTGAGCACCTGCCCGCCGCGGCCTTCGATCGCGTCGACCAGGATCTCGGCATGATCGTTGAGCAGTCCCAGAATCTCGGCATGGCCGCGGAACAGCGGCAGCATGCCGGCACCGGAAACCTGGTCGACGAGGCGGGTGAAGCCGGCGAGGTCGCTGTACCAGACCACCGCCTGGATCATCTCGACCCGGCCACGCTCGATGTCCCCGCCGAGCACGCGGCCGGCGGCATCCGCACCAAGATAGGTGGCGAGCAGCGTTCCGGCGGTGGCGGTGCCGAGTGCTGCAGCCGTGACGACCGCCAGCAGCGGCGCCACACCCTGCAGCCGGTCGAGATCGGCCGGCGCGAAACCGCCCGGACGACGGGTGAGCCAGGACGAGTAGATGCTCGTCCCCTGCCCGAGCGTGACCCCGGGGGCGAGGCGGGTGCGCAGCGCGACATAGTCGGTGGCACCTTCGGCAGCGAAGTCCGCGAGCACGCCATATTCTACGGTGCCCTCGCCCCGCTCCAGCCGCCAGCGCAGCATGGCGCGTTCCTCCGCTTCCAAGCGGTAGAACGGGCTGTGCCGCCAAGCCTCGTTGCCCCGCACGGCCGGACGGGGCGTATCGTCGAGATAGGCGCCGCGGTCGGCACGCCAGATGACCAGCGTCGCATCGAGCAGCGGGTGGATCAGGAGGGCGCCCACGGAAGCGCGGGCGAGCGGCAGGCCGCCGTCCACCATGGCCCGGCACAACGTCGCCAAGAGGGCCGCAGGTTCCTGCCCGGCGATGGCAGCGTCGATGAGGGCGTGGGCGAGCGGCGGGTCGAGCGGTGGCCGGGTCATGCCGGCGATGGTAGCGCAGTTCGCCTTCCGAGCCAGTATGGCGGCGCTTGACCTCGACGCGCGGGCGCTGCATCGCAGGCTGGAATGGGTGCGTCGGGGGTGACGATGTGCGGATTGTGCGGAATGTTCGGGGGTGCCGGCCACTGGTCCGAGCAGGCGGGGCACACCGGCTCCGGGCTGGCCGCCGAGCGGCAGCATCGGGTCGAGATCGCCAATGCCGTGCTCGCGCCCTTCGGCCTGCGCTGTGCCGCATGGCACGACCGGCTCACGCTGACCGGCCCGACCGGCCGGCGGCTCGTCGTCGAGCACCAAGGAGCGCTGTGGCCGGCGGCGGACAAGCTCGCCGGCCGGCCGATCGATCCGCTCGACCCCGAGTTGCTGCGGCGGCTGGAGCAGCAGGCCCGATGATCCGCGAGTGGCGCAGCGTCACCGCCCACGTGCTGACCGGCTTTCTCGGCAGCGGCAAGACCTCGCTGCTGCGGCGCCTGCTGGCCGAGCCCGAGCTGCGGGGAACGGCCGTGCTGATCAACGAGTTCGGCGAGGTCGGCCTCGATCATCTCCTGGTCGAGGTGCTCGACGAGGCGATCGTGCTGTTGCAAAGCGGCTGCGTCTGCTGCTCGATCCGCGGCGATCTGCGCGACGGGCTGGAGCGGCTCTACGCCCGCATGCAGAGCGGCGAGCTGCCGCCGTTCGAGCGGGTGGTGATCGAGACCACGGGCCTCGCCGACCCGGTGCCGATCGTCGCCGGATTCTCGACCGATCCGTCGCTGCGCTGGCACTTCCGGCTTGGCGCGGTCGTCACGGTGGTCGATGCGGTGAACGGGATGGCCAATCTCGACCGGTTCACGGAGGCGGCGCGGCAGGTGGCGCTGGCCGACCGGCTCGTCCTGAGCAAGGTCGACGTGGCACCGGCGGCGGTTCCGCTGCTGGCCCAGCGTCTCGGCCGCCTCAACCCCACCGCCACGCTGCACCTCTCGGCCGAAGCCGATGCCGCCCCGCCCGCGCTGCTGCTTGGCGGCCTGCACGATCCTGCCGCGGCGCCGGCGGCGCCAAGCCCGGCGGAGATGGGCCATGCGCATCAGGACAGCGGGCTCGTCACCTTCTGCCTCGCCGCCGACGCACCACTCGACTGGGCCGCGTTCGGCCTCTGGCTCTCGCTGCTGCTGCACCGGCACGGCGCCGACATCCTGCGCGTCAAAGGGCTCCTGCACGTAAGGGGCGTCGACCGGCCGGTCGTCATCCAGGGCGTGCAGCATCTCGTCCACCGGCCGCTGCATCTCGATGCCTGGCCGGAGGGGCGGCCGACGACCCGCCTGGTGCTGATCGGCCGCGGCCTCGATCGGCACGCGATCGAGCGCTCGTTCCGCGCCTTCTGCCGCCTCGGGCAGCGATCGACCGAGGCCACCGTCAGCACCGGATAGCCAGCCGCCGACGGAGATGCTAGGCATTTCCCTGGTTCGAGCCGTCAACGAACGGCGCACGGCCATCAGGGAGAACGGAACGGATGCGCAGGCTCATGCTCGGGGCGAGTGCGCTCGCCCTCGTCTCCTTTGCTGCGACCGGTGCCATGGCCCAGTCCGGCACCCTGTCGAAGGCGGTCGGCGGCTACAGCTTCGAGGACGCCGTCAAGGAAGCGCCCGGCACCAAGGACTTCCACAGCAAGGACGGCAAGCTCACTTTCGCCATCGTCACCCACACTGCCGGCAACGGCTTCTTCGACCCGGTCTATGTCGGGGCCAAGCTGGCGGCGGACCTCGTCGGCGTGAACCTGTTGATGCTGGGCTCGGAAGCGCCGGTCGACGACATCCCGCGCGAGCTCGAGATCATCAACCAGGTCGTCCAGGACCCGACCATCGACGGTCTGATCATCACCACGCCGCAGGCGGGCGCTTACAACGACATCGTCAAGAAGATGCTGGACGCCGGCGTGCCGGTCGCCACCACCAACAGCTACGACGGCACGCTCTACGACCGCTCGGCCATCAGCCACACCGGGCAGGACGCGACCGCCGCCGCCATCGGCGGCGAGGCCCTGGCCAAGTGCGTGCTCGACAGCGGCGTCCAGGGCGGCTCGATCGTGTTCCCCAACACGACGACGCTGGGCAATGTCGAGGTCAACAACCGCATCACCGCGGCGTTCACCGCCACCGTGGCGACGCTGGCCGTGGCCGGCAGGCTCGGCGACTTCAAGGTCGATGCCGGGCCGACCAACATCGGCATCGACGTCGACGCCAACAACCCGGTGGGCTCGATCGTCAGCCTGATCGAGAGCCGCGGCGACGTGGTCGGCATCATGGGTGCGAACGGCTTCGTCACGCCGGCCATCGGCGATGCCGTGGCCCAGCTCAAGATCGGCGACAAGGTCTGCTCCTACGGCTTCGATCTCGGCCCCAAGCAGCAGGAGCAGATCCGCAGCGGCGCGCTCGACGGCGCGCTCGGTCAGCAGCCGTTCCTGCAGGGCTTCTGGCCGGTGATGCAGCTCTACCTGCAGATCGATCGCGGCATCTCCGCCGCCAACCTCGACACGCGTGCCCAGCTCGTGACCAAGGCCGATGTCGACAAGGTCGGCAAGCGCTTCGAGAACTGAGCCGGTGCCGGCACCGGCCGGCGCGCTGCCGGGCGGGCGGGCGGCGGCGCCCGCCGCCCGCTTCGGCGGCTTCGCCTATGGCTGGGAGGTGGGCCTCCTCCTGGTGATGGCCCTGCTCTACCTCGTCGGCACGTGGGTCAACCCGCGCTTCTTCGGCGACCTCACCGCGCTGCAGTCGGTGCTGCGCGACGCGGCACGCTATGGCGTGATGGCGGTCGGCATGACGTTCGTGATCGTCGACCGCGACCTCGACCTGTCGGTCGGCTCGACCCTGGGGCTGGTGGCGGTCCTGTTCTCGATCGCCTTCGCGCCCTCGCACTACGACCTGCCCGCCTGGGTCGCGGTGTTGATCTGCCTCGCCGCCGGCCTCATCGTCGGGCTCGTCAACGGCGCCCTCGTCACCTGGCTCAAGGTGCCCGCGTTCATCGCCACCTTGACCATGCTGTTCGTCGGCCGCGGCCTCGTCCTCGGCCTGACCGCCGGCCAGACCATCGCCTACGAGGTCAAGGCCCGCGACTATGCCTTCTTCGCCCTCGGCGAGGGCAACGCCTTGGGCTTCAACAACCAGATCCTGGTCTTTCTGGCCGTGGCCGTCCTGGGCGGGATCGTCCTCGCCCGCACGCGCTGGGGCTACGAGACCTATGCCGTCGGCGGCAGCCTGCAGGCAGCCGAGTATGCCGGCATCGCCACGGGCCGCGTGCGCATCCGCAGCTTCGTGCTCGCCTCGCTGTGCGCGACGCTGGCCGGCCTCATGAACGTCGCCCAGGACAAGGGCGTCACCTCGCAATACGGGCTCGGTGCCGAGCTGATCGTGATCGCCGCGGTCATCGTCGGTGGCGCCTCGATCCTGGGCGGGCGCGGCCGCGTGCTCGGCTCGTGCCTCGGGGCCGTGCTCGTCGTGCTGATCGACAAGGTGTTGCGCGAGGGCGTGCCGGTGACCCGCATGCTCAAGGTCGGCAACACCGAGCTGCCGGTGCAGGCGATGGCATCGCTGCCACCCGGTGCCGTGCCGGCCTTTCTCGGCCTGATCCTGCTCGCCGCCGTGCTGATCGAACCTTGGGTCGTCCGCCGCAAGCTCCTGCCGCGCCTCCTGGCGCGGCTGCGCGGCACCGAGCCGCCGCCGGTGGACGTGGCCGCGGTCGCGATCGAGGCGCCGCGGACCCACGGCAGCGCATTGTCGGCCGCCGAATTCAGCGCGCGCGGCCTGCGCTGGTGGCTGACCCAGCGCGAATCCGCGGCCGTGATCTTCACCGTCGTCCTGTGGACGTTCGGCCTGTGGCTGCGGCCCGATTTCTGGGGTGGGCTCGACAACAGCTTCAATCTGCTCCTGGCCTTCACCGAGATCGGGCTGATGGCCGTCGGCATGAGCTACGTCATGGCCAACGGCGACGTCGACCTGTCGGTGGGCGCCGTGCTCGCGCTGTCGGGCTCGACCGCGGCCTTCTTGATGAAGTTCATGGGCTGGGCGCCGCTGCCGGCGGGCCTGGCCGGCTTCGTCGCCGGCCTCGCCGCGGGCTGCGTCAACGGGCTGCTGGCGACACGGCTGCTGCTGCCGGCCTTCGTCGCGACGCTCGGCATGTTCTACGTCGCGCGCGGGCTCGCCGCATGGCTGGTGGCGGGACGCCAGCTCAGCCAGTTCCCCGAGAGCTACAACCTGATCGGGCGCAAGCTGATCGAGATCCTGCGCAGCATGGGCATCGAGCCGGCTCCCGGTGGTCTCTGGGCGGCGGTGGCGAGCGCCCTGTCGACACAGACGCTGGTGCTCGCCCTCATCGCCACCGTGGCCGGGATCGTGCTCGCCAGGACCAGGATCGGCCTCATGGTGCTGGCCACGGGCGGCAACCGGCGGGCAGCCGAGTATGCCGGCATCGACACCAACCGGGTCCGCTTCTGGAGCCTCGTCTTCTGCTCGGCCTGCGCCTCGCTGGCCGGCCTGATCTACATCGCCTACTACCGCTCGTTCAATCCGTCGGCCGGACAGCTGCGCGAGCTCGACGTGATCGCGGCGGTGATCATCGGCGGTGCCTCGATCTTCGGCGGCTACGGCTCGATCGTCGGCGCGCTGGCCGGGGCCGCGGTGATCACGCTGCTGCGCTCGCTGCTGTCCTTGCAGATCATCCTGGCCGACGGCCGCTCGCTGATCATGCCGCAGCACTGGGTCAACGTGTTCATCGGCCTGATCCTGATCGCGGCCGTGCTGGGCGACATCTGGCTGCGGCAGGAGGGGCTTTTGGCCAGGCTCGGCCGCCGCCTCGGCCACCGCGAGGAGAAGGCGGCATGACCATGCCCGCTCTGATCGAGATGCAGGGCATCCAGAAGAGCTTCGGTGCCGTGCGGGCGCTGGTCGACGTCAGCCTGCGCCTCCATCCCGGCGAGATCCTGGGCCTCGTCGGCGACAACTCGGCCGGCAAGTCGACGCTGATGAAGATTCTGACCGGGGCCTACCAACGCGACGGCGGCGAGGTGCTCGTCGATGGCATGCCCACGCAGTTCAGGAGTCCGCACGAGAGCCGCGAGGCCGGGATCGAGATGATCTACCAGGACTTCGCGCTGTGCGGGAACCTCGACGTCGCCGCCAACATCTTTCTCGGCCGCTGGCCGACCAGGGGCTGGTTCGTCGACCGCAAGCGGATGGAGGCCGAGGCCGGGGCCGTGCTCCAGCGGCTCAAGGTCGACGTCAACCACGTCCGCCAGCGGGTCGAGAGCCTGTCCGGCGGCCGGCAGCAGTCGGTGGCGATCGCGCGCGCGATCAGCTTCGCGCCCAAGGTGCTGATCCTCGACGAGCCCACCGCCAACCTGTCGATCATGGCGACCGAGCGCCTGCTCGAGACGATGGCCGAGCTCAAGCGCCAGGGTGTCGCCCAGATCATCATCAGCCATCGCCTCAACGACATCTTCGCCGTCGGTGATCGGGTGATGGTGCTCAAGCGCGGCCGCAACGCCGGCGAGCGGATGATCAAGGCCACGGACGAGCACGAGGTGCTGGAGCTGATCGTCCGCGGTGGCGAGGAAGCCGCGGCCTGAGGCATCGGCGCCGCTGTCGATGGCATGATGCCAGCCGCCGCGCGAACGGGGATCGGCGCGGCGTCGATCCATCGGAGCTGGTGCGTCGCTAGCTTATTCCGTTAAGGAAATCTTTAGCCGGCGCGATGCAAAGACATGGTTCTCCAAGCAAGAGGATCATGATGTCGACGTCGCGAAGCATCGGCAAAGTCGTGGTGACGGCGGGCTTGGGCTTCTATTTGCTGTGGCTGGTGGGCGGCGCGGCGTGGCATTGGCTCGAGGCGCAAGGGATCATGGCCATCGGCCGTGACCGGCAGGCGCAGCTCGCCCTCCTGGACCGGGAGCTTGCCTTGACGCGCGGTCGTGCGCGTCCGGTCGGACCGTCTGCCGAAGGGCTGGGGATCGCCTCGGCGCAGGCGCGGCCGGGCCCGAGCTTCGTCGCGGCGGCCGATGCTCGCCCGGCTCGTCCGGCGGCTTTACGCTAGGGGCTCGGCGGTCGCGGCCCGCCTGCGCGCGCGCCGCCGGTGCCAGAAGGCGCGCGCCGCGTCCTGGAGCTGGTGGCGGCCATAGACGGCCTGGGCGACCAGGGGACCGAGCGCGCCACCCACCCAGCGCGGCGCGAACGGCGCCATGAGCTTCCAGCGCCGATCGCCCTCGACCACGGCCGAGGCCACGAGCTCGCCGCCGAGTGTCGTCGTGTTGAGCCCGTGCCCGCCGAAGCAGCTGTTGACCCACAGACCCGGCGCCAGCTCGCGGATCAGCGGCATCTTGTGCCGGGCGAAACCCATGCGCCCCGACCAGGCATGCTCGACGGCCACGTCGGCAAGCTGCGGGTAGACGTGCGCAAGGTCGCGCCGCATCAGCGCCTCCAGGTCGCGCGGATGCTCGCGGGTGCTGATGCGGCCGCCCCAGAGCAGGCGCCCGTCGGGCAGCAGGCGATAGTAGCCGGTGGCGAAGCGGTTGTCGTAGACCGCGTATGGGGCGCGGATCACGTCGGCATGCCGCCCGACCAGCGGCGCCGTCACGATGACGTAGGTGTAGACCGGCAGGGTCGCCCTGCCGATGCTGCCATCCAGCCGCGGCGGATAGGCGCTCTGGCAGAGGATCACCCGCTCGGCGAGCAGCGTGCCGCCGGGGGTGGCAATGCGCCACCGTGTGCCGTGCCGCTCCAGGCGAACCGCCGGCGAGTCCTCGAACACGCGCGCTCCCAGAGCCTCGGCGGCGGCGGCGTAACCGCGGGTCAGGGCCAGTGGATCGAGATGAAAGCCCTCGGGGTCGAACATCCCGTCCCAGTAATGGGGCGACGGATAGAGCGCCTTCAGCCGCTCGCGCGGCCAGAACTCGAGCCGCATGTCGAAGCGCCGGTTGAACTCGGCGACCTCGGCCCGCAGGTCGGTGGCATCGTCGAACCACGACGCGACGACGATCCCCGCCACCGGCCGGCAGGGTATGGCGTGGCGCTCGATCCGCCGGCGCATCAGCGTCATGGCATCCCGGCTGAGCGCCATCAACGCGCCAGCCGAGACCGGGCCGACCGCGCGTTCGAGCAGGCGGGTGGGCGCGGCGAAGCCGGCCGAGACCATGCCGCCATTGCGCCCCGAGGCCCCGGCCCCGATGCGCACCGCCTCCAGCACGACGGCGGGACGCCCCCGCTCGACGAGCGACAAGGCGGTGCCGAGACCGGCGAGCCCGCCGCCGACGATGCCGACCTCGGTCTCGACCGTGCCCGTCAAATGCGGCCGTGGTGGAACCTTTGGCGCATGGGCATGGTAGTAACTATCGTTCATGATCAGGCCGTCTGGATCCGCCCGCGGTCAGCAGGTGCGACCATGCTGCTCGACTCTGCACGCGCATAGTGGGAATTGGGGAGTCATGCCGCAATCTTCGACCTCCAGCCGGCTCAGCCGGAATGCGTTCGCGTTCGTGCTCGCCGGCGGTCGCGGCTCGCGCCTCAAGGAGCTGACCGATCGGCGCGCCAAGCCCGCGGTCCACTTCGGCGGCAAGAGCCGGATCATCGACTTCGCGCTGTCCAACGCGCTCAATTCCGGCATCCGCCGCATCGGCGTGGCGACGCAGTACAAGGCGCACAGCCTGATCCGCCATCTGCAGCGCGGCTGGAACTTCCTTCTGCCGGCACGCAACGAGAGCTTCGACATCCTGCCGGCGAGCCAGCGCGTGTCGGAGACGCAGTGGTACGAGGGCACGGCCGACGCCGTCTACCAGAACATCGACATCCTGGAGGACTACGGTGTCGACCATGTCGTCGTGCTGGCCGGCGATCACATCTACAAGATGGACTACGAGATCATGCTGGCGCAGCACGTCCAGGAGCGCGCCGACGTGACCATCGGCTGCCTCGAGGTGCCGCGCCTGGAGGCCACCGCGTTTGGCGTGATGCAGGTCGACGCGAACGACCGGATCGTCTCGTTCCTCGAGAAGCCGGCCGACCCACCGGGCACACCGGCCCGGCCCGATCTGGCGCTGGCGAGCATGGGCATCTACGTCTTCGACGCCAAGTTCCTCTACGACCAGCTTCGCCGCGACGCTGCCGATCCCCATTCCAGCCACGATTTCGGCAAGGACATCATTCCCTATCTGGTCAAGCACGGCAAAGCCGTGGCACACCGATTTGCCAAGTCCTGCGTGAAGTCGAAGGCCGAGTCCGAGGATTACTGGCGCGACGCCGGCACGGTCGACGCGTATTTCGAGGCCAACATGGACCTCACCCGCATCGTTCCAGCACTCGACCTCTACGACCACAACTGGCCGATCTGGACCTATGCCGAGATCACCCCGCCGGCCAAGTTCGTGCACGACCGGGACTTCCGGCGCGGCATCGCCGTGAGTTCGCTGGTCTCGGGCGGCTGCATCATCTCGGGCTCGAGCCTCAGCAACACACTGTTGTTCACCGGTGTACGCGTCCACTCCTACGGCCGGCTCGACGCCTGCGTCGTGCTGCCCGAGGTCGAGATCGGCCAGCACGCCCGGCTGTCCCGCGTCGTCGTCGACCGCGGCGTCCGCATCCCCGAGGGCCTGGTCGTCGGCGAGGACGCCGAGCTCGACGCCAAGCGCTTCCGCCGCACCGAGAACGGCATCTGCCTCATCACCCAGCCGATGCTGGACCGTCTCGCCCAATAGCCGCCTTTGACGACGGCCGCCCCCGCGACGAGCGGCACGTTGGATCGCACGCACACGCTTTGCGTAGGAGATCTGTGCGCCTTCACGCATTTTCGCTGAGCGTGGACGCCGGAGCTGGCGAGGCAGTCGACGTACACGGCGGGCGGGCAGGTCGTCCATGATCACGCTGCCGCCGGGCCGCGGCCCGGGTGCCGGCATCCGCTCCACCCGGGCCGCGAAGATCGCGTCGTTCGTCGCACCGTCAGCGACATAGGGGGCGATGAAGCTCCGGGCGGCAGGCCCACCCACGAAGGTCGTGCTCCTCCAGTGCCTGCGCGGCCCTGGGCGATCGCCGTGCCGACCGCGCCGACCGCCACCATGGCGCCGAGCCATCGTGGTGGCAGCGTCGATCGCCTTCGACGCTCGATCATCATGGCCGACGCGCGGGCCCGGCCATCGCCGCCAGCAAGGTTTCGGCCGCCGCCTCGATACGCCACCTCACGCAGACCTTGCTCACCCAGCTTCCGCCATAGCCCTGGGCGCATTTTGGGCACGCTGCGACCGGAACGCATCCTGGCGTTCTTGTCGTGACGC
>JBDHTW010000021.1:0-51570 GCA_039808865.1 Geminicoccaceae bacterium
CCACCACGCCGTCGTGCGTGTTCGATTCCTGCGTCCCGTCCTCGACGCACGGGCAATGCCGCACGAAACCCGTCGCCGACAGGCTGACGATCTCCGCCCGCGCCGGCGTCGCCCAGCCGGCGACGAAGACGGCGAGCGCGCCGAGGACGAGGCTGCCGAGCCATGCCAGCCGCTGGCGGCCGGCAACCCGATGCCTGTCGATGGTCGAGAGAGCGGTAGTCATGCTCGTTCCTCCTTTGAGCCGGCCGGTCGTTCGCTGGGTCCGGTCGACGATGCTGATCCGTTCGCTAGCAGACGATTGTTGCCGTGCGACGTCGCTTGCCGCCGATCCTGTTTCCAAAATGTCTCAAAGTCGATGTTTGCCGCTTCAAAGTTGACCGGCACGATGCATCTACCCCACCTTGGCCAGCGCATTGACCGCCATGTGCCATCGGCGCAGGGTTGCATGCGGAAATGGCCCGCCCTCGGATCGCTGCACGTAGCCGTCGGCGGAAACGAGATCACGACAGGGAGGATTCATGCACCAGCTCGGACGCGTGGCCGTCGCCGCCTGCGGCTTTGCCTGGGCGACGCTGCTTGGCTTCACCGCCCATGCCGACAACCAGACGCCGACGACGACACCGATCACCGTGGGCGGGCAGAGCCTGCCGTTCGGGCTGCAGCTGCAGCGTGTCGACACCGGTGGCAAGCTGCCGACCCTGCAGTCCTTCGCCGCGGCGCAGTACGGCAATCTTTGGGTGCTGATCGGCGGGCGCACCAACGGCCTGCACAACTTCACCTCCGACCCGCTGAAGAACTTCCCGCCCAGCGAGCAGAACCGGCGCATCTGGGTCATCGATCCGACGACCTGGCAGGTCTGGTCGCGCTCGATCAAGGGCTCGGGGCTCACCGGCGATCAGGTCGACCAGCTCTCGGCGACCAACTACGAGCACGACACGATCGGCGACACGCTCTACATGGTCGGCGGCTACGGCTATCAGCGCTCGACCAAGAAGTTCGTGACCTTTCCGGTCATGACCGCCGTCGACCTGCCGGCCCTGATCAAATGGGTCCGCGAGCCGGCGGCGTCGCCCAAGCTCGCCAAGCTGATCCGCCAGACGACGAGCGAGACCCTGCGCGTCACCGGCGGCCAGATGATGATCTTCGGCAAGCGCGCCGTCCTCGCCTTCGGGCAGGACTTCGCCGGCGGCTACGGCGACCCGAACGTCGTGCAGACCTATACCGGCCAGGTGCGCAGCTTCGACATCGTCGACACCGGCACGAAGCTGTCGATCGCCGACGTCAAGGCCTCGCCCAAGGTGCCGGACCTGGTCAACTACCGCCGCCGCGACTACACGATGGTGCCGTTCCTCGACGGTGGCCAGGCCAAGGCCGCGGCCCTGGCCGGCGTGTTCACGGAAAGCGGCGGCGTGTTCACGGTGCCGGTCGAGATGGGCGCCGCGGGCATCCCGCACCAGGACGACCCGGCCGCGAAGTCGACCTTCAAGCAGGGCATGAACAGCTACGACGGGGCCACGGTCGGCATCTACGATTCCGACACCGGTGCCACGCACAGCCTCCTGTTCGGCGGCATCAGCTACATCACCTACGACCGGGCCACGCAGAAGTTCGTGCCCGACCCGAACGCGCCGTTCACCAACCAGATCACCGATCTCGTCCGCGACAAGCAGGGCCACTACCGGCAGTACCTGTTCCCGACCGAGTTCCCGAAGGTCGGCGGACCGGACGTGGCGAGCTACCTGTTCGGCGCCGAGGCCCGATTCTGGGTGCGCCCGCAGACGCCGGTCAAGGGGCCCGGTCTGATCGACCTCGCGGCCCTGCGTGCGAAGCCCGGCAATTCGCAGGTCGTGGGCTGGATCTTCGGCGGGATCGCCGCCGAACAGCCGAACTTCGGCCAGACCGTCGCCTCGAACGAGGTGTTCCGGGTCGTCCTGGTCGACCGGTAGGAAGCTTGGCGCGGCGGCGCGGGCCGAAGCACGCCGCCGCGCGACGCCCTATCGCGCGCAGCAGGCGCCGGCCGTCGCCGGCACCAGCCCGTTCAGCGTCCGCCGCAGGTAGCGGTACTTCTGGCCCTGCGCCACCGAGAGGCCGAGGGTCAGAAGGTTCACCCGCTCCAGCGGATCGGCGGACAGGTCGTACATCTCCTCGGTGCCGTCGGCGTTCGCGATCAGCTTGAAGCGCTGCGTGCGGATCGCGCGATGGTAGTCGGCAGCGAACGCCAGCGGAAATCGCTCGGTGTAGGCGAACGCACGTACGGTGCCGCCCGCCGCCGTGTTCGTGAGCAGCGGCATGAGGCTGACGCCGTCGAGCACCGTGCCGGCCGGCAGTACCGTCGCGGGATCGCGGCCGGCCAGCGCCAGGATGGTCGGGAACAGATCGACCGTGCTCACGATCCCTCCTGCCTTGCGCCCGGGGGCCGCCACCTGCGCGCCGGCGACCAGCAGCGGCACCCGCACGCCTCCCTCGTAGACGCTGAGCTTGGCGTGCTCCGGCAGGTAGGGGGGAACCGTGACCGCCGTCGGCGTGCCGTTGTCGCCGAGGAAGACGACCGTCGTCGTCGCGAGGTCGACCGCCTGGAGCAGGCGGCCGATCTCGGTGTCCAGCGCCTCGATCATCGCCTCGTAGTAGGCGCGGTTGTAGGCCTTGCCGCCGTCCGCCGGCAGATCGTCGTGGCGATGCAGCGTGTCGGGCGGTTTGTGGAACGGCGCGTGCACCGCGGCGAACGCCGCCCAGATGAAATAGGGCCGATCGGCCGCGGCGGCCTCACGGATCTTGGCGATCGTCTCGTCCACGACGTCGGTGGTATTGTAGACCGTCGAGGTCGCGGTCACGCCGTTGACCGTCTTCGCCCAGCGGAAATAGCTCTTGATGCCACCGCCCGTCTGCGCCGGATCGGGGCCCGCGAAATAGGGCCAGCCGTAGAGGTTGGGGTCGGCCGTGCCGTGGCTCAGATGCCACTTGCCGATATGGGCGAGCAGGTAGGGGCTGCCGGCGAAGGCGCGGGGCAGGCCGAACTCGCCGAGCGGCAGCACGGGCGCCGGGCTGTCCGGCTCCGGCGGAAGGGCATCGCCGACCCCGGTGCGGAAGCCGTAGCGGCCGGTGAAGATCGTGGCCCGGGTGGACGAGCAGGCGGGTGTCGCCCAGGCGTTGGTGAACAGCACCCCCTGCCGGGCGAGGCGGCGCAGGTTCGGCACCGGCGCCGCCGGCGGTGTGGTCGCCAAGCGCGGCGGCGTCGGGTAGAGGTTAGCCCCCTCGATGCCGAGATCGTCGGCCACGAGCAGGAGGATGTTCCCGCTCGCGGCGCTGGCGCGGCAAGGAACGAGCGCGGCGAGACCAAGGGCCAGCGCCAGCACGGCTATCCGCAGGGGCCGGTACATGCGCCGGACTTCTCCCTCATGGGCGTCGCGCGCAGTCTGCCCGAGATTCGCGGCACGTCCCAGGCTACCGACGGGATCGCGGCTTGAAGGCTCGGCTGCGCTCAGCGGAAATTGATGATCTTGTCGCCCCAGAGGCCGGCTTCCTGGGCACGGGCGCGCTCCTGCAGCACCCGGTAGCGCCGTGGCGCCTCGGCGGTGGCCAGGGCCCAGCCTTCGCCGATCATCGCGGCCCCGAGATCCAGGCGCGGGCCGAACAGATCGCGCCCCGGCACGCTGCAATATCCGGCCAGCGCATCGCCGCTGGCACCGACGATCTCGCAGCGGACGAAGCCTTTGATCTTGTACTCCAAGGCCAGCACGGGCTGGGTCGCGCAGCGTGGCGGCCGGATCGCGAACCGGCAGTTCACCGGCGCGTCGGCGGGAAGATAGACCCCATAGAGCCGCACGGTCTCGCCGCCGACACGCAGCGAGCCGTCATCCTGCACCGTCGCGAGACCATCGACGATGCGTGCTCCGGCCGCGGCCGGACCGGAAGCCAGCACCAATCCGGCGATCAGGCCGAGCCGAACGCCACCGTGCAGACGCATCGCGTCACCCGGTCGCCGGCGCGCGAACGGTCGCACCGCGGCGTTCAGTCGATGACGTCGGCGGTGGCCTTGAACGGCGCCGCGGCGATCGGGCCCACGACCGGTACGACGTCGAGCACGTCACCCGTGACCCGGAACGGCAGGGCCACCACGGCGCAGCCGGCGAGCAGGTTGACGAGCAGCAGAACGACTAGCCAGCGCATGGGCGGCATCCTTCATGGCAGCGCACTCGACCATGCTAGACGTCCGACGGCGGCATTGGTTGCACGAGCCCGGGCACCGATCACGAGCCACGGCTGCACTCTACGACCGCGTGCCGGCGCCGTCGACGAGCGCGGCTGCGTCGTCGGCGGTCAGCCGGATGCCGGCCGCGGCGACGTTCTCCTCCAGGTGCGCGCACGAGGTCGTGCCCGGGATCGGCACGATGGTCGGGCTGCGCGCGAGCAGCCAAGCCAGTGCCAGTTGCGCCGGCGTGCAGCCGCGCGCGCGGGCAGCGGCGCCGAGCCGGCCGTCGGCCGCCGCCAGCGGGGCCTCGGGTGCGAACGGCTGTGCGTCGAGCGGACCGTAGGGAAAGAAGGCGATCCCGGCGGCGGCGCAGCGCTCGACCAGCTCGTCGTGCGTGCGGTCGGCAAGGCTGTAGCGGTTCTGCACCGACGCGATGGGGGCGGTCCGTCGTGCGCGCTCGAACTCGTCGAGCGTGACGTTGGAGATGCCGATGTGGCGGACCTTGCCCGCCTGGACCAGATCGGCGATGGCGCCGACCGATTCCTCGATCGGCGTGTCCTCGTCGACCCAATGCAGCTGCAGGAGATCGATCCGCTCCAGCCGGAGCTGACGCAGGCTGGCCTCGCAGATGGTCCGGATCGCCTTCGCCCGCCCATCGCGGTACATGATCCCCGGTCCGACCTTGGCGATACCGCACTTGGTGGTGAGCACCAGCCCGTCGGGATAGGGATGCAGCGCCTCGGCGATCAGCGCCTCGTTGAAGCCGGGGCCATAGGCGTGGGCGGTGTCGATCAGGGTGATGCCGAGCTCGACCGCGCGCCGCAGGACGCGGATGCCCGCGGCCGGATCGGGATACGGTCCCCAGTTGCCCGGCTGGCCGGTGAGCCGCATGGCGCCGTAGGCCAGCCGCGCCACCTCGAGCTCGCCACCGATCCGGAACGTCCCTGCGTCCGCGGCCGTCACCTGGGTCATGCGGCGTCCTCCGCGCGGGCGGCCATCAAGTCCGTGGCCAATGGCTGACCGCCGCTGAGATGGTGGCGAAGGCGGCGGGGATCATCCGCCCCATGCTCACATAGCCGTGCATCTGGTCCGGCAGATGGCGGTGCGTGACCGGCACGCCGGCCTCGATCAGACGCCGCGCATAGTCGACGGCCTCGTCGCAGAGCGGGTCGTAGGCCGCGGTCACGATATAGGCCGGGGCCACGCCGGCGAGGCTCGCGGCGCGCAACGGCGAGGCCCGCCAGTCCTCGATGTCGCTCGCGTCGCGCAGGTAGTGGTCGCGGAACCACTGCATCGTCGGCGTGGTCAGCGCGTAGCCCTCGGCCATGCCGGCATAGGATGGCTGCGTCTGCGCCATGTCCGTGACCGGGTAGATCAGGAACTGGAAGCTGAGCGGCGGCAGGTCGCCGTCGCGGGACATCAGCGCCATGACCGCGGCGAGATTGCCGCCGGCGCTGTCGCCGCCGACCGCGACCTGGGCCGGGTCGATGCCGAGCGCCCGGGCCTGCTCGATCACGTAGCGCGTGGCCGCCGCCGCATCCTCGACCGCGCGCGGGAACTTGGCCTCCGGCGCCAGCGCGTAGTGGACGGAGACGACGACCGCACCGGCCACGTTGGCGATGTCGCGGCAGACACCGTCGTGGGATTCGAGATCGCCCAGCAGCCAGCCCCCGCCGTGGAAGTAGACCATGGCCGGCAATGGCCCCGAACGCGCACCCAGCCCACGATAGTAGCGCAGGCGCACCGGCCCTGCTCGGCCTGGTGCGCTCAGCTCGCGCACCTCGGCGACCTCGGCCGGGTCGGGCCGCAGCTCGGGCACGGTGCTGTCGAAGATGGCGCGCGCCTCCGCCGGCGAAATGGTCTCGAAGCGCGGCCGCCCGCTCGCCCGAAAATACTCCATGACGCGCTGTGCGCCCGGATCCAGCTCCATCGCTGCCTCCCTGCTCGTCGTTATGCGTTGGCCTGGAGCGCCGCCGCTGCCGCCTCGGTCAGGGCCGGCGCGCGCGCGGCGCCGTCCGGCACGGTCACCGCCCGCCCCGATTTGCCGGCCTCCAGGATCGCCTCCATGGTCTCCAGCACATGCAGCGCCAGATCGCCAGAGGCGCGTGGCGTGGTGCCGGTGGCAATCGCGTGCGCCATGTCGGCGACGCCGAGCATGCGGTAGTTGGCGCGATCGGGCGCTGCGAATGGCCAGTTGCGCCGGCCGTGCAGCATGTCGTCGGTGGGCATCTCCTCCCATTCGGCGCCCTCGCGGCTGACGGCGACGGTGCCGCCGAAGGTATCGGGGTCCGGCAGCCGCAGCGAGCCCGCGGTGCCGTGCAGCTCGATCGGGTGGTTGCCGTGGCGGAACACGTCCCAGCTCATGCCCAGGCTCACGACGGCGCCGCAGGCGAACTCGAGCAGGCCGAGGACGGTGGTCGGCGTGCCGACCGCGAAGCTGGTACCCTGGTTCGGCCCCGGCGCCGTGACCAGACGCTCGGCCGAGCCGATCGACGACAGCGCCATCACGCGGCGGACCGGCCCCAGCAGGTTGACCAGCATGGTCAGATAATAGGGGCCCATGTCGAGGACCGGGCCGCCGCCCGGCTGGTAATAGAACTGCGGATTGGGGTGCCAGTGCTCCATGCCGCGGCCGAGCATGAAGGCGGTGCCGGCGACCGGCCGGCCGATCACGCCCTCGTCGGTGAGCCGCCGCGCCAGACGTCCGGCCGCGCCGAGGAACGTGTCCGGTGCCGAGCCCAGGGCCAGGCCACGCGAGCGAGCCGCCGCGACCAGGGCCCTTCCCTCCGCCGCCGTCGCCGCCAGGGGCTTCTCGGTGAACACGTGCTTGCCGGCGGCGAGCGCGGCCATGCTGGTGCCGTAATGCGCGTTGGGCACGGTCAGGTTGAGGACGAGATCGACGTCCCCGGCGGCGAGGAGCGCCTCGACCGGTTCGGCCCTGATCCCGTGCTCGGCCGCCCGCCGCGTGGCCAGCTGGGCATCGAGGTCGGCGCAGGCGCGCAGCTCGACGCCCGCGAACAGCGCCGCGTTGCGCATGTAGGTCATGGAGATGTTGCCACAGCCGATCACGCCGATCCCGAGCGCGCGCATCCGTTCCTCCCTGCCATCGCCTGTTCGGGCCTGCCATGCGCCATTCTGCGTGGGTTCGGCAAGCTCGTCGATAGTTGATGCTTGTATGTGCATAATCATGCGGCTTTATGCTTGACGTCGGCGCGACCCTGGGATCATGATCGCGATGAACCAGAGGGCGGTGACGCCTCGTCGTGGTCAGGGAGGACAGTACGATGTCGGATGCGAAATCTGGCCCGATTCCGGCCGACCGGCGCAGATTCCTGCTGGGCACGGGCGCCGCCGCCGGCGCGCTGGCCCTCGGCCGCCCGCTGCGGGCGCGCGCCGCCGACCGGGTCGAGATCACCTTCGCCAGCGCCAAGTTCTTCGGCAAGCAGACGCTGGCCGAGGTCGTCGAGGCTTACAATCAGGCGCAGAGCAAGGTGCACGTCACCTATGTCGAGCTGCCGCCGCCGAGCTCCTCGACCGAGGTGCATCAGGCGCTGGTGCAGCAGCTCGCGCGCCGCACCGGCACCCCCGACGTGTTCACGCAGGACGTGGTCTGGATCGCCGAGTTCGCCGGCGCCGGCTGGGCCCTGCCGCTCGGCGAGTACTTCGATGCCGCCGCACAGAAGGACTATTTCCCCGGCACGATCGACGCCTGCACCTACGACGGCAAGCTGACCGCGCTGCCGTGGTTCGTCGATTCCGGCATGCTCTACTACCGCAAGGACCTGCTCGAAGGCATCGGCGCCAAGGTGCCCGAGACCTGGGCCGACCTGACCAAGGCGGCGCAGGCGATCCAGAAGGCGGGCAAGGCCGATTTCGGCTACCTCTGGCAGGGCAAGCAGGCCGAGGTGCTGGTCTGCGACCTGGTCGAGGTGGTCGCCTCGAACAACGGCGCCATCCTGGCCCCGGACGGCCATTCGTCGATGCTGAACGATCCCAAGGCCGTCGAGGCCGTGCAGTTCCTCTACGACACCATCCACACCAGCAAGATCAGCCCGTCGGACGTGCTGAGCTGGGACGAGGAGCCGTCGCGGCAGCCGTTCACCGCCGGCCGCGGCGCCTTCCTGCGCAACTGGTCCTATGTCTACTCGATCTCGCAGGACCCCAAGGCGTCCTCCGTGGTCGGCAAGGTCGGCGTCGCCCCCCTGCCCCATTTCCCCGGTGGCAAGAGCGCGGCCTGCCTCGGTGGCTACCAGTACGGCGTCAACGCGGCGACCAAGAACCGCGAGGCCGCGATCGACTTCCTGACCTGGATGTCCTCACCGGCGACCCAGCTCCATTTCGCCCTCCAGCTCGGCATCGCGCCGACGCGGCCCGCGGTGTTCGAGGACGCGCAGCTCGGCAAGGAGCAGCCGTTCATGAAGGAGCTGAAGTCGGTGTTCACCGGTGCCACGCCGCGGCCGGTGACGCCGAAGTACGCGCAGGTCACGCTGGCGATCCAGTCCGGCGTCTCCAAGGCCCTGGTCAGTGGCAAGGTCAAGGAGGAGCTCGACGCCACCGCCGCCAAGATCGACGGCATCGTGAAGGCCTGATGGGCCAGAGCCTGCCCGCCGCCGTGGCCGGCCCCGCGTTCGGGGCCGGCTGGCGCAAGCTGCCGCTGACCCCGTGGCTGCTGCTGCTGCCGGTGTTCGTGGCGCTGGGCTCGGTCTCGGTCTACCCGATCCTGAACGGCGTCTGGCTGTCGCTGACCAACACCTCGCTGGTCACGCAGGAGAACGACTTCGTCGGCCTCGCCAACTACGCGACGCTGCTCGGCGACGAGGCGTTCTGGAACGCCTGGCGCCACACGATGGTGTTCACCTTCGCCTCGACGCTGCTGGAGACGATTCTCGGCCTCGGGATGGCGCTGCTGCTCTACGAGCCGTTCATCGGCCGGTCGGTGGTGCGGGCCGCCATGCTGGTGCCCTGGGCCATGCCGACCGTCGTCACCTCGAAGATGTTCGGCTGGCTGTTCGACGGCCAGTACGGCGTGATCAACTACATGCTGCGCTCCGTCGGCCTGATCGACGAGAACATCAATTGGTACGGCTCGGTCGAGCATGCGCTCGGCACGATCATCATCGCCGACGTCTGGAAGACGACGCCGTTCATGGCGCTGCTGCTGCTGGCCGGCCTGCAGACCGTGCCGAACTCGCTGACCGAGGCGGCGCGCATGGACGGTGCCAGGGCTTGGCAGACGTTCTGGTTCGTCCGGCTGCCGCTGCTCGTGCCCACGCTCCTGATCGCCGGCATGTTCCGCGCCCTCGACGCCTTTCGCGTGTTCGACCTGGTCTACGTCCTCACCGGCGGCGGCCCGGCCGATTCGACCGAGACGCTCTCGACCCTGAGCTACAAGGTTTTGTTCTCGACGCTGCAGTTCGGCTACGGCTCGGCGCTGTCGACGGCGATGTTCGTCACCGAGACCATCATCGCGGTCGGTTTCGGCATCTTCATCGTTCGTCAGCTGCGGAGGCAGTGATGGTCTCGCGCAACCGCTGGCGGCCGGTGCTGATCTATCTGGGCGCGGCCCTGATCCTGGTCTGGTCGGCCGGGCCGTTCGTCTGGCAGTTCTCGACCTCGTTCCAGAACGACCGCGCGCTGACCGAGGCGGCACCCAGCCTGTGGCCGTCGCCGGCGACGCTCGAGCACTACGCCAACGTCTTCTTCGTCAAGAAATTCCAGCTCTACGTCGTGAACTCGATCGTCGTCGCCGGGCTCACCACCCTGCTGTGCCTGGCCGTGGGCTCGCTCGCGGCGTTCTCGCTGTCCAGGCTCAACATCAAGGGCAGGTTCGGCGTGCTGGGCGTGATCCTGGGCGTGTCGATGTTCCCGCAGATCGCGGTGGTCGGTCCGCTCTACCTGATCGCCTCCAACCTCGGCCTGCTCGACACGTACGCGGGCCTGGTCATCACCTACTTGGCCCTCGGCCTGCCGCTGGTGACCTGGGTGCTGTTCGGCTACTTCGACACGCTGCCGCGCGAGATCGACGAGGCGGCGCGGATGGATGGCGTCAGCACGCTCGGCCTGCTGGTGCGGATCATCATCCCGATGTCGCTGCCGGGCATCGTGACCACCGGCCTGCTCGCGTTCATCGCGGCCTGGAACGAGTTCATGTTCGCCTTGGCATTCACCTCGACCATCGAGCACCAGACCATCCCGGTCGGCATCGCCAACTTCACCAACCTCTACTACGTGCCCTGGGGCGACATTGCCGCCGCGTCCGTCGTCGTCACGGTACCGCTGATCGTGCTGGTGCTCGTTTTCCAGCGGCACATCATCGAAGGTCTCACCCAGGGCGCGGTCAAGGAATGAGCACGGCGGACACCATGGCTGCGAAACTGAAGATCGGCTGCCAGACCTACACCTGGGAGATGCTGGGCAGCGGCTGGACCGGGACGGCCGACGACCTCCTGGCCGCGATCGGCGGCGCCGGCTATGCCGGGATCGAGATCACCGACACCATGATCGGCGACTATGCCGACCGGCCCGAGGCCTTCGCCGCGGCCCTGGCCCGGCACGGCCTCACCCTCGTCGCCTTTGCCTGCGGCAGCACGAGCGGCTTCACCGAGCCCGCGGCCCTGGCCGACGATCTGGCCAAGGTCGACCGCGCGCTGGCCTTCGTCGGCAGCTTCCCCGGTGCCGTGCTGTCCTTGGGCAGCGCCACGGTCATGTCGCCGGGCAGCCTGGACGACAAGTTCGCGGCCGCCGCCGCATTCTACAACCGCGCCGGCGAGCGTGGCGTGCGCGCGGGCGTGCAGGTGGCGCTGCACCCGAGCTCGCACCACGACACCCTGCTCGCCACGCGCGCCGACTACGACCGGATCATGGCGCTGACCGATCCTGCGCTGATCGGCTGGGTCCCGGACACCGGCCACATCCTGCGGGGCCGGCAGGACATCCTGGACACGCTGCGCACCTACCGGGACCGTATCCGCTACCTGCATTTGAAGGATGTCGATGCGGCCGGGCGGTGGAGCATGCTCGGTGCGGGCATCTGCGACACGGCGGCGGTGATCGAGACCGTGGCCGGGGCACCCGGCTTCAACGGCTGGCTCGTGCTCGAGGAGGAATCGGACGTGGCCGCCGCCGACCCCGCCGCCGCGGTCCGGTGCAACCGCGACACCATGCGCACGCTCGCAGGCTGAGGAGCGACGATGCTGACCAAAGAGGCCCGCCGGCTGCGGGTGGGCGTGCTCGGCTGCGGCCCGATCGCGCAGTTCGCGCATCTCGAGGCCTGCGTGAAGGCCCGCAACGCCGATCTCCACGCCGTCTGCGATGCGGCGCCGGATCTTCTGGCGCGCATGGCGGCGACCTACGCGGTGCCACGGACCTTCACCGACTACGACGCCATGCTGGCCGACCCCGACATCGAGGCCGTGATCGTCGCGACCTCCGACGCCTTCCACGTGCCGATGTCGCTCAAGGCGCTCGCAGCCGGCAAGGCCGTGCTGTGCGAGAAGCCGATCGGCGTGGACGTGGCCGAGGTCGAGGAACTTCGCGACGCGGTCGCACGCACCGGCCTCGTCCTGCAGGTCGGGCACATGAAGCGCTTCGATCCCGGGCTCGAAGCAGCCCGCGACTTCGTCCAGACCGAGATCGGCGAGCTGCTGGCGTTGAAGGCTTGGTACTGCGACAGCACGCACCGCTACAGCATGACCGACGCGGTGCAGCCCCTGCCGATCACCAGCGCGCAGACGCGCCGCCCCGCGACCAACCCGAAGGCCGATCTGCGCCGCTACTACATGCTGGCGCACGGCAGCCACCTCGTCGACACCGCGCGCTTCCTGTGCGGCCCGATCACCGAGGTCCGCGCCCGGCTGGCCGAGCGGTTCGGCGCCTACTGCTGGTTCGTCGAGACCAGCTTCGCCAACGGCGCGCTGGGCCATCTCGACCTCACCGTGGCCGTGCGCATGGACTGGCACGAAGGCTTCCAGCTCTACGGCGAGCATGGCAGCGTCATCGCCAAGACCTACAACCCCTGGTACTACCGCTCGAGCGAGGTCGAGATCTTCGCCGAGCGCGACGCGACCTGGCGGCGGCCACTCGGCGCCGACGGGCACTTCTTCCGCCGGCAGGTGGAAGGCTTCGCCGAGGCCGTCCTCCACGGCGCAGCCCTGCGCGGTGCCGACATCGAGGACGGCGTGGCCTCGGTGCGGGTCATGGCGGCGATCGCGGAATCGGCACGCACCGGGCAGCCGGTCCGGGTAAGCGACGCGCAGGGGCCGATCTGATGCGGCTCGGCATCTTCGCCAAGACCTTCCCCGGCAGCGACGCCGCGAGCGTGCTCGCTGCCGTCCGCGCCGCCGGCTACGCCTGCACCCAGTTCAACATGGCCTGCGTCGGCCTGCCGGCGATGCCGGAGGCGATTGCGGACCCGGTCCTGGACCGGATCGCCGAGGCTGCCGCCGGCTCGGGCGTGGCGGTCGCGGCGCTCTCGGCGACCTACAACATGATCCATCCCGATCCCACCGTGCGCGCGACCGGCCTGCGCCGGCTGGGCGTGATGCTGGCCGCCGCGCGCAGGCTCGAGGTCCCGCTCGTCACGCTGTGCACCGGCACGCGCGATCCCGAGGATCAATGGCGGCACCATCCCGACAACGCCAGCCCGGGCGCGTGGGCCGACCTGTGCCGCGAGATGGCGCAGGCGGTGGCGATGGCGGAGGAGTGCGGGGTCGATCTCGGCATCGAGCCCGAGCAGGCCAATGTCGTGACCTCGGCCGCCGATGCCCAGCGCCTGATCGCGGCCATGGGCTCCAAGCGCATCCGCATCGTGCTCGACCCGGCGAACCTGTTCGAGGTGGCCGGTCCCGCCCAGGCGCGCGCCATCGTCGCGGCGGCGGTCGACCAGCTCGGCGAGCGCATCGCCATGGCGCACGCCAAGGATCGGGCCGCCGACGGCAGCTTCACCACCGCCGGCCGCGGCGTCGTCGACTTTCCGGACTTCGTCGCCCGGCTGCGCGGCGTCGGCTTCGCCGGATCCATGGTCACGCACGGACTCACGGCCGCGGAGGCGCCCCGGGTCGCCGCCTACCTGTCCGGGCTGATCGGGCGATGAGGATCGGCACGCTGCGGCGCGACGATGCGATCCTGCGCGTCGTCGACACCGGAGCCGGCAGCCCGGTGCTGTTCCAGCACGGCCTCGGCGGCGACGCCGCCCAGGTCGCCGAGTATTTTCCGGACGGCCCGGCCTACCGGCGGTTCACCGTCGAGTGCCGCGCGCAAGGCGAATCGACCGCCGGCAGCGTACGCCCGTTCTCGATCGCGATGTTCGCGCGCGATGCGCTGGCCGCATGCGACCCGCCACGCCTGGTCCTCGGCGGCATCTCGACCGGCGCGGCGGTGGCACTGCATCTCGCCGTCCGCCATCCGCACCGGGTGCGCGCGCTGATCCTGGCCCGCCCGGCGTGGTTGTTCGACCCGGCACCGGTCAACATGCACCCCTTCGCCGAGGTGGCGGCTCTGCTGCGCACCCACCCGCCGGCGTCGGCGCGCGAGCAGTTCGCCGCATCGGCGACGGCCCGGATGCTGGCCGACGCGGCGCCCGACAACCTGACCTCGCTGCTCAAGCTCTTCGACCGTCCCGAGCCGACGGTCACCGCGGATCTCCTGGCCGACATCGCCGCCGACGGCCCGGGCGTGAGCGAGGCGGAAGCCGCGGCGCTCGCGATGCCGGTGCTGGTGATCGGCAACGCACAAGACCATGTCCACCCACTCGCCTACGCCGAGACGCTCGCGCGCACGCTGCCGCAAGCACGCTTGGCCGCGATCACGCCCAAGGGCCTGGACAAGCCGCGGCACGCGGCCGAGTTCCGCCATGCGGTCGACGCATTCCTGCAGCCGCTGCTGCGATGAGAGGAGTTTCGTCCATGCCCGCAACCGAGCCCGCCGCCGGCACGTGGCTCGCGGACCTGCCGCGTGACCGGCTGCTCGCCGAGTTCTCGCTGTGGTCGGCCGACCTGTGCGACCTCGCGGCCGACCTGCGCCGGACCGAGCCGCACGCCGACCTCTACCACATCGACGTGGCCGATGGCCGCTTCGCGCCGTCGTTCCTGTTCTTCCCCGATCAGGTGGCGCGGATCAGGGCGCTGACCCGCCGCCCGATCCACGTCCATCTGATGGTCGAGGGCGACATCGTGCTCGAGCAGATCCGGCAGTTTGCCGCCGCCGGCGCCGACCTGATCACGGTCCATCCCGAGAATGGCCCGGTCACCGGCGAGGCGCTGGCCCTGATCGCCGAGCTCGGCCGCGCCGCGGGCATCGTGCTGCGGCTGGAGACCCCGGTCGAGGCCATCGCCCCCTACCTGGACCAAGTGGCCTTCGTGACGCTGCTCGGCACCGCGATCGGGGTCAAGGGCCAGGGCCTCTCGGAGCAAGCCTGCCCGCGGCTGCAACAGGCAGGGCGGATGCTACGTGCGGCCGGCCGCGCGGACGCGGTGCGTCTCGCCGCCGACGGCGGCATCCGCGCCGAGACCGTGCCCAGGCTGCGCGCGGCCGGTGCCGCGACCGTCGTGCTGGGCTCGCTCGGCTTCGGCGATCCCGACCTGCCGGCGCGCATCCGCTGGCTGCACGACCAGCCGGCGCCGCTCGCCGCATGAGCAGCACCTGCGCGCTCGCCGTCGACCTGGGCGGCACCGAGCTGCGCGCCGCCCTCGTCGACGAGACGGGCCGCATCTTGGCGTCGCGGTCGACGGCGACGCTGGCCAAGGCCGGGCCAAGCGCGGTCGTCGGCCAGATCCTGGCCGTCGTCGAAGCGCTGCGGGCCACCGGTCCCAGCCGTCCGCTCATCGGCCTGGGCATCGGTGCGCCCGGTCCCCTCGACCCCGTGGCCGGCGTCGCGATCGCCCCGCCGACGCTCGCCGGCTGGCGCGACGTGCCGCTCGCGGCGCTTCTCGAGGAGCGGCTGCGGCTGCCGGTCCGGCTCGAGAACGACGCCAATGCGGCGGCGCTGGGCGAGTGGCGTTTCGGGGCCGGCCGCGATACCGCCAGCATGGTGTTCGTCACGGTCAGCACCGGCATCGGCGGCGGCGTGATCGCCGACGGGCGGCTGCTGCGCGGACACCGCGGCCTCGCCGCCGAGGTCGGCCACATGACCATCGCCGACCACAGCGAGGAGCCCTGCTTCTGCGGCGTCCGCGGCTGCTGGGAATCGCTCGCCTCGGGCTCGGCCCTGGACCGGCGCGCGGCGCGGCTCGCCGCCGCGGGCGAGGCCCCCCTGCTACGAAGTCTCGCCGGCGACGGGCCGGTCACGAGCCGGCACGTGGCCGAGGCGGCACGGCAGGGCGACGCGCCGGCCTGGCTGCTGCTCGCCGACGAGGCGCGCTGGCTCGGCATCGGCATCGTCAACCTCTTGCACCTCTACTCGCCCGAGCGCGTGGTCGTGGGCGGCGGGCTCGGCAGCGCGCTCGACCTGCTGCAGGACGGGATCGGCCGGGTCGTCCGCGACCGCGCCATGCCGGCCTACCGCGACGTGCCGATCCTGCCGGCGCAGCGCGGCACGCAGGCGGGGCTCGTCGGGGCGGCGAGCCTCGTCCTCGACCGCGCCTAGGCGGTACAGACCAGAAGCTGCACGCCCGCGCGCTCGAGCGCGGCCTCGATGTCCTCCGGCGGCTGCTGGTCGGTCACCAGATGCTGGACGCGCTCGAAGGGGGCGATGGTCGCGAACGCGCTGACGTTGAACTTGCTGCTGTCGGCCAGGATGACCGTGCGCTTGGCGACGTCGATCATGGCGGCGGTCTCGGTCGCCTCCTCGAGCCGGCCCATCGAGATGCCGGCGGCGGACAGGCCGGTGACCCCCAGCACCGCCGTGTCGGCGCTGATCCCCGCCACCGACGGAAAGCTGATCGGGCCGATCGTCACCTGCGAGACGCCCCAATAGAGGCCGCCCAGGATGTGGATCGCCCGCACGCAGCTGTCCGGGGTGACCGACGGCAGGCGCAGATTGTTGGTGACGATGGTGAGGTGCCGCCGCTCGCCGAGCGCCGCCGCGAAGTAGCAGGTGCTCGAGCCGCCGTTGAGGATCAGTGTCTCGCTGTCGCGCACGAGCCTGACCGCGTGCTGGGCGATCCGGCGCTTGGCCTCGACATGGGCGTCCATGCGCAGCCCGATCGTGGTGTCGACCTGCACCAGATGGCTGTTGTCGATCGCACCACCATGCGTGCGCACGAGCAGGCCGCGCTGCTCGAGCAGGTCGAGATCGCGGCGGATGGTGTCGCGGGAGACGTCGAACAGGGCGACGAGCTCGGCGACCGTCACCTGCCCGCGCTCCTGCAGCAGGCTCATCAGCCGGCTCTGCCGCAAGGCCGGCAGGGCGATGCCGCCGGATTCGCCTTCGCCGATCTGATCGCGCGGACCGCTGTTCCTCATGTCGCTGATCTTAACCGGAATTGTCGGCCGGGGCCGCACTTTGATGGGACATGGCCGCAAGGCCGCGCCGCGAGGCTTCGGCCACGTGTCACCCGGAGCTGCCCGGCTCAGGCCTCGACCGGCGTCGTCGCCTTGCGCTTGGCCCAGAATGCCGACGCGGCGGCTCCGAGCAGCGGCTCGAGGCCGGCTGCTTCCAGCGTGCGAAAAGCGTGGTCGCGGCGGACGATGAAGCGCCGCCGGCCATAGATCGGGTAGCGCGCCTGATCCTGCTCGGGGCTGAAATTGACCGTGATCACGTTGGCGCCGGCGGCGAGGCCGCGCACCTGCGCCCCGGGCGCCAGCGTCTCCAGGGCGCTCACCGTCGGGATCAGGGCACAAGGGTTGACCAGCCGCATCACCGCGAGGACGTTCAAGGTCGTCTCGATGTCGCCCGGACGGGTCGCGGCCAGCGGTGTCGCCGGTGCCGGCACGAACGGGCTGGCGCTGGTCATGCTGGCGCCGAGCCGCGACGCGAGCAGGACATCGTCGGCCAGCGAGGCCAGACTTTGGCCGGGCAGGCCCACGATCGTGCCCAGGCCGAGCCGGAAACCGAGCCGGAGGAGATCACGGGCGGCGGCGAGCCGGGTCTCCAGCTCCGTCCCGCGCATGGCGCGGTGCAGATCGGGGTCCGCCGTCTCCTGCTTGAGGATGTAGCTGTCCGCCCCCTGTGCCCGGAGGTAGGCATAGTCGGCCTGGGACTTGTCGCCGAGGCACAACAGGACCTCGACCGCGCCGGCGAACTCGCGCTTCACCTCCGGAATGATGTCGCCGATGGTGCGCGTCGTGCGCGGCACGTCGCCGCCCTGGAACGCCACGATCCCCAATCCGGCCTCGCGCACCCGCCGTGCGGAGGCCAGCAGCTCGTCGCCCTGCCGATAGTAGCGCTCGATCCGGTTCGAGACCCGCATCGGACAATAAAGGCAGTCCTTGACGCAGGCGCTGGTCACCTCGATCACGCCACGCACGACGGCATTCGGCCCGAACGTCGAATCGCGCACCTCGCGCGCCGCGGCGAACAGCGCCTCCTGGGCGGCCCCGCGCGCGGCGAGCAGGCCAAGGATTCGCTCACGGGACAGCGGTCGGCCCGAATCTCCGGGGACGAGACGGTGGAGCAGTGGTTTCCTCCGCTGGCTTATCGGTGCTAGCGCTTGTCACCCGTGTGGGTGACGCCCAATATCCGGCTACGCACCGTGTTTCTTAAGCCGTTTGCCGATCTGGTTCCACCCCCGATGCGAACCCAAGACTTCGGTCCGCTACCCGAGCGGATCACCTTCACCGTCGACGTCGAGGATCATGTCGGAGCGGAAACCGGCACTCCCCGCTACTTGGCGATGACCCACCGCGTGCTCGATTTTCTGGCCGAGCGCCGGGCCGTGGGCACGTTCTTCATCGTCGGCGACATCGCCGAGCGCACGCCCGGGCTCGTTCGCGAGATTGCCCGCCAAGGCCACGAGATCGGCTCGCACTCGCATCGTCATCGGCCCCTGCCGCAACAGGACTGCCGTCGGTTGCGCGACACGCTCGCGACGAGCCGCAAGCTCCTCGAGGATCTCGCCGGCACGCCGGTGCAGGGATTTCGCGCGCCGCAGTTCTCGCTGATGCCGGCCTCCGCCTGGGCGCTCGACGCGTTGCAGGAGGCGGGCTTCACCTATTCGTCCAGCATCGTTCCGGGCCGCGGCTTCGGCTGCGGCTGGCCGGGCGCGCCGACCGAGCCGTTCTTCTGGCACAACGGGCTGCTCGAGCTGCCCTGCCCGGTCGGCAAGGTCGCGCTGTTCCGGCTGCCGTTCCTGGGCGGGATGTACCTGCGCTACCTGCCGCCGTGGCGGCTGCGCCAAGCCTCGCGCTCGCGCTCGACCGACGTGATGTGGACCTACTGCCACCCTTACGACTTCGACACCGACGAGCCGTTCCAGCGCTTGCCCGGACGCAGCCTCGCCGCGAGCTTCTTTCTGTGGTGGAACCGCGGGCTGACCCTGCACCGGCTCGACGTCATCCTGCATGGCCGCCGGACGGTGGCGTTCCGCGATCTCCTGGACGAACTCGGCCGGGGCGCGCGCCCGTTCGCCCCGTCCATGCCCGTCGCTGCCGCAGCAGCCTAGGCAGGCGCGCGACCGCGCCGAGCACGAGGCGCGTGTGCATCCAGGTCAGCAGCGCATTGTCGCGGCCATAATGGAAATGCGAGACGCCGCCCTCCTCGGCGCGCAGGTAGCGGACCGGTGCCGGCAGGTTCACCGGCACGACGCCCTGCCAGCAGAGCCGAACGGCCGCTTCCGGATCGAAGTCGAAGCGGCGCATCCAGCGCGTGCGCTGCATGATCGCGAGCAGAGGTGCGACCGGATAGACCCGGAAGCCGAACAGGGAGTCGCCGATGCCGGCCCCCAGCGTCTCGAGCCTCGCCCACCAGTTCGAGATCCGCCGGCCCTTGACCCGCAAGGCCGGCGCGTCGGCCGCGAACACGGGCAGGCCCAGGATCATCGCCTGTGGCCGTGCCGCCGATGCAGCCATGAACGACGGGATGCTGGCGGCCGGATGCTGGCCATCCGAATCCATGGTGAGGACATGGCTGAAACCGCGGGCATGGGCCTCGCGCAGGCCGTGCAGCACGGCCGCTCCCTTGCCCTGGTTCGGCGACTGGAAGAGCACGGTCAGACCCGGATCCTGATCCGCCAGCTCCCGCAGCGCCTCGCCGCTGCCATCGGTGCTGCCGTCGACCACGACCCAGACCGGCTCCCAATGCCGCCTCGCCTCGCGGACCGTATCCAGCACCCGCGGACCGGCATTGTAGGTCGGGATCAGGACGAGGTGTGAAGGCGATGGGCTCAACGCGCCTCCGGCCGCCAACCGTGCGTATCGTCCAGCTCGGCGCGGAAATAGCGCTCGAGCTCATCGATCAGCTGCTTCACGTCGCCACCGGCCTCGAACCGTCGTCCGAGCCGCACCCGATACTCCAGCGGCATCGGCGGCTTCTTCAAGGCCGGCCAGCCCTTGGTGAGGAACGGCGAATTGGTCTCGATGAACACGGTCTGGACGGGAACGCCGGCCATCTTGGCCATCAACGCGAAGCCGCCGCGAAAGCGGTTGAGCGGCCATTCCGTCGTGCGCGTGCCTTCCGGGAACAGCAGCAGCTGCTGGCCCTGGCGCAGCTTGGCCACGGCCAGCTTGGTGAGCTTGATCGGGGTGTCGTTGCGGATATAGCCCGCCATCCGCATGCCGCCGCCCAGAAGCGGGTTGTCCCACAGCTCGGCCTTGCTGATGCAGACGATCCGCGGCAGCCGCGACAGGATCATCACCGCATCGAGCATGGTGGGGTGATTGGGGGCGATGATGATCCCGCCATCGTCGCGCAGCGCGTCGAGCGCCCGGAGATCGAACCGCACCTTGCCGCCACAGCCGAGCAGAGCCAGGTAAGCCTTGGCGAAGTTGGTGACGATGCCGGGGCCGATCGCCGAGCTCGTCTTGCGCGGGAGCACGGCATAGAGGGCCGAGCCGAGCAGGCTCCAGCTCAGCGATATCGCCGCGAACGCGAACAGACCGGCATAAAAGAACGCATACTCGCCGGCAGCGGCAAGGATTCCACCGTCGCGTCGATGCGGCAGGCTCGCGTCGTCGTGCGCCAGACGCAGCACGGACCCCCGCTCGCGTGGCATCACCGCCGTCCCATGTAAGCTCGCAGCACGCCGAGCTGGATATCGCAATCCACCCCGTCGAACGACGCCCAACGCATCGCGGCGATAATGGCTTCCGGACGCACGCATCGATCGACCGTGTCCCAGTAATAGCGCATCAGCGTTCGGGCGTCATCGCTGCCGGTCGTCAGCCAGGAGACGGCGGGCAGGAGATGGCGCAGGTAGAGCTGCATCAGCGCTTGCCCGAGGCGGTCGTCGGGGCGGCTCATCTCGAGCACCAGCAGCCGGCCGCCCGGCGCCAGCACCCGACGCAGCTCACGGAATGCCTGGTTGAGGTCGGCCACGTGGCGCAGCGCATAGCCGACGCTCACCAGATCGAAGCTGCCGCTGGCGAAGGGCAAGGCTTCGGCCTGCCCCAGCACCAGCGCGTCCGCGGCATCGGCGCGGCGGGCCTCGGCGAGCATGCCGGGGCTGGCGTCGATCCCGACCACGAGCCCACGGCCGGCCAGCAGCCGGCGCGCCTCGCCAGCGACCTGGCCCGTGCCGATAGCGACGTCCAGAACCCGCATTCCCGGCTGCAGACCGGCCTTGGTCAGCATGGAGCGCCGGTAGTAGCGACCGACGCCCAGCGACATCACGGCATTGATGCGGTCGTAATGGCGGGCGGAGCGGTCAAACAGGCCGCGGACATAGGCGGGCCGCTCGTCCGCCGAGCGGTAGTAGGCGCGGAGCAGCGGATGCGGCGCGACGGCCGTAGGCTCGGTGGTGCTCCCGGCCCGCGCCGCGGACGATGGGCAGGATTGTGTCATCTTTGCCTCCACTGCCTGGTCTTGCCCAGGTCGGGCCAGCCGTGACGCCGATACATGGTTCCGGCCACCTTGCGCTGCACCTATCTCCCCGATAAGGCGACCTCTCGTCCAGCGTCGTCGCAGCCGGTTGCCCGGTGGTAGCCTTGCGGGACAGGCGTGAGTTGGATAGTTTCGAGTGCATCATGCTGCACGGTATTTGCGCTGGCGCGACGTCGGCATGATGATCGCAGGGGCGGATGCATTGGGCTCCGAGTCGGGCTAGGAGATCTTTGTTGGGTTCCTCTTCGCCGATGGAACTCGAGGTGGCCGCGCTGTTGGTCGAGACAGTGCACCTCGAGATGAGCCCCGCCGACATCGACCCGACTGCACCCCTTTTCGGCGAAGGCCTGGGTCTCGACTCGATCGATGCCTTGGAGATTGCTCTTGCGATCTCGCGGCGTTACGGTTTCGAACTCAAGTCGGACGATGCGCAGAACCATCGCATCTTCGCATCGCTCCGCAGCCTCACGAACCATATCGCGCTGCGCCGGACCCAACCGGCCGGAGCATCGCCGGGCTGAGCCGGATGAGGGCTGCATGATCGACGGGGCGGCCGGGCAGGCGACCGCCAGCGAGTTTCCACTGACCACGCGCCGGCCCGGCGACGTGTTGTTCCGACGTGCCGGCGGCGACCTCGTCACCTGCGCGCAGTTCCTGGCCCATGTCGACGCCACCGCGGCCCGCCTGCCCGATCGCCGCTACGCGCTCAACCTCTGCAGCGACCGCTACCACTTCCTGGTGGCGTTCGCCGCGGCGCTGGTGCGTGGCCAGATGAGCCTGCTCTCGAGCGATCATTCGCCGCGCTGGCTCGAACAGCTCGCCGCCACCTACCCGGAAGCCTACACGATCGGCGACGGCGCCGATCCGGTCCCCGGCTTCGAGCACGCGCCCCTGGACCTGCGCGGCCAGCGCGCGGAGAGCACGCTGGTGCCGAGCATACCCGTCCAGCGCACGGCCGCGGTCGTCGCCACCTCGGGCAGCACCGGCGCGCCGGCCCTGCATCGCAAGCCCTGGGGCACCCTGGTCACCTGTTCCGAAGCGGCAGCGGAGCGGTTCGGCCTCGTCGGCCCAGCGACGACGTCCATCGTCGGCACCGTGCCGCCGCAGCACATGTACGGTTTCGAGACGACGGTGCTCCTGCCGCTGCATGCGCAGGCATCGAGCTTCGCCGGCAGCACGTTCTTCCCCTACGACGTCGCCCTGGCTCTGGCCGCGGTGCCCGCACCGCGCACGCTCGTGACCACGCCGCTGCAGATTCGCACGCTGCTGGCGGCGGGGCAGGAACTGCCGGCGATCGCGTCGGTGATCTCGGCGACGGCCCCCCTGCCGCCCGAGCTCGCGGCCGAGGCGGAGCACACCTGGTCCACGCGCGTGCTCGAAATCTTCGGTGCCACCGAGGTCGGCTCGATCGCCAGCCGGCGCACGGTCGAAGGCGATCGCTGGCGGACCTACCGCACGATCCGGCTGCGGCCCGAGGAGGACGACGGCGTCGCGGTCACCGTCCCGCATCTGCCGGGCGAGGTCGTGCTGGCCGACCGGTTCGCGGTCGACGACACCAGCTCGTTCCGCCTGCTCGGGCGACGGACCGACCTCGTCAAGCGGGCCGGCAAACGGGCCTCGCTCGCCGGCCTCAACGCCATCTTGTGCTCGATCGACGGTGTCGAGGACGGCATCTTCTTCGCGCCGGACGATCTCGACCAGAATCCCCGTGCCCGTCTCAGCGCCTTCGTGGTGGCGCCAGGTCGCACCACCGACGAGATCGTGACGGCCCTGCGCGCCCGGGTCGAGCCGCCGTTCCTGCCGCGGCCGCTGGTCCGGGTCGCCTCCCTGCCGCGCAACGATGTCGGCAAGATCGCCCGCGCCGCCCTCGTCGAGCTGCATCGCGGTGCCGTGCACAGGCGACGATAGCGGCGATGGAGCCCATCGCCGTGTTCGTCGTCGCCGCCGACCATCCGGCATTGCCGGGACATTTCCCGGGTCGTCCGGTCGTTCCCGGGGTGACGCTCCTGGATGAGGCCCTGGCCGCGGTCCATGCGACCTACGGCCGGACGGCGCCCTTGCGCCTGCTGCGGGTGAAGTTCACCGCCCCGGCCGCGCCCGGCGAGCGCATCACCGTTCTGGCCCGACATACCCATCCCGATACGCTCCAGCTCAGCTGTGTCGCCGACGCGCGGCAGGTCCTCGCGGCCGTGATCCGATTCGATGACGCCAGTCCGGTGGATGGTCGCCGATGAGCTGGACCGGCCAGCCCGAGCGTGGCAGCCAATGGCTGATGCGGTTCATGGTCCGGTTGACGCTGCGGCTTGGCTGGCGGGCCGGCCATGCGCTGCTCTACCCGATCACGGCCTATTTCCTACTGGCCTCGCCGAGGTCACGGGCGGCGTCACGGCATTTTCTCGGCAAGGTGCTCGGCCGCGAGGCGACGGTGCGCGAGCAGTTCCGGCATCTCCTCACCTTCGCCGCCACCCTGCTCGACCGCGTCTTCCTGCTGACCGGGCGCACCGAGGGCTACGACATTCGTGTGCACGGCCTCGAACATCTGAAGGCGCGTATCGATGCCGGCGAGGGCTGCCTGCTGCTGGGCGCGCATCTGGGCAGCTTCGAGGTGCTGCGCGCCCTGGCCGACCGCGGTTGCCCGGTGCCCGTCAAGGCCCTGATGTACGAGGCCAATGCCGCACTGGTGAACGCGGTGTTCCGGGATCTCAATCCCGCGCGTGCCGCCGCCGTCATCCCGCTCGGCACGACCGAATCCGTGCTCCGCATCCGGGAGTGCCTCGCGCGCGGCGAACTGGTCGGCATGCTGGGCGACCGCATCACGACCGGCGACAAGCTGGTGGCCGTCGACTTTCTCGGTGAGCGGGCCATGTTGCCCGTGGGTCCGATGCTCCTCGCCACCGTGCTGAAGGCGCCGGTGATCCTGTTCTTCGGCATCCGTCGTGGCAGCCGCCGCTACGACATCACGTTCGAGCCGTTCGCCGAGCCTGCGGACATGGCGACGCCGGCGCGCCGGGCGGATCTCTCGGGCGAGGTCGCACGTTACGCCGTCAGGCTCGAGCGGATGTGCCGGGCCCATCCGTACAACTGGTTCAATTTCTATGATTTCTGGGGTGGACGGGATGAGGCGTCGACGGCCGGCGGCACGGCGGCGAACCGCCGGCCTCGTGGTGGCGGCACTGTGCTGCGCCCCGTGGCGTCCGGCCTCGGCGGCCGGCCTCGAGGAGGTCATGGCGGCACTGTCGCAAGTCCGTGAAGTCAAAGCGGGCTTCTCCGAGCAGAAGGAGCTGGCCAGCCTGACCACGCCGCTGGAAAGCCGGGGCACGCTCGTCTACGTCGCTCCCGACCATCTGGAAAAGCGCACGCGCGAGCCGGTCGCGGAGCAGGTCGTCGTCGACGGCGACTGGCTGACCTACGCCAAGCCTGCCGACGACACCCACTTCACCATGAGCCTGAGCCGGACGCCCGAGCTGCGCGGGCTGGTCGAAGCGGTTCGCGGCACGCTGGCCGGGGACCTCGCCGGCCTCCGGCGCTATTACGCCGTCGACTTCACGGGTACGGCCGCCGCCTGGGAACTGACGCTGGTTCCGACCGACAGCCGGATGCAGGACGTGCTGCAGACGGTGCGGATCGACGGCCGCGGCGCGGATCTGCACCGGATCGAGACGGTCGAGGCCGACGGCGACGTCTCGCGCATGACGATCGAGCCGGCGGCGCGGTGAGGTTTCGGCAGATCCTGCCGGTCCTGGCCGTGCTGCTGGCGCTGGCGGCGGCTGCGGCGGGGCTGTTCGGCAAGCTGGTTTCGATCCGTGCCGACATGGCGGATTTTCTCCCGGCCGGGCAGACGCCGGCGAGCAAGCTCGTGCTCGACGAGCTGCGCTCGGGTGCCGCAGCCTCCCTGCTGCTGATCGGCATCGAGGGCGCCGCGCCGGCGGACCTCGCCCGTATCAGCCGGGCGGTGGCGAAGGCGCTGCGGGCGAGCGGGTGGTTCGGCTTCGTCGGCAACGCGGCCCAGGATTTCGCCGCCGAGGATCAGGATTTCCTGTTCGGTCACCGCTACCTGCTCTCGGCGGTGACGACACCGGACGCGTTCACCGTACCGGCGCTGCACGCCCGCCTCGGCGGGCTGCTCGAGCAGCTGACCGGCGCCGCCGCGCCGCTGGTCAAACGCTTCGGCTTTGCCGATCCGATCGGTGCGTGGACGGATCTGCTGCGCGTCTGGCAGGGCGACAGCCCGGTCGAGCTGCGCGAGGGGGTCTGGTTCGCCCGGGGCGCCGACCGCGCCCTGCTGGTCGCGAGCTCGCCCGCGAGCGCGCTCGACACCGCCGCCGGGCGGGCGACGCTGGACACGGTGGCGGAGGCCTTCGCCAAGGCCGAGCCCGGCCAGGCGCGGCTGCTGATAAGTGGTCCGGGCGCGTTCGCCGTCGCCTCGGCCGAAGCGATCGAGGCCGATGTGCACATGCTGGCCGGCCTGTCGGCGCTCCTGGTCACCGGCTTCCTCTGGTGGCGGCACCGCTCGTTCTACGTGCTGGCCGCGGCGGCCATCCCGCTCGCCCTCGGCGTGCTGGCCGGCACCGTCGCCGTCCAGCTCGCGCAGGGCTTCGTGCACGCGATCACGCTGGGCTTCGGCCTCACCATGCTCGGGGTCGCGGCCGACTACCCGCTGCTGCTGATCGGGCAGCGCCGCGACGACGAAAGCACGCGTAGCGCCGCGAGACGAATCTGGCCCACCATGGCGCTCGCCACCGCCACGGCCGCGCTGGGCCTGACGGCGATGCTGCTGTCGAGCTTCCCCGGCCTGTTCCAGCTCGGCCTGTTCTCGGCGGTGGGCCTGGTGGCGGCGGCCCTGGCCACGCGCTGGCTCCTGCCCCTGCTGGTCGAGGACGTGGCGTTCCGCGGCCAGCAGGTGACGCCGGGCTGGCTGGCCGGCGCGGCGCTGCTGCGCCGGCATCGGCTCTGGCTCGTCGGCCTCGTCGCGGTCGCGACCGTGTTTCTGGCATTGGGGCGGACCCCGGTCTGGGAATCGGATCTTGCCAACCTCAGCGCCGTGCCGCAGCAGGCGCGCGACCTCGACGAGCAGCTGCGCCGCCAACTCGGCGCCCCCGACGTCCGCCATCTGGTGGCGATGCCGGGGGCCTCCGCCGAGGACGTGCTGCAGGCGTCGGAGCGGCTGGCGCAGACGCTGGCGGCGCTGGCCAAGGCCGGGGCGATCGGCGGGGCCGAGCTGCCCAGCCGCTACCTGCCCAGCGCCCGCACCCAGCGGCAACGGCAGGAGGCTCTGCCGGCCGCGGACGAGTTGGCCCGGCGCCTTGCCGCGGCGATCGCCGGAACCCCGTTCAGGCCGACGGCGTTCGCACCGTTCGAGCGCGACGTCGCCGCCCAGCGCGCGCTCCCGGTGGCATCACCGGAAGACGTCCGTAGCCCACTGCTCAAGACGCGCCTGGCGCCCTTGCTTTTCCAGCGCGACGGAGTCTGGTACGGGCTCGCCGTCCTGGCCGACGTGCGCGAGCCTGCGCAGGTTCGTGACGCGATCGCGGCCCTGGCCGACCCCGCCCTGGTCTACACGGACCTGAAGGTCGAGATGGAGCAGATGGTCCTCGCCTACACGCATGAGGCTCTGGCTTGGCTGGCCGTCGGCGGCGCGCTGCTGCTGGCGGTCCTGCTGGCGGCGCTGCGCCGCCCGCGCCTGGTGCTGCGCGTCGCCGCCCCGATAGCCTGCGCCGTGATCGTGACGCTGGCCGTGCTCGATCTCCTGGCGATCCGGCTGACTCTGTTCCATCTAGCCGCGATCCTGCTGATGGTCGGCGTCAGCATCGACTACGCGCTGTTTCTCAACCAGCAGGGCGAGGCCGGCACCGACGACGATTCGCGCACGCTGGGCTCGGTGCTGAACTGCAACGCGACGACGCTGCTGACCTTCGGGCTGCTCGCGTTCTGCCGCAATCCCGTGCTGCAGGGCATCGGCATCACCGTCGCCACCGGCGTGCTGGTCGCCGTCGTTCTGGCCATCGGCCTGTCGCGCCCGCCGCGGACGACGATCGGCTCCGCCTGAGATGCTGCCGCTCGCGCTCTCCGCCTGCACCGCCGTCAGCGCCATCGGGCGCGGCTTGGCCGCGACCGTGGAGGCGCTGCGGACGCGGCGCAGCGGCCTGCGCCCCTGCGATTTCGAGGACGTGCGGCTCGAGACGTGGATCGGGCGGGTCGAGGGCATCGAGGACGTTCGCCTAGCCCGCGGGCTCGAGCCGTTCGACTGCCGCAACAACCGGCTGGCCCACCTGGCCCTCGCCACCGACGGTTTCGCCGCGGCGGTGCGGGCAGCGGCGCGGCGCTACGGGCCGGAGCGGGTGGCCGTCGTCCTCGGGACCAGCACGTCCGGCATCTTGACCTGCGAGCACGCCTATCGTCGGCGCGATCCGGCGACCGGCCGTCTGCCGGCCGACTTCGACTACGAGCATACCCACGACCTGATGTCCCTCGGCCGCTTCGTCCGCGATGCCCTGCAGCTCCGCGGGCCGGTGTCGGTCCTGTCCACGGCCTGCTCATCGGGGGCCAAGACCTTCGGCGACGCGGCGGAGCTGATCGCCGCCGGTGTCTGCGACGCCGCCATCGTCGGTGGCGTCGATTCCTTGTGCAGCATGACGCTTTACGGCTTCGGCGCGCTCGAGCTCCTGGCGCGCGGCCCGTCGCGGCCGTTCGCCGCCGATCGCGACGGCATCTCGATCGGCGAGGCTGCGGCCCTGGCCCTGCTCGAGCGTCCCGATGCCGCGCCGGGATGCCGGATCGGCCTGCTCGGCGTGGGGGCGAGCGCCGATGCGCATCACATGTCGTCGCCGCACCCGGAAGGTCTGGGCGCCGCCAGCGCCATGGCGGACGCCCTGGCCTCGGCCGGCCTGACCCCGGCCGACATCGACCACGTCAACTTCCACGGTACCGGCACCCGGGCCAACGACGTGGCCGAGGATCTGGCCGTGCAGCGGGTGCTGGGGCGCGGGCCGATCTGCAGCTCGACCAAAGGCTGGACGGGACACACCCTCGGCACCTCGGGCGCGCTGGAAGCGGTGATCGCCGCCTTGTGCATCGAGCATGGCTTCGTGCCCGGCTGCCTCAATGTCGGCGAGCTCGATCCGGCCATGGGCTCGAACATCGTGGTCACCAACCGGTACCGGCCGGTACGGCATGTGCTCAGCAACTCGTTCGGTTTCGGCGGCAGCAACTGCAGCCTCGTCCTCGGGGCACTGCCATGAGGATCGCCGTCGGCGGCATCGCCGTGCTGGCACCGGGTCTGGATGGCTGGGCGGCGAGCCGCGACGTGCTCGCCGGGCGCGCAGCCTACGCCGAGGCGCCGCTCGCGCTACCGCCACCCCCGTCGCTGCCCCCGGCCGAGCGGCGGCGGACCACGGCAACGATCCGGCTGGCCATGGCCGTGGCCGAGGCGGCCCTGGCCGCTTCGGTGCCCGTCGATGTTCGCCGTCTGGCCAGCGTGTTCGCCAGCGCCAACGGTGACGGCGCGGTGATCGCCACGATTCTGGAAGCGCTCGCCGCGACCCCGCGCGTCGTCTCGCCGACGCAGTTCCACAATTCGGTGCACAACAGCCCGCCGGCCTACTGGGCGATCGGCGCCGGCGGCATGGGGGCGTCGACCAGCCTCGGCTGCTGGGACGTGTCCTTCGCCGCGGGCCTGCTGCAGGCGGCGGCCAAGGTCACGGTCCGGCGCGAGCCGGTGCTGCTCTGCGCCTACGACATGCCCTTTCCCGAACCGCTGGCCTCGGTCCGGTTCACCACATTTCCCTTCGCCGTCGCCATGCTGTTGACGCCGGCCCGGAACGAGCACACCGAGGCGGAACTGGCCGTCCGCTTCGTTGCCGAGCCTCTGCCGGCCGAGGAGGCCCTGCCCCGCCTGCCGGCGCTGCGGCAGCTCCACGCCGCCAATCCCGCCGCACGCTCGCTGCGGTTGCTGGAGGCGCTGGCCCGCCGTGACACGGATCTGGTGCGTCTCGCGCACCTCGACGGCGCGCACGTCGCGATCGAGGTCGGGCCTTGCTGAACCGGAGCGCCATCGCCGCGCTGATTCCCCATCAAGGGCAGATGTGCCTTCTCGAGCAGGTCGAGGCCTGGGATGCGACCACGATTCGCTGCACGAGCCACGGCCACGCCGATCCGGCCAATCCGTTGCGACGGCAGGGCCGGCTCGCCGGGGTCTGCACCATCGAATGGGCGCTGCAGGCCATGGCGCTGCATGGGGCGTTGACCGCGGGTGGGCCGCAGGCGCAGGGATTCGTCACCAGCCTGCGCGAGGTCGTGATCGCCAGGGCGTTCGCCGACGATCTGCCGGGCCCACTCCTGGTCGAGGCCGAACTGCTGGCCGGCGAAGCGCGCGGCTATGTCTACCGCTTCGCGGTGACGGCCGCGGGTCAGCCGGTCGCGAGCGGCCAGGCCGCCATCTTCGTCCCGGCGGTGGCCACGTGAGGCGGGCGCTCGTCACCGGTGGCAGCAGCCCGATCGGCGCCGCCATCTGCCGCCGCCTGGCCGAGGACGGCGTCGGCGTCATCGTCCACGCCAACGCCAGCGGCGACCGGGCCGAGGCGTTGGCGCAAGAGCTGCTCGATGCCGGCGCCTGGGCCCGGGCGGTCACGTTCGATCTCACCGATGGCCCGGCGAGCAGGGCCGCCATCACCGCGCTCCTCGCCGACGGGCCGATCCAGATCGTCGTGCACAATGCCGGCACGCACGAGGACGTGCCGCTGGCCGGCATGTCGGCCGTACAATGGCAGCGGGTCGTCGACGTCTCGCTCAACGGCTTCTTCAACGCCGTCCAGCCGCTGCTGCTGCCGCTGCTGGCGACGCGCTGGGGGCGTATCCTCGCCATGTCGTCCCTGTCGGCGGTCATGGGCAACCGCGGCCAGGTCAACTACGCCGCGGCCAAGGCCGGGCTGATCGGTGCGGTACGCGCGCTCTCGCTCGAGTGCGCGCCGCGCGGCATCACCGTCAACGCCATCGCGCCCGGCATCATCGCGTCGCCCGCGGTCGACGCCGTCATGACCCGCGAGCGGATTGCCGCGCTGGTGCCGATGAAGCGCGCCGGCCGTCCCGACGAGGTGGCCGAGCTTGCGGCCTTCCTGGCCTCGGATCGCGCCGCCTACATTTCCGGTCAGGTGATCTCGATCAATGGCGGCATCGCCTGACGGTGGCCGCCCGGCGCGCTTGAAACCGCCGGCGAAATGGTGTTGCGTCCGCCGGCACGTGGATTTGGAAAGCTCTCGATTTCATCCAGTGACGGGCAATGGGTTGAGGCACATGCAGCAGGCGGAGCAGACGACAGCGACTTCGGCCGAGCTTTTTGGCCAGCCCGATGCATGCGACGTCCTCGTCATCGGTGGCGGGCCGGCGGGCTCGACCGCGGCGACGCTGCTCGCGGAACGCGGCCGCACGGTCGTCATGCTCGAGAAGGACGCGCATCCGAGGTTTCATATCGGCGAATCGCTGCTGCCGCAGAACCTGCCGCTGCTCGAGCGGCTTGGCCTGCTCGACGAGGTTGCGCGCATCGGCGTGTTCAAGCCGGGCGCCGAGTTCGTCTCCGACGAGCATGGCGGCAAAAGCGTGGCCTTCCGCTTCGCCGACGGCATCGACCCGGCCTACACCTACAGCTTCCACGTCCGCCGGGCTGAGTTCGACGAGCTGTTGTTCCGCAACAGCCAGCGCCGTGGCGTCGAGGCGCATGAGCACATGCGGGTGACGAGCGTCGAACTCGATCCGACGCGCGGCTCACGGGTGACCGCGGTCGACGCGGCGGGCACGGTGCATCAGTGGCGGGCCCGCTTCGTCGTCGATGCTTCGGGCCGCGACACCTATCTCGCCGGCAAGCTCGGTACCAAGGCCAAGAACAAGCACAACAACACGGCCGCCATCTTCGCGCATTTCCACGACGTACAGCCGCTGCGCGAGCGCGACGAAGGCAATATCACCATCCATCTGTTCGAGGCCGGCTGGTTCTGGGTGATCCCGCTGCAGAACGGTGTCACCAGCATCGGCGTCGTCAGCAATGCCGCGTTCTTCAAGTCCCGCGGCGGCACTTCGGTCGAGGCGTTCTTCCTGCAGACCATCGCCGGCTGCCCGAGCCTGGCCCGGCGGACCGCGCAGGCGACACTCGCCTCGCCGGTGACCTCCACCGGCAACTACTCCTATCAGGCCCGCTCGATGGCGGGCGACGGCTTCATCCTCGTCGGCGACGCGTTCGCGTTCATCGATCCGGTGTTCTCGAGCGGCGTGCACCTCGCCATGTCGAGCGCCGCCCTCGGTGCGGAGGCGGTCGATGCCTGGCTCGACAGCCCGCAGCGGGCGCAGGCGCCGCTGCGCCGTTTCGATGCGGCCGTCCGCCGCTCGCTCGATGCGTTCTCCTGGCTGATCTACCGCATCAACACGCCGGTCCTGCGCGACCTGTTCATGCAGCCGGGCAACCAGCTGCGCATGCGCGACGGGCTGGTCAGCCTGCTCGCCGGCAATACGCAGGGTGGATGGCGGCGCCGGCTGCCGGTGCTGGCCTTCAAGACGGTGTTCCATGCGCTGAGCCTCGCCGGCCGCTTCGGCTATCGCCTGCAGGACGGGCGGTTGGTCCGCGTCGGCGCCGCGACGACCGCCTGACCGGCCTGTGCGCATGCCGCTCGACCTTGGGGCCCTGCGCCGGCGCATCGAGGCCCGCTACCGGTCCTGCGGTCGCTTCGCCCGTGGCTATGTGCACTGGAAGCTGCGCCTCGACCCGATCCTGCCGACCGTGCTGCGGCTCGGCGCGCACGAGCCGTTCGGGCAGGTCGTCGATCTCGGCTGCGGCCGCGGCCAGCTCGGACTCGCTCTGCTCGAGACGGGCCAGGCGATGGGTCTGACCGGCCTCGACTGGGACGAGCGGCTGCTGGCCGAGGCGCGCGCGGCGGCCGAGGCGCGCGCGACGTTCCATCGTGCCGACCTGCGCACGGCAGCGGTGCCGGCGGGCGACACGGTCATGATCATCGACGTGCTGCAGCAGATGCCGCGCGACGCCCAGCTCGGCCTGCTGACGCGGGCCGCGGCGGCGGCCCGCCAGCGGCTGCTGGTCCGCCTGTTCGACCCGGACCGCGGCTGGCGCAGCGCCGTCGGCTGGCTGTCCGACGGCGGGATCTGGCTGGCCGGCCTCTATCGTCGCGCGCACGTCCGACCGCTGCCGCTGGCGGCCCACGTGCGGACGCTCGAAGCCGCCGGCTTCACCTGCACGGTCGAGCCGTGCTGGGGAGCCATGCCGCTGCCGAACGTGCTGGTGGTGGCGCGCCGCCGCGAGCCCGGCGCAGCGTGAGGGCGCGCTGGTCCGCCGTCCTGGTGGCGGCCGTCGTTGCCTGCTTTCCCCTGCATCTCGGCGCAGCGGAGGCGGAGCGGCCGCTCTGGGAGGTCGGCGTCGCCGCCGGGGGTGGCTGGTTTCCCGACTACCCGGCCGCCTCGCAGAACCATTGGCTGGGCATCGCGCTGCCGACCTTCGTCTACCGGGGCGAGATCCTGCGCAGCGACGAGAGCGGCCTGCGCGGCCGCTTCCTGCGCGGCGAGCGCGTGCAGCTCGACGTCAGCCTCGGCGGCGCGCTGCCGGCCGATTCCAGCGACAACCGCGCCCGCGACGGCATGCCGGATCTCGACCTGATGGGCGAGATCGGCCCCAATCTGCGCATCATCCTGCAGCGCGTCGAGGACGTCAGCCGGCTCGATCTCGACTTCGGCCTGCGGGCCGCGTTCAGCACGGACTTCTCGGCCATCGACTATCGCGGATTCGTGTTCGCCCCGGAACTGTCCTGGAAGCGGCTCGATCTGCTGGTCGCCGGCAGCCGCCTGCGGCTCGGCATCGGTCCGATCTTCGCCTCGCAGCACTACATGGACTATTTCTACGAGGTGAAGCCGCGCTACGCGCGCGAGGATCGCCCGGCCTACGATGCCGACCCGGGCTATCTCGGCAGCCGGCTGCAGGGCTCCTTCCGTCTGCCGGTCACCGACCGGCTGTCGGCATTCGTCGGCGGTCGGCTGGAGGGCTTCTGGGGCGCCGCCAACGAGGACAGCCCCTTGTTCCGCGACAAGGTCAACGCCGCGGCCCTGGCCGGCTTCGCGTTCGCCCTCTACCGGTCGGACGCCCGCACGACGGTATCCTACGACCCGCTGGACTGACGCGCCCGGCTCAGGCCACGAGCATCAGCGTGGCGAAGCCGGCGAGAACGATCGAGCCGGCGCGCCGGATCACCATGGGCCGGACCAGGTGCCGGGTCCGCCGGCGCATCCAGGCGCCGAGCATGATCCACGTGCCGGCGACGGCGACGATCATGCCGGCCAGCCCCAGCAGGTAGGGCGTGGCCGCCGCGAACGCACCGTCGCGCAGGTGCGGGATGATCACCAGGACGAAGATGATGGCCTTGGGGTTGAGCAGCGTGGTCACGAACACCTGCCGCGGACCGATCGCCGCCGCGTCGTCGCCGGTGATGCCGCCTGCCCGCCACAACCGTACGGCGAGAAAGGCGAGGTAGCCGGCCAGCACCACCTTCAGGTAGGCGGTCGGATCGGCCGCGGTGCCGAGAAACGGGCGCAAGGCCACGGCGATACCGGCGATCGCCAGACCGTAGCCCGCGAGTTCCGCCGGGATCAGGCGCATCGACGCCCGTGCCCCGACGGTGGCACCCGACGTCGCCAGCAGCGTGTTGGTCGGCCCGGGCGTGAGCAGCAGGCCCAGCGCCGCCAGCACGAACAGAAGCGGATCGGTCATGCGGTCGGCTCGCGCCGATACCCCCTCGCCGTCATTTCGGGCGGTACACGATCATGTTGTAGGTCAGCTGGTCGGCGGCGATCTCCTTGACGCGGCCCTTGCCGTCCCACAGCACCTGATAGGGACCGAAGCTCGAGATCCAGTAGCGCCAAAGATCGTCGTCGAGCGACCGGGTCTCGTTGGCCATCGGGTAGCCCACGGCCATGATGACCTGTTCCTTGGTCATGCCGACCATGACCTTGCCCTGGCTGATCGCGTCGCGCACGCTGGCCGGGTAGGTCGCGAGCTTCTTCGCCGGATCCTCGATGACCACGATCTTGTCGACGAACTCCTGCAGCGTCTGCTGCTCGCGGCCATAGTCGAGGCCGAGCCGCATCGGCTTGCCGGCGATCTCCGCCGAGGCGTAGTTGCGGCCGTAGCCGGTGACCTTGGCCGGCGAACCCGCCGGAATCATCGGTAGCTCGGCATAGTTGCTGTCGCTGATCCAGTCGCCCTCATGGTGCAGGTTGCAGCAGGTGTAGCCGACCCGGTCGGCCGGCTTCTCGCCACCCGGCAAGCCCATCTTGGTCAGGGTCTGCTGGCAGCCGCCAAGGGCGATTCCACCGGCGAGGACCGCCAGCAGCGCAGGCCGAATGCGACGAGACAACATGCAGCGCCTTTCCACGATCACGACCCCGAGCACATCTGGTCTTGTGTTCAAATCACCTCAAGTCTTGGTCGCGACCCTAGCAAAATCGAAACCCGAGTCACCCGAAAACACCCTCGCGGGCTTGTGGAAGCCCGGGCCGGACACCGCATCGCGGCTCAAGCCGACCCGTTGCCGTTACCTGCGCCATCGACGGCATCGACCGCCGCCGCGACGGCCGCGTCCTGTGGCAGCCCGCACCCGCGCACCAGCGTCCGCCACGTGAAGAAACCGAGCATCAGGCGCAGCATCGCCTGCTGGGTCGGGCCCAGCGCCGCACCGAGAACGTCTCGATAGAGCCGCATCGAGGGCTCGATGCGCAACTCGATCATCTCCCTGGTCAGCGCATGGTGCTCGCCGTCGCGCAGCACGCAGGCCGCAAGGTCCTCGTTGCGCCCGTACCAGGCGTAGATCGCCGTCAGGCCGGCCCGCAGCCGCTCGCGCCGGTCCGCAAGGTCCCGCCACGCCGTGGCCTCCGGCAGCGGATCGCGCGCGAGGCTCAACCCGGAACAGGCGAGATAGAGGCTCCGCTCGTCGGGGAAATGCGCATAGAGCGTGTGGCGCTGCACCCCGGCTCTTTCGGCCACCATGCTCGTGTTCGTTCGTGCCGGTCCGACCGTGCCGTGCAGCTCGACCGCCGCCTCGACGATGCGCTGGCGGGTCGCCGCCTGTCGCTCGGCCCGGCGCGTCATCTTGTAGGTGCGGGTCATGTCATTTCGATGAACATGCGTGTGCGCCGAATATTGACACCTTCCTATTTTAAGTGCACGAATCTGTCTAGTCAAATTCCGGAACGGCGGCGGATGCGCCGTTTCGGCAGGGAGACGTCCATGGGAACCAGGATCGCGGAGATCGCCGACGGCATCTACCGGCTCTCGACCTACGTGCCGGAGATCGCCCCGCCAGCCGGCTTCACCTTCAATCAGTTCCTCGTGCTCGGGGACGAGCCGCTCCTGTTCCATACCGGCCTGCGCCGCATGTTCCCGCTCGTGCGGGACGCCGTTGCGCGGATCGTCCCGCCGGAGCGCTTGCGCTGGATCGCCTTCGGCCACTACGAGGCCGACGAGTGCGGGGCCATGAACGAGTGGCTGGCCGTGGCGCCGCACGCCACGGTGGCGCACGGGCAGACCGGGTGTCTGGTCTCGCTCGACGACATGGCCGACCGCGCGCCGCGGATTCTGGCCGACGGCGAGGTGATCGACGTCGGTGCCGGCCGGCGCCTGCGCTACATCGATACGCCGCACGTCCCGCACGGCTGGGATGCCGGGGTGATGCTGGAGGAGACGAGCGGCACGCTTCTCTGCGGCGACCTGTTCACCCAACTCGGCGATGGTCCCGCCCTCGTCGCCGGCGACGTGGTCGGGCCGGCGATCGCGGCCGAGGACATGTTCCGCTACTCCAGCCTGAGCCCCGGCATGGCGCCGACGATCCGCGGCCTCGCCGGACTGGCGCCGCGGACCCTCGCCCTGATGCACGGCCCGACCTTCGCCGGCGACGGCGCGGCGGCGCTGCGGGCGCTGGCCGACGACTACGACCGCCGCGCCAGGGCGGCGCTGGCCTGAGCTCGATCCGCATCGCGCCTGTGGCCTACGGCCTCGCCGTCAAAGCTGCGCCTCGACGGCCGCCTTGTCGATGACCGACCAGACTTGCTCGATCTTTTGCTGCCGGAATCGATAGAATACATTCTCGGCGAACCGAACTCTTTTTCCATTTACGGCCAGACCGAGGAACTCTCCCTTCGGCGTGCAGTCGAAACCGAGCCGGCTGGCGATGTGGGGCGGCTCCGCGACAAGCAGGCGAATGGCGAAGCGGAGGTCCGGAATCGCGCGGAAATCGCGCTCCAGCATCTCGCGATAACCCGCGATTCCGATCCGCCGATCGTTGTGGTGCACGTCGTCGTGCACGAAGCTCGGCAGGCTCGGCCAGTCCTGCCTGTTCAGGCAGGCAATGTAGGCCCGGTAGATGTCGGCGAGGTCGGCTGCGATCACGGCCATTGCCCTTTCGCGTCGACGAGGCTGCCGTGCATGGCCTGGCGCCAGGACGGAGCCGCCCGCATGGGCGTCCCGGCGACATGCGTCGCGGCTTCCATGGCGTGTCGGCCCCGCTCGACGGCGTCCGAGCTTAGGGCGCACCCGGCATCACCACAACCTTGCCGGTCATGTGCGGGTGCAGCCCGCAGAAGTAGGCGTAGGTACCCGGCGCGTCGAAGCGTCTGGCGTAGCGGTCGTCCGTGTCGAGCGCCGCCGATTTGAACTGCTTGTCGTCGGCGGCGACCAGATGCGGGATGTCGTCGTGATTGACCCAGACCACGGTGGTACCGGCCGGCACGGTGATCGTAGCCGGCGCGAAGGTGAAGTTCTCGATGCTCACCGTCGCGTCGGGCGAGGTGGCGGCCGATGCCGGCAGGGCCGCGAGCATCGCGAGCACGAGGGCGGTCGGCAGAGGCAGGCTGCGCATCGGCTCAGCCCTTCGCGAGCGGGTGGTCGACGATGGCGAGTTCGCCGCCGCCCACCGTGTAGGCGATGTCGGTCGTGCCCAGCAGCGTGCGCAGGCGGCCGGGCTCGACCTTCATCGGTCCCGGCGAGGCCGCCTCGCCCGGCCTGGGCTGCGGGAACGCCACCGACATGGCACTGTGGAAGGTGACGTTGCCCTCGACCTTCTGCATCACCTGATGGATGTGGCCGTTGAGCACGGTCACCGAGCCGAAGCGCTTGAGGTAGCCCAGGGCCTGCGCCGCGTCCTCCGTGCCCCAGCCCCAATCCGGGTACACGCTCCACAGCGGGATGTGCGCGAAGACCACGATCGGGGTCTCGGCCGAGCGGCCGGCGAGGTCGTCCTCGAGCCATTCGAGCTGCTCGGCCCCCAGATGGCCGAGCCCGCCCGCCTTGAGATCGACGACGTTGACGAGGGCGACGAAGTGCACGCCCTGCTGGTCGAAGCTGTACCAGCCCGCACCGCGGCTGCCCTTGCCGTAGCGCTCGAGATAGGCGCGGCCGTCGGCGTCGAGCATGTCGTGCTCGCCCGGGACGTAGAACGCCTGCAGCCGCGCCTCGCCCAGGAGCTGGTCGGCGAGATCGAACTCCTCGGGCTTGGACAGATGCGAGATGTCGCCCGTGTGCAGCATGAATGCCGGCGCCCGCGGCAGCATGCGGACGCGGTCGATCGCGGCCTTGACCGTGCCGGGCACGTCGAGATTGGCTTCCTTGTTGAAGCCGATATGGCTGTCGCTGACCTGGACGAAGGAGAACCCGCCAGGCGTGGCGGCCTCGGCCTCGCCGAGCAGCCGCGAGCGGGGGACGCCGCCCACCATCGTCCACACCACGCCGGTGCCGACCCAGGCCATGCACTCGAGCAGGCCGCGGCGATCGATGCCATCCGTCATTTGCGTCACTCCCGTGGTCGCACCCATGGACCACGGGCTGCAGTACCGGCGGACGGCACGGTTTATTCCGGCAGCCGGTCACGAACTGCACTATGCTCGACCGGGAATAAACCACGCCGCCCGCCGGTAGGGACGGTCAGCGTCCATGGTTGATCGGAGCCGCGCTTGGCCGAGCCCGAAGAGCGTCGCCGCTTCGAGGCGGCCGTGCTGCCGCATCTCGATGCCGCCTACAATCTGGCCCGCTGGCTGAGCCGGCATCCGGACGAGGCCGTGGACGCCGTGCAGGAGGCGAGCCTGCGCGCCTGGCGGTTCTTCGGCGGCTTTCGTGGCGGCGATGCGCGGCCGTGGTTCCTCAGGATCGTGCGCAACACCGTGCTGACCGCCCGTGAACGCCAGGACGGGGCCAAGGTGGTGCCGTTCAGCGCGCTCGAGCGCGACGATGGCAGCTCGCCGCTCGACGACGTCGCCGGACCCGGCGGCGATCCCGAGGCGGCGCTGCTGCGGCTGGAGGACGATGCGCTGGTCGATCGCCTGCTGGCGCGGCTGCCGCCGAACTTCCGCGAGGTCGTCGTGCTGCGCGAGCTCGAGGAGCTGAGCTACCGCGAGATCGCCGAGGTCGTGCAGATTCCGATCGGAACCGTGATGTCGCGCTTGGCCAGGGCGAGGCAGCTGCTGCTGGCTTTTGCCGGCGAGCTGGGGCGGGAGGAGCAGGACCGTGCCTTGTGAGGAGATGGGCCTGCTGCTGCAGGCGAGCCTCGACGGCGAGCTGGATGCCGCGCACGCGGCGCAGGTCGAGCGCCACCTCGCGGGCTGTGCCGACTGCCGCGGCGAGCTCGAGCGCCTGCAGAAGCTGCGCGCCGCACTGCGCCGCCACGCCACCCGGCACCGGCTGCCGGATTCGGTGCGGGCCGACCTGCTGGCGAGACTGCCGGACGAGGCACCGCTTCGACCGGCTCGCCGTCGCCCGATCGCCGGCCGGCGCGGCGCGCTGGCGGCGCTGGCCGCGGCCGTGGTCGTAGGCATCGCCCTCGACCGCACGCTGCTCGCCGTGCTGCCGGCGGGCGGGCAGCGGGACCTCGATTCCCTGCTCGGCGCGCACATCCGTGCCCTGCAGCCCGGGCACACGATCGATGTCGTTTCGGCCGATGGGCACACGGTGAAGCCCTGGTTCGACGGCCGGATCGAATACTCGCCGCCGGTCAAGGACCTGGGCGAGCACGGCTTCGCGCTGATCGGCGGCCGCCTCGACTATGCCGCCGGACGCACGGTGGCGGTCATCGTCTACCGCCGGCGCCAGCACGTCATCGACCTGTTCGCCTGGCCGAGCACCGCCGCGAGGCCAGGCGAGCCGGCCGCGGCCGCCGCCGACGGCTACCATGTCCGGCGCTGGACACAGGACGGCTTCGATCTGGTGGCGGTCTCCGACCTGAACGAAGCCGAGCTCGACGAGTTCGTGCGGCTGTGGCGGGCCAGCTAGCATGACGAGCTCGCCCCGCGCCCGCGGCTGAGCGGGTAGGTGGCGCGGACTCCTCCAAGCAGCATGTCTCCACCCCAGCCGTGGCGCCTGCCCGCGGGCGCGGGCTGCCGGCCGCGCAACGGTTTCGCCAATACGGCGCTTGCATCGGCGACCAGTTACGGGTATGTACCCGGATCATGTCTCACGAATGCTATTGCGCGGCGCTGCGCGCGGCGGCCCGCCGGACGACGGCGCTTTACGACGCGGCGCTGGAGCCGACGGGCGTCAACGTCGCGCAGTTCAGCCTGCTGCGGAACATCGCCCGGATCGGCCCGGTCTCGCTCACCGAGCTCGGCCGCAAGGTCGATCTCGATCGCTCGACCATCGGCCGCAACGTGCGCGTGCTGCAGCGTCTGGGGCTGGTCGCGGTCACGCACGGCGCGGACCAGCGCGAGGCGGTGGTGGCGCTGACCGAGCGCGGCACCGAGGTCCTGCGCGAAGGCGCACCGTTGTGGGACCAAGTCCAGCACGGCATCGCGGCCCGGCTCGGCCCGGAAGGCATGCGCCAGCTTCGCCAGCTGCTCGAATCGATCTGATCCCCACGCAACAGCTTCGCCGGCCGGCCCGGAAGGAGGCGCCATGGCGCTCGTGACCGCTACATCGCAAGGCGACCTGTCGGCTCGATTGGCCGCCCGGCTCGCAACCCGGAACCTTCATTACGGCTGGGTGGTCGCCGCGACGACGTTCCTCACCATGCTGGCCACGGCCGGCGCGGTCGGTGCGCCGGGCGTCATGATCGTGCCCTTGCAGCACGAGTTCGGCTGGCAGACCGCCGACATCTCGTCGGCCATGGCGCTGCGCCTGGTCCTGTTCGGCCTGATGGGGCCGTTCGCCGCCGCGTTCATGAACCGCTTCGGCATCAAGCCGGTCGTCGGTTCGGCCCTGCTCCTGATCGTGGCCGGTCTGCTGGGCTCGCTGCTCATGACCGAGGTCTGGCAGCTTCTGCTGCTGTGGGGGCTGGTCGTCGGGCTCGGCACCGGCATGACCGCGCTCGTGCTCGGCGCCACCGTGGCGACGCGCTGGTTCGTGCACCGTCGCGGGCTGGTCGTCGGGATGCTGACCGCCAGCACCGCCACGGGCCAGCTCGTGTTCCTGCCGCTGCTGGCGGAGCTGACCGAGCGGTACGGCTGGCGCACCGCCCTCACCCTGGTCGTGGCCGTCCTCCTGCTCGCGATGCTGCTCGTCCTGCTGCTGATGCGCGACCGGCCGGCCGATGTCGGGCTGCCGCCCTATGGAGCGACCGCGCCTGTAGCCGCCCCCGCCCAGGAGCACGGGCTCGCGACCCTGCTGCTGTCGCCGCTGGTCGCGCTGCGCCAGGCCGCGGGCAGCCGCACCTTCTGGGTGCTGTTCGCCACCTTCTTCGTCTGCGGCACCAGCACCAACGGCCTGATCCAGACCCACTGGGTCACGCTGTGCGGCGATTTCGGCGTGGCGCCGGTCGGCGCCGCCGGCGTGCTCGCCGCGATCGGCGTGTTCGACTTCATCGGCACGATCCTGTCGGGCTGGCTCTCGGACCGTTACGACAATCGCTGGCTCCTGTTCTGGTATTACGGCCTGCGCGGTCTGTCGCTGATCTACCTGCCGTTCACCGACTTCTCGTTCTACGGGCTGTCCCTGTTCGCGGTGTTCTACGGCCTCGACTGGGTCGCCACCGTGCCGCCCACGGTGCGGCTGACCGCGGAGCGGTTCGGCGCCGAGCGGGCCAACCTCACCTTCGGCTGGATCTTCGCCGGCCACCAGCTCGGCGCCGCCGCCGCGGCCTATGGCGCCGGGGCGACCCGCGACGGCTTCGCCACCTACCTGCCCGCCCTCTACGTTGCCGGCGCCCTCTGCCTCGTGGCCGCGCTGCTGGTCCTCAGCCTCGGCCGGACGACGGGCAACAAGGCGTCGGTGCCGGCCGAGGCGGAGCCGTCGCGGCGGAACATCGGCAGCGCCGCCTACGCCGATTGAGCCGACGGCGGCTGGCGGCCGGCGGCGGTCTCAGCCCGCGAAACCGCCGGCTGCCAGGAACGCCGCCTCGTCGGCCGTGGTCGTCCGGCCGAGCATGGGGTTGCGATGCGGAAACCGCCCGAAGCGGCGGATGATGTCGCGATGGCGCAGCGCGTGCTCCTCGTGCTCGGGGCCGAGCCGGCGGTTGAGCTCGACCGACAGATCCTGCAGCGCCAGGTCCTCGGCATGCGCGAACGGCAGGTAGACGAACAGCCGCAGCTCGGGCTCGAGCAGCCGGTCGAACCCCGCCGCCAGCGCCGACCGCGCGAACCAGCGGGCGAGCGGGTCGGTCGCGTACATGTGGCCGGTGCCGCGGAAGGCGTTGCGCGGGAACTGGTCGAGCAGGAGCAGCAACGCCAGCATCCCGGGCGCCGTCGCCGCCCAGTCGTCCAGGGCGCGCGCCGCGGCCTGGAAATGGCGGTCGGAGAAGCGGCGGCGGAACCGCGCATCGAAAGCCGGATCCTTTTCGAACCAACGCTCCGGGCCGGCATCCCGCCAGAACGCGACGACCTCCTCCCCGCCGCCGGAGCGGCCGCCGTCGTTCACGGGTCCCTGCACAACCGCCATGTGGCGCTTCCCTCCTTCGACATCTGGCTGACCGTGGGTGTTGCACCAGCCGTGCGCGGCGCGTAAAGGGACCGCCCCTCCACCGACCGATCCGCAAGCCCGCCGGGGTCGCCCGTCATGGCAAGACGTGCCGGGTGGCCGACGGCTCCGCCATCAGCACGCCGTGCGGGCAGCGGACGACCCGCGCCGCCCCGAGCAGATAGGCGTGAAAACCTGTGGGGAACAGGCGATGGATTGCCGGATCAAGCACGTTGAGGCCGCCGGTAAAGCTGCCTAAGGCCGGCAGCAGCAGGCGGTCGTCGTCCGCGGCGAAGCAGGGTCTCGCGAGGCCGTGGCGGCCGGTGCGCAGGCGAGCCTTGGGGTGGAGGTGGCCGGCGATCTCGCCGCTTGCGCCCGTGGGCGCATGGCGCAGCACGAGGCCGTCCAGCGCCAGCTCGGGCACGGCACCGCCGCCCAGAGCCGCGGGCGGGCTCGGGTCGTGGTTGCCGGCGATCCACAGCCAGCGTCGGGCACGGGTGACGGCGGCCAGCCGGTCGAACAGAGCGGGCGACAGCTCGTGCGGTCCGCGCCGGTCGTGGAAGCCGTCGCCGAGGCTGACCACGGTGTCCGGCCGGTGCCGGTCGATCAGCGCTTCCAGACGGTCGAGCGTGGCGTGGCTGTCGTAGGGTGGCAGCAGGCTGCCGCGGCGGGCGAAGGCGCCGCCCTTCTCCAGATGCAGGTCGGCCACGATCAGCATGGCATGGCGCGGCCAGAACACGCCGCCGGCCGGGTCGAGGAGGAGGGTCTGGTCGCGCAGGTGCAGCTGCATGGCCGGCAGGGTCTAGTCGGCCATGGCCTCCGCGACCAGCTCCTCGACGGCGGCTTCGAGCGACTGGTCGAGATCCTCGCCCGCGACCAGCTCCTTGCCGATCCCGGCGATGATCGCCACCGCGAACGGCGAGATGCGCGGCAGGTGCACGTGGCGGATGCGGCCCTGCACCGCGACCAGGAGGTCGGCCAGGCGGCGGATGTCGGTGAGCCCGGCGGCGGCCTCGGCGCGCGCGGCACGCAGGAGCACGTGGTCGGGATCGTACTTGCGCAGCACGTCGTAGATCAGGTCGGCGCTGAAGGTGACCTGCCGGCCGGTCTTCTCCTGCCCCGGATGGCGGCGCTCGATCAGGCCGGCGACCACGGCGCAGTTGCGGAAGGTGCGCTTGATCAGCGAGCTTTCCGCCATCCATTCCTCGAGGTCGTCGCCCAGGATGTCGACGTCGAACAGGGCCTCGGGGCGGGTGACCGGCTCCAGGCCCCAGGTGGCGACACAGTAGTCCGAGGCCATGAATCCCTGCGGCCGCAGCCCGTGCCGCTGCATGCGCCGGGTGAGCAGCATGCCCAGCGTCTGGTGGGCGTTGCGGCCGGCGAAGCAGTAGGCGACCAGATAGTGCCGGCCGCGGCGCGCGAAGGTCTCGACCAGGAGCTCGTCCGGGGCCACCAGGAGCGAGCGGCGCTCCTGCGCCCCCAGCCACTCGCCGACCTGCGGCGGCAGCCGGTGCCAGCTGGACGGATCGGCCAGAAGGTGGCGCACGCGGTCGGCCAGATGCGTCGTCAGCGGCAGCTTGCTGCCGGCATAGGCCGGCACCTTGGGATCGCCGGCCGTCCTGGCCGGCGCCACCACCACCTCGTTCTGGCGGATGCCCTCGAAGACGAGCAGCCGGCCGGCGAACAGGAAGGTGTCGCCCGGGCTGAGCATGGCCACGAAATACTCCTCGACCTCGCCCAGCACCTTGCCGCGGCCGAGCCGCACCCGCATCACCGGCGCCGCGACGATGGTGCCGACGTTCATCCGGTACTGCCGCGCGAGCCGCGGATCGCTCAGCCGCCAGCGTCCGTCCTCGCCCCGCTCCAGGCGCCGGTAGCGGTCGTAGACCGCGAGCGCGTAGCCACCCGTGGCGACGAACTCGAGCACCGCGTCGAAATCGGCTCGCGCCAGCGTGGCGAAGGGCGCGGCCTCGCGGACCTCGGCGAACAGCGCGTCGGCGTCGAACGGACCGCTGCAGGCGGTGCCGGCCACGTGCTGCGCCAGGACGTCGAGCCCGCCCGGGAACAGCGCGCCGCCATCCAGCGTGCGCTCGCGCAGCGCGTCCTGGGCCGCGATGCATTCCAGCACCTCGAAGCGATTGGCCGGGACCAGCATCGCGCGGCTGGGCTCGTCGAGACGATGGTTGGCGCGGCCGATCCGCTGCAGCAGGCGGGCAGCACCCTTGGGGGCGCCGACCTGGATCACGAGCTCGACGTCGCCCCAGTCGATGCCGAGGTCGAGCGACGAGGTGCAGACGACGCAACGCAGGGCACCTTCGGCCATCGCGGCCTCGACCTTGCGCCGCTGCTCGACCGCGAGGCTGCCATGGTGCAGGGCGATGGGCAGATTGTCCCGGTTGAGGCGCCACAGCGCGCCGAACATCAGCTCCGCCTGTGCCCGGGTGTTGACGAAGACGAGCGTCACCTTGTGCGCCTGCACCAGCCGCAGCACGTCCTGCGCGCTGTAGAGGCCCATGTGCCCGGCCCAGGGCATCTCGCGCCGTGGCAGCAGCAGCTCGACCCGTGGCTCCGCACCCGCCTCGCCGGTGACCAGCGCCACCTGGTCGGGACGCGGCGAGAGATAGCGCTGCAGCCGCGCCGGTGCCGCCACCGTCGCCGACAGGCCGACGAAGCCCGCCTGCGGCGCGAGCCGGCGCAGCCTGGCCAGCGCGAGGCTGAACAGGGCCCCGCGCTTGCTCTCGGCCAGCGCGTGCAGCTCGTCGAGCACGATCCGGCGCAGCCCGCCGAAATAGGCCGCGGCCTCGGCGTAGGACAAGAGCAGCGCCAGCGATTCGGGCGTGGTCAGCAGGATGTCCGGCGGCTGCCGGCGCTGGCGCTGGCGGCGGTTGTGCGGCGTGTCGCCGGTACGGGTCTCGATCCGCACGGCCAGACGCATCTCCTCGACCGGCACGGTCAGGTTGCGCGCGATGTCGGTCGTCAGCGCCTTCAGCGGCGAGACGTAGAGCGTGTGCAGCCGACCCGACGAGCCCGCCGCGTGCAGCTCGACCAGGCTCGGCAGGAAGCCACCCAGCGTCTTGCCGCCGCCGGTGGGGGCGATCAGCAGCGCATCCCGTCCCTGGCGGCCGAGCTCGAGCATGGCCGCCTGATGCTGCCGCAGGCGCCAGCCGCGGCCGGCGAGCCAAGCCGCGAAGACCGGGGGCAGGTGCGGCCCCGCGTGCGTGGGCGCGCGGCTGGCGGCGAGCATCGGCGCAGCGTCGGGATTCGGGCGGGTCGTGGCCATGGCGACAATCTATGACCGCCCCCGGCGGGCGCACACCCTTTGCCTCGCCGCCGAATCCGCCTAAACACCGGGACCACTTTCGCAGCTACCGCCTCGGAATCTTCATGTCGGACGACCGCGAGATCATCGCCGCGAGCAAGGCTTGGCCCATCGTCGAGGCCAAACGGGTGCTCGAGCGCGTCGCCAAGCGGCCGCCGGCCAAAGGCTTCGTGCTGTTCGAGACCGGCTACGGCCCGTCGGGCCTGCCGCACATCGGCACCTTCGCCGAGGTGTTCCGCACCACGCTGGTGCGCCAGGCGTTCGCCCGCCTGTCCGACCTGCCGACCCGGCTCTACGCGTTCTCGGACGACATGGACGGGCTGCGCAAGGTGCCGGACAACGTGCCGAACCAGGCGATGGTCGCCGAGCACCTGGGCCGGCCGCTGACCGCGATCCCCGATCCGTTCGGCACGCACGCAAGCTACGGCGCGCACATGAACGCGCGGCTGCAGTCGTTCCTCGACGCGTTCGGCTTCGCCTACACCTTCCGCAGCGGCACCGAATGCTACCGCAGCGGCATCTTCAACGAGACCCTGCTCAAGGTGCTCGAGCGGCACGAGCGCATCCGCGAGGTCGTGCTGCCGACCCTGGGACCGGAGCGGCGCGCCACCTACAGCCCGATCCTGCCGATCTCGCCCAAGAGCGGCCGCGTGCTGCAGGTGCCGATCGAGGAGTGCCGCGTCGCCAGCGGCACGGTCGTGTTCCGCGACGAGGACGGCACGCTCACCGAGGTCCCGGTGACGGACGGCCATTGCAAGATGCAGTGGAAGTGCGATTGGGCGCTGCGCTGGGCGGCGCTCGACGTCGACTACGAGATGTCCGGCAAGGATCTCATCGACTCGGTGCGGCTCAGCTCGCAGATCTGCCGCGTGCTCGGCGCACCGCCGCCCGAGAGCTTCACCTACGAGCTGTTCTTGGACGAGAAGGGCCAGAAGATCAGCAAGTCCAAGGGCAACGGGCTCACGATCGAGGAGTGGCTGCGCTACGGCACGCGCGAGAGCCTGCAGGTCTTCCTCTACCGCGACCCGCGCCAGGCGAAGCGGCTGCATTTCGACGTGATCCCCAAGCACGTCGACGACTACGAAGGCTTCCTCAACGCCTATCCGCGCCAGCTCCCCGCCGAGCAGGTCGGCAACCCGCTCTGGCACATCCACGACGGCGCGCCGCCCGCGGACGACCAGCTGCCGGCGGGCCTCACCTTCGGCATGCTGCTCAACCTGGTCAGCGTCGCCAACGCCGAGGACGCCGCGGTGCTGTGGGGCTTCGTCGCCCGCTATGCGCCCGGCACCACGCCCGCGACCTCGCCGCGGCTCGCGGCGCTGATCGCGCACGCGATCGCCTACTACAAGGACTTCGTCGGCCCGACCCGCCGCTACCGGGCGCCGAGCGCGCAGGAGCGCGCGGCACTGCAGGAGCTGCGCGACTGGCTGGCCGGGCCGGGTGCCGCGGCCGACGCCGAGGCGCTGCAGTACGAGACCTACGAGGTCGGCAAGCGGCACGGCTTCGCCAACCTGCGCGACTGGTTCAAGGCGCTCTACGAAGTGCTGCTCGGGCAGAGCGAGGGGCCCCGCTTCGGCACGTTCGCCGCGATCTACGGCATCCCCGAGACCTGCGCGCTGATCGACACCGGCCTCGCCCGCACCGCCGAGGCCGCATGAGCCGGAGCGGACCCAGCGAGCGCCGCCCGACCGGTCGTGGCGGGCCGGCGGTGGTCGACTCGCCCAAGAAGGCGCCGCCGCAGCCGAGCGCCCGACGCGTCGCGCTGGACGTGCTCGACCGCGTCCTCGGGCCGGAGCACCGGGCGTTCGACGAGACGTTCCAGGGCCACCCGCACCTCATGCGCCTCGCGGTACGCGACCGCGCGTTCGCGCGGCTGCTGGTGACCACGGTGCTGCGCCGCCTCGGCCAGATCGACCACACGGCGCTGCCGCTGCTGCGCTACCGACCGAAGGAGCTCCGGGTCACCAACATGCTCCGGCTGGGCGCGGCGCAGCTCCTGTTCCTGTCGACGCCGCCGCATGCCGCCGTGGCCGAGACCGTGCGTCTCGCCGCGGCCGGCTTCCGTCGGGAGGTGCCGCTGCTCAACGCGGTGCTGCGCCGGCTCGCCGCCGATGGGCGGCAGCTGCTCGAAGGGCAGGACGCGGCACGGCTGAACACGCCCAAATGGCTGTGGGACAGCTGGGAGGCGGCCTACGGCGTGGAGCGGGTCCGCGCCATCGGCGAGGCCCACCTGGGCGAGCCGCCGCTCGACCTGTCGGTGCTGCGCGAGCCGGAGCGCTGGGCCAACGAGCTCGGCGCCGAAATTCTGCCGACCGGCACCTTGCGTCGGCGCAGCGGCGGCCTCGTCGAGGCGCTGCCGGGCTTCGATGCGGGCGCCTGGTGGGTGCAGGACGCGGCGGCCGCGCTGCCGGCGCTGATGCTGGGGCCGCTCAAGGGCAAGCGGGTGCTCGACATCGGTGCGGCGCCCGGCGGCAAGACCGCCCAGCTCGCCGCGATGGGCGCCAAGGTCACGGCTCTCGAGCGCTCGCCGCGCCGGGCCGAGTTCCTGGTGCGCAATCTCGGCCGGCTGACCCTCGATGCCGAGATCGTGGTCGCCGACGCGCTGGAGTGGCAGCCGGCGGCGCCGTTCGACGCGATCCTTCTCGATGCCCCGTGCACCGCCACCGGCACCATCCGCCGCCACCCGGACGTGCCTTGGGCGAAGTCGCCGGCCGACGTGCAGCGGCTGGCCGAGGTCCAGGGCCGGATGCTCGAGGCGGCCGTGCCGATGCTCAAGCCGGGGGGCACGCTGATCTACGCGGTCTGCTCGCTGCAGCCGGAAGAGGGCCCGCAGCGGATGGCGGCCCTGCTCGCCGGCGAGGCCCCCGTCGTGCGCGATCCGATCGCCCGCGGCGAGCTGAAGGGCCTGCCGGTCGACCTGACCGCGGACGGCGAGATCCGCACCCTGCCCTGTCACCTTGCGGCCTCGGGCGGCCTCGACGGCTTCTTCGTCGCGCGCCTCCGCCGCCGCGATTCCTGATCGAACTGCTGGAACCAGACCGGATGCCCGTTCGCCCGCTCCGTCGCGCCCTTCTCTCCGTCCACGACAAGACCGGCCTCGTCGCGTTCGCCCAACGTCTCGTGGCTCACGGCGTCGAGCTGCTCTCGACCGGCGGCACCGCCCGCACGCTCCGCGAGGCCGGCATCGCGGTGCAGGACGTCAGCGCCGCGACCGGAGCGCCCGAAATCCTGGACGGGCGGGTGAAGACGCTGCACCCGGGCGTGCATGGCGGCATCCTCGCCCGCCGCGACCTGCCCGAGCACATGGCGACGCTCGAGGCGCACGGCCTGCCGCCGATCGATCTCGTCGTCGTCAACCTCTACCCGTTCGAGGCGACCCTCGCCTCGGGTGCTGAGTTCGCCGCCTGCATCGAGCAGATCGACGTCGGCGGGCCGGCGATGATCCGCGCCGCGGCCAAGAACCATGACGGCGTCGCCGTCGTCGTCGAGCCCGCCGACTATGCGAGCCTGCTCGCCGAGCTCGAGGCCAAGGGCGGCACCGACGGTGCGTTGCGCCGGCGCCTCGCGGCCAAGGCCTTCGCCCGGACCGCGGCCTACGACGCCGCGATCGCGGCCTGGTTCGCGCGCGAGATCGGCGACGAGTTTCCCGAGCGGGTGGTGCTCGCGGGCACGCGCAGGCAGCTCCTGCGCTACGGCGAGAACCCGCACCAGCGGGCGGCGTTCTACGCCACCGGTACCGTGCCGAGCGGACTCGCCGCCGCCACCCAGCTCCAGGGCAAGGAGCTGTCGTTCAACAATCTCAACGACACCGATGCGGCGCTGGCCCTCGTGGCCGAGTTCGACGCGCCGGCGGTCGCGATCATCAAGCACGCCAACCCCTGCGGCGTCGCCGTCGGCGAGGAGCTGCTCGACGCCTACCGCAAGGCCCTCGCCTGCGACCCGCTCAGCGCGTTCGGCGGCATCGTCGCCTGCAACCGGCCCCTGGACGGTGCGGCGGCCGCGGAGATGGCGCGGATCTTCACCGAGGTGGTGATCGCCCCCGGCGTCGACGACGCGGCCAAGGCCGCGTTCGCACCGAAGGCCAACCTGCGCCTGCTCAGCCTCCCGGCGCTGCCGGATCCGATCACCGTCGGCCACGACATCAAATGGCTGGCCGGCGGCTTCCTCGCCCAGGACCGCGACACGGCCCGCGTGGCCGCGGCCCAGCTCCAGGTCGTGAGCAGGCGGGCGCCGACCGATGCCGAGCTCGCCGACCTGCTGTTCGCCTGGCGGGTCGTCAAGCACGTCAAGTCCAACGCCATCGTCCTCGTCCGCGACGGCGCCACGGTCGGCATCGGCATGGGGCAGACGAGCCGCGTCGATGCCGTGGATCTCGCCGCCCGCCGCGCCGCCGCGCATGCCGGCAGCCGGCCGTGCGTCGTGGCCTCGGATGCCTTCTTTCCGTTCGCCGACGGCCTTCTCGCCGCCATCGAGGCCGGGGCGACCGCGGCGATCCATCCGGGCGGCAGCGTGCGCGACGCCGAGGTCATCGAGGCCGCCGACAAGGCCGGGATCGCCATGGTGCTCACCGGCATCCGCCACTTCCGCCACTGAGGCCCACCGCCATGCGCCCCATCCTCGCCACCGCTGCCCTCGCCCTGCTCGCCGCCTGCGCCGGGCCCTCCAAATACGACAATGCCGAGCTCTCCGGCACGGTCACCTACGAGGAGAAGATCGAGTACGGGCCGAACGCCGCCCTCGTCGTCTATCTGGTCGACGTCTCCGGCCCCGAGAGCCCGCTGTCGGTCGAGCTGCAGAAGCTGCGCAACCCGGTGCCGGGCAGCGAGCTTCTGGCCTCGACCAGCGTCGAGGGACTGATCCGCTCGCCCGAGGACTTCACGTTGCCCGTGCCGCTCGACAAGGTCGACGGCAGCCACGACTATGCGCTCAAGGCCGTGATCCTCGACCGCGAAGCGCCGGTGATGGCCACGACCAACCCGCCGCTGGTGCTGACCAAGGGCCGGCCGTACCGGGCGGATCTCGTGGTGGTCCCGGTCGCCGGGCCGTGACCGACGACAAACCAAGGGAGGCCAGCCGTGACGACCGCCGCACCATCCTTCCGTGATCCGGCCTTCCTGACCGATCACATCCGCCACACCATGGCGTTCTACCATCCGCGCTGCATCGACCGCGCGCGCGGCGGCTTCTTCCATTTCTTCCGTGACGACGGCAGCATCTACGACGCCGACACGCGGCATCTCGTCAGCAGCACCCGGTTCGTCTTCAACTACGCGATGGCGTACCACCGGTTCGGCGACGCCGAGTACCAGGCGGCCGTCCGCCACGGCCTCGACTTCCTGCGCGGGGCGCACCGCGACCCGGCGACGGGCGGCTATGCCTGGCTCCTCGGCCGCGACGGCGTGCTCGACGCCACCAACCATTGCTACGGCCTGGCCTTCGTCGTGCTGGCCTACGCCAAGGCGGTGGTGGCCGGGATCGAGCCGGCACGCGCGTATCTCGACGAGGCGTGGCAGCTCATGGAGCGCCATTTCTGGTCGGAGGAGGACGGGCTCTACCGCGACGAGATCAGCGCGGACTGGAGCACGGTCTCGCCCTACCGCGGCCAGAACGCCAACATGCACAGCTGCGAGGCGATGCTCGCGGCGTTCGAGGCCACGGGCGAGGCGCGCTATCTCGACCGTGCCGAACGGCTGGCACGCCGGGTCACGATCGAGCTCGCCGGCAAGGCCGACGGCCTCGTCTGGGAGCACTACGACACCGGCTGGAACGTCGACTGGGCGTACAACAAGGACGATCCCAAGCACCTGTTCCGGCCCTGGGGCTACCAGCCGGGCCATCAGACCGAATGGGCGAAGCTGCTCTTGATCCTCGACCGGCATCGTCCGGCCGACTGGCTCCTGCCGACCGCGCGCCACCTGTTCGACACCGCCATGCAGCGGGCCTGGGACGCCGAGCTCGGTGGCATCTTCTACGGCTTCGCCCCCGATCATTCGATCTGCGACGACGACAAGTATTTCTGGGTGCAGGCGGAGAGCTTCGCCGCGGCCGCCCTGCTCGCGGCACGCACGGGCGAGGCACGCTACTGGGACTGGTACGACCGGATCTGGGCCTACTCCTGGCGCCACATGGTCGATCACGAGTATGGCGCGTGGTTCCGCATCCTGAACGCGCGCAACGAGAAGTACAGCGACGAGAAGAGCCCGGCCGGCAAGACCGACTATCATACCATGGGAGCATGT
>JBDHTW010000022.1:0-50491 GCA_039808865.1 Geminicoccaceae bacterium
GCGGCACGATCGCGGTCCGTCGTCAGCATCGCCAGCTCGTCCTGGAGGCGGTCGGCGAGCTCGAGCAGCTCGGCCTCGACCAGCCGGGCGCGGGCGAGATCGGCTGCCGCCTCGTCGTGCTGGCGGACGAGTGCCGCCCGATGCGCCGCCTCGCGCTCGGCCGTCGCGCGCAGGCTCGTCAACCGCTCGCGCAGCGTGGCCATCCCCGCCTGCGCTTCGGCCACGGCCTCGCGCAACGGCGGCAGCCGGGTCGCCATCGCCGAGCGGTCGCGCCGCAGGACCGTGGCCATCGCCAGCAGCCGCTCGTGCTCGGCGGTGGCCTCGCCCACCGTCGCGACCACCGCATCGAGCTGCTCGGCGGCCAGCCGATGCCGCGCCAGGAGCAGCAGGGACTCTCCGCTGCGCAATTCGGCCGCGAGCTTACGGTAGCGTTGCGCCTGACGGCTCTGCTTGGCCAGCTCCGTCAGGCGCGCCTCCTGCGTCGCCAGCAGATCCAGCACCCGCTGCAGGTTCGCCTGGGTCGCCTCGAGCCGCAGCTCCGCCTCGCGCCGCCGCGCTTGCAGGCCACCGATGCCGGCGGCGTCCTCGAGCAGCCGGCGCCGGTCCACCGGCCTGGAATCGACGATGAAGCCGATCTGCCCCTGGCCGACGATGGCCGGGCTGCGCGCGCCGGCGGCGGCATCGGCGAAGAGCAGCTGCACGTCGCGCGCCCGCACCTCGCGGCCATTGATCCGGTAGGCCGAGCCGACACCGCGGCTGAGCTTGCGCGCGATCTCGAACTCGTCGGTGCCTTCGAACCCGGTGAGGCCTTCGGGCCGGCCGCGCAACCTGAGGCGGACCTCGGCGACGTCGTGGGCCGATCGGCCGGCCGAGCCGTTGAAGATCACGTCCTCCATGCCGTCGCCGCGCAGGCCCTTGGCCGAGCTTTCGCCCATGGCCCAGCGCAGCGCCTCGACGATGTTGGACTTGCCGCAACCGTTCGGACCGACGATGCCGGTGAGCCCGGCCTCGAGCATCAGCTCGACCGGATCGCAGAACGACTTGAAGCCGCTAACGCGTAGTCGGGTGATTTCCAATGACGGACACGTGATCTATGGGCGCCGCGCCGGCGGGCACGGACGGGCAATGGCGGACGTTCGTGCCGGCTGCCGGCCTACTTGGGCAGCAGCGGATCGATCAGCTGTGCGAACTCGTCGACACTCTGGTCGCCGGCGTAGGTCTTGCCGCCGATGATGAAGCTCGGCGTCGAGCGGATGTCGTACTTCTTCTCGCCGTCCAGCCGCGCCTGCAGCACCGCGTCCTCGAGAGACTTGTCGGCGAGGCAAGCATCGATCTGCTCGGCGCCGAGGCCACCCAGCCGCGCCAGCTGCTTCAACGCCTGCAACGGATCGGAGGCGCGCGCCCAGCTCTGCTGCTGCGCGAAGAACACCTCGACGAACTTCGGCTGCCGCTCGGGCCCGGCGCAGTGCGCGATGACCGCAGCCTTGAGGGCCGTCTCGTCGAGCGGGAAGTCGCGCAGCAATAAGCGCACCTTGCCGGTGTCGATGTAGCGCTTCTTCAGCTCCGGCAGCGTCTTGGTGTGGAAGGCCGCGCAGTGCGGGCAGGTCAGCGAGGCATACTCGATGATCGTGACCGGGGCCGCGGGATCGCCGATCGCCGGCTCGCCCAGATCGACGGCGAATGCCCGCCCGGCGCCCAGCGCCATGAAGACCACGACGACAATCCAGACGAATCGCAGCGGCAGGCGCATCGGTGATCGACCTCCTTGACGAGCCAAGGCTGCTATAGGGGGGGTGCTCGGGCCGGGCAAGGCCCGGACGTCAGCGTCGGGCCCGGCGCACCGCCCGGCCGAGCGCCAGCAGGGCGTCGCGCAGACCGGGATCGGCGACCCCCGCGACGCCGGTCGCGAGCTCGGCCTCGTCCTGTGGCAGCAAGGGCGCGCGTGCCACGGACGGCGCCGGTGGTGGCAGCGGCATCTGCAGAAGGCGCAGCTGGCGGATGGCCCGGTGGCCGAAATAGGTGTTGATCCGCTCGATCAGCTGCGGCGCCGCATGCTGCACCTCGATCGCCGCCGGGCCGCTGGCCTGCAGCACGAGCGTGCCGCCGCGCCGGCGCCCGGGAACATGCTCGACCCGCAGCGGCTGGCAGCGCCGGGCCAGCGCCGGGCCGATGATGGTCGACCAGTCGGCCAGCAGGCTGGCCTCGGTGAAGCCGCGGCGCCTGGCCGCCGGGTCGAGTATGGCGCCGAGCAGCCGCGCCACCTGCCGGCCCGCCTGCCCGCTCCGCCCTTGCCGAATGCCCGGGTCGATCGCCACCTTCTCGCCACCACCAGCAGCATGTCCGGTCCGCAAGCTACCATGCCCGCCTCAACCCGACCAGCCGACGCCGAGCCGGCCCTGGACTTCCACGCGCTGCGGCGAGCGCTGCTCACGTGGTACGACGGCGCGCGGCGGAGCCTGCCGTGGCGGGCGCCCCCCGGCACGCGGCCCGACCCATGGCACGTGCTGGTCAGCGAACTGATGCTGCAGCAGACGACCGTGGCGACGGTCCGGCGCCGCTTCGAGCCGTTCATCGCCCGCTTCCCGACCCTGGCCGCCCTGGCGGCGGCGCCGCTGGACGACGTGCTGCACGCCTGGCAGGGCCTCGGCTACTACCGTCGCGCCCGCGCGCTGCACGCCTGCGCGCAGGCCGTCGCTGCCCGCCACGGCGGCCATCTGCCGTTGCGCCTGGAGGCCCTGCTCGATCTGCCCGGGATCGGCCCCTACACGGCCGCCGCGGTCGCGGCGATCGCCGCCGACGTGGCCGTCGTGGCCGTGGACGCCAACGTGGAGCGGGTGCTCGCCCGCCTGTTCGCCGTCGAACAGCCACTGCCCGCGGCGCGACCGCGGCTACGGGCGGCAGCCCAGACGCTGGCCGCCGCGGAGCGGGCCGGTGACTTCGCGCAGGCGGTGATGGAGCTGGGCGCCCTGGTCTGCACGCCGAGGCGGCCGGCGTGCGTCGACTGCCCCTGGCACGACGCCTGCCGGGCCAGGGCCCGCGGCGAGGCGGAGAGCTTGCCGCGCAAGGCCGCCCGCGGCCCGCGGCCGCTGCGCTTCGCGACGGCGTTCGTGCTCGAGCGGCCGGGCGGGGCGGTCCTGTTCCAGCGGCGTCCGCCGCAGGGCCTGCTCGGCGGCATGATCGAGCTGCCGTCCACGCCCTGGCTCGCCGACGACGCGACGGTCGCGCTGGCCGAACCGGCGGCGGCGCCCGTTGCCACCAACTGGGTGCCGCTGCCGGGCACGGTGCGCCACGTCTTCACCCATCTCGACCTGACCGTGCGGCTGCTCCGCGGCCGAAGCGAGGCACGCCTGGAGGGGTTGTGGGTGCCACCGGCACGCTTCGGCGAGCTGGCCCTGCCCACCTTCACCAAGAAGCTGCTCCGGCATGCCGGCCTGCGCTGGCCTGAGATCTAGCCACGCCAGACGTCCTGCAGGTGGCGCGGCAGACGCCAGGGCGTCACCGCGATCAGGTCGAACCGTATGGCGCAGGCCGCGAGTTGCGGCCGCGCCTGCAGGAACGCCGCGGCGGCGCGGGCGATGCGCGCCTGCTGGCGCGGCATCAGCGCGCCCAGCGCATCCACGACATGCGCCCTGCGCTTGACCTCGACGAACACGACGAGGTCGCCGCGGCGGGCGACGAGGTCGATCTCGCCGACCGGCGTGGCGTAACGGCGTGCCAGGATCGTATAGCCGCGCAGGCGGAGCAGCCAGGCGGCGATCGTCTCGGCGAAACGACCGGCGCGCTCGCGCCGCTGCCGGCTCACCCCGGCACCCGGCCCAGGGTCAGCGCACGGCGGTAAAGCTCGTTGGCGGTGCGGCCGGTGGCGGCGGCCACGGCGGCGGCGGCCACCCGCGGCTTCTCCGAGCGCAGCGCCTCGCGCAGCAGCTCGTCCACCGCCGCATCGTCGAGGGCACCCACGGGATCGTCCGCGGGCCCGATGACGAGCACGATCTCGCCTTTGGGCGGCCCCTCCGCGGCGATCGCCGCCGCCAGATCGCCGAGGCTGCCGCGACGGTGCTCCTCGTGCAGCTTGGTCAGCTCGCGCGCGATGCTCGCCGGCCGCGGGCCGAGCACGGCCGCGGCGTCCGCCAGCAGCTCGGCCAGACGTTGCGGCGATTCGAACAGGACCAGCGTCGTCCGCACGGCCGCCAGCTCCTCCAGCGCCCGTCGCCTGGCCGCGCTGCGCGGCGGCAGGAAGCCTGCGAACATGAACCGGTCGGTCGGCAGGCCCGAGGCGATCAGCGCCGCCAGGGTCGCCGACGGTCCGGGCAGCGGGTAGACTGCACTCCCTTGCGCCACGGCCTCGCGCACGAGCTTGTAGCCGGGATCGGAGATGGCCGGCGTGCCGGCGTCGCTGACCAGGGCCACCGACTGGCCGGCGCGCAGCCGGGCCAGCAGCTCGGGCCGGGCGGCCGCCGCGTTGTGCTCGTGGTAAAGGGCGAGCGGCCGGCGCAGGCCCAGATGGTGCAGCAGCCGGCTGGTGACGCGGCGGTCCTCGCAAGCGATGTGATCCGCGCTCGCCAGGACGCGCTCCGCCCGGCGGGTGATGTCCTCGAGGTTACCGATCGGCGTCGCGACGAGATAAAGCCCGGGGGCGAGTTTACGCCCGGTGGGGCTTTCGTTACGGTCGACCGGATGCAAAATGCTCAGGTCGTGCGGGAGATCCCCGCTTGCAGTCGGCCCGGTGAGGTGGCGCGTGCGCTCTCGTTCTATGCTCAGTCTGCTCGTCCTGCTGCTCGCCGGCGGCTGTGCCGGGCGCGAGGAAACCACGGTGACGAGTTCGCCGCAACCGAGCGTGGCGCCGCCGGCGCCACCGGCGGCCGCAGCGTCGCCGCGGGTCGGCCTATTGCTGCCGCTCAGCGGACCCGGTGCCGGGCTCGGCCAGGACATGCTCGACGCGGCCCAGCTTGCCCTGTTCGATGCCGGCCAGAGCGACGTCGAGCTGTTGCCGCGCGATACCGGTGACAAGCCGCAGCAGGCCGAGAGCGCGGCACGCTCGGCCCTCGATGCGGGTGCCCAGCTGCTGATCGGCCCCCTCTACAGCCGCTCGGCCGTCGCCGTCGGGCCGGTCGCGGCGGCCCGGGGCGTCAACATCATCTCGTTCTCGAACGACGCGAGCATCGCCCGCCCCGGTCTCTACGTGCTGGGCTTCCGCCCCGAGGAGCAGATCGAGCGTATCGTCCGCTATGCCGGCAGCCAGGGCCGCACGACGTTCGCGGCGCTGGCGCCCGACGACGCCTACGGCAGGCTCGCTCTCGGTGCCTTCCATGCCGCCATCGCGGCGATGCCCGGCGCCACGCCGGTGATCACCGAGACCTATCCGGCCGACAGCGACAGCCCGATGGCGGCGGTCCAGCAGATCGCCGGGTTCGGCCGTCCCGGCGGTCTGCCGGTGCCGGTGACCAACCCGGACGGCTCGCCGGCGGCGCGGCCCGCCTTGCCGCCACCGGGGTTCGATGCGCTGCTGATCGCCGATGGCGGCGGGCGCATCGGCGCGATCGCCGATCTGCTGGCCGTCTATGGCGTCGGGCCGGGCACCTCGGCGCTGCTGGGCACGATGCGCTGGCAGGACGATCCCGCCATCGCCGCCAACCCGAACCTGATGGGTGGCCTGATCGCCACTTGGCCACCGGACAGGATGGCGGCCTTCAGCAGCCGCTTCGCCGCCGTCTATGGCCGTGAGCCGGCACCATTGGCGGTCCTCGCCTATGATGCGACGGCGCTGGCGGTGCTGCTCGGCACGGCGCAGCCGCGCTACACGACGCAACAGCTCACCGATGCGCAGGGCTTCGTCGGTGCCGCCGGGATCTTCCGGCTGCAGCCCAATGGACTGGCCGAGCATGGCCTTGCCGTGGTGGAGTTCGACGGCGCTGGCGGCCGTGTCGTCGAGCAAGCCCCGACGGCGTTCGGCGCCGGCCTCGCCAGCCGCTAGGCCGGCATCTGGGAGGCGACGTGCACCACTCGCTTGCGTCGCCGTTTACAAAGACTTTAGCGCTGCCTAATATGCGACGATGCTACTTTAGGTAGAAGTGCGCGACGGACATGAGCGGCGACGACGTTGCTTGGCGTGCTGCTGGCCGGTTGCCATCCGTGCCCCACGAGCCCGCGGATGAGCCAGCGGGCGTGGCATCGTCGGGCTCGATCGTCAGGCTGGAACGGGCCACGCCCAAGCCAACCGCGGGCGATACCCGGCGCCAACCACCGACGATCCGGGTCCTGCTGCTGGGTTTGAACGACGACGACAGGACGCTGGTGGGCCGGCTGCTGGCACGAGCGCCGCACGCGAGGTTCGTCGTCACCGTCGCATGCGATCCGCTTCAGGCCGTCGACGGGCTGCTGGCCGGGCTGCACGACGTCGGTCTGGTCGAGCTGGAGCTGTTCCGGTCGTCGACAGCTCTATGGCCGCGTGTCGGCTTGGCGCGCAGCGTCACCGCTTCCGTCATCCTGCTCGGTGAAGCCGCTTCGCCGGCGCTCATTGCCGACCTGGTGGCCGCCGGTGCGGCGGACTACCTGGACAAGGACGAGCTTGACGTCGAGCGGCTCGAGCGGGCCGTGTGCCTGACCATGGCCCGCCGCCGGCGACCTGTCGACTGACGCTCGGCGTCCTTGCCCTGGAACCGGAGGACGCCGGTTCGAACGATATGCGGCACGGCTCGCCAAATGCACGGCGGGCGATCGGACCGCTTCGGCCGTCGGCCAAGCCGACCGCTGGCCAACAGGGCACCAGCATCCGCTGCATCAGGGGTGGACCTTGGCCGTTCAGCCGGCGGTCGCTGCGACGTCCGTACCCACGCGGATCGGGCAATCATCGCGGCCAGGTGCTTTGCCGTCGCGACACCGCATGGTGGCACGGACGGCAGCCCGTCGCGGGGCCGATCGCGAGTGCCGCCGGCGATGGTGTCGTCACCAGCGGGCGGCCAACGGCGCCACGCAGCGGTAACGGAGGGGGCGGCGCCACGACTATTTCCGGGCCGATGGCGTCCACTTCACGCCACGGCTGGCGTACCAGCGCCCATGCGTGCCAGGTTGATCGGTGCCGATGCCGGTGGCCGCAAGGGGTTGCTGGCGCTCGAGGACGGCCGGCGGGAGCCGCTGCCGCAGCGAGCATCGGTGTACAGCGAACGGTGGCAAGCCCGGCTTCGAGCGGACCAGCAGCGGCCTTGCATCGGCGCAGTCCACATGTAGGGGCTTCAGCCCGCGGCTTCCGTCACGATGCGGGGCTCCGGATCGTCGTCCATGGCCGGGGTGGTTGCCGGCAAGACGACGACGCGGTTGCGTCCGCCGCGCTTCGCGGCGTAGAGCGCGGCATCGGCCCGTGCCACCCAGATCGGGCAGGGCTCGCCCATGCGAAACTGCGTCAGGCCGATCGACAATGTCACCCGGCCGAGATTCTGGCTGCGATCCCGCAGTTGGAGCCAGCGCGAGGCCACCCGCTCACGCAGCCGATCGGCCAAGGTCCGGGCGTCCTGCAAGCGGGTCGCCGGCAGAATGACGGCGAACTCCTCACCGCCGTAGCGCGCCACCAGATCCTGACCCTTGACGTGCTGATGCAGCAGCCCGGCGACCAGCCGCAACACCTGATCGCCAAGGGCATGGCCGTAATGATCGTTGAACTGCTTGAAGTGGTCGATATCGGCCAGCATCAGGCAGACGGGCTCGGTTTGCTCGATCGCCTGGATCGCGGCGGCGCGCAACGCCTGGTCGAAATGCTTACGGTTGGCCAAGCCGGTGAGACCGTCGGTCCTGGCCTCGCTCCAGGCAATCTGTAGGTTGTGCCGCAGTTCGTCGATCTCGGCCAAGCTGGCGCGGAGATGGGCATCGACGTCGGCGGCATGGCTGCGCATACGGGCGGTCTCGTCGACCATGCCCTGCACGAGCGACTTGATCCGAGCCGCATTGGATGCCGCGAGCACGTGCCCGCTGGCCTCGCTCAGCGATGAGCCATAGCGCGCGGTCCGCTCGCCGAGCGCCGTGATCTCCTGGGACAGCAGGCTGGCGAGCTCGCCCAACCGCTGGCCCGCATGGAGCAGGGCCCGCTCCTCGGCCGCACGTACGAAGAACCGCTCGTAGAGGCTGCTGCATTGGCCCTCGTCGATCGGCTTCCCCGCCTGGATCAGGTGGTCGAGCGCCCGTGACAGGGCGGCGTCCTCGCCGGACAGATGCACGAACCAAAGCCGATAGTTCTCTGGCGACGGGACCAACCGATGCTCGGCCAGCATCGCCAGCACCGCGCTCGCCCGCTGGCAGATCCGATCGTGCCGCCACTCGCTCGCCATTCCTCAACCCCACCACCGTCACGGCCCCAGCCATGCGCGGCCGATCCTAGGCCGTCCGCGTCAAGGCGGGGTTAAGGCTGCAGGATGTCGGTTCGGCCAGCTGAAACCGCGCATTTATACACCAGGGGTTGGAAACATGTCCGTTCGGCAAGAAAACCGCTTGCCATATTGCACTGCACAACCTATGGCTATTTCAGCTTTAGCGTTAGGGGAATCGCCATGAATAGGTTTGGCAAGTGGGTGGGCGCGTTAGCGGTCACGGCCGCTGTCGTCGGGATGACCAGCTACGCCTCAGCGGCCATCGTTCAGACGCGGATCTCGTTGAATGATTTCAAGAAGGCCCTGGGTGTCCGGAGCGTCGGCGTGCTGACGACGCAGACCCCGATCCCGGGTGTCAAGTTCTGGATCAACAAGAAGACCGGTACGGTCACGTTCCGCGTGAACACCTCGGTCTACGATGGCACCACGCCGATCACCTTCACGGCCAACGCGACCAAGAGGGGTACGACGACGCGTAGCACGGTCACGGCCGAGATGTTCGGTGATCCGACCAAGGGCATTTTCTCGGTCCGTGGCGCCGGCGGTTCGGTCAGCCCGACCTAAGTTGGATCGTCGCCCCGCGACGCGCCCAGGCAAGACGGGAGCTGCTGCAGTCCTCTTTCGGTCTGCAGCAGCTCTTTGTCTGTGCGCGCTGCTCCTTTATCTGGCCGTTCCGCGCCTCCGCGCCGCCGTGGCATTGCTGCCTGGTGATGCCGCATTGGAGCTGATCGAGACCAACGCCATGCCGGTTCGCGCCGGCTCGCTGCGTGCGATATCGGCACAGGAAGCAGCGCTCGACGTTCTCCCGAGCCCGGTCCCGCACCTGAACATCGCCCTCATTGCGCTGTCGATGTTCGAGACCGCCGCCGTCGCCCCCGACGAGGAAGCGGATCTGCTCGAGGTCGCGAAGTACCATCTCGGTCGCTCGCTCGCGCTGGCCCCGGGCCAAGCCCGTGCCTGGATGATGCTGGCCACCGTTCGTCTGCGCCAGGGCGATGCATCCGGCGCGGCCGATGCCCTCGATCTCTCGTTCCGAGCCGATCCGCATGCGCCGTTCCTGGCCTCGGCCCGCTGGCCGCTCGCTCTCCTGCTCGAGGACAGGCTGGATCGCCCGACGCGGGAGTGGGCTCACCTCGAGTTCATCGCCTTTTTCCGTACGCAACCGCAACAGGCGATCCAGCTGGCGCTGCGGCAGGGCCGGATCGACGAGCTCCGTGCGCTGGCGCTGGACTCCGAGGTGGACACCGCGCGTCTCAACCGGGTACTGCAGCAGTTGCAGCCGGACGGAGCTTAGCTGTTGAGAAAATGGGGTTTGTGGATCGCGGCCGTCGCCGCGTGCGGTACGTGGCAGCCGGCCAAGGCGGTCGACATGATGACCGGCGACGGCTTTCTTTTCGCGATGTCGCAGGACGACGTCGCGCAGACCCGCGCCAAGCAGTACATGGCCGGGACCTTCGAGACCCTGATCGTCCTCAACGAGGTGCTCTCCTCCGAGGGCTCCCCCCTATTCTGCCTGACCGACGAACGTGCGGCGGTCCTCGATGTGAGCCGCTTGGGCGACGAGTTCGTCGAGTGGCTGAAGCTGCCGGCCAAGGGCAGCGTCTCGGACGAGCAGCTCGGCGCCCTTCCGGTCAACGTCCTCGGCTGGGGCTTCCTCAGCGCCAAGTTCGCGTGCCAGCAGGGCGAGGATCGCAAGGCGGATTCGGAAATCCGCTCGCGCCTGCTGGACTCGATGCGCAAGTAGCCGCGAGCGGACCCGTCGTCCCGATCTACGCCGGGTAGATCGGGAAGCGCCGGCAGAGATCGCGCACCTGGGCCGCGACCGCCCGTTCCACCGCCGCGCTGTCGCCGGCCGCGAGGCCGTCCAGCACGTCGCTGATCATGTGCCCGATCTGCTGGAACTCCGCGACGCCGAAGCCACGCGTGGTGCCGGCAGGCGTGCCCAGGCGAATGCCCGACGTGATCGTCGGCTTCTCCGGATCGAACGGCACGCCGTTCTTGTTGCAGGTGATGCCCGCCCGCTCGAGGCTCTGCTCGGTGGCGTTGCCCTTCACGCCCTTGGGGCGCAGGTCGACCAGCATCAGGTGGTTGTCGGTGCCGCCGGAGACGACGGCGCAGCCGCGCTCGATCACCACCGCGGCCAGAGCCTTGGCATTGGCGACGACGTTTTGCGCGTAGAGCTTGAACTCGGGCCGCAACGCTTCGCCGAAAGCTACGGCCTTGGCCGCGATCACGTGCATCAGCGGGCCGCCCTGCAGGCCCGGGAACACGGCCGAGTTGATCTTCTTGGCGACCGCCTCATCGTTGGTGAGGACCATGCCGCCGCGCGGGCCGCGCAGGGTCTTGTGCGTGGTGGTGGTCACCACGTGCGCGTGCGGCAATGGCGACGGGTGCAGGCCGGCGGCGACCAGCCCCGCGATGTGCGCCATGTCGACCAGGAAATAGGCCCCGACGGCATCGGCGATGGCACGGAAGCGCGGAAAGTCGAGGATGCGCGAGTAGGCCGAGGCGCCGGCAATGATCAGCTTGGGCTTGTGCTCGTGCGCGAGCCGCTCGACGGCGTCGTAGTCGATCAGCCCGTCCTCGCGACGGACTCCGTACTGCACGGCATTGAACCACTTGCCCGACATGGCCGGCTTGGCACCGTGGGTCAGGTGACCGCCGGCATCCAAGGACATGCCGAGGATCGTATCGCCGGGCTGCAGCAGCGCCAGCATGACGGCTCCGTTGGCCTGGGCGCCGGAATGCGGCTGGACGTTGGCGAAGGCGCAGTCGAACAGCCGCTTGGCGCGGTCGATCGCCAAGCTTTCGGCCAGGTCCACATACTCGCAGCCGCCATAATAGCGCTTCGCCGGGTAGCCTTCGGCGTATTTGTTGGTCAGCACCGAGCCTTGTGCCTCGAGCACCGCCCGGCTGACGATGTTCTCGCTCGCGATCAGCTCGATTCCGTCCTGCTCACGGCCGAGTTCGGCGCGGACCGCAGCGGCGATCTCGGGATCGGTCTCGGCCAGGGATGCAGCGAAGAAACCCGGCCAATGCTGCTCCGTGGTAGCCCGTGTCGCCGCGTTCGTCATGGTCATCACTCCAGCTTGCCACGCCGTGGCCCGGCAACGGCGTCGACGTGCCGCCGCATTCGCGGGCCGTCTCTCGCACCGTTCGAGCCCTCTTGTCGAGAGTTGCCGATGCAGACGGGGAGCTGCAGCTTACGGATCGAACCGCAGGCGAACTAGCGGGCCAGCGACCATCAGGGACAGCTGACGCGGCACCCGGCAAGTTGCCCGTCCAGCGGGCGCCGCGGTGTGCCCCACCAGCGACAGCTCGAGCGCCACACCGCCTTCCTGCGTAGGCGAGTGCGCCGGCGCGGGCTTGTGCGTCAGCAAAAACATAATTATGCCCATCGATCCAGTGGATAATATCCCGTCACGGCATGTCGTTTGGAGAAGGACACGCATGCAGCTTCAGCTTGCGTCGGCGGCGCCGAACCGGCCCGATCCCTGGCCGACAGAGGATGTGCTCAACCATGCCATGCTCGACCGGCCGAAAATCGCCTGCTTGCGCCGATCGTTCGCGGGAGCACAGCCGTTCCCCCATGTCGTCATCGACAATCTCATCGCCCCAGGCCTGCTCGAGCGGATCGCCCAAGAATTCGACCGGATCCGGGTCGGAGACTGGCTACGCTACGACACGCCGGACGAGGTCAAGTACGGAACGCGGCCCACGGCACGCCTCGGCCCCGCCAGCCAAGCTTATTTCGACGCGATCCATCGCAGCGAGTTCATCGAGTTCCTGGGCGCGGTGACCGGCATCGCCGGCCTGATCCCCGACCCCAGCCTGAAAGGCGGCGGCCTGCACGAGATACCCGCCGGCGGCAGATTCGGCGTGCATCTCGACTTCGACCACCATCCGGTGACCCGGCTGCACAATCGGCTGGTGTTCATCACCTACCTGAACAAGGGTTGGCAGCCGGAATGGGGTGGCGCGCTGGAGCTTTGGAGTGCCGGCGAGAACCGCTGCGTGGCGAGCGTACTGCCCGAATTCGGGCGATCGATCCTCTTCGCCCATTCGGCCGTCAGCCTGCACGGCCATCCGCAGCCCCTTGCCCCACCGCCCGGACGCACCCGCCGCTCCATCGCCGCCTACTACTACACCAATGGTCGAAACGACGCCGATCGCCTGCAGCGGGCAGGCTCGCACTTCCACCAGCCGGTGTCGTTCGGCCGCTGGGGTCGGGCAGCGACGATGGCCAAGCTCGTAACACCGCCCGTGCTCGTCGACGCGGCCCGATGGCTGCGGCGCCGATCGCCGCTGCGCCTGCGGCGCGCCGTCTAGCGGCCGATGAATGGCTCACCGCTCGCTCCGTTCAGCACTCGACCATGTTGACGGCCAAGCCACCCTGCGAGGTCTCCTTGTACTTGTCCATCATGTCGCGGCCGGTCTGACGCATGGTCTCGATGACCTTGTCGAGAGGCACGTAGTGACTGCCGTCGCCACGCAACGCCAAGCGGGCGGCGTTGATCGCCTTGACCGCCCCCATCGTGTTGCGCTCGATGCAGGGGATCTGGACCAGGCCGCCGATCGGGTCGCAGGTAAGGCCCAGATTGTGCTCCATGCCGATCTCGGCTGCGTTCTCGACCTGGTCGTTGCTGCCGCCGAGCACGGCGCACAGGGCGCCCGCCGCCATCGAGCAGGCGACGCCGACCTCGCCCTGACAGCCGACCTCGGCGGCCGAGATCGAGGCGTTCTCCTTGTACAACATGCCGACGGCGCCCGCGGTCAGCAGGAAACGCACGATGCCGTCCTCGTCGGCCCCCGGCACGAAGCGGACATAGTAGGCGAGCACGGAAGGGATCACCCCGGCCGCACCGTTGGTGGGTGCGGTGACGACACGGCCACCGGCGGCGTTCTCCTCGTTCACGGCGAGCGCATAGAGATTGACCCAGTCCAGGACCGTGAGCTGGTCGCGCAGGGCCGCCTCGGGCCGGCGGGTCAGCTCGGCCCGCAAGGCCGGGGCCCGGCGTCGGACGCGGAGCGAGCCGGGCAGGTTGGCATCGGGGCTGCGGCAGCCGCGCTCGATCGAGCCCTCCATCACGGACCACAGCTGCAGCAGGCCGGACCGGATTTCGGCCTCCTCGCGCCAGACCTTCTCGTTCTCGAGCACGAGATCGGCGATGCTCAGCCGTTCGGCCCGGCACAGCTCGATCAGGCTGGCGGCGGAGCGGAACGGGAACGGCAAGGTGACGTTGCCGACGGGTGGGCCGGCATCGGCCTCGCGTTCGTTGACGACGAAGCCGCCGCCGACCGAATAATAGTAATCCAGCAGCAGTTCGCCGCCTTCGGCGTCGATGGCGCGAAAGCGGATGCCGTTGGGATGGCGGGTCAACGTCTCCCGCTGGCGGAACTGCAGGTCCCGCTCCTCGTCGAAGCCGACCGGATGACGGCCCAGCAGGGGCAGGCGAGCGCTGCGGCGCACCTCCGCCACGAGGCCGGGTGCCGCGTCCGGGTCGACCGTCTCCGGCAGCTCGCCGCATAGTCCCAGGATGATCGCCTTGTCGGTATCATGGCCCTTGCCGGTCAGCGCCAGCGAGCCGTAGAGCGCCGTCTCGACCCGGGCAGTCCGCGCCAGCAGCCCCAACGTCTCGAGCTCGCGCAGAAAGCGCTCGGCGGCGCGCATCGGGCCCACCGTGTGCGAACTCGACGGCCCGATCCCGATCTTGAACAGGTCGAACGTACTGAGCGCCATGATCGTTCTCCGGCAGAAGGGCACCGTTCTAGCCGATCGGCGTCAAGGCCGCATCCGTGCGGCGCGGGCATTCACCCGGTTCGCCGCATCGAACTCCTGCACGAGCCACGCGCGGAGCTGCGCCAAGAGAGTGGCATCACTCTGCACATCCCGCTTGACGAGCAGATCGTAACCACGGGCCGCAATCCGCACCGGCGGCGCCACCGTCTCCACGAGATCGCGGGCGAGGAGATCGTCGATCAGCGGCCGCCAACCCAGCGCCACGCCCTGCCCGGCGATCGCGGCCTGCAGCAGCAAGGGATAGTTGTTGAAGACCGTCTCGGCCGGCGCCGCCGCCCGCGGCCAGCCCAGCAGGCAAAAATAATCGGCCCAGGTGAGCCAGCGCCCCGCGGCCGGTAGATCGAGATGCAGGAGCGGCGCCGTGCGCAGATCCGGCGTCGGATGGCGGGCCAGGAAGGCCTTGCCCACGACAGGCACCACCTCTTCCTCGACCAAGCGGGTAACGTCGAACGCCCGTCCCGGCTCGGCACCGAAGACGATGGCCGCATCGCCGACGGCGAGGTCGAAGGTGGAGCTGCCCTGGGTGGTGACGATGTGCACGTCGAGCCCGCCGACCACGGCCTTGAGGACATCCAGGCGCGGGAGCAGCCAGTAGGTGGCGAACGCGAAATCCGTCACCAAGGTCAGATGACGACGCCGGCCCTCGGCGCGGATCGAGGCAAGCGCCGAGTCGATGGCCGCGAGGCCCCGGCGCACACCCTCGTGCAGGGTACCGCCGTGCACGGTCAGCGCGACCCCGCGCCAGACCCGATGGAACAGGCGGGTGCCAAGCTCCCGCTCGAGCAGGGCGACGTGGTGGCTGACCGCCGACTGCGACATGCCCAGCTCCCGCCCGGCGGCGCTGAAGCTCGCCAGGCGGGCGGCCGCCTCGAACACCGCCAGCTCGTTCAGAAGATGCCGCAGCGGCCGGTCTGCCATGAGCACCATTCATGCTGGCATGAGCACACCACTTCTTTACGCGGCATGCCCGCATCCCGACAATCCCGAGCGGACCCAGGGATTATCGATGCCCGGCGCGCTTCTTCGCCGCCGGCGAAGCGCCACGAGGCATGAGCTGAGCACCCGACCCAACATCGTCGTCATCATGGCGGATCAGCTCACGCCGGCGGTACTGCCGTTCCATGGCCATGCACTGGTGCAGGCACCGCACATGGCGGCCCTCGCGGCCGATGGCGTCGTCTTCGATGCAGCCTACTGCAACAGCCCGCTGTGCTCGCCGTCGCGGGCCGTCTTCATGTCGGGCCGCCTGCCGTCGCGCATCGGTGTCTACGACAACGCGGCCGAGTTTCGCGCCGACATCCCGACCTTCGCGCACTATCTGCGTCGTGCGGGCTACCAGACCATCCTGGCGGGCAAGATGCATTTCTGCGGCCCCGACCAGATGCACGGCTTCGAGCGCCGGCTGACCACCGACATCTATCCCGCCGACTTCGGCTGGACGCCGGACTGGGACCGGCCGCACGAACGGCCGAGCTGGTACCACAATCTGCGCTCGGTGACCGATGCGGGCGTGTGCGTCCGCACCAACCAGATCGACTACGACGACGAGGTCATCTTCGCCGCCGAGCGAATGATCTACGACCAGGTGCGCGGCAACGACCGGCGCCCGTTCTGCCTCGTCGTTTCCCTGACCCACCCGCACGATCCCTTCGCCATTCCCCAGCGCTACTGGGATCTCTACCCGGACGAGCGCATCGACCTGCCGAAGGCGGGCCTGGACCCGACGAGGCTCACCCCCCACGAGCGACGCCTCTGGCACGTCTGCGACATGGGGGCGGAAACGGTGACCGAGGACCATCTGCGCGCGGCACGGCGCGCCTACTATGGTGCCGTGTCCTACGTCGACGACAATGTCGGGCGGATCCGTGCGGCCCTGACGGCAACGGGGCTGGCCGACCAGACAGTGACGATGCTGACCTCGGACCACGGCGAGATGCTGGGCGAGCGCGGCTTCTGGTACAAGATGAGCTTCTTCGAGGGAGCCTCGCGCATCCCGCTGGTCGTGCACGCGCCCGAGCGGTTCACCCCGCGGCGCGTACCGGCCGCCGTATCGCTGGCCGATCTGCTGCCGACGTTTCTGGACCTCGCGACCGACGGCGCCGGCATGCCGCTGGCCACGCCGATCGAGGGCCGCAGCCTCCATCCGCACCTCACCGGTCGCGGCGGGCACGACGAGGTGCTGGGCGAATACCTGGCGGAAGGGGCGATCGCCCCCATCGTGATGCTGCGGCGCGGTCCCTGGAAGTTCGTGCACAGCCCGGCCGACCCGGACCAGCTCCACGACCTTGCCACCGACCCGCTCGAACAGTTCAACCTGGCCGATGCGGCCATGCATGCCGCCCGCGTGACCGATTGCCGGGCCGAGATCGCCCGGCGCTGGGATCTGACCGCGCTCGATGCCGCCGTGCGCGAGAGCCAGCGCCGACGCCATCTCGTCGCCGCCGCGCTGGCCACCGGGGCCGCATCGCCGTGGGACTACCAGCCACCGCACGATGCCAGCCGCACGTACATCCGCAACCACATGGACCTCGACGATCTCGAGGCCCGGGCGCGCTTTCCGCGGGTGCGCGCCGACATCGCCATGTCCCATCGCACCTGAGAGGAGGCCCCGCCCATGCTCCGCCTGCCCGTTCTCCTGCCGGCCATGCTCGCCGCCTGCGTCGCCGGCGGGCACCTCGCTCAGGCTGCCGATCCGGCCGCGTGCAAGACGATCCGCATGTCCGATCCGGGCTGGACGGACATCACGTCGACCAACGCCATTCTGGGCACGCTGCTGGCGCCCTTGGGCTACGAGCAGAACATCGACAGCCTGGCCGTGCCGGTCACCTTCGAAGCGCTGAAGAACGCGCAGATCGATGCGTTCCTGGGCAACTGGATGCCGGCCCAGGCCGCGCGCGTCGATCCGATGGCCGCGGCGGGCGAGGTCGTCGTCCTCAACGAGAACCTGACCGGCATCCGCTTCACGATGGGGGTACCGAACTACGTCGCCGACGCCGGCGTGAAGACCATGGCCGACGTCGCCGCCCATGCCGACAAGTTCGACCACAAGATCTACGGCATCGAATCGGGTTCGGCGGCGAACCAGAACATCCAGAAGATGATCGACGACCCGAAATACGGCCTGGACGGCTGGAGCCTCGTCGAGTCCAGCGAACAAGCGATGCTGTCGCAGGTCGACCGCGCGGGCCGCAGCGGCAAATGGATCATCTTCCTGGCCTGGGAGCCGCACCCGATGAACGTCAAGTTCCCGCTGACCTACCTCGCCGGCGCCGACGAGTTCTTCGGCAAGCTCGGCTCGACCACCGTCCGCACGGTGACCCGGCCGAAATTCGTCGAGGACTGCCCGAACCTGGGCCGGCTGCTGAAGCAGCTGACCTTCGACGTCGACACGGAGAACCGCATCATGGGTGCGATCCTCGACGATGGCGAGGAAGCGCTGCCGGCGGCCAAGGCCGAGATCAAGGCGCACCCCGAGCGGCTGGATGCGTGGCTCGCCGGCGTGACGACGCTCGACGGCCAAGATGGCGCCGCCGCGGTCAAGGCAGCGCTCGGTCTCTGAGCCCGATCCGCACCAGGCGCACGCTGCAGCATCCTTGCCATCGCGGACGGCACGGGGTTTGGTGCGCGTCCGACGAGGCCACGAGGGAGCGACACGGCGATGGTGCTGGGCAAACTGTTCGGCCGGCTGCTGGGCGGCGGAGATGGAGGCGAGCCGGCCGTCGCCAAGGCCGCCGAAGCGGTCGAGTACCGCGACTTCCTGATCATCGCCCAGCCGATCCGGCAGGGTGGCCAGTTCCTGACCGCGGGCACGATCGCCAAGGACTTTCCCGACGGCCGCAAGGAGCATCGCTTCGTCCGCGCCGACACCTGCGCCAGCGAGGACGATGCCAAGCAGCTCATGGTGCAGAAGGCGCGGCGCCTGATCGACGAGGTCGGCGACAGGCTGTTCGGCTGAATCAGCCGCCGAGCAATTCCCTGACCTGCTTCAGATCCCAGCGGTTCGCCAGCTCGACCAGGGGATCGGTCGTGGCCAGCCCCTTGCCCTGCAGCATCAACGTGCCCTTACCGCCGAGATCGACGACGAGCTGCGAGGACTGGTCTTGCGGATCGAAGGTGACCACGCCGTTGTCGCGCCCGATGCGGATGCGCTTGGCGTTGGGCTGGGCCGCCAGCATCTGCGGGTTCATCAGCATGCCGGCGAGCCCCTGCAAGAAGCCGCCGCCGCTCATGAGCTGGGCCTCGATGGTTCCGTTGCCGTCGGGGGCGCGGTAGGTGCGGCTGAGCATGGTGCCCGCGGCGACGAACGGGATCGCGCCCTGCTGCTGATCGTCGGCCGGGTCCATGGTCCAGCCGGCGGCGGGAGCCGGGAACGTCGCGAGCAACTGCTGGCCGATCTTGCCGCGCATCGCCTGCAGGGCGAACTCGAGCTCGCTGATCGCGCCCGAAACGTCGCCCTGGTCGTAATACTGCCGCGCCTGATCGAGCTGATCGGTGATCTCATCGGCGCTGGCGACGCTCGGCAAGACGAGGCTGAGGACCATGACGGAAGCGCGCGCGACGTGCATCGATGTCATCCGGGCATGAGGGGCCGCGAATTTCCGGGCTGCGTCGTGGCCTGTCAAGGCAGGTCCGGCTTGCGGCGGCATGGCCGAGCGACTAGATAGACCGGGCGCGGCGCCCCGCCAGCGCGCCCAGCGGAGGGATGCCGGAGCGGTCGATCGGGGCGGTCTCGAAAACCGTTGTGCCTGGTGACAGGCACCCAGGGTTCGAATCCCTGTCCCTCCGCCAAATTCCTTTCGTCCATCGTCGAGCACGCACTCGAACGGACCTTCGCTCACCGCCGCTTCGACGTCCAACAGGACTCGGCCAGCCGATCCGGCGCCAGTTGCGGTGTGTCCCTTCGAACATCGCATGGGCTTGCCAGCAGACCCCGCGCTGACGGAATATGCATGCTGCCTGCCAATTCGCCGTCGAACTCGACCGTGCGGTCGAGGGCCGCAGCAGCGAATCCTCGCCGGCCGTGGCCATCCCGTTCGACGCCGAGATCGCACCGGGCGAGGGTCGGGGCAAGGAGGGATCGCGATGTCGATCGGCAGCGTCGCCGGATCACCGCTCGAAGTGTGGCGAGGTGCATTGTTGGCGGCAGGCGTCGGCCTTCTCGTCGCCGCCGCACCGGCGCCGGATCCGCACGCCAACTGCATGTGCCGCGCCAATGGCCAGCGTTACCACGTCGGCGAGCGGGTCTGCCTGAACACGGCGGCCGGGCTGCGGATGGCCGAGTGCCGGATGGCGCAGAACGTCACGAGCTGGGCCGTGCAGGGCGAGGCCTGCAACCTCAGCGCCTGGGCCAAACCGTCGTCGGCGGAACCGCGCTCCTAGGGCCGTCTTCAACCGGGCGGAAGCTTGCCGTCGTCCCGCAGCCGAGCGGTGGCCTCGATCTCGATGCGCATGCGTGGATCGGCGAGCCCTGCCTGCAGCATGGTCGCGGCCGGTCGAATTTTCCCCAGCCAACGGCGCAGGATCGGCCAGCAGGCCGGAAAGTCGCCGGCATCGGGCAGGATGTAGCGGACGCGGACCAGATCGGCCATCTCGGCGCCTGCCTCGCGCAAGGCGGTGTCGATGTTGCGCAGGGCCTGTTCGCACTGGCTTGCGACATCGGCGGCAATGGTCATGGTGGCGTAGTCGAAGCCGGTCGTGCCAGAGACGAAAACCCAGCCCCCGTCGACCACCGCCCGCGAATAGCCGATCTCCGCTTCGAACGACGAGCCGGACGAGATCAGGCGGCGAGACATGGCGGCAACCTTTCCCCATCGGCCGGAGCACGGCCTCGAGCAGGAGCGCTTAGACATGCTGATCGAACGGATCAAGGCGGATCGCCTGCAGGCGATGAAGGCGCGGGACGAGTTGCGCAAGAATCTGCTCGGCACGCTGTTTGCCGCGGCCACCAAGGACAGCAAAACGCCGGACGACGCACAGGTGGTGCGGACCATCCGCTCCTTCCTCAAAGCGACCGAGGAGACGATCGGCCTGCTCGACGGCAAGGGCCTGGACGCCGGCACGGCCAGGGCCGAGCAGGCGATCCTGGAGGGCTATCTACCGCGCGCCCTTTCGGAACAAGAATTGCAGGCGAGCATCGACGAGATCGTCGCCGCGTTACCGGAGCGCTCGAGCAAGGCGATGGGCCAAGTCATGGCGGCCCTGAAGGCCAAGCACGGCGCCGGTCTGGACAACCGCGCCGCGAGCGCGCTGGTGAAGACGGCGCTGAGCTGAACGAACGGCAACCCTCCAGCGGCACGGCCGCAAACCATGGCGATTGATCCGGCATGGTGCACAGGCGCAACAGATTTCTCGCGGTAGTTGACTCACGCGCTTTGGCTGCGTACTGCGATGAATTAGCCACGTCTGCCAAAGACGGGTTTTCACTTGCCCCAAAATGAACCTCTCAACGAGGTGACGATGCCCGAACAGGCCCTACCCGGCTGCCTCACCCGGCGCCGCTTCGCGCTTGGTCTAGCCGCTCCCCTGGCCCTTGCCGTCGCGGGCCTGCGCCCGCGCGAAGCCGAGGCTGCGCTCCAGCAGCGCTCGGTGCAATTGCACCACTGCCACACCGGTGAAGTCCTCGACACGGCCTATTTCGCCAACGGGCGCTACCTGCCCGAAGCGCTGCAGGCGGCAACGCACCATCTGCGCGACTGGCGGGACAACACCGCCCGCCCGATCGACCCGCAGCTCCTCGATCTCCTCTGGTCGTTGCGCCGGACCCTGGGATCGAAGGCACCGGTCCAGGTGTTCTGCGGCTACCGCTCGCCCACGACCAACGCGATGCTGCGGCGGCAGCACCGCGGCGCCGCCCGCAACAGCCTGCACATGCGGGCAATGGCCATCGACCTGTTCATCCCCGACCGCTCGCTGCGCGTCGTGCGCGAGGCGGCGGTCCGGCTCAAGGGCGGCGGGGTCGGCTACTATCCGCAGTCGGGTTTCGTCCACGTCGACACGGGCGACATCCGCTACTGGTAGCCGTACGGTCGGAGTCCCGCGCGGCATGCCGTGCTGTGCGGAGCACGCTCCGGCCGGATGCCGCGATCCAGGTCCAGGCCCGGGTTGACGGCGAAGGATCGGGTGTGAATAAAGCGCTGTCTCGCAACCGCGAGAACAGTTTTGGCGTCGAAGTGCGATTCCTGCAATCGTCAGCTTTACCCGATCCTGATCGCCGTCGCCGCGCGCGAACCGCGACGGCCGAGGTCGGTGCGCCACTCACCTCAGGAAGTTCGGCATGAACCATCTGGACGCGTTGGAAGCGGAGAGCATCTACATCCTGCGCGAGGCCTTCGCCAAGCTGGAGAAGCTGGCGATCCTGTGGTCGCTCGGCAAGGACAGCAACGTCGTCCTGTGGCTGGTGCGCAAGGCCTTTTTCGGTCACGTCCCCTTCCCGGTCATGCACGTCGACACCGAGAAGAAGTTCCCGGAAATGTACGCCTTCCGCGACCGCTACGAGAAGGAGTGGAACCTCAACTTCATCCGGGAGATCTGCCCGCCGCTGGAGGCGACCGACGCGTCCCTGCCGCCGGCCGCCCGCTCGGCCGCGCGCAAGACCCTGGGCCTGAAGGACGCGATCGCCAAGCACGGCTTCAACGGCCTGATCCTCGGCATCCGCCGCGACGAGGAAGCGATCCGCGCCAAGGAACGCTATTTCAGCCCGCGTGGCGAGGACAATAGCTGGAACCTGAAGGATCAGCCGCCAGAGTTCTGGAACCAGTACATGACGAGCTTCCCGGAAGGCACCCACGTCCGCGTGCACCCGTTGCTGCACTGGACCGAGGTCGACATCTGGAAGTACACCAAGCGCGAGAACATTCCGGTCATCGACCTTTATTTCGCCAAGAACGGCAAGCGTTACCGCTCGCTGGGCGACCAGGACATCACCTCACCGATCGACAGCAACGCCGCCTCGCTCGACGACATCATCGCCGAGCTGGAGACGACCCGCGTGCCCGAGCGCGCCGGCCGGGCGATGGACCACGAATCCGAGGACGCGTTCGAGCGGCTACGCGCCGCCGGCTACATGTAAGGCCAGGCCTGCCGCCATGACCCAGACACCCCGCGAGACCCGTCAACTCAAGATCGTCATCGTCGGCCACGTCGATCACGGCAAGTCGACCCTGGTCGGCCGCCTGATCCACGAAACCGGCTCGTTGCCCGAAGGCAAGCTCGAAGCCATCAAGGCCATGTCCGAGAAGCGCGGCATGCCGTTCGAGTGGGCCTTCCTCATGGACGCGATCCAGGCCGAGCGCGACCAGGGCATCACGATCGACACGACGCAGATCTGGTTCCATACGACGAAGCGGCCCTACGTCATCATCGATGCGCCCGGGCACAAGGAATTCCTCAAGAACATGGTGACCGGCGCCGCCTCGTCCGAGGCGGCCCTCTTGCTGATCGACGCGCACGAAGGCGTCCAGGAGCAGTCGCGGCGCCACGGCTACCTGCTGCACCTCCTGGGCGTGAAGCAGGTGGCCGTCCTGGTCAACAAGATGGACCTGGTCGGCTACTCCGCCGACCGGTTCGGCCAGGTCGCCGAGGAGTACCGCACCTACCTGCGCGGCCTCGGCGTGCAGCCGACCTGCATCATCCCGATCTCGGCCCGCGAGGGCGACAACATGGTCGAGCACTCGCCGGCCATGCCCTGGTACCAGGGGCCGACCGTGCTGCAGGCACTGGACGCTTTCCAGTACACGGAGCTGCCGACGCAGCGGCCGCTGCGCATGCCGGTGCAGGACGTCTACAAATTCGACCAGCGCCGGATCATCGCCGGCCGCATCGAGAGCGGCACGCTCGAGGTCGGCGACGAGGTGATCTTCTCGCCGTCGAACAAGACCGCCAAGGTCAAGTCCATCGAGGCTTGGCACGTGCCGGAGGCGCCGCAGCTGGCGCAGGCCGGGCAGAGCATCGGCGTCACCCTGACCGAGCAGATCTTCGTCGAGCGCGGCGAGGTGATGAGCCACGTCCAGCATGCGCCGATCGAGAGCAACGTGTTCAAGGCGCGGCTGTTCTGGCTCGGCCATCGGCCGGTGCTGGTCGGCAACACCTACAAGCTGAAGCTCGGCACGCTCGAGGCCCCGGTCACGGTTGAGGCCATCGAGCGGGTGATCGATACCTCGGATCTGTCGAGCAAGGGCGCCGAGCGCATCGAGCGCAACGGCGCCGGCGAGGTGGTCCTGCGCACCAAGCGGATGCTGGCGCTGGACGAGCATCTGCAGAACCCGATCACCGGCCGGTTCGTCCTCGTCGAGGACTACATGCCGATGGGCGGCGGCATCATCTCGATGGACGGCTACCCCGACCAGCGCGAGCTGATCACCGTCCGCTCGACCAACATCACCGCGGTCGGCCACGCCGTCACCCGCGAGGCACGCTCGGCTCGCAACGGCCACAAGGGTGCCGTCTTGTGGTTCACCGGCTTGTCCGGTGCCGGCAAGTCGACGCTGGCGCTGGCGCTCGAGCGGGAGCTGTTCGCCAAGGGCTATCAGGTCTACGTGCTCGACGGCGACAACATCCGCGGTGGCCTCAACGCCAATCTGGGCTTCAGTCCGGAAGACCGCGCGGAAAACATCCGCCGCGTCGGCGAGGTCGCGGCGCTGTTCGCCGATGCCGGCTTCATCGTCATCAGCTCGTTCATCTCGCCCTACCGCTCCGATCGCGAGCGCGCCCGGACGGCGGTCAAGGACGCGTTCCACGAGATCTACGTCAAGGCGTCGCTCGCGGCCTGCGAGGACCGGGATCCCAAGGGCCTCTACAAGCGCGCCCGCAAGGGCGAGATCCCGGACTTCACCGGCATCAGCAGCCCGTACGAGGCGCCGGAGCATCCGGATCTCCAGGTGCCGACCGACGAGCTGCCGATCGAGGAGTGCCTGGGCGTGCTGATCAAGTACGTCGAGAATCGCCTGCAGGCTTGAGCCGAACGATCTTGTCCCACGCGACGGCCCGGGCCAGCCCCGGGCCGTTTCGCGTTTCAGGTGGTGCTGCGCGCCACCGTCTGGACGACCTCGAAGCCCTCGAACGCAGGATGCCCGAGATAGAGCGGCTTGTTGCCGCCGGCATCCTTGTGCGCCGCACGGAACGCCTCGGAACGTGTCCAGGCCTCGAACGCCTCGCGCGACTGCCAGATGGTGTGCGACGCGTAGAGGACGTGGTCCTCGCGCGCGGGGCCTTTGAGCAGATGGAACTCGACGAAGCCCGGCACGCGGTCGAGATGGCTGTCGCGGCCGAGCCAGACCGCCTCGAAATCGGCCTCGCTGCCTCTGCGGACCGAAAAGCGGTTCATCGCGATGTACATGGACGGTTCTCCGGCTCGATGGCTCGATCGGGATCCTGCATGCACCGACCGCGGGTCGAGGTCGAGCATCGTCCTCACGGCTCGACCGGACGGCCCTCGACCATAACCCGTTGCAGCTCGCCACGGCCGTCGAGCACGACGATGTCGGCTGCAGCCCCCGGCACGAGTCGACCGCGATCCTCCAAGCCCAGATAGTCGGCCTGCAGCGTGCTGCAGCGGCGCGCCGCCTCGGCCAGCGGAACGTCCAGAGCGAGAAGGTTGCGCAGCGCCTGGTCCATCGTCAGCACGCTGCCGGCGAGGCTGCCGTCGGCCAGCCGCACGGTGTCGCCGCGCTTGGTGATCGCATGCGTACCCAGATGGTACTGACCATCCGGCATGCCGGCCGCGGCCACGGCATCGGTGACGCAGTGCAGGCGCGGGATCGCGCGCAAGGCGGTGCGGGCCGCACCCTCGTCGACATGGTGGAAATCGAGGATGATCTCGGCCGATGCGGACAGGGCCAGCGCCGCCCCGACGGCACCGGCTTCACGATGGTGCAGCCGGGACATGGCGTTGAACAGATGCGTGAACCCGGCGGCACCGGCGGCCAGCGCCGCGCGGGCCTGCGCATAGGTGCAGGTGGTATGGCCGATCTGAGCCCGGACGCCGAGCCGCCGGAACGCCGCCAGCAGCACGCCGTCCGGGTCGATCTCGGGTGCGAAGGTGGCGACCCGGATCGGGGCCAGGGCAGCGAGTTCCTCGAGCAGGGCCAGATCCGGCGCGATCGCATAGGGCGGCTGCGCGCCGAGCGCCCGCGGGCTGATGAACGGCCCTTCGAGGTGCGCGCCGAGGATGCGGGCTCCCACGCTGGCAGGCTCGCGCGTGGCGGCGCCGATGCCAGCCATCGCCGCCCGCAGGTCGGCGGCGGCGGCGGTAACCGTGGTGGCGAGCAGCGCGGTGGTGCCGTGCCTGGCATGGAAGCGCGCCATCTGCCGTACCGCATCGGCACCATCCATGCAGTCGGCCCCGAAGCCGCCGTGCACGTGCAGGTCGACGAAGCCCGGAATGATGAAGCGGTCCCGCGGCGCCGGGCCCGGCTCGATGGTGTGGATCTGTGCCGTGCCGCGCACGGTTCCGTCGACCCACCCGGCGGGGGTGAGGATACGGCCCTCGAGCTTGAACTGGTCCAAAGCCTGCGTTCCTTCCGGCTCAACCGCGACGCATCTCGGCGACGAAATCGTAGCGATCGCCACGGTAGATCGAGCGCGTGAATTCGACCGGGCGGCCATCGCCGAGATAGCCGTAGCGGACCGTCGCCATCACCGGGCTCCCGGCCGGAATGCCCAGATGCTCGGCGTCGGCCGCACCGACGGCGACGGCGCGAAGATGTTGCAAGGCACGGACCGGCTCGAGACCACGCTCGCGCAGGGCCGTGTAGAGCGAGTCCTCCACCGTCGCCGGTTCCGGCAGGTACCGGGCGGCAATCGTCGCCCGTTCCAGTGCCAGCGGCTCGTCATCGGCCAAGCGGACCCGGACGAAGCGGGAAACCTGCTCGCCGCTGGTCAGGCCCAGCGCGATCAGCTCCTCCGGCGACGGGTCGAAGACGCCGCGCTCGACCCAGACGAACCCCGGCCGCCGGCCCCGCGCGCGCATGTCCTCGCTGAAGCTGGACAGCCGCGCCAGGGGCTGCTCGAGCCGGGCGGCGACGAAGTTGCCCGAGCCGTGCCGCGAGGTGACGAGGCCGCGCGCGGTCAGCTCGTCCAGCGCCTTGCGCACCGTCGTGCGGGAGACCTCGAGCCGCTCCGACAGCGCCCGCTCGGGCGGTAGCGCCTCGCCGTCCTTGAGCCGCCCGCAGGTGATGGCGGCCGCGATCCGCTCGACGATCTGCAGGTAGAGCGGGGCGGTCCCGGCCGGGTCCGGACGCAGCTCGTCCAGGTCCCAGACCGGTTCGGCGGACGACAGCTCGGCCTCGGCGACCGCCAGCATCGCGCTTGCGCTCACGCCGCCAGACGCCGCTGGTCGGCGCTGCCGAACAGGTGCGCGGCGCCCGGCTTGACCGCAAGGCCGACATCGGTGCCGGCGGGCAGATGCAGGTCGGGCGACACCTCGACCACCGCCGTGCCGCCATGCGCGAGATCGAGGTGCAGGTACGATTCGCGCCCCAGATACTCGTTGAGCACGATCCGCCCGCGCAGCGTGGCGGCACCGGGCTCGGTGACCGTGAACCCGTCCGGGCGGACGCCGAGCACGATCTCGCTCTGGTTGGCCGGCACCGGCAGATCGCCGATCGCGAGGCTCGCGTCGCTGCCGAGCCGCACCTGGCCCGCCCCGCCCCACTGCCCCTTGAGGAAGTTCATCTTGGGCGAGCCGATGAAGCCCGCGACGAACACGTTGCCGGGCCGCCGGTACAGTTCCTCGGGCGAGCCCACCTGCTGCACGATGCCCTTGTCCATGACGACGATGCGGTCGGCCAGGGTCATCGCCTCGACCTGATCGTGGGTGACGTAGACCATGGTGGCGCCGAGCTGCTTGTGCAGACGGGCGATCTCGAAACGCACGCTGGCGCGCAGGGCGGCATCGAGATTCGACAATGGCTCGTCGAACAGGAACACCTGCGGGTGGCGCACGATCGCCCGGCCGATGGCGACCCGCTGCCGCTGGCCGCCCGAGAGTTCGGACGGCTTGCGGGCGAGCAGGTTCTCCATGGCGAGGATGCGCGCCGCCTCCTTGGTGCGCTGCTCGATGAGCTGCTGCGATTCGCCGGCCTGCTTGAGCCCCATGGCCCAGTTCCCGGCGACGTCGAGATGCGGGTAGAGCGCGTAGCTCTGGAACACCATGGCGATGCCGCGCTTGGCCGGCGGCAGGTTGTCGACGACCTGGCCACCGATGCTGATGTGCCCGGAGGTCTGCGTCTCCAGCCCGGCGATGATCCGCAGCAGCGTGGACTTGCCGCAGCCGGATGCCCCGAGCAGCACGATGAACTCGCCGTCGGCGATGTCGAGGTTGACGCCCTTCAAGACGTCCGTCTTGCCGAACGACTTGCGGACCTGATCGATCTTGAGCTTGGCCATGAGAGGATGTCCTGCAGGAAGTTCTATTTGACGGCGCCGGAGGTGATGCCGCGGATCAGCTGCTTGCTGAACACGACATAGAGGAGCAGCACCGGGATGATCGCGAGCGAGAGGGCGGCGAGGACCGCGTTCCAGTCGGTGACGAACTGGCCGACGAACATCTGCGCACCCAGGGTGATGGTCTTGGTGGCCTCGCCCGGCGCCAGGATCAGCGGGAACCAGAGATCGTTCCAGACCGGGATCATGGTGAACACGGCCACGGTCGCCATCGGCGGCCGCATCAGCGGCAGCACCACCTGGAAGAAGATCCGGTACTCGGACAGGCCGTCGATCCGCCCGGCATCCTTGAGATCCTTGGAGACGCCGCGCATGAACTCGGACAGGATGAAGATCGCCAGCGGCAGTCCCTGCGCGGCGTAGACCAGGATGAGCGCGGTCAGCGTGTTGACCATGCCCAGGCGCACCATCAGCTCGAGGATGCCGACCGTTCCCAGCCGGATCGGGATCATGATGCCCAAGGCCATGAACAGGCCGAGCAGGGTGTTGCCGGGGAACCGGTACTCGGCCAGCGCGAACGCGGCCATGGCGCCGAGCAGCAGGATCAGGAACAGCGAGACCAGCGTGACGATGAGGCTGTTGCCGAAGTAGAGGGTGAAATCACCCTGGGCCAGCACCGTCTTGAAGCCGGCGAGCGTGAAGGTCTCGGGTGTCGGAGGCGCCAGCGGCGCCCCGAAGATCGCCTTCTTGTTCTTGATCGAGTTGAACAGCACCAGCACGATCGGGAACAAGGCGATGATCGTGTAGGCGATCAGGATGAGATGGGCCATGCCCTGGCCGACGAAGTCGCGGCGATTGAGGGTCATCGTCTTGCCTCCCTCAGAACTGGTAGCGGGTCATGCGCCGCTGCACGCCGAGCAGGTAGAGCATCACGCCGGTCAGGATGATCAGGAACATCACCGTGGCGATCGCGGCGCCCATGTGCGGATCGCCGACCTGGAGCTGGAAGCCGAAGAACACGCGGTAGAGGAACGTGCCGAGGATGTCGGTGGCGTAATTCGGCCCGGCCAGCGCGCCCTGCGTCGCGTAGATCAGATCGAACGCGTTGAAGTTGCCGATGAAGGTGAGGATCGAGATGATCCCGATCGAGGGCAGGATCAGCGGCAGCTTCACCTTGAAGAACAGGGACAGGCCGCGCACGCCGTCGAGATCCGCCGCCTCGATGACCTCATCGGGAATGTTGAGCAGGGCGGCATAGATCAGCATCATCGGGATGCCGACATATTGCCAGACCGAGATCAGGGACAGGGCGGTCAGCGCATACTCTTCCTTGCCGAGCCACGGCGCGTACAGCCATTTCAGCCCGACGGCGTCGAGCAGCGTCGAGGACACGCCCCAGATCGGGCTCAAGATGAGCTTCCAGGCGAAGCCGATGATCACGACCGACAGCATGGTCGGGACGAAGATGGCGGTGCGGTAGAAGGTCCGCCCGGGCAGGTGCGCCATGGACAGGATCGCCGCCAGCGCCACGCCGATCGGGTTCTGCACCAGCATGTGGATCAAGAAGAAGTAGAGATTGTTCCAGAGCGCGTTCCAGAACTGCCCGGACCAGCGCTCGTCGAAAAACAGCTGGCTGAAGTTCTGCAACCCGACGAAAATCTCGGCACCGCCGGCGTCGCGATTGAAGAACGACAGACGCAAGGTCTCGGCCAGCGGCACGATCATCACCGCCGTGTAGATGATCACGGCGGGTGCCAGAAAGACGACGATGTGCCAAGGAAATCCGCGTTTGGCGGCCGGTGTCGCAGACGCCGAGATCGCTCGCATGTCATCCGCGAGGACCTCGGCCGCCACGCCCGGAACCGTCTTGTCGGCCATGACTGCTCATCCCTGAACGGCTGGGGCCCGGGACCGGCCGGCGAGCCGGCCGGTCCACCGGCTCACTTCTGTTGTGGTGCGTACCAGGAGGCGAGACCCTTCTGGAGCTGGGCGGCGGCATCCTGCGGCGTCTGCTTGCCGTTGATCACGTTGGCCGAGACCACCCAGAGATCGTTCTCGAGGTTGGGCGTGCCGCGGCTGAGAATCTGGTACGGCAGCCGGATCGTCGCGTCGCACTCGCCGCGCCAGGCGACGAATTCCTTGGCCACGGGGTTCTCGAGCGTGACCGGCTCCTTGGACAGCGAGAAGAAGCCGGGCAGCGCGTTGCTGTAGAGCTCGGCGAACTCCTTGGTGCCGACCCACTCGATGAAGACCTTGGCGGCCTCCTTGTTCGGGCTGGCCGCGTTGATGCCCATGCCGAGGTCGACATGGTCGGTGATGTAGCACTTGTCGCCGGCGTTCTTCACCGGCGGCTTGAACGCGCCCATCTCGAACGACGCATCCTTGGTGAACGGCGAGATTTCCCAGCTACCGGTCGGGTAGATCGCAGCGCGGCCGAGCGTGAACAGGTTCTGGCTGTCCGGATAGGACTGGGCCTCGAAGCCGTCGCCGAGATAGGGCTTCCAGCGGGCGATCACCTCGAACGGCTCGACATAGGGAGCATCGGTGAGCTTCGCGGTGCCGTCGATGATCGCCTTGCGACCCGCCTCGCCCTTCCAGTACACCGGCCCGACATTGTTGTAGCCCATGGTCGCCGCCTCCCACTGGTCGACGGTGCCCATGGCGAGCGGCACGTAGCTGCCGTTCGCCTTGATCTTGTCGAGCACGGCGAAGAACTCGGCCTCGGTGGTCGGCACCTCGAGGCCGAGTTCCTTGAAGATGTCCTTGTTGTACATGAAGCCGTGGATGACCGACGCCACCGGAATGCAGAACGTGTTCTTGCCGTCGTCCGTGCTCCAGGCGGCGAGCGCGAAATCGGGATAGTTCTGCAGTTCCGGCATGCCGCTCAGCGATTCGAGCTTGCCGCGCTGGAACAGCTGCAGCGAGGCGTCGAACGGCCGGCAGGTGATGATGTCGCCGGCCGTGCCGCCGTCGAGCTTCGCGTTCAGGGCCGAATTGTACTCCTTCGGCGCCGTCGGCTGGAACTTGAGCTTGATGTCGGGATGCTTGGCCTCGAAGGCCGGGATGATCTTCTCCTGCCAGATCGGCAGGTCGTCGTTGCGCCAGCTCTCGATGACCAGCTCGGCGGCGTGGGCCGTAGAAAGGCCGGTGCCGGCCAGCAGCAGGGCCGCCAAGGGCAGCACGATCCGATGCGAAATCGCCATGTGAAAGCCTCCCTGAGGGTTGGGGTCAGCGTGGGGTGGGGTGACGGAAATGGATGCGGCGCAGATCGCCTTGCGCCTCGGCCAGCAGTGCCGACGCCCGATCGTGGTCGAAGCCGTCGAGCAGCAGCACGGCGAGCTTGATGTCCCGCCCGGCACGTTCCCATGCGGTTGCGGCCGCCTCCAGATCGCAGCCGGCGATAGCCTGCACGATCCGATGGCTTCGCGCCACGAGCTTGGCATTCGAGGCCACGACGTCGACCATCAGGCCCTGGTAGACGCGGCCGAGCTCGATCATGAGCTGCGTCGAGAAAAGATTGAGCGCGATCTTCTGCGCCGTGCCGGCGGTCATCCTGGTCGAACCGGCGAGGAACTCGGCTCCGGTGTGCAAGAGGACCGGAATCTCGGCCTCGGCCAGCAGCGGGGCCGTCGGGTTGTTGGCCAACGCCACGGTAAGGGCGCCGGCAGCACGCGCCGCCGTCTGTGCTGCGCGCGTGAATGCCGTGGTGCCGGAAGCCGCCACTGCGATCACCACGTCCGCCGGCCCGGGCGTCAAGTCCGCCACCGCCACGCGACCGGCCTCGGCATCGTCCTCCGAGCCTTCCAGCGAGCGCACCACCGCGTCCAGGCCACCGGCGAGCAGGTAGATCAGCCGCTCGGTCGGCCAGCCGAAGGTCGGGTAAAGCTCGACCCCGTCCTGGACAGCCAGCCGCCCGGACGCTCCCGCGCCGACATAGACGAGGCGGCCATGCTCGCCGAGCCGTGCCGCAGCGGCCTCTGCCGCACGCGCCAGGGCCGGCAGCGCATTGCGCACGGCGACGAACGCGCCTTGCTGGTTGTCGAGCATCGCCGCCAGCGATTCCTCGGCCGGCCAGCGGTAGGCTTCACGATAGCGCTCGAGCCTGCCTTCGGTGTCCATGCTCCCTCCATTCCGTTGCGCCGATACATACCACTTAAATACCAATTGGCAACAGGAACATAATCAAAACCAGATTTTTTCCGATACATCGCGGAAATCGTTTGGCTAGAACGCAGCGTCTTGCAAATTGGCACCTTTTTGGTATCATACGCACATGAACGACAGCACCCATGTTCTGGTCATCGACGGCGGCGGCACAAAGACCGCTGCCGCCCTGTGGACGACGGCAGGCGAGCGGCTCGCCAGCTGCCGCGCCGGTCCGGCCAACCTGTATCGGAAGCCGGCCGCCGGTCTGGCGGCGATCACCCATGCCTGGCTGGAGCTGTGCGCCGCAGCCGGCGTGGCGCCCGAGGCCATCGCCGGCAGCACCGTGATCAGTGCCGGCCTTGCCGGCGTGAGCGGTGCGCCGCAACGCCGGGCGTTCGCCGCGGCCTTTCCCGGCTTCGCGGCGCGCCGGCTGTCCAACGACGGCTACACGGCCTTTCTCGGCGTGTTCGCGACCGACCCCGGCGCGCTGCTGTCGATCGGCACCGGTATCGTCGCGTACGGCAGCGCGCCCGGTGAGGCGCCCAAGGTGCGCAGCGGCTGGGGATTTCCCGTTGCCGATCGGGGCAGTGGGGCCTGGCTCGGCTTCCGCCTCGCCACCGAGTACCTGGACCGGCTGGACGGGGCCGCGGCCGTGCCCGAGAGCACGCTCTGGCAGACGGCCGCAGCGACCGTCGGCACGGAGCGCGAGGCCATCCTCGCCTGGCTCAAGGATGCACCGGCGGCGTCGTTCGCCGCCATGGCGCCAGCCGTCGTGGCGGCCGCCGGCACCGGCGATCCTCTCGGCGTGAGCCTGCTGGACGAGGGCGCCACCCATCTGCTGCGCCTGGCCCGCGCCTTAAAACCGGGCAACAGCGCACCTTTGTGCCTCGGCGGTGGGCTCGCCCCGATCTACCGGCCCTATTTCGAGGCCGTGTTCGGCGACGTCCTCCTGCCCGCCACGCAGCAGACCGATCCGCTGCACGGCGCCTGGTTGATCGCCACGGGCCGAGTGCCGGCGGAATATCCCGATGTCATCTGAAGGAAGGAGCCCTGCCTTGACCTCGCTCATGCTCGAGGAGACTCGAGCCGCCCCCGACCGGGTCGCCGCGATGCTCGCCCGTGACGAGGATGCCTACGGCGCCCTCGCCGCCGCCTTGCGTGCCCACGAGCCGGCATTCGTCGCCACCATCGCCCGCGGCAGCTCGGATCACGCGGCGCTCTACCTTGCCAGCCTGATCGGGATCGTGGCCGGGCGGATGACCGCATCCCTGCCACCTTCACTGGTCACCCGCTACGGCGCCAAGCTGGCGTTCGAACGCAGCTTCGTCGTGTCCCTGTCGCAATCCGGCGCCAGCCCCGACATCGTCAGCACCCTGGCAGCCGCGCGCGACGGCGGTGCCATCACGGCGGCCATCGTCAACCAGCCCGATTCGCCGCTGGCGCGCACCGCGACGCACGTGCTGCCGCAGCATGCCGGTCCCGAGCAGAGCGTCGCCGCCACCAAGAGCGTCATCGCGACGCTGACCGCCTGCGCCCGGCTGGTGGCGACCTGGCAGAACGACCGCGCGCTGCTCGACGCTCTGGGGCAGCTGCCGGACCGGCTGCGCGCCGCCCTCGCCTGCGACTGGTCGGCCGCCCTGCCGGTCCTGGAGCAGACCTCGCGCCTCTACGTGGTCGGGCGTGGCCCGGGCCTCGGGATCGCCGAGGAGACCGCGCTCAAGCTCAAGGAAACTTCCAGCGTCCTGGCCGAGGCGATGAGCGCCGCCGAGATCCATCACGGGCCCAAGGCCGTGATCGGCCCGGGCTTTCCGGTGCTGGTCTACGGCCTCGCCGACGCGGGCGGCGAGGACGCGCGCAAGTTTGCGGCCGATCTCGCCGAGATCGGCGCGCAGGTGCTGCTGGCGAGCCCGGAGCCTGGGGCCGGCGAGCACCTGCCGCTGCCGCCGCCGCTGCATCCGCTCCTCGACCCGATCGTGGCGCTGCAGGCGTTCTACCCGCTGGCCGAGGCGCTGGCCCGCCGGCGCGGGCGCGATCCCGACCGCCCGCCGGGCCTGCGCAAGGTCACCCGCACGTTCTAGGCCCGCCGCTCGGTCAGCCCGCGGCGACGCCGGCCAGCATGACCGCCTGCAGCTCGGCATCCACCGCGGGCACGACCCCGCCCCAGTGCGTGAAGCCGGGGACGGCCTGATGCAACAGCATGCCGAGCCCGTCCACGGCCGCGTGCCCGCGTGCGCGTGCCTCCGCCAGGAGCGGCGTCTCCAGCGGGACATAGACCAGATCCGCGACCACCGCCGTCGGCGCCAAGGCGGCAAGCGACAGCTCGAGTGCCGGCTGACCGCGCATGCCGAGGCTCGTGCAGTTGACGACGAGCGTCACGTCGGCCAGCGCCGTCGCGCGCGCCGCCCAGGGCACGACCTCGATCGGCCGCTCGAACACGGCCAGCTCGGCGGCCAGGGTCTCGGCCACGGCCCCGGTCCGGTTGGTCAGGCGCAATGCCGGTACGCCGGCCGCAAGCAGCGCGCCGCCGACACCGCGGGCGCCACCTCCGGCGCCCAGCAGCAGCACCGGGCCGGCCTCCGGCCGCCAGGCGGGCGCCTGTGCACGCAGGTTGGCCACGAAACCGAGCCCGTCGGTGTTGAGGCCCCGGGTCCGCCCGTCCTCCAGCACGAGCACGGTGTTCAGGGCACCGAGCCGGGCCGCCGCCGGATCGAGTTCGTCGACCAGGGGGCATGCCGCCACCTTGTGCGGCACGGTCACGTTCCAGCCGCGAAAGCCCAGGCGCGGCAGTGCCTTGAACGCGAGCTCGAGATCTGCCGGCTGCACCGGCAGTGGCACGTAGGCGCCGTCGACGCCGTAGCGCTCGAACCAATGGCCGTGCAGGCGTGGCGAAAGCGAGTGGCTCACCGGCCAGCCCACGATGCCGGCCAGCCGTGCCTTGCCGGTCAGACGCACGTTCCACTCCTCCCCTCGCTGCTTGCGGACCGCGACCATCGAGATGCGGCCGCCGCCGGTCAAGCCTCGGCGCCGAATAGGGCCGCCCTGGGGACGGTTTTCTTCGGGCCGGACCGGCTCCGCTGCGGCCCGGAACTTGCACGTAATCGCCCGCCGCGTAGTGTCGCGCGAGGCAGCCCGACGGAACGGCAGACGATAGCGGGGTAAACGATGACCGAGTATGCGATTGGGCTCACCTCCTTTCGGCTCGACCAGGAGGGATTCCGACGGGCGATCCTCGGCAAGCTGATCTATCAAGTCGGCAAGGATCCGCAGAACGCGACTCGCCACGACTGGTTCTTTGCGCTGGCGCTGGCCGTGCGCGACCGGCTGGTCGACGGCTGGATGACGACGACGCGGACCGTCTACGACAATGATCGCAAGCGCGTCTATTATCTGAGCCTCGAGTTCCTGATCGGCCGTCTGCTGGTCGATTCGCTGCACAATCTCGGCCTCTACGAGACCGCGAGCAACGCCCTGGGCGGGCTCGGCGTGGACGCGGAAGCCGTGTTCAAGGTCGAGCCGGATGCCGCCCTCGGCAATGGCGGCCTTGGCCGTCTCGCCGCCTGCCTGCTCGACAGCATGGCAACCCTGGGGATCGCCGCCTACGGCTACGGCATCCGCTACGAGCACGGGCTGTTCAAGCAGGGCTTGGATGACGGCTGGCAGGTCGAGCGGCCGGAGGACTGGCTGGCGTTCGGCAACCCCTGGGAGTTCGAGCGTTCGGAGGCCGTCTACCCGATCCGCCTCTACGGGCACGTCCGCGAGGAGCGCGATACCTCGGGGCAGCGCATCCATCATTGGGAGGGCGGCCAGCGCGTTCTGGCCGTCGCCTACGATACGCCGGTGGTCGGCTGGGGCGGCCGGCACGTCAACACGCTGCGCCTGTGGTCGGCGCAGAGCGGCAACCTGATCGATCTCGAGGCCTTCAACCGCGGCGACTACATGCGCGCGGTGCAGGACCAGACGCTCTCGCAGAGCATCAGCCGCGTGCTCTACCCCAACGACGCCACCGAGGCCGGCCAGGAGCTGCGGCTGAAGCAGGAGTACTTTTTCACCTCGGCGAGCCTGCAGGACATCATCCGGCGACATCTGTCCTACCACCCCGACTTGACCAGCCTGCCGGACAAGGCGGCCATCCAGCTCAACGACACCCATCCGGCGATCGCGGTGCCCGAGCTGATGCGCCTCCTGATCGACGAGCACGGCGTGGACTGGGAGTCGGCCTGGAAGATCACCAGGGGCACCATCCACTACACCAACCACACGCTGATGCCCGAGGCGCTCGAGCGGTGGTCGGTGCAGCTCATGGAACGGCTGCTGCCGCGCCAGCTGCAGCTGATCTACGAGATCAACGCCTACATCCTGGCCGAGCTGCGCACCCGCCCCGACGTGCAGGATCCGTTCCTCTCGGATGTCTCGCTGATCGACGAGGGCTATGGGCGCTCGGTGCGGATGGGCCATCTGGCGTTCCTGGGCTCGCGTCGGGTCAACGGCGTCTCGGCCCTGCACGGCGATCTGATGAAGCAGACGGTGTTCCGCCCGCTGCACAAGCTGTTTCCCGACCGCATCACCTCGATCACCAACGGCGTGACCCCGCGACGCTGGGTGCTCGACGCCAATCCCGAGCTGGCGGGCCTGATCACCGAGACCTTGGGCCACCGCCGCTGGATCACCGATCTCGAACGGCTCGAGGACCTTGCCACCTACGCGACCGATGCGAGCTTCCAGAAGCGCTTTGCCACGATCAAGAACGCCAACAAGGCGCGCCTCGCCAACCTGATCGCCAAGCGCAACGAGATGACCGTCCCGACCGACGCCATCTTCGACGTGCAGATCAAGCGCATCCACGAGTACAAGCGGCAGCTGCTGAACATCCTGGAGGCGGTCGCGACCTACGCCGACCTGCTCGACAAGCCGGGTCTCGCCACCGTCCCGCGGGTGAAGATCTTCGCCGGCAAGGCCGCGCCCTCCTACCTGCGGGCCAAGCTGATCATCAAGTTCATCAACGACGTCGCCGCCGTGGTGAACAACAGCCCGGTCATCGGCGACCGGCTGAAGATCGTCTTCCTTGCCAACTACAATGTCTCGCTCGCCGAGATCATCATCCCCGGCGCCGACCTGTCCGAGCAGATCAGCACGGCCGGGATGGAGGCGTCGGGCACCGGCAACATGAAGTTCGCGCTGAACGGGGCGCTGACCATCGGCACCCTGGACGGCGCCAACATCGAGATGCTGGAACGGGTCGGCCCGGACAACATCTTCATCTGTGGCCTGACCGCGGCCGAGGTGGTCCGCCGCCGGCAGGAGCGGCCGACGCCGCGGCGCACGATCGAGGCCAGCCCCCGGCTGTCACGGGCATTCGAGCTGATCGAGAGCGGCCATTTCTCTCCGGACGATCTCGGCCGCTTCCGGCCGTTGCTCGACGATCTCGCCAACTTCGACCACTTCATGGTGACCGACGATTTCGACTCGTACGCCGCCATGCAGCGCAAGGTCGAACAGACTTACGCCGATCCCGCCGCCTGGTGGCCCAAGGCGGTGCTGAACACCGCCCATATGGGCTGGTTCTCCAGCGACCGCACGATCCGCGACTATGCGCGCGAGATCTGGCGCGTGCCGCTGGCGCGGAGCTAGCGCGTTTCCGCCACGGGCGCACCGCCGGCAGCGAGGTAAAGCCGGAGCAGCGTCGTCAGCGGCGCACGCGCCAGCTCGGCCTCGGTCAGGTAGCCGGCCCAGACGATCTCCCGCCGGTCGGCCGTCGGCACGACGGCGCCGCTCGGCCGCCACTCGAACACCTGGGCCGTGATCGATCGCCTGTTCTCCTCGAAGCGGAACGTCCCGGCATCGACCAGGGCGTCCGCCGGTGCCTCCACGCCGGTCTCCTCGCGCAGCTCGCGCCTGGCCGCGGCGAGCGCCGTCTCCATGCGCTCGATGCCGCCGCCGGGCAGATCGAACACGGGTCGGTAGGACGTCCGCACCACGAGCAGGCGCTCCCCGTCCCAGGCCGCGACCGCAGCCCCATGCGCCTGCGGTGCCCGGATCCGCCACCATACCTGCAAGAGCCGGTAGGCGACGCGGTAGCCGGTTCGATAGAGCAGATCCATGCTTGTGCCTTGCTCCCGCAGCGAGGCCATGGCCCCGTCGTGCGCAACCCTAGACGAGAGCGGCGGCGACCGAAGCCCCTTTCCCACGACGCGCGGACGCGCCATGTCGGAGAGCCGATCACCAGCCGGAACCGCGAGCCCGCGTGAAACCGTTCGCCGATCTGCTCGACCGCCTGCTCTACACGCCGCAGCGCAACGTCAAGATCGCGCTGATCCTCGACTATTTCCGCCACGTGCCGGACCCCGACCGCGGCTGGGGCCTGGCGGCGCTGACCGGCGCGCTGCGCTTCGCCGAGGCCAAGCCGGCACTGATCCGCGACCTGATCGGCAGCCGCACCGACCCGGTTCTGCTCGCCTGGTCCCACGACTTCGTCGGCGACCTCGCGGAAACGGCGGCCCTGATGTGGCCTGAGCCGTCGGGGGCGCATGCCTGGCCGCCTCTGGCGGAGGTCGTGGCCAAGCTGGAGACCGCCCGCAAGCAGGAGCTGCCCGTGGTCGTCGCTTCCTGGCTCGATGCGCTCGACGCCACCGGTCGCTGGGCCCTGTTGAAGCTCGTGACCGGGAGCCTGCGCGTCGGCGTCTCGGCCAGGATCGCCAAGCTCGCGCTCGCCGAGTACGGCGCGCAGCCGCCGAGCGAGATCGAGGAGGTCTGGCACGGGCTGGAGCCGCCCTACGCCGCGTTGTTCGCCTGGCTCGACGGTCATGGCCCGCGGCCGACGGCGGAAGCGGCCCCGGTGTTCCGCCCGCTGATGCTCGCGCATCCGGTCGAGGGCGAGGACATGACCAAGGTGCTGGCCGAACTCGATGCCTACGCCGCCGAGTGGAAATGGGACGGCATTCGTATCCAGATCGCGGCCACGGCCGGGGGCGTGCGGCTGTACTCGCGTTCCGGCGACGACATCACCGCCACCTTTCCCGATCTGGTCGAGAGCGTGGGCTTTCTCGGCGTGCTCGACGGCGAGCTGCTGGTCAAGCGCGCGGGCGAGGTCGCCTCGTTCAACGATCTGCAGCAGCGATTGAACCGCAAGGTGGTCACCGGCCGCCTGCTGCAGGAGTTCCCGGCATTCGTGCACCTCTACGATCTCCTGTTCGACGGCGAGGAGGATCTGCGCCCGCTGCCGTTCGTCGCCCGACGGGTGCGGCTCGAGGCGTTCGTCGCGCGCGAGCGGCCGAGGCGCATGGACGTCTCGCCCCTGGTCGCCATCGGCAGCGGCGACGATCTCGAACGTCTGCGGGGCGGTGTGCGCGGCACGCCGATCGAAGGGCTGATGCTCAAGCGCAAGGACAGCCCCTACGTCGCCGGCCGGCCCAAGGGGCTGTGGTGGAAGTGGAAGCGCAATGCGCTGACGCTCGACGTGGTGCTGATGTACGCCCAGCGCGGACACGGCAAGCGGTCGAGCTTCTATTCCGACTACACCTTCGGCGCCTGGCGCGACGGACCGGAAGGAGCGGAGCTGGTACCCGTCGGCAAGGCCTATTCGGGCTACACCGATGCCGAGCTCCTGCAGCTCGATCGCTGGATCCGCGAGCATACCACCAAGCGCTTCGGGCCGGTGCGCGAGGTCAGCGCCGGCCTCGTGCTCGAGGTGGCGTTCGATTCCGTGCACCGCTCGACACGCCACAAGTCGGGCGTGGCGATGCGCTTTCCCCGCATCCACCGCATCCGCTGGGACAAGCCCGCCATCGAAGCGGACCGGCTGGAAAGTCTCGAGCGACTCATCTCCTAGATATTCAACCATTAATAATTGCGCTTCGTCATTTTATAGGATATTTTTCCTTTGAATCGTCACTGCAAGCGAGACCCTCCATGCGCGTGTGCCTCGGCGTCATGCTGGCCACCCTGAGCCTTGCCGCCTGCACCCAGGTGCAGACCTACGGCGCCGCCGCCATCGAGCAGCGCCGGCAGATGAACGATCTGCAGGCTCGAGCCACGATGGCGGCAACCTGCGACATCGCGCTCGGTGCGTATTTCCGTGAGCTTAGCCCGATGGAGCGGCGCTATGCCGGGCTGGTCTGCGGCGGCATCTTCCCGGATTCGGCCGACCCACGCCTGCCGACCTCGTGATCCATGGTGGGTGCGGGCCGGGACGGCGCCTGCGCCCGGCTCGCGGCCAGCAGCTTGCCGAGCTCGAGAAAGTCCCGCCGCCGCGGCGACGAGCGTCGCCAAGCCAGCGCCACGGTGCGGCTCGGCTCGGGGGCCGCGAACGGCAAAAGGACGATGCGCGCGTCATGCACCTCGAAGGGCAGGCTGAGCTCGGGCAGGATGGTGATGCCGAGACCGTTGGCGACCATCTGGATGATGGTCGACAGGCTCGACGCCGCGAAGCCGGGCGTGGCGCCGCGATTGACCTGCTGGCAGTAGCTGAGGGCCTGATCGCGCAGGCAATGCCCGTCCTCCAGCAGCAGCAGCCGCTCCTCGACCAGGAGCCGCGCGGCGCCCGCGGCATCGGCCGCCAGGGGATGCGCCGCAGGCACCGCCAGCAGGAAACGATCGTCGAACAGCGCCAACGTCTCCAGCTCGGGCTGCTCGATGGGCAGCGACAGGACCAGCGCGTCGAGGAGACCACGCTGCAGCTCACCGGTCAGCACGGCGGTCTGACTTTCGCGCAGCTCGAGCGCCAGCGACGGATGTTGCCGCTGCAGCGACGGCAGCGCCGCGGGCAGCAGATAAGGGGCGATGGAGGGAATGACTCCGAGCCGCAGCGGACCGGTCAGCAACCGGCCACCGTGCCGCGCGAACTCCTCGAGTTCCCCGACCTCGGCCAGGATGCGGTGGGCACGGCGGGCGATCTCCACGCCCGATGGCGTCAGCTCGATGCGGCCACGCCCGCGCTCGACCAGCACCGTCCCGAGACCAGCCTCCAGCTCCTGGATCTGGACCGACAGGGCCGGCTGGCTGACCGCGCATTCCTCGGCCGCACGGCCGAAATGGCGATGGCGCGCCAGCGCGGCAAAGTAGCGAAGCTGGCGAAGCGTCGTCATCACGATAAGTCCGACTTATCGGCATCGTCGGCTCATGGAATTAAGGCTTATCGCAGTCGAAGGCTAGGCAGTTGGCGCAAGGCGATCGGCCATCGCTGCGCGGGATCGCGACGACTGGCCCGACAGCCCTAGGTATGCATGTCGCCAAATCGCACCCGGCTTCGGGAATAGCCGGCCCGCCCTCTCGTCCTATCACAACATAAGCCAGCCCGTCTGTCAGTCACGATCAGATCAAACGGCTTCATGTATGGCCATGCCACAGTCCATGGCGTGCTGGTCATCGCTCAACCTAAAATCATATCAGTCCAGGGGAGATGGAATGCGCAACCGAGATCTTGGCATTTTCTCTGCATCCTGTGGAGCAATGCTCGTCGCAGGCATACTCATGGGCAGCAGTTCTGGCTTGGCAGCATCGTCGAACGAAGCCGCGTTTCCCGTCGGCGTTGAGACGCTGCGCCAAGTCAAACCACGCACCTCGACCGGGCTCACGCAGGCCGAGCTGGTCGAGCGTGGCCGGCAGCTGTTCGAGTACGAGACCTTCGGTGGAAATGGGCGCACCTGCGCCACCTGCCACCCGCCAGCGCACAACTTCACCCTCGATCCAAACTACATCGCCAAGCTGCCCCCCGACGATCCGCTGTTCGTGGCCGAGTCCGATCCGGCCCTGGCCAAGCTCGAGAATCCGTACATGCTGCGCCGCTATGCGCTGATCCTCGAGAACGTCGACGGCTTCCACGTTCCCGGCGTGCTCCGCGGCATCCCGCACGTGCTCGGCCTCGGGCTGTCGATCAAGCCCGGGACCGCGTTTCCGCTGGCCGACATGACGGGCTGGTCCGGCGACGGTGCGCCCGGCGACGGCTCCTTGCGCAGCTTCGCGATCGGCGCCGTGGCGCAGCACATGACCAAGAGCCTCGCCCGCGTGCCGGGCCGGGATTTCAGGGTGCCGAGCGACGACGAGCTCGATGCCCTGCTCGCCTACCAGCTCGCCCTCGGCCAACAGGAATTGCTCGACGTCGAGCCCGGCGAAGACGAAGTGCTGAAGTTCTACGACGCCTCGGTCGAGCGAGGCATGGTCCTGTTCGACAGCCCACTGCACGACGGGGCCAAGACGAGCTGCTTTGCCTGCCACTACAAGGCCGGAGCGAACGACGAGGACGTGGCGCTCGGCGGCCACAACACCAACTTCGCGACCGGCACCAACCGGCTGCGCAGCGCGCCGGCCTGCCTCGTGCCGGCCGACGGCGGCTTCGGCAAGGGCTCCCCACACCTGCTCGACAGCAAGGGGGCTTGCGGTGGCCGCACGCCTTCCGGCGGGCTTGCCTACGGCGACGATCAGTTCAACGTGCCCTCGCTCGTGGCAGCGGCGGCCACACCACCCTATTTCCACAACAACGCCGCCGCCACGCTCGAGGACGCGATCGCGTTCTATGCCAGCGACACGTTCAAGCAGTCGCCAGCCGGCGAAGGACATCCCTTCCGCCTCGACAAGGCGGCGATCAGCGACATCGCCGCCTTCCTGCGCGCCGTGAACGCCTACGAGAACGTCGTCGAAGCGACCCGCTATCTCGACCAGTCCCTGGCCCTGCCGCACCAGCGCAGCAAGCCGCTGCGCGATCTGGCACTGGCTCAGGTGACGACGGCGCTGGCCGTTCTCGCCGAACATCGTCCCACGCCGCTGTTCGCAGCGACGCATGCAGCCGAGGCGCTGCGCGCCGCCCAGACCAAGCTGCGCAGCGGCAATCCCGCGCTGCTGGCCCCTGCCAAGATCGATCTGGAGCGGGCACGCTCGCTGATGGCCGCTTCGGGCGCGTAGGCGCCAGCGACGATTCGGCGCTTCAAACGGCCTGCAGCAGCATCAGGCTCCGCGCGGCGAGCGTCACGGTTTCCGCCACCTCGAGGGAGCGTTGCGGCTCCGCGGTATCGATGAGCACGCGCCAGCGCGTCGGCGGCGCCGGCAGGTTGAAAGCCTGCTCGCGCGTCGCCGCGCTCGCCAGCAGGAGCAGGCTCTCCCGGTCGTCGGTGAGACGCAGGCCGAAGCAGCGGTTGGCCGCATCGTGCCAATGGCGATGGTGCATCCTGTGGCCGTCCGCCGCCAGCCAAGCGACGTCCGGCACCCCTGCCTCGCTGTGCCGTCGGCCGTGCAGGTAGCGCACCTGCCGCAGCAGCGGATGCTCCCGGCGCAGCGCCACCAGACGGCGGACGAAATCCTGCAGGCTGGCCGCGTCGGCGTCGAGATCCCAGGCGCACCAGCTCAGCTCGTTGTCCTGGCAATAGGCATTGTTGTTGCCGGACTGGGTCCGCCCGAACTCGTCGCCCATCAGCAGCATCGGCGTGCCCTGCGCCAGGAGCAGCGTGGCCAGCATGTTGCGGCACTGACGCTGCCGGACGGCACGGATCGCCGGATCGTCGCTCGGCCCCTCGATGCCGTAGTTGGCGCCGAGATTGTCGTGGTGGCCGTCGCGATTGTTCTCGCCATTGGCCAGGTTGTGTCGCTGCACGTAGGTGACGAGATCCCGCAGCGTGGCACCGTCGTGGCTGGTGACCAGGTTGATGCTCGCCTGCGGCCGCCGGCCCGCATGCTCGAACAGATCGGCGGAGCCCAGCAGCCGGCCGGCGAGATCGGACAGGACGGCCTCGTCGCCACGCCAGAAGCGGCGCACCGAATCGCGGAATCGGTCGTTCCACATCGCGAACGGCGGCGGGAACTCCCCCTGCCGGTAGCCGTGCGGCCCCAGATCCCAGGGCTCCGCGATCTGCTTGAGCCGGCCCAGCACCGGGTCTTGGGCGATGGCCTGCAGCAGCGGCGCATCGGGGGCGAAATCGCCGTGCCGCGTGCGGCCCAGTGTGGTGGCGAGATCGAAGCGGAATCCGTCGACGCCGAGGGCCGCCCAGTGGCGCAGCGAGTCCATGGCCAGCTGCAGCACCCGCGGCTGCGCCAGATCCAGCGTGTTGCCGCAGCCGCTCCAGTCGTGGTAGCGGCGCCGGTCGCCGGGATCGAGCCGGTAGTAGGAAGCGTTGTCGAGGCCGCGGAACGACAGGGTGGGCCCCAGAATATCGGTCTCGGCGGTATGGTTCAGCACCACGTCGAGGATCACCTCGATGCCGGCCGCGTGCAGCGCGGTGACCATGGTACGGAACTCGGCCAGGGCATCGCCCATCGCGAAGCGCGGCTCGGCCGCCATGAAAGCGTAGGGGTTGTAGCCCCAGTAGTTGGACAGGCCGAGTCGCGTCAGCCGCAGCTCGTCGACGAACGCCGCGACCGGCATCAGCTCGACGGCGGTGATGCCGAGCTTGACGAGATGCTCGATGACGGCCGGATGGGCGAGGCCCAGATAGGTGCCCCGTAGCCGCTCGGGCACGTCCGGATGCAGCTTGGTGAGGCCGCGCACGTGCGCCTCGTAGAGCACCGTCTGTTCCCACGGCGTACCGGGACCGGCCGCGGCTGGACCGGCTTGCGCGACCATCACGGCCTTCGGCACGAGGCCGGCGCTGTCGCGCGGGTCGAGCGCGAACGGGTCGGCCGGATCGACGAGATTGGGCCCGGACCAGATCAGGGCACCCGTGACGGCCTTGGCATACGGATCGAGCAGCAGCTTGGCCGGGTTGAAGCGGTTTCCCTGTTCCGGCGCCCAGGGTCCGTGTGCCCGCAAGCCGTAGATCTGGCCCGCCCGCAAACCTGGGAAGAAGCCGTGAAAGACTTGGTCGGTGAGCTCCGGCAGCGTCAGGCGTGCCGTCTCCCGCTCGCCTGCGGCATCGAACAGGCACAGCTCGATGCGGGTCGCATGCGCCGAGAAGACGGCGACGTTGGCCCCATCGGGCGAGAGCGTGACGCCCAGGGGAAAGGATCGGCCGGACCGCGATTCATGCTGCATCGCGGCATCTTGCCGAAGCTTCCATCGGGCGCAAGCCCGTAAAGGTCAGGTTGGGGCTCGGGGCATAATCGTCGCCGATCAGCCACGAAGCGGCACCCGCAGCGCTCGCGGCGTGGTGCCCGGCTCGGCATCGTCGACGATCTCCGCAGGATCGAGCATGGCCCGCCCGGGCACCTCGGGCGGCAGCTCCTCCGGCCCGGTGATCGCCGGATATTCAGGATCGTCGGCCGGAGGAATCAGCTCTGGATTGCGCAGCGCCTCGGCCGGAGGCTGCGCCCGATCACTGTCGAGGCCGCCGGGCTCCTCCTCGCGCAGTTGCCGCTCCGCCTCGAACCAGTGAACGAGCGCACGGCCCGCGGGCCGGTCCTCCGCCTCCCAAAGCCGATGCGCCCGTTCGCGAACCCTCGCCTCGTGCGTCGGTACCATGTCGGGAACTCCCCGATGACGCACCGGGACCTTCTCGGTGCTGGTCGGGCCAAACCGGCATGCCGGCCGAAGGTTGCCGCCATGCGCCCGACCGAGCCCGCCCCGTCACGCGCCGGCGAAGGTCGCCTTGTGCTGGGCCCGGAGCTCGTTCTTCTGCACCTTGCCCATGGCGTTGCGCGGCAGGCTGTCGGCCACGAAGATCCGCTTCGGCAGCTTGTACTTGGCGAGTTCGTCGCCCAGGGCGGCGATCATCGCCTGCTCGTCCAGCCTCGCCCCGGGGCGGGGCGTGACCACGGCGACCACGGCCTCGCCGAAGTCGGCGTGCGGCACCCCGATCACGGCGCAGTCCGCGACCCCCGGCAGGGCCTCGATCGCGCCCTCGACCTCGGCCGGGTAGACGTTGAACCCGCCGGAGATGATCAGATCCTTGCCGCGGCCCGAGATGCAGACGTAGCCGCGCGGGTCGACATAGCCGAGGTCGCCCGTGATGAAGAAGCCGTCGTCGCGAAACTCGGCCTTGGTCTTCTCCGGCATCCGCCAGTAGCCCTTGAACACGTTCGGGCCGCGGACCTCGATCATCCCGATCTCCCCCTGCGGCAGAACGGAGCCGGTCTCGGGGTCGGTGATGCGAAGCTCGATGCCCGGCAGCGGCCGGCCGACGCTGCCGGGGATGCGCGCGCCATCATACGGGTTCGACGTGTTCATGTTGGTCTCGGTCATGCCGTAACGCTCGAGGATGGCATGGCCGGTGCGGGCGCTGAACTCCTTGTGCGTCTCGGCCGACAGCGGTGCGGAGCCGGAGACGAACAGGCGCATGTGGGCCACCAGCTCGCGGGTGAAGTCGGGCCGCGACAGGAGCCGCGTGTAGAAGGTCGGCACGCCCATCATGGCGGTCGCCTTCGGCAGCAGCCGCATGATGTCGCCGAGGTCGAAACGCGGCAGGTAGAGCAGCGAGCCGCCCGCCATCAGCGTGATGTTGGTGGCGACGAACAGGCCGTGCGTGTGGAAGATCGGCAGCGCGTGCAGCAGCCGGTCGCCGCTGGTGAACCGCCACGCGTCGCGCAAGGTCGCGGCGTTCGACGCGAGATTGCCGTGGCTGAGCATGGCGCCCTTCGAACGGCCGGTGGTGCCGGAGGTATAGAGGAACGCGGCGAGATCATCCTTGCCCCGCGGCACGTCGACGTCCGCGGCGGTGGCCGCCTCGACCCGGGTCCAGAAGCTGCCGCTGCCGTCCTCGCCCATGGTCTCGACGTGCGGCACGCCAAGTTCCTTGCCGAGCTCCTGCATGGCCTCGCGCAGCTCCGGCCGGCAGACGAACACCGCGGGCTCGGCATCGCCGAGGAAATAGCGGATCTCGCCCGCGGTGTAGGCCGTGTTCAATGGCAGATAGACGGCACCGGCCCGCAGCGCTCCCAGGTAGAGCATCAGCGCCTCGGCGCTCTTCTCGACCTGGGCGGCCACCCGGTCGCCGGGCTTGACGCCCAGATCCTTGAGCACCTGCGCCACGCGACCCGACTGGTCGAGCAGGTCGGCGTAGCTGAGGCTGCTGCCGTCGGCGCGCTCGAGGAACAGCTGGCCCAGATCGACCGGAAAGGAGCGGCGGAAAGTCTCGAACAGGTTCTCGTTCATGCGACGTTCTCCGAAAGCGGCTGGATGGCGGGCAGGTGGCGCCGGACGGCGTCGGCGGCCACGACCGTGCCCTCGTTGGCGAAGGCCTCGTGGTTGGCCTCGATGAAGCGCAGATCGTAGAGGTAGTTGACCATGAGCCCGTGCGCCTCGCGCAGGCCCTTGGGCGAGATGTCGCCGAGCCAGTCCAAGCGCTCGAGCCTGGCGCCGTTGCCGAGATGGAAGCGGGCCACCGGATCGACCGGCTTGCCGCCCCTGCCCTTGGCGCGCAGGTAGTAGGCCGCGGCGAGGCCCAGCAGGATCGGCCGCAGGCGCTCGGCCAGCACCGCATCCTGGTGCCATCCCGGCGTGGCGAGCGCCCGCAACGGCTCGAGATCGCTCCCGGCCAGACCGGCACTGGCCGGATCGGCCAGCGTCCGGGTCAGCCAGCCGGCGAAGCCCGGCGCCGGCGACAGCGTGACGAAGGTGCGCAACGACGGCAGCTCGCGCGACAGCTCCTCGACCACCTGCTTGATCAGGAAATTGCCGAACGACACGCCGCGCAGCCCGATCTGGCAGTTGCTGATCGAGTAGAACACGGCCGTGGTCGCGGCCTTGGCCGGCAGGATCTCGCGCTCCTCGGCAAGGAGCGTTTGGATCGAGTCCGGGATCTCGCGGGTCAGGGCGACCTCGACGAAGATCAGCGGCTCGTCGATCAGGGAAGGATGGAAGAAGCCGAAGCAGCGCCGGTCGGACGGCTGCACGCGGCGGCGCAGATCGTCCCAGCCCTGGATCGCGTGCACCGCCTCGTAGCGGATGATCCGCTCCAGCATGTCGGCCGGGCTCGACCAGTCGATGGGACGCAGGACCAGAAAGCCCCGATTGAACCAGGAGCCGAAAAGATGCGCGAAATCGTCGTCGACCTTCTGCAGCTGGCCGTCCCCGTCGCCGTGCTTGATCAGGTCCTCGCGCATCGCCACCAGCGCCGCCGTGCCGCCGGGAGCGAGGTTGAGCCGGCGGAACAGTTCCTGCCGCGGCGGCTCGACCGCGTCCAGGAGGCGCTGCAGGTTGCCGGGCGTCGCCGCCTGCTGGTAGGCCGCCCAGGCGCCGCCGATGCGCGCCGGATCGGGATCGAAGGCCTGCGCGAGCAGGCGGAAGAAGTCGATCCGCTCGCGCATCGGCGAGGCCGCGTAGAGATCGAGCACCTGGCGCGCCAGCGCCACGCCGGAGGCCTCGCCACGGCCCGAGACCAGGGCCTGGCAGAGACTCTCCAGCGTCTCGGGGGACTTGGCGTTGCGGTCGCCCTTCCCGGCCGGGCGCGTCGTCGAGCGATCGACCAGAGCGCGCCCGCGCTCGGCGATGCTTCCCAGAAGTTCCTGGAAGAAGCTCGTGTTCATCGTCGGGACTCCATTACCGGGGGTTCGGGCCAAGCGCCTAGAGCACGACGAACAGCAGCCAGACCAGGACCGGGGCCACGACCGTCACGATCGCGCCGTACGCCAGGAGCTTGCGGAAGAACGCGTCGCGATCGACGCCCTGGGCGCTCGCCAGGACCAGCGCGCCGTTGGTCGAGAACGGGCTGACGTCGACGATGGTCGACGAGACCGCCATGGCGGCGATGAAGCCGATGGCGCCGACCGCGTTGTCGCCCTGCAGGAACGGCACCGCCAGCGGGATCAGCGAACCCAGGACCGCGGTCGAGGACGCGAAGGCGGAGACGACGGCGCCGATCAGGCACAGCAGCAGTGCTGCCAGCAGCGGGGAGCCGAGGCCGGCCACGCTGTGACCGACGAAATCGATCGTGCCCATCTTCTCCAGCACGAAGACGTAGGTGCTGACGCCGGTGATCAGCATGATCTCGGGCCAGGTCACCTGACCGATGGCGCGCTTTTGCAGGTTCGGCGACAGCAGGGACAGCGCCAGGCCGATCGTGATCGCGACGAAGCCGATGTCGAGATTGAAGGCAAGCGTCAGGACCGCCAGCAGCACGATGCCGACGAGCGTGGCGACGCGCTGGCCATGCGAGCCCGGTGCCGCCACCGCTGCCGGCGCTTCGCTGACCGCGCCCACCTTCTGCCCGGTCTCCAGCGCGATCTCCTCGGTCAGGGCCTCGGATTCGGCGTCGCCGTAAGCCTGCATGCCGGTTTGCGGGCCGGCGATGTTCACATGCGGCACCTCGGGCGAGGAGAAGGCGACGGCGCGACGTTGCAGCAGCTTCGCCCCGCCGAGCGCGAAGAACAGCAGGATCGAGACGCCGAGATTGACGGCGAAGCTGGCGGCGAAGGTGGCCAGTGGATCCAGCGGCAGGCCGGCCTTGGCGACGACGCCGTTGGTGATGCCGCCATAAATGCTGATCGGCGAGAAGCCGCCGGCCTGCGCGCCATGGATGACCAAAAGACCCATGAGCAGCGGGCTGATGCCGTACTTGGCGGCGAAACCCAAGGCAATCGGCGCGATGATCGCCACGGCGCCCGGGCTGACGGCGCCGACGGCGGTGAGCACCGCGGCGATCCCGAACATGATCCATGGGATGGCCGCGATCCGACCGCGGACTGCCCGCACGGCGAGCCGGACCAGCCAGTCGATCGTGCCGTTGTTCTGCGCCAGCGCGAACAGATAGGTGATGCCGACCAGGGTGAGGAACAGCCCGCCGGGAAAGCCGGCGATGATCTCCTTGGTCGACATGCCGGCGACCAGGGTGCCGACGAGGAACGCGCCGACAAAGGCGAGCACGCCCATGTTGATCGGCAGGATCGTGGCGACCACGAACATCGCGCATAACGCAAAGATTGATATCAGCTCAGGTGTCATCGCCTATCCCCTGATGGAAGTGTGTCGTTCGAGCGCTCCATCCGTGGAGCGTCATGCAAGCGGCGAAGGCATTGACGGGGCGGACGGAGGCCTTGACCCGCATCGCACCGCATCCGTCCCTGTCATGTGTGCTCCATGACGCATCCTGCATATCAAGTCAATATTCTTGTATACACAATGACACATAGAAAATGCATGCTTTGTGGCTTAGAGTGCAAATGGGTCATCGTGGGGATGGAGGTGGCGCGATGCGCCGGGCGGACGGGTTGCGCGATCAGCTGGAACAGGAAATCGTCACCGGTGCGCTGCGCCCGGGCGAGCGGCTCGACGAGCAGAGCCTGGCGGCCCGCTTCGGCGTCTCGCGGACACCGATCCGCGAGGCGCTGATGCAGCTCGCCTCGGCCGGCCTGATCGAGCTGCAGCCGCGCCGCGGGGCGTTCGTGGCCTCGCTCAGCTTGAAGGAGGTGATCGAGCGCTTCGAGGTGATGGCAGCCCTCGAGGGTGCCTGCGGTGCGTTGGCGGCCCGGCGCATCAACGACGCCGAACGCCAGGCGCTACTGGATGCGCATCAGGCCTGCGCGCAACGGGCGACCAGCGGCGATGCCGACGCCTATTACTACCTGAACGAGCGCTTCCATCACGTGCTCTACGAGGCCTGCCACAATGCCTATCTGGGCGAGCAGGCCCGGCAGCTGCACGACCGGCTCAAGCCCTATCGGCGCCTGCAGCTCAGGGCGCGCAGCCGGATCACCAGCTCGCTGGCCGAGCATCAGGCGATCGTGGACGCCGTGCTCGCCGGCGACAGCGCGCGGGCCGAGCAGGTGCTCAAGGAGCATATCCTGATCCAAGGGGAGCGGCTGACCGACTTCATCGCCAGCTTCGATGCCGCGAGCGTGGCCTAGAGCGTTTCAGTTTTTGATTGAAGCGTAGCCTGCGTTGGCGAGGTAGTTGGCGCACTCTTGGGGCTCGATCTTGGCGACGAGGTGGCCGATGTGTCGCCAGGTGTCCTCGACAGAC
>JBDHTW010000023.1:0-49759 GCA_039808865.1 Geminicoccaceae bacterium
GGGCACGACGGGCGCAGCACCGGCCATGCCGCCCGGCGACGGCGGAGCTGGCGCGCGGCTCGGCGTCGCCTCCACCGCGACCGCGGCCCGGGGCGGATCGGCCACGATGTCCGGCGGCGGGCCGGCGGGAGGCAGGAAGGTGCGGTAGCCGGCATAGGCGGCACCGAGCAGGACCAGGGAGGCGGCGAGGATGCTCGTGGCCGGGCGCCGGCTGTCGCTGAGCGGCTCGCGGTAGCTGACCTCGCAGCGCGGCGAGGCCGTCGTGACCGCGGGCCGGAGGCGTGCCGCCAGGGTCCGCCCGTCGAGGCCGAGATGATCGCCGTAGTTGCGCAAAAAGCCGATCGTGTAGGGACCACCCGGCATGGCGGCGAGATCGCCGGCCTCGAGCGCCTCGAGATAATGCGGCTTGATCCGCAGATAGGCGGCGATGTCGTGCAGGTCTTCGCCGCGGGCGAGCCTCGCCGCCTGCAGTTCGCGGCCGACCACCTGCAGGATCGGCGTACCATCGTCACACCACGGCTCGGCAGATGGCAGGCGTCGGGTCGGCATCGCTGGTGACCTAGATTTCGTCCGTCGCAGGCACAGGCAAAGTCGGTCGCGTCCCTTGTAGCAAACTACGGCCGAGAACCAAACATTCTCGACGCGCACGCCTGTGGGTTGAGATCGCTAAAAGGGCTGATAGACGCTTGTCGGCAACACCACGCCGTGGTCGTGGGCGTAGGAGCGCAGCCGTCCGCGCAGGCTGTGGTCGGGCAGCTCGAGCAGGCCGCGCAGGTAGTCGCCGAGCGGCCCGGCCTCGATGCTGCGCAGCATGGCCTTGACCGGCCCGATCTCGCTGGGCGTCAGCGACAGGTGATGAATCCCCAGCCCGATCAGCGCCATGGCCTCGAGCGGGCGGCTCGCCATCTCGCCGCAGACGGCGATGCGCACGCCGGCGCCGCGGCAGGCCCGCACCATGCCGTGCAGGAAGCTCAACGCCGCCGGCGAGAGCGTGTCGTAGCGGTCGATCAGGGCGGGGTTGCCGCGGTCGCAGGCGAACAGGAACTGGAACAGGTCGTTGCTGCCGATGGAGAGGAAGTCGACCAGTGGCAGCAGCGCCTTCAACTGCCAATAGAGAGAGGGCACCTCGACCATGGTGCCGACCTCGATCCGCTCCGGCAGCAGGGCGCCCTGCGCCTCGGCGCGCGCGAGCTCCATGTCGAGCAGCCGCCGCGCGGCGATCAGCTCGGCGACCTCGGCCACCATCGGGAACATCACCTGCAGCTCGCGCCCGGCCGCCGCCTTGAGCAGCGCGCGGAGCTGGCCGCGCAGGAGGGTCGGCCGGTCGAGCGCGATCCGCATCGCCCGCCAGCCCAGGGCCGGATTCTCCTCCGGCGGCATCCTGAAGTAAGGCAGGTGCTTGTCGCTGCCGACGTCCAGGGTGCGGAAGGTCACCGGCCGGCCGTCCGCCGTGTCGAGGACCTCGCGATAATGCGCCGCCTGGGCCTCGACGTCGGGGTAGCGGCTCCTGGTCATGAACGCGAGCTCGGTCCGGAACAGGCCGCAGCCCTCGGCCCCGACCGCCTTCAGCTCGGCCAGGTCGATCAGAAAGGCCGCATTGATCGACAGCCGCACGGGAATGCCGTCCTGGGTCACCGACGGCAGGGTGCGGATCTGGTCGAAATATTCCCGACGCACGGCACGCGCCTGAATCGCCTTGTGGAAGGCCTGCAGGATCTCCTCGTTCGGATGAACATAGAGCTGGCCGTTGTCGCCGTCCAAGGCCACGGGATTGCCGGAATCGATCGCGGCCATCGCCCCGTCGATCCGGCCCAGCATCGGGATGCCCAGGGCCCGGGCGACGATCGTCACGTGCGCGGTCTTCGAGCCTTCCTCGACCACGATCCCGCGCAGCTTGGCCCGGTCGTACTCCAGAAGATCGGCCGCACCGAGATTGCGCGCGATCAGGATGGTCTCGTCGGGCAGCTGCGCCGGGTCGTGGCTGCGCGTCTTGCCGACGAGCAGGCGCAGCAGGCGGTTGGCGATGTCGTCGAGATCGATCAGGCGTTCGCGCAGGTAGGGGTCGCTCGCGTGCCCGATCCGGACCCGCGTCTCCTCCTGCACGCGGCGCACCGCGGCCTCGGCCGAGAGGCCCGTCCCGATGGCCTCGCGGATCCGGCGCAGCCAGCCGGTGTCCTGGGCGAACATGCGGTAGGCCTCGAGCACCTCGCGCTGCTCGCCGCCGCCGAGATCGCTGGTCGCCAGCATCTGGTCCAGCGCGTTGCGCAGCTCCGCCGTCGCCCGGTCGAGCCGGACCAGCTCGGTCTGCGGATTCTCGGCGAGCAGGCGCGTGACCTCGACCCGCGGCTCGTGCAGCCAGGCGAAGCCGATCGCGACCCCGTCGACCAGGCGCATGCCGTCCAGCCGGCGCATCGCGGACGCGTCGGCGGCGACGTCGGCGTACTTGGTCTGGTCGATGAGCTCGCCCGAGCCGAACATCTCGGCCAGGATCGAGGCGATGATCTGCATCGCCTCGATCTCGTCCTCGGCATAGCTGCGCCGGGCGCGGTTCTGCACCGTGAGCACGCCGACCACGCGCCCGGCGCGCAGGATCGGCACGCCGAGGAACGAGTGGTAGATCTCCTCGCGGGTCTCCGGGAAATAGCGGAAATTGGGATGGCTCTGCGCGTCGGCGGTGTTGATGACGTTGCCTTGCGCCGCGATCGTGCCGACCAGGCCCTCGCCGACCCGCATCCGCGTGTGGTGCACCGATTCGGGCGCCAGCCCGACCGTCGCGAACAGCTCGAGCACCTCGCCGGCGCGGTTGAAGTAGACCGAGCAGACCTCGGCCACGAGGTTGGCGGCGATCAGCCCGACGATCTTGTCGAGCCGCTGCTGCGGCGTCACCGGCTCGGCGACGACCTCGACCAGCCGCCGCAGCAACATCCGCGACGCGGAAAACTCGAGGCTCCGCCGGGATTCCGCGGCGGACTCGGGATGGCCCCGACCGCCCGGCATCGCCATCAGACGTCCGTGGCGGGCGGCGCGTCCTCCATGCGCCGCGCCAGCGCCCGCTCCGCCTGCTCGACGAGTTCGGCCAGAATGGCCGCGACCGGCTGGATCTTGCGCACCAGGCCCACGCTCTGGCCGGCCATCAGCGAGCCATTCTCGACGTCGCCATCGACCACCGCCTTGCGTAAGGCCCCGGCCCAGTAGTGCTCGATCGCGAGCGAGGCCTCTTCGAAGCTCATCTCGCCGCGACGGAACTTGCCGATCACCTCGAGCTGGGTCTCCGTGAACCGGCGCGTGCCGGCATTGGCCAGCGCCCGCACCGGAATGACCTTGAACTCGGGATCGATCTGCACCGAGGGCACCGCATCGCGCGCGGCGCCACGGATGAACGCCTGCTTGAAGGCCGGATGCGCGGTCGATTCCTCGGCGCAGACGAACATCGTGCCCATCTGCACGCCGGCCGCACCCATCTGCAGGTAGGCGGCCATCATCTCACCGTGCCCGATGCCGCCGGCGACGAACACCGGCACCTCGGTGACGAACGGCAGGATTTCCTGCGCCAGCACCGAGGTCGACACCGGACCGATATGGCCGCCCGCCTCCATGCCCTCGATGACCAGCGCATCCGCGCCGCTGCGCACCAGCTTCTTGGCCAGGGCCAAGGACGGCGCGAAGCACACCACCTTGGCGCCACCGGCCTTGAGCCGCTCCATGGCCCCGCGCGGCGGCAGCCCGCCGGCGAGCACGACGTGGCTCACCTTGTGCTCGAGGCAGACCCCGACGAGCTGGTCAAGCTCCGGATGCATGACGATGAGATTGACGCCGAACGGGCGGCGCGTGCGCGCCGCCGTGGCCGCGATCTCCTCCGCCAGCCGGGCCGGCCACATCGAACCGCAGGCCAGGACGCCGAAACCACCGGCGTCGCTGATCGCAGCCACCAGGTTGCGCTCGGACACCCAGGTCATGGCGCCGCCAAGGATCGCCAGATCGGTGCCGAGGAACGCCCGGCCACGCTGCCAGAGGCGATCGAGCCGCGCGTGCGCAGGCAGCACCGGCTCAGTCCCGGTCCAGGCCATAGGCCGTGTGCAGCGTGCGCAGCGCGAGCTCGGTATACTCCTCGCCGATCAGCACGCTGACCTTGATCTCCGAGGTCGAGATGGCGTGGATGTTGATCCCCTTCGCGGCCAGCGCGGCGAACATCTGGTGCGCGATGCCGGCGTGGCTGCGCATGCCCACGCCGACGATCGAGATCTTGACCACGTCGGCATCGGCGACGACGCGCTCGTAGCCGATGTCGGATTTGGCACGCTCGAGGACGGCCAGCGCGCGCGGCAGGTCGGCCCGGGTCACGGTGAAGGTGAGGTTGGCGTACTCGCCGTCGCGGCTGACCGACTGCACGATCATGTCGACATTGATGCCACTGCCCGAGAGCGGGCCGAAGATGGCCGCGGCGACGCCCGGGCGGTCCTTGACGCCCAGGACGGTGATCCGCGCCTCGTCCCGACTGTAGGCGATGCCGCTGACGATCTGGCTTTCCACGATCTCATCCTCATCCACGACCAGCGTGCCGGGCCGGTCCTCGAAGCTGGACAGCACCTGCACCCGGACGTGGTGCTGCATGGCCAGCGCCACCGAGCGGGTCTGCAGCACCTTGGCCCCGAGCGAGGCCATCTCCAGCATCTCCTCGTAGGTGATGCGGTCGATCTTGCGCGCCTTGGCGACGATCCGCGGATCGGTCGTGTACACGCCGTCGACGTCGGTGAAGATGTCGCAACGGTCCGCCCTCAGCGCCGCCGCCAGGGCCACGGCCGAGGTGTCCGAGCCGCCACGGCCCAGCGTGGTGACCCGCCCTTCCGGCCCCATGCCCTGGAAGCCGGCGACCACGGCGACCTGCCCTGCGGCGAGGCAGGCGCGCACCGGTGCCGGATCGACCTCGAGAATCCTGGCCTTGCTGTAGGCGGCATCGGTGCGGAAGCCGGCCTGCCAGCCGAGGAACGAGCGCGCCGGCACGCCCAGGGTCTGCAGGGCGATCGCCAGCAGGCCGACCGAGACCTGCTCGCCGCTCGCCACCACCTGATCGTATTCGGCGGTGTCGTAGCCGGCCGCATCGAGGCCGTGCACCCAGTTCACCAACTGGTTCGTCGTGCCGGCCATCGCCGAGACCACCACGGCCACCTGCTCGCCACGCGCTGCGTGGCGCTGGATCCGCGCCGCGACGTTGCGAATCCGCTCTGGATCGGCCACAGAAGTGCCGCCATATTTCTGAACGACAAGCGTCACCGGTAAGCTCGCATCCTGCGCAGCGGCACCACAACGCCCAAGCGAGCCCGCGCGCCGGCTCTGATTGACGGGTGCGTCCTTCTAATCACAAGGTCCGGCCTCGGCAAGGCGGCTCGATGGAGAACTCTACCATGGCGAGGGCCGCCCCCGTGCCGGACAGCACCACCGATCCCGACGAGGTCGCGAAGTTCGCCGAGATCGGCCACGCCTGGTGGGACCCGGCGGGCCCGATGGCGCCGCTGCACAAGCTCAACCCGGTGCGGCTCGCCTACATCCGCGACCGGGTGTGCGCGCATCTGGCCCGCGACCCGCAGGCGGCAGGGCCGCTGGCCGGCCTGACGGCGCTCGACGTCGGCTGCGGCGGCGGCCTCCTGGCCGAGCCTCTGGCCAGGCTCGGCGCCACGGTCACCGCGATCGACCCGGTCGAGGCCAACGTTGCGACCGCCCGCTGGCATGCGCACGAGATGGAGCTCGACATCGACTACCGTGCCTGCACCGTCGAGGAGATCGCCCTTGCCGGTCGCCGGTTCGATCTCGTCGTGGCCTCGGAGGTGGTCGAGCATCTGCCGGACGTGCCCACGTTCCTCGCGGCCTTGGCCGCCGCGACCCGTCCGGGCGGCCTCGCGCTGTTCTCGACCCTGAGCCGGACACCGGCGAGCTTCGCCAAGGCGATCATCGGCGCCGAATACCTGCTCGGCTGGCTGCCACGCGGCACGCACAGCTGGCGGCGGTTCATCAGGCCGGCCGAACTCGGCCGGATGCTGCGGCGCTGCGGTCTCCGCGCGACCGACGTCAGCGGCATCGGCTACGATGCCGCCCACGACAGCTTCGTCCTCAGCCGTGATCCGAGCGTGAACTACCTGCTCACCGCCTTGCGCGAGCGCTAGGGCGGCTCAGCCGTCGAGCTCCGGCAGGTCGGGCAGCGCGCGCACCGGAATGCCCTCCTCGAGCAGGTCGCGCGCCTCTTCCAACGTGGCGCGGCCGAAGATCTCCCGCTCTTCCGCCTCGCCGCAATGGATGCGCCGCGCCTCGTCGGGGAAGCGGTCGCCGACGTTCTCGAAATTCTCCTCGACGTGGCGGCGGATCTGCCGAAGCATCGCCACCATCATCGCCGCCTTGACCTCGTCGGGCGGCGCCGCGGCAGCAGGTGCCGGCACCGTCGGCGGCACCGGGACGGGCTCGCGCGACGTCGAGCGCACCACGGCCGGGGCCATCATCGCCTTGCGCACCGTGCTGTCGCCGCAGACCGGGCAGCTGATCGCCCCCTCGCTGGCCTGACGGTCGAACGTGGCGCCGTCGCGGAACCAGCCCTCGAACTCGTGGTCGTGCGCACAGTGGAGTGCGAACCGGATCATGACGCCCCCTGCTCCACCCTCGCGTGGCTGCCATTGGCCAGCAGCGGATCGAGCCCGCCGGCGGCGTCCAGAGCATGCAGATCGTCCGAGCCGCCGAGAGCCCGGCCGTCCACGAACACCTGCGGCACCGTCCGCCGGCCTTCGGCGCGGGCGATCATCTCCTCGCGCCGGGCCGGAAACTCCCAGAGATCAATCTCGACGAACTCGACGCCCTTGCGACTCAACAGCCGCTTGGCCCGGACACAGTACGGGCAAAAGGGGGTTGTGTAGATCTCGACCATCGCCATGGGGGTTCACGTCCGGGGAGCGACCGTTTTCACGGCAGTGCAACACAGACCTCATATAAGCGATGGCTCGTCCTTGACCACCCGTGCCAGCACCAGTGCGTCGACCCGTGTGGCTCCGGCGTGACGCAGCACAGCGGCGCATGCGGTCAGCGTGGCACCGGTCGTCAGCACGTCGTCGACGAGCAGTATCCGCGCACCCGCGACCCGGGCCGGATGCTGCACCGCAAACGCCGCGGCGGTGACGTTCCGCACCCGCGCGCGCGCGCCGAGGCCGCGCTGCGACGCCGTGGCGCGATGGCGGACCAGGCTCCCGGGGGCCCAGGCGCGCCCGGTCGTCCGCGCGATCCGCTGCGCCAGAACGGCCGACTGGTTGAAGCCGCGGGTCAGCAACCGCCAGCGATGCAGCGGCACGGGCAGGATGAGGTCGCAGTCGGCGAGAAGCTCCTCGCCGGCCTGCACCATCCAGCGGGCGAACAGCGGCACGCCGTCGAGGCGCCCGCCGCGCTTGAAGCCCAAGACGAGCCTGCTGCTGCGCTGGTCGTAGCGCAGTGCCGCGCGTGCCCGGTCGAACGCGGGCGGGGCGACCGCACACGTGCCGCAGAGCGGTGACTCGGCGAACGCGTGCGGCAAGGGAAAGCCGCAGCAGCGGCACCACGGGGGCGCCAGCAGGCGCAGCTCGCTCCAGCACGGCGCGCACAGGCCATCCGTCCCGCCGATCTCGATGCCGCAGGCGAGGCAGCGGGGTGGCAGGAGCAGGTCCAGCAGCGCGCTGCCGCAACGGACGACGGGCGCGAACCAGCGCGCGGCACGCACGATGCGACGCCTCCTCGGTCGAAGCTACTTTAACTTATAGTTGAAATGCTCGACACGGTCCACTTCAGGGCGATGGTGGCCGAAGCTGGCGCGGCTCCAGCGCCGCATGCAGGCCGTCGCCCAGCAGGTTGAAGGCCAGCACGCTCAGGAAGATCAGCAGCCCCGGCAGCAGGGCCAGCCGCGGCGCTTCGAACAACAGCTCCTGCGCACCGGTCAGCATGTTGCCCCAGCTCGCCAGCGGCGGCTGGATGCCGAGGCCGAGGAAGCTCAGCACCGATTCGACCAGGATCACGTTGCCGATCGACAGGGTCGTGGCCACGATCAGCGGCCCCAGCGCGTTCGGGAGCACGTGCCGCCACATGATGCGTGCCGGCCCGGCGCCCATGGCCCGCGCCGCGAGCACGAACTCCCGCCGGCGCAGCGACAAGGCGCTCGCCCGGGCCAGCCGCGCGCTCGTGGTCCAGCCGAACAGGGCCACGATCACGACGATCCGGGCAACGCTGACGAGCTCCGCCTGGGCCGGCAGCCCCAGCTTGCCGAGATCCACCGCCGCCAGCACGATCAAGAGCGGCAGCAGCGGCAGGCTGATGACGGTGTCGGTCAAGCGCATCAGCACCGCGTCCGTGGCGCCGCCGAGGTAGCCGGCGACGATCCCGATGGCGCTGCCGATCGCCGCCGCGAGCACGGCGCCGCCGAGGCCGATCAGGAGCGAGACCCGGCCACCTTGCAGCAGGCGCAGCAGCACGTCCCGGCCGAGCTCGTCGGTTCCCAGAGGATGCGCGGCGCTGGGCGGCTCGAGCCGGGCCAGGAGATCGACCGCCTCGGCGTCGGTGCCGAGCCATTTCGCCACCAGCGGCTCGGCCGCCAGCGCGAGCAGCAGCGTGCCCAGCAGCACCGCCGCGGCGAACAGGGCGAGGTCGGTGCGCCACCGCCGCCGACCCGGCCGGCGGGCCGCCACGGCGCTAGCGGGCATAGTCGATCCGGGGGTCGAGCCAGGCATAGGCCAAGTCGGCCGCGAGGTTGCTCAGCAGCGTCACCAGCGTGGCCAGCAGCAGCGCCAGCAGGGCGAGGTTGAAGTCGCTGCCGAGGATCGCGTCGAAGATCAGCTTGCCGATGCCGAGATAGGCGAAGGTCGTCTCGACGACGAGGGCGCCCGAGAACAGCGCGCCGAACGACAAAGCCGCCATCGTCGTCACCGGCAGCATCGCGTGCCGCAACGCGTGCCGCAGCAGCAGCCGCGCCTCGCCCACCCCGGCAGCACGGGCGGTGCGGATGAACGGCTCGCGCAACGTCTCCAGCATCGCCGAGCGGACGAAGCGCAGGAACGTGCCGGCGGTGAGCAGGGTCAAGGTCAGCACCGGCAGCGTCAGGTAGCGCAGCCGGTCCCAGGGCCCGCCACCGCCGACGCTGGCGGTGCCGCCCGCCGGCAGCCAGCGGAGCTCGACCGCGAACAGCAGGATCAGCAGGAGCCCGAGCCAGAATGCCGGCATCGCGAAGCCGGCGAACGCCAGCAGGTTGGCCATCCGGTCGAACCAGCCGCCCGGCCGGGCCGCGGCCCACACCCCGGCGGGCAGCGCCAGCGCCAGGGCGAGCACGAAGCTCGAGCCCATCAGCAGCAGGGTGTTGCCCAGCCGCTCGCCGAGCACCTGGACCGCCGGCACCGCATAGAGGCGCGAATAGCCGAAATCCCCCTGGGCCGCCTTCCCCAGCCAATGCACCCAGCGCTCGACCAGCGGCCGGTCCAGGCCCTCCAGCGCCTTCAGCCGGGTCACGTCGGCGGCGGTCAGCGACGGGTCGCCCTGCAGCATGAGGTCGATCGGATCGCCCGGCATCAGGCCGATCAGGGCGTAGGCCAGGAAGGAGACGATGAGCAGCACCAGCAACGATTCGAGCAGGCGGCGGACGACGAACGCGATCACGTGGCCGCGCACTCAAAGCGGACGCCGCTCCAGGGCTGCCCGGCACGAGGCTCGGGCGCCGCCGATCGGCCGGATGCGCGGCGCGGCGCGCGCACCCTCAATCCTCGGCCGGATAACGTCGGCCACGTGGCCAGCGGACCGTCTCGCGTTGCGTCAGCTGGTCCATCAGCTCGACCTGGATCTCCTGGATCTCCATCAGCCGCTCCCACTGGTGATGCAGCAGCTGGTCGACCTTCTCGTGCAGGAGACGGATTTCCAGCTCGGCCTTCAGGTTGACCAGATAGTCGTTGCGCGCGCGCAGCCGGTCGCGCGCCTCCTGGCGGTTCTGGCTCATCATGATCACCGGCGCCTGCACCGCGGCGAGGCAGGACAGCACGAGATTGAGCAGGATGAACGGGTAGGGATCGAACGCGCGGCTCGCCAGCAACCAGCCGTTGATCGCCATCCAGACGAGCAGGACCAGGGCGAACAGGATCAGGAACCGCCAGCTGCCGCCGAACGCCGCCACGCGATCGGCCAGCCGCTCGCCGAACGTCTGGGTGTCGTCGGCCTCGTCGGCGACATCGGCCGCGACGATGTCGCTGCCGGCGAGCCGGTCGACCACCGATTTCTCCAGCGAGGCGATCTCGCCCATCCCCTCCTCGATCACCGCCCGCACCTCGGCGGCACGGAACTGGTTCAGATCGTCGGTGCAGATCAGGCTCCCGGCCGACCAGCTCGGCACCGCCTTGGCGATGCGGTCGAGCAGACGCGGCCGGAGCAGGGCGGCGGGCACCAGCGGCACCTGCGCGCGGTGGCGGCCGCAGACCTGGCAGGCGGCCTCGTCGGACGGCCGCGGCGGATTGGACATCGGCTACTCCTGCACGCGCCAGCGCTCGACCCACAGGGTCGTCGGCGCCATGTGGCCGGTGGGCTCCACCCCCTGCAGCCATGTCGGCCAGATATGCGCATCGGCGCGGAAGAACAGCGGCAAGGCCGGCAGCTCCTCGGCATAGATGGTCTGCAGCTCGTGCCACAGGACGGCCCGCTTGTCCCGGTCGAGCTCGACTTCGATCGCGTCCAGGAGCCGGTCGACCCGCGCATCGCGGAACCCGCTGTAGTTCTGCCCCGACCAGCCGTTGGCCTCGCTCGGGATCTCGTCGCCGTGCAGGGTCGAGCGCGGCACGTTCTCCGGCGAGCTGATCCAGGCGAACAGGGCAAGGCCGGTGAACCGCCGCTTGCTCATCGTCTCGCCGAAGAACACCCGCGGCGGCTCGTTCTTGATCACCACGTCGATCCCGAGCTGGCGCCACTGGCTCTGCGCCACCTGCTCGATCAGCTCGCGCGTGCGGTTGCCGGCCGTGGTCATCAGCTCCAGCCGCAAAGGCCGTCCCGCCGCATCGTGGCGCAGCTTGTCGCTGCCCAGCGCCCAACCGGCCTCGTCGAGCAGGGCTGCAGCCTTGGCCGGATCGTAGGCGTAGTGCGGCACCTCGTCGGTATGCACCCAGTCCAGCGGATGGACGAACGTGTCGGCCACCGGCTGCCGCCCGGCGAACAGCTTCTGGCTGATCGCGGCGCGGTCCAGGCCATGGAGCAGGGCCTGGCGCACGCGGCGGTCGGACAGCGCCGGATCGTCGAGGCGGACGTCGAGATGCTCGTAGACGAGCCCGGGCTTGTAGAACACCTGGTAGCGGTCGCCGTGCCGCCGCTCGAACGCCTGCGCCTGGTCGAGCGACATGCCGGCCGAGCCCTCGATCATGTCGACCTCGCCCGAGAGCAGGTTCGCCTCGAGCGCCGTCGTGTTCTCGATCGCCTTGACCACGATGCGGTCGAACACCGGCCGCTCGCCCCACCAGGTCGGGTTGCGCTCCAGCACGATCTGGCTGCCCGGCGTCACGCCGGCGATGCGGTACGGACCGAAGGCGAGGCCCGGGTTGGTCGGGTCGGTGTCGAACAGCGTCCGGTTCCGGTAGGTGTCGGGATCGGCTTCGAACACCTTGCGCTCGAGATGCTCCGGCACCACCCGGAAGTCGTTGATGCCGTTGTAGTCGAAGCCCAGCTTCTCGTCGTGCAGGACGAACGTCTTGGCGTCGATCGCGTCGATTCGCCAGATCCGCCGGTAGAGCTCGGCGTTGGTGATCCCACTCTTCGGGTGCCGGCCGACCTCCCAGGTGAACAGCACGTCCCTGGTCGTGATCGGCGTGCCGTCACCCCAGGTCGCATCGGGCCTGATCGTGTAGGTCAGGGCGACGCCGCGCTTGCCGCCCGGCACGTCCTCGATCGTGGCCTTGCCGTTCTCGAGCGTCGGCAGCTCCGTGCACAGCATGCAGACGAGTTGCCAGCTCTGGTCGAACGTCGTGAACGGCCGCTGGGTCAAGCCGAGCACGTAGGCCTTGGTGACCATCGCATCGATGTTCGGGTGCAGGTTCGACGGGAACTGGTTGACGCCGATCACGAGGTCGCGCGCCCACGCCGGGACCGCGGCGAGCCAGAGGCCGACGAGCAGCGCGGCGAAGCGGGGCATGGACCGGTCCCTTGCTGGTGGCGGGCCAGCGTTAGCAGCCAAGGGCCGGATTGACCAAGCCCGGCACGACGGGGCGGCATGTCACGCTCGTTGCGCGGTTCTCTTGAAACTGCCACCGCTTCCTGTCCATGTGCAGGCCCGCGAGACGGGTCCCGGCAGTGGGCCGCGCGGCAAACGGGAACCGGCGCTGCGACGGTGAGGCCGCCGCGGCGACCGCGGCGGTGCACAGGGAGCTTCAGCATGCGACGCAATCGCTGCGCCAAGATCGTCGCCACCCTTGGTCCGGCCAGCTCGACCAAGGAGCGGATGCGCGAGCTTGCCGACGCGGGAGCGGATGTGTTCCGCTTCAACTTCAGCCATGGCAGCCACGAGGATCACGCCGCCCGCTTCGCCCTGCTGCGCGAGGTGGAGGCCGAGCGTGGCCGGCCGATCGGCTCGATCATGGACCTGCAGGGACCGAAGCTGCGGGTCGGCCGGTTCGCGTCCGGGCGGGTCAAGCTCGCGCGCGGCGACCGTTTCCGCCTCGACCTCGACCCGCAGCCGGGCGACGAGCAACGCGCCAACCTGCCCCACCCGGAGATCTTCGAGGTCCTGCAGAGCGGCCAGCAACTGCTGCTCGACGACGGCAAGATCAGGCTCGAGGTGGACACCTGCGGCCACGACTTCGCCGAGACCGTGGTCGTCGACGGCGGTGCGCTCTCCGACCGCAAGGGCGTCAACGTGCCCAACGCGCTGCTGCCGATCTCGGCCATGACCACCAAGGACCGGGCCGATCTCAGCTTCGGCATCGAGCTCGGCTTCGACTGGGTGGCGCTGTCGTTCGTGCAGCGTCCCGAGGACATCGCCGAAGCGCGCAGGCTGATCGCCGGCCGCGCCTCGGTGCTGGCCAAGATCGAGAAGCCGGCCGCGATCGAGCGCCTCGACGAGATCATCGAGCTGGCCGATGCGGTGATGGTCGCCCGCGGCGATCTCGGCGTCGAGCTGCCACCGGAGCTGGTGCCGGGGCTGCAGAAGCGGATCATCCGCAAGTGCCGCGACCTCGGCAAGCCGGTGGTGGTGGCGACGCAGATGCTCGAGAGCATGATCGGCGCGCCGGCACCGACCCGGGCCGAGGCCTCGGATGTCGCCACGGCGGTCTATGACGGCGCCGATGCGGTCATGCTCTCGGCCGAGAGCGCGTCCGGGGAGTACCCGGTCGAGGCGGTCACGATCATGGATCGGATCATCGCCAGCGTCGAGCGCGACGAGCTCTACCGGTTCTACCTCGACGCCTACCAGGCCCAGGCGGAGCGGACCTCGGCCGACGCGATCACGCTGGCCGCGCACCAGGTCGCCCACACCATGCAGGCCGCGGTGATCGTCACCTACACCACCTCCGGCGCCACCGCCCTGCGTGCCTCGCGCGAACGCCCCGACCGCCCGATCCTCGGGCTGATCACGCGCATGGTCACCGCGCGCAAGCTGGCGCTGGCCTGGGGGGTGCACCCCGTCCACACCGCCGATGCGCACGATCTGGACGAGATGGTGGCCAAGGCGCGGCAGTTCGCCCGCGACGAGGGCTTCGCCGCCCCGGGGGAAAGCGTGGTCATCACCGCCGGCCTGCCGTTCGGCACGCCGGGCGCCACCAATCTTTTGCGGGTCGCCTGGGTGACCTGAGCCACAGGAGCGGCCGAACCCGCCGCGGCGCTGCCTAGCGACTAGGCACCTCCCGCAGCTGGCATCGAACTTGCTTGATTTCTGGGCAACCCGGTGCGGCACCGGTGGCCTCGTGGCCGCCTTCTGCCCGCGAGCGGGGTGTAGCCCGGTCGTTCGCCGTTACCGCGACCCGCGCACCCAGCCCGCCCGGTACCAGGCCGGCTCACAGCTGCGGGATTCACGCATGCGATCGATGACAAACCTCATTCGGGTCTTACTTCTGCTCATCACCTTGTTGGTGCCGACCGCAGCCGTGGTCCATGCTCAACAGGCGACGGACGCCCCGGCCGCCACCGACACGACGGTCGTGGTCGAGACGCCGGTCGCCGCGGCGCCGACGCCGGCGCTGGACAGTGGCGATACCGCGTGGATGCTGGTCTCCACTGCCTTCGTGCTGATGATGTCGATTCCGGGTCTGGCGCTGTTCTACGGCGGCATGGTCCGCAAGAAGAACGTGCTCTCGGTGCTGATGCAGGTCTTCGCCACCGTCTGCGTCACCGCCATCGTCTGGATGGTCGTCGGCTACAGCCTGGCCTTCGGCGAAGGCGGACCCTACATCGGCGACCTGAGCAAGGCGTTCCTCGCTGGGCTGAGCGTCGATTCGCTGTCCGGGACCATCCCGGAATCGGTCTTCATGATGTTCCAGATGACCTTCTTCATGATCACGCCGGCGCTGATCGTGGGGGCGTTCGTCGATCGGATGAAGTTCAGCTCGATGCTGGTCTTCATGGTGCTGTGGTCGATCGTCGTCTACGCCCCGGTGGCCCACTCGGTCTGGGCGTCGACCGGCTTCCTGTTCGGCGAGGGCGTGCTGGACTTCGCCGGCGGCACCGTCGTGCACATCAATGCCGGCATCGCCGGTCTCGTCTGCTGCATCGTGCTGGGCAAGCGCATCGGCTACGGCCACGAGCACATGGCGCCGCACAACCTGACCCTCACCCTGATCGGCACGTCGCTGCTGTGGGTCGGCTGGTTCGGCTTCAACGCCGGCTCGGCGCTGGCGGCGAACGGGCGCGCCGGCATGGCCTTCGCGACCACGCACATCGCCACCGCCGGCGCGGCCGTGGCCTGGATGCTGGTCGAGTGGATCGCCAAGGGTAAGCCCAGCGTGCTGGGGATCGCCTCGGGCGCCGTGGCCGGCCTGGTCGCGATCACGCCCGCGGCCGGCTTCGTGCTGCCGAACGGGGCGCTGGTGATCGGCCTCGCCGCCGGCATCATCTGCTTCTGGTCGGCGACCTCGCTCAAGCATATGCTGGGCTACGACGACTCGCTGGACGTGTTCGGCGTCCACGGTGTGGGCGGCATCGTCGGCGCGATCCTGACCGGCGTGTTCGCGGTCAGCTCCGTCGGCGGCGATGCCGCCCGCGGCCTGCTCGACGGCAACGCGGCGCAGATGTGGATCCAGGTCAAGGGCGTGCTGTGGACGGTCGGCTGGTCCGCCATCGCCTCCTTCGTGCTGCTCAAGCTGATCGACCTGGTGATGGGCCTGCGCGTCGACTCCGACAGCGAGCGCGAGGGTCTCGATCTGGCCCTGCACGGCGAAAGCGTGGCCTGACCGGCTCGGATTTCCTCCCTGGACTAGGGGCGCGCCCACGCGGGGCGCGCCCTCTTCTTGTCTAGATCCGGGCCCCGCGCATCGCGCGCGGCAAATCGCCGAGCAGGCCCATGGCGTGGCGCATGAAGAAGCGCTTGACCGGCGGCACGCGGTCGACCAGCGCCAGCCCGGCCTCGCGCGCCAGCCGCAGCGGCAGGATCTCGTTGCCGAACAGGCGGTTGATCCCGTCGGTGACCGCCACCAGCGCCATGCTGTCGAACCGGCGCCAGCCGGCATAGCGCTCGAGCGCCCCGGCATCGCCGGGATCGAGCCCGAGGCGCAGCCGGTCGCCGACGATTTCGCTCAGCGCCGCGACGTCGCGCAGGGCCAGATTCCAGCCCTGCCCGGCGATGGGATGGATGCCCCGCGCAGCATCGCCGACCAGCGCCAGCCGGGTCGTGGTGTAGCGCTCGGCCATCACCAGGGCCAACGGGTAGGACCAGCGCGGTCCTTCCAGCACGAGGTCGCCCAGATCGTCGCCGAAGCGGTCGGCGATCTCGCCGAGGAAGCCGCTATCGTCCAGCGCCAGCACCGTCTTGGCGAGGTCCGCGTCCAGCGCCCAGACGATCGACGAGCGGTTGCCGGTCATCGGCAGCCTGGCGAACGGCCCGTCGGGGAAGAAGCGCTCGACCGCCAGGCCATCGTGCGGGCGCGCGTGGCCCACGGTGCAGACGATCCCGGTCTGGCCGTAGGCCCAGGTGCGGGTGGCGATCCCGACCTGCCGCCGCGTGCTGGACTGCCGACCCTCGCAGAGGGCGACCAGCGGCGCGACCACCGTCCGGCCGTCCGAGACCCGGATCTCGGCGCGGGTGGGCCTGAGCTCGATCGCGGCGACCTCGGCGGGTGCTGCCAGGGTGATCTGCGGCAGTTCCTGCGCGCGCTCGAGCAGCGCCGTGCGGATGGTGCGATTCTCGACGATGTGCCCGAGCGGCTCGGTGCCGACCTCGCGATGATCGTAGTGCACCTGGATGGGCGAGAAGCCCTCGCGGACGACGATGTCCCGGATCGGAGCCGCCGCCGCGGCCATGCCGGCCCAGGCGCCGATCTGCTGCAGGAAGGCGCGCGATGCCCGGGCGATGGCCGTGACCCGGCCGTCGTAGGGCGCCGCGAGCAGCTCGCGCAGCGGCGCCCGCTCGATCACCAGCACCCTGAAGCCGGCACCGCCCACCGCGACCGCCAGGGCGAGGCCGGTGAGGCCGCCGCCGACGACGATCAGATCGTAGCGCTCGTGAGCTGACTGAATCGGCATCTCGTTCCTTCACGCTGGCAATCGATCGTCAATTTGGCTAATTTTTGTGCAATTGCTGCAAGACTGGGCAGACGCCGGTTCCCTCACCCGTCGCAGGGGCGTTCCGGCCACTCCCATCGGGCTGGCACGGGCCTTGCAACAGGGTTGGGTACGGTGTCGCCCTTTCGGCTCCGAGATATGCGCGATACGGCAGGCGCGGCGAGCGCGGCGCGTTGGCGCAGCGGGGTGATCGGGCGATCGGCGTGTGTCGAGTTGCAGTTTGGCCCGAGCGCCGTGGTTGACCATCCGGTCAGCGCGGCCGACTGATGCCCGGAAGGGTCTCCCCTTCCGGGCTTTTTTTGTGCCCGGGTGCGGGGCTCGTGGGCCGCGTCGCGCCCAGGCCGCCGATTCCCGTCACGACCATTGTAGCCGCGGCGCGGCTGCACGAGACTGCGCCGTGCCGGGCACGACGCACCGGCCGTTGGTACGCTGGGAGGGCACGGCATGGCCGACAGGACGCAGCCAGCCGCCGCGGGCAAGGGCACGACCGCGGGCGACGACATGGAAGCCTTGAAGGCCGACATGGCGGCGCTGAAGCGTGAGCTCGACACCGTGGTCAAGGCGATCAAGGATTTGGGCGACACCGCGGTCGCCGCGGCCAAGCGGCAGCAGGGTGCCGCGGTCGAGCATCTGGCAGCCGAGGTCCAGTCGCTGGCGGCCGAGGCCGGCGAGCGCGGCCGCACGCAGGTGGCCGAGATCGAGCAGCGCATCCGGGCCCAGCCGCTGGCGGCGGTGGGGATCGCGTTCGTCGCCGGCCTGCTGTTCGGCGGCCTGCGGCGGTGAACTTTCTCCGGCTGCTGCTGCCGCTGCTGCCGTCCCTGCTCAAGCTCCTGCCGGAAGCCCAGCAGGCGACGCATCACCTGACCCGCCGGCTGATCCTGCACGCGGCCCTGATCGCGATTCCGGTGATGCTGCTGCTGCTGGCGTTCGCGTTCGCGGCCGCGGCCGCCTTCATGGCGCTCGAGACCGTGGTCAGCCCGCACGTGGCGGCGGTCGTCATGGCCTTGAGCCTGTGCGTCCTGGCGGCGCTGGTAGCGGCGGTGCTGATCGTGCTCGACCGCGCCGCCGAGCGCCGCCGCCAGCGTGCACTGGCGGCGGCGCAGGCGAACCTTCTTGCCCCGTTGCACGAGGCCGGCCGCCTCGTCGGCAGCAAGCCGTTGCAGAGCGTGCTCCTGGCGGCGGCGGCCGGTGTCGTCGCCGCATGGCTGGTCCGTCGTGACTGAGGCCGGCGCAAGTAGCACCACGCCACGCCATCGCCGCCCGGAAGCCAGCCGTGGGCAGGAATCGCCTACTATCGTTCGGTATGACCTTGGTGGACGGGCCAGCGCCCGAACGGCTGCGGATCGATCACGTGCCGGACGAGATCGCTTCGGCTCAGCTTCTCACCCATGGGCAACCTTGGCCTTTGCCGCGGGATGGGGTTTCCCGACGACGAAGCCCTGAGAAATAAGGTCATCGCGAACTCGACCGGCGCCTCGCCGGCCGTATCGGAACCTCCTGACCAGCCGCGTTCGCGACAGGATGGCGTTCGCCACGTATGTCGGTCGGCTTGCCGCGTCGTGGCGCGGTCGCGGGCACCAATCCTCGACGGGGTATCCCGTGGATGGACCCGGCAAGGTCCAAATGCGGCGCCGTCGCCCCGTCCTGGTCAAGCCCGGCGTGCGGCGATCGATGGTCCGCAGCCGGATCAAGGGCGCCGCGACCACCTGCGACCGCTCTCGGGGAGGACCCGACCTCAGAACGTCTCGACCCATGGTCGCAGCTCGACCTCCCAGGTCCAAGCGCTGCGGTCCTGGCGCAGCACGTGCAGGTAGGTGCGCGCGATCGCCTCGGGATCGAGCATGGAATCCGGCGCGGCCGCGGGCTCGGTCCGGTCGGGACGGCGGATGGCGCCGTCGATCACGAAGTGGGCGACGTGGATGCCTTGCGGCGCCAGCTCGCGCGCCAGGCTCTGCGCCAAGCCGCGCAGCGCGAACTTGCCCATCGCGAACGGCGCTGAGCGGGCGTAGCCCTTCACGCTGGCCGAAGCGCCGGTGAACAGGATGGCGCCGTGCCCGCGCGGCAGCATCCGCCGCGCCGCCTGCTGCGCCACGACAAAGCCGCCATGCGCGGTCACCGCCAGGGCCTGCGCCACCGCAGCCGGGTCCAGCTCGACGAGAGGTCCGCGCGCCCGTGCGCTCGCATTGTAGATCACGACCTCCGGCGGACCGCCCAGCCGCTCGTCCATGCTGGCGAACAGCGCCTCGACCTGCCGCGCATCGGCGACGTCGCAGGGCGCCGTCACCGCCCCGGTCGCCGCCGCAAGGCTCTCCAGCTTGCCGATGTCGCGCGCGGCCAAGCCGACGCGCAGTCCCTCGCCGGCCAGCAGCCGGGCGAGGGACGCGCTGAGCCCCTGCCCGGCCCCGACGATCAAGGCGGATCGGAAATCACCCATGGCCATGCTCCCGCTCACTCGCCGCGCGCCGCACCTTCGCGGCGCGGGTCCACCCCGCTGACCAGCAGCCCTGCCGTGCGCGCGATGGCGTGCAGGCCGCTGTTCAGCGGCTTGACCTGGACCTTCTGCCCACGTGCGGCAAGCGGCGCCTCGAGCGCCACGGCCTCGGTGTCGACCTCGAGCTCGGCCGGGCCGTTGCGGCTCAGCACGTGGCCCATGGCGACCGCGCGCTGCGGGCTCATGCCCCAGTCCAAGATGCCCACCAGCGCCTGCGCGACGTAGCCGATGATCTGGCTGCCCCCCGGCGAGCCGAGCAGCAGGCTCGGCTCGCCGCCGGCGTCGAACACCATCGTCGGCGCCATCGAGCTGCGCGGCCGCTTGCCGGGCTCGACCCGATTGGCCACCGGCCGACCGTCGGCCGTCGGCGCGAAGGCGAAGTCGGTGAGCTCGTTGTTGAGCAGGAAACCGCCGGCCATCAGCCCGCTGCCCATGCCGCTCTCGATCGTCGTGGTCATGGTCAACGCGTTGCCGTCGGCATCGACGACGACGAGCTGGCTGGTGCCCGGCAGCTTGTCGCTCTCGTCGGGCGCGAGCAGCTCGGCGGCGCGCCAAGGCGGGTTGCCGGGCGCGGCCTTGTCGAGCGAGGCATCGAGCCTGATCTGCTGCGCGCGCCCGGTGAGATAGCCGGGGTCGAGCAGGCCGCGCACCGGCACGCGCACGAAGTCGGTATCGGCGAGATACTGGTTGCGGTCGGCGAAGGCCAGCTTGGATGCCTCGAGCAGCGCCTGCATCCCGTCCACCGTCGGGCCGAGCGCGGTCATGTCGAAATGCTCCAGCAGCCCCAGGATCTGCAGCATCGCGACGCCGCCCGAGCTCGGCGGCCCCATGCCGCACACCTCGACCGCGCGATAAGGGCGACAGACCGGCGCGCGCAGCACCACCCGGTAGCCGGCCAGATCCTCGCGGCCGAGCTGCCCGGGATTGACCGGCGCCTGCTGCACCGCCGCCACGACCGCATCGCCGAGCCGGCCGCGGTAGAGCGGCGCGCTGCCCTCGGCGGCGATCTGGCGCAGGCTCGCGGCGAATTCGGGGTTGCGCAACGGCGCACCGGCCTGCCGGGGCGCCCCGTCGGTCCCGAAGAAATAGGCGCGGCTCGATGGGAAGAGCTGCAGCTTGGCGGCATTGTCGGTGATCGCGGCCGCAAGCCGGGGCGAAATCTCGAACCCCTTCTCGGCCAGCTCGGCCGCCGGCGCCACCAGCTCGGCCCATGGCAGCCGGCCATGCAGCCGATGCGCCAGCTCGAGCAGCGCGAGCGTGCCCGGCACGCCGACCGACTTGCCGCCGGGCACGGCCGTCTCGAACGGCATCGCCGTGCCGTCGGGCTGCAGGAACAGGTCGGGGCCGGCCTTCGTCGGCGCGGTCTCGCGTCCGTCGAAGCTGACCAGCTCACGCGTCTTCGCGTCCCAATGCAGCATGAACGCGCCGCCACCGATGCCGGACGATTGCGGCTCGACCAGGTTCAAGACCAACTGCGCCGCCACCATGGCGTCGACGGCACTGCCGCCTCTGGCCAGCACGGCCCGGCCGGCATCGCTCGCCAGCGGGTTGGCGGTGACGATCATGTAGTGCCTGGCCGTGACCGCGACCTGCTCGGCCCAGCCGCTGGGCAGCTCGGGGGGTGGCGCCTCCTGCGCCCATGCCGGCGCGGCCAGCCCGAGCATCACCAGGACCGCCGCCCGTGCCCGCCAGCCGGATGTCCCGCTCATCGCCGTCTCCCATACGTTGCTGCGTCGTTGCCCGACAGGGTAGGCTGAAACCCTGTGGCTGCAACGCACGATGCGGCAGCGGACGACGGAGGTCGGGTCATGCAGCGCTTTTCCCCATCCGGTCGCACGGCTCGGGAGCCGGCGAGATGAGCTCGATCCTGGCGCCCCTGGCCGGGGGCGCGTTGATCGGGACGGCCGCGGTGCTGCTGCTGGCGCTCGAAGGGCGGATCGCCGGCGTCAGCGGCATCGTCGGCAGCCTCCTGCCGCCCGCTCCCGCGGCCGACCGCGCTTGGCGGCTCGCGTTCCTGCTGGGGCTGGCCCTGGGACCGCTGGCACTCGGCATGCTCCTCGGCCGTTCGGCCATCGGCGCACCGGCCGTGGGCGTCGGCACGGCGCTGGTCGCCGGCGGCTGCGTCGGCGTCGGCACGGGCCTCGGCAGCGGCTGCACCAGCGGCCACGGCGTCTGCGGCCTCGCCAGACTGTCGCCACGCTCGCTCGCGGCGACGCTGACCTTCATGGGCACGGCCGGGGCGACCGTCCTGGTCGTGCGCCATCTGCTCTAGAGGCCCCGGCGATGCGGCACATCCTGGCCGGACTCGTCGCCGGCATCCTGTTCGGGCTGGGGCTCGGCCTCGCCGGCATGACCGATCCCGCCATCGTCCTCGGCTTTCTCGACGTCGCCGGCGACTGGAACCCGGCGCTGGCGTTCGTCATGGGCGGGGCTCTGGCCGTCACCTTCGCCGGCTACCGGCTGGTCCTGCGCCGGCCGCGGCCGCTGTGGGCGCAGCGGTTCCACCTGCCGACCGCCACCGCGATCGATGCGCGGCTGCTCGGCGGCGCCGCCCTGTTCGGCATCGGCTGGGGCCTGGCCGGCTGGTGCCCGGGACCGGCGATCGCGTCGCTCGGCGGCGCCAGCGGTCCCCTGCTCGCCTTCCTCGCGGCGATGCTGGCGGGTCTGGGCACGGCGCGGCTCCTGGGCGCGCGGCCGGTGCGGACCGGGCAACGGGCCATGGCGGGCTGAGCCCGGCCCCGGCTCACCAGGACGAGTCGAGGCCCAGCAGGTGCAGCACCTCGCGGCGCAGCTCGGCCAGCCGCGGGTCGCCGCGATGGCGCGGGTAGGGCCGATCGTTGACGATCTCGGCCCTGATCCGTCCCGGCCGGTCGCTGAAGACGATCACCCGACGGGCGAGGAACAGCGCCTCCTCGACGTCGTGCGTGACCAGCAGCGCGGTGAAGCCGGCATTCTGCCAGAGCCGCACCAGTTCCGCCTGCATCGTCAGCCGGGTCAGCGAATCGAGCTTGCCCAGCGGCTCGTCGAGGATCAGCAGGCGCGGCTGGTTGACCAGCGCGCGCGCCAGGGCGACCCGCTGCGCCATCCCGCCGGAGAGCTGGTGCGGCAGGGCGCCGGCGAAGCCTGCGAGACCGACCAGCCGCAGGGCCTCGTCGACCGCCTGCCCGCGCCTCGCGAGCAGACCGCGGGCCTCGGGGCCGAGAGCGACGTTGCCGCGCACGGTCCGCCAGGGGAACAAGGTCGGGTCCTGGAACATCAAGATGCGCGACGGATCGGGACCGGCGACCGGCAGGCCATCGGCGAGAATCGAGCCATGGCTCGGCCGGTCGAGCCCGGCCACCAGCCGCAGCAGCGACGACTTCCCGCAGCCGCTGGGGCCGAGCAGGGCCACGAAATCACCGGCGTCGATCCGGAAGCTGACCTCGTCCAGCACCGGCAACGGCCGGCCGTCCAGCTCGAAGCGCTGCCCGACGGCGCGGACGTCGAGCGCCATGCCGGGCGGCGCCGGGGCGTTGGCGAGGGCCGCTACCATCGCACCAATCCCTTCTGCCAGGCGAGCAGGCGGTCGCGCACGCGGAACAGCAGGGTGATCAGCCCCGAGCACATCAGCGCCATGACCAGCAGCGCCGCGTACATGTTGGCATAGGCGGCCCAGCCCTGCGCCCATTGCAGGTACCAGCCGAGCCCGGCCTTGACGCCCATCATCTCGGCCACGACGAGCACGGAGAACGACGCGCCGAGCCCCATGAACAGACCGACGAAGACGTGTGGCATGGCGCCGGGAACCGCCACCTTGAGGACGAGGAAGCGCTCGCTGGCACCCATGGTGCGGGCGATGTCGTAGAAGGCCCGGTTGACGCCGGCGATGCCCGACCAGGTCAGCACCGCCACCGGGAAGCCGCTCGCGAGCGCGATCAGGAACACGCTGGCGCTGCCGCTGGACGGGAAGGCGAAGAACGCGAGCGGCAGCCAGGCCGTGGCCGGCAGTGGGCCGACGAAGCGCAGGATCGGGTGCAGCCAGTAGCCGGCCGCCTGCCACCAGCCCATCGCCAGCCCGACCAGGAATCCGGCGGCGGCCCCGATGGCGTAGCCGCGTGCCAGCAGCCAGACCGAATGCAGGACGCTCTCGCCCAGGCGCGGCCAGTCGTCGAGATAGACCTCGAGCAGGGATTGCGGTGGCGCGAAGAACGGCATGGGCAGCAGGCCGAGCTTGGCCGTCGCCACCTCCCACGCCAAGACGAGCAAGGCCAGCACCACGAGCCACGGCCCCGCCCGGCGCAGCGCGGCGAGACCGTCCGGCAGCAACGGGCCGGCAAAGGCAGCCATTCCCAGCACGGCCGCGACGGCCGACGCCAATCCCGCGAACTCGGCCGTGCGCGGCCAGGGCTCGGCCGTCGGCCATGCCAGGGCGACCGAGGCGACCAGCAGCCAGGCCAGCATCGCGACGAGGCCCACCCGCCAGACCGGCCGGCGCGGCTTCGCCCGTCGATCCGTCGGCGCGGCGACCGGCGATGCTTCGATCAGCGCGACCTCGCGCGCACCGTTCATGCTGCTGGTCCCGCTCAGGTCAGCACGTCGGCGCAGATCTTGTCGGCGAACATGCGGGGATCGGTGCCCCGCTTGAACACGGACACCAGCTTCAGCTCCTCGGCGTAGAGCGCGATCTCGTCCTTGAACGGTAGCCCCACCGGATGATGGTGATGCGTGTGGTGGCTCACCATCGCGGTCAGGTCGTCCGGGGCCGCCTTCGGCGCGTAGGGAGCGAACACGGCGGCGGCCGCGGCGGGGTTGCGGCTGGTCCACTCGGCCGCCTCGAGCACGGCCCTGGTCAGCGCCGCCGCGGTCGGGCGGTCGTCGCGGATCAGGCTGCCGCGGATGCCCAGCACGCAGCACAGGCGGTTGGCATACTCGTCGGACAGGTTCGAGGCGACCTCGACGAACCGATCGTCCTTGAGCCATAGATAGGTCCGCGGGTCGCCCTCGACCAAAGCCTGCGCCTCCCCCTTGTCGATCGCGAGGTCGAGCAGATCGACCGGGTACTGCCGCCATTCGACGTCGCGCTCCGGGTCGATGCCGCGCTTGGCGAGCATGATCGCGAAGAAATTCTTGGCCGGACTGGCCATGTCGCCGGTGGCGATGGTCTTGCCCTTGAGGCTGGCGAGGTCGGTCACCCCTCCGTCCCTGGCCGCCAGCAGGCGCATGCAGCCGCCATGCGTGCCTGCGGTAAGCTTGACGTCGAAACCCTGCTCCAGCGGCTTCAGCCAGCGCAACGCCATGCCGACGCCGGCATCGGCCTTGCCGGTGGCGATGGCCTCCAGCAGTTGATCCGTGGCTCCGGCATAGTTGATCAGCTCGACGTCGAGATTGTACTTGGCGAAGATTCCGTTCTGCACCGCGACGGCCACCGGCGACAGGCAGACCGCGGTCGCGTTCCAGGAGATCTTGAGCTGCTTCGGTGGTCCGGACGGCGCCGGGGCGGCCGCGAATTCAGCCCGGCAGATGTAGGGGCTCGCGAGGTCCGCTGGCAGCTTCGGGCGCGCCACCGGGGCCGCGAGCGCGCTGCCGCCGAGCAGGCCCAGCGAGCCCGCCGCGGTCGCCGTGCGCAGGACGTTGCGGCGGGACAGGAGGGAGGCGAAGGAAGGCTGGCTGCTGGGCATGGCGGTCACTCGGTGGAGCTGCAAGGCTGCGGGCGGCCCTTGCGGGCCGGGATGGCGGTCGAGGACGGCTGCCCGCCGTCAGCCGCTCGCGCTGTAGCGGGCGACGGCAGGGTTGAACGAGGCGTCGACAGCATCGGCGGCCGCGACCCGCTTCGGGATCACGCCGAAGCGGGCATAGTTGTCGATCGTGCGCTGCTGGTCGGCGACCACGCGCTCGTCGATCAGCACGAACTGGGTGCGCGCCCGACCGAGCCATTCCTGGCCGACCTCGGGTGGCACGCCGATCAGCTTGGCGAGCGTCACCGCGAACTCGTCGATGTGGTCCAGCGACCAGGAGCGGGCTGCGGCGAGCCGGCCCAGGAACTCCTCGAGCACGGGCCGCTTGGCCGCGATCGCGCGCTCGTTCGCCACCTGGAAGCCGAGGCCGGTGGTGATGCCCCGCCCGTCGGCCACGACCGTGGCGCCGTCGACCAGCCGCACCAGCGAGGTGTAGGGGTCCCAGCTCGACCAGGCGTCGATGGCGCCGGACACGAAGGCGGCCTTGGCATCGGCGGGCAGCAGGAAGACGATCTCCGCGTCGGACGCGGCAAGGCCGGCGCGCTCCAGCGTCACCAGCGCCAGATAGTGGCCGATCGAACCCTTGCCGGTCGCGATCCGCTTGCCCTTGAGGTCGGCCGGGGTGCGGATCGGCGAGCCGGCGGGCACCACGATCGCGGTGCCGACCGGGTCCGAGCGCCAAGCCCCGATCGCCTTCAGCGGCACCCCCGCCGCCTGGGCGAAGATCATCGGTGCATCGCCGACGATGCCGGTGTCGATGGCGCCGGCGTTCAGCGCTTCCAGCAGCGGCGCCGCGGCCGGAAACTCGCGCCACTCGATCGCGTAGGGCACGTCCGCGAGCACCCCCGCGGCTTCCATCAGCGCGCGCGAGCCGCCCTTCTGGTCGCCCACGACCAGGGTGGCGCCGGCTAGCTCGCCCGCGCGCGCACCGCGGGCGGCGACCAGGCCGGTCAAGAGCAGCGCGCTCGCCGCGCGCCGGCTGAGCATGGTCGTGGCCATCCCGGTCACTCCGCGGCGGTCCGGGCGGCGTCGCGGCGCGCCACCTCCGCGCGCACCAGCGGCAGCAGCTCGCGGCCATACTGGATGGCGTCCTCGAGTGGATCGAAGCCACGGATCAGGAACGTCGTCACACCCAGGTCGTAGTAGTCGAGCAGCGCTTCGGCGACCTGCTCGGGCGTGCCGACCAGGGCGGTGGTGTTGCCCTTGGCCCCGGTCGCGGCGGCCATCGCCGTCCACAGCCGCTTGTCGAGCACCGGTCCGCGGCTCGCGGCCTCGAGCAGGCGTTGCGAGCCGACGTTCTGCGGCTTGCGCTCGGGATCGCCCAGCATGGCGGCGCCGCGCAGGCGCTTGGTCTCGGCCAGGATGCGCTCGGCCCGTGCCCAGGCCGCGGGCTCGCTGTCGGCCAGGATCGGCCGCAACGACAGGCTGAACCGGACGGTGCGGCCGTGCCGCGCCGCGGCGGCACGGACCCGGGCGATGGTCTCGCGGACCTGGTCGTGGGTCTCGCCCCACAGCGCGAAGATGTCCGCGTGCTTGCCGGCGACGCCGATCGCCGCTTCCGAGGAACCACCGAAATAGATCGGAAGGTACGGCTGCTGCAGCGGCTTGACCTCGGCGAACGCCTGCTCGAAGCCGTAGTACTTGCCGTGGTGGCTGACCGGCTTCTGGCTGGTCCAGATCTTCTTCAGCACGTCGAGATATTCGTCGGTGCGCGCGTAGCGCTCGTCGTGGCTGAGATAGTCGCCGTCGCGGCGCTGATCGGCATCGTCGCCGCCCGAGATGATGTGCACGGCGGCCCGGCCACCGCTCACGTGGTCGAGCGTCGCGAGCTTGCGCGCGGCCAGGGTCGGCGCCACGAAGCCCGGCCGATGGGCGAGCATCAGGCCGAGCCGCTCGGTGACGAAGGCCGCACGGGCGGCGATCAGGAAGCCGTCCGGGGCCTCGGAGAAGTAGCCGATCAGGACCCGATCGAAGCCACCGGCCTCGTGCGCCCGCGCGAACCGATCGATATAGTCGATGTCGACCACCGGTCCCGCGGGCGGATGGATCTCCGAATAGCGGCGATGGCCGATCATGCCGATGAAGTCGACGCTCATCTTGCTTTCCCGATATGCGCGGTCAGCCCAGGCCGAGAGCCCGTCTGCCCGCGGCGAGCAGGACCGAATCGTCCTGCGGCGTGTGGATGCGGCTGCACAGCACGTCGCGATGATGCCGCTCGAGCGGGTTGCGCCGGCTCAGCCCGTGATTGCCGGTCAGTGTCAGCGCGGCTTCCACCACCTGCACGGCGTTGCCGGTGATGGCCCGCTTCAGCAGCCCGAGCTCGGCGACGCTGGGCGGACGGCCGCGGTCGACGTCGGCGGCAGCGCTCGCCAGCAGCCGCGCGTTGACGGCGAGCCAGCCTTCGCTCTCGCCGACCACGCTCTGGATCCGCGGCAGGCTGCTCAGTGGCGCGCCCAGCGCCGACGGCCGCCGCCGCTCGAGGAAGTCGCGCAGCCACGCCTGGGCGGCCCGCGCGATGCCGTCATAGAGCGCAGCGATCAGCAGCGTGTTCCACGCCCAAGGCTCGGGCTCGACGGCCCAGTCCCCGGGCTTGCGGATGTCCACGGCATGATCGGCCGGGATCTCGACGCCATCGAAGACGATGTCGTGGCTGCCGGTCGCGCGCATCCCGAGATGGTCCCAGCTTTCGACCACCCGGATGCCGGGCAGGCCGGCGCGCACGAGGAAATGACCGACATGTGGCTCCGCCTCGTCCGTCCGCGCCCAGACCAGGTACCAGGCCAGGACCGGCGCGCCGGTGGCGTAGATCTTGTGCCCCGCGAGCCGCCAGCCGTGGGCCGTGCGGGTGGCGGTGGTCGCCGGCAGCCCGCCGCGCGCCGGCGTGCCCAGCTCGGGTTCGACGCGCAGCGCGTTGATCAGCGAGACCGCGGCCGTGGCCTCGCGCCCCAGCCGCTCGGCAAGGTGGCGTGGAAAGCGGTGCGAGCGGGCGATCATCGCGTGCTGGATGAACTGCATCGCCAGCACGAGGGCCGTCGACGGCTCCCCGGTCGCGATCGTGCCGACGACCCGCATCGCCTCGTCGAGGCCGGCGCCGTTGCCGCCGAGATGCAGCGGCACGGTGAGGGCCAAAAGGCCGGCCTCGTGCAGACGGGCGAAATTCGCGAACGGAAACGCCGCCGTGCGGTCGTGCTCGGCTGCGGTGACGGCGAACTCGGCCGCGAGGGCCGCTACCGACGGTGTGCGATGAAGGGCGGCCAGCGCCATTCCTGCTTCCCGATGCGAGGTGCCGGCCGAAACCGGTCGACAGGTCGCCGTCTACATTCTATGTGAACTCTATCGAGTCAATAGAGTAAAATTGCATGACCGGATGAGGAAGGAACCGATGTCGCATCCCGATTGGCGGACCGAGGGCGTTCGCGTCGTCCCGGCTGGCGCGCTCGACGGCAACACGCCGCAGACCCCGGGCATGGACCGGGCCGCGGCGATCAACTTCGCCCGGGCCGGGGCGCGCAAGCTGTGGGCCGGCACGGTGACGATCCACCCGGACGCCAAGACCGGGGCGCACCATCATGGCGCGCTCGAGAGCGTGATCTACGTCGTCAGGGGCAAGGCGCGGATGCGCTGGGGCGAGCGGCTGGAATACGTCGCCGAGGCCGGGCCCGGCGACTTCATCTTCGTGCCCCCTTACGTCCCGCATCAGGAGATCAACGCCAGCACCGACGAGCCGTTGGAATGCGTGCTGGTGCGCAGCGACCAGGAAGCGGTCGTGGTCAATCTCGACATCGAGCCGGTCGAGAAGCCGGAGGCGGTGCCCTGGGTCGATCCGATCCACAAGGCACCGTGACCGGTCGGCGGCTAGATCTCGCCCGACAGCTCGCGGCGGCGCCGGTCGAGCTCCTCGGCATAGCGGCGCAGCAGGTGGGCCTCGGTCACCACGCCCAGGACCTTGCGCGTCTCGGTGCCGTCGACCACGGCCAAGGCATCGGCCTCGGCGGCCGCGAGCGCGGCGACCGCGACCTTCGCGTTCATCGAGGGCAGCAGGAAGGCATCGCGGTAGCGGAGCAGCCCGGCGAGCCCGGGCTCGCTGCCCCGGCCGTCGGGGTCGGGCATGTGCGCATCGGCGACGAGGACGACGCCGGCATAGCGGCCCGCCCCGTCGACCACGACGACCCGGCCCATGGAGCCCAGCGGGAACTGGCGACGGAACGCCGCCAGCGACGTGTCGGTGCGCACGGTCCGCACGTCCCGCCGCATCAGCCGGCCGACGGTCAGGCCGCGGATCCAGCCGATGTCCTGCGCGCTGCGGATCGCCTCGCCGCGCAGGTGGAACCGCCAGGTGGCGAACGAGTAGCCGAACAGGCGGCGGGCGGTCAGCGCCGCGACGAGGATGGCTGCCGCCAGGATCGGCGCGAGGGCGAAGTTGCCCGTCGTCTCCAACGCGAGCAGCAGCATGGTCAGCGGCCCGCCGACGACGCTCACGGCCATGCTGGCCATGCCGACCAGGGCGAAGAGCGGCGTGTTCGGCGCGAGCCAGGGGACCGTCGCCTGCGCCACCTCCGCGGCCAGCGAGCCGAGCACGGCCCCCATGAACAGCGAGGCGTAGAACAGGCCGCCGCGGAAGCCCGAGCCGATCGACACGGCCGACCCCAGCGCCTTGCAGCCCAGCACGACGACCAGCGCCGACAGCGCCAGCGGTTCGTGCAGCAGCGTGGTCAGGGCGCCATGGCCCGAGCCGAGCACCTGCGGGCAGTAGAGCCCGAGCCCACCGACGAGCATGCCGCCCAGGGCGGGCCGCAGGACCCGCGGCACGTGCAGACGGCGGAACAGGCGCTCGGTCGTCGTCACCCCCAGCATCAGCCCGATGCCGGCGACCGCGGCGACCGCGGCCAGGACCGGGACCAGCGCCTGCTCGTGCCAGGCCACGGCCCCGACGGTCACCGGATCGACCGGCGTCGTGTAGGCCGCGAGCAGCCTGGCGCAGGCCGTGCCGGCGAGCGCGCTGCCGACGACCGGGACGACGTTGGCGACGGTCAGGCTGCCGATCACCAGCTCGAACGCGTAGAACGCGCCGGCCAGCGGGGCCGCGAAGGCCGCACCGATGGCCCCGGCCGCCCCGCAGCCGACGAGGGTGCGCAGATCGTTGCGCCGCAGCCGGAACCGCTGGCCGGCGGCCGAGCTCATGGCACCGCCGATCTGCGTGTAGCCGGCCTCGAGGCCGAGCGACGCGCCGGAGCCGTTGGACAGCAGCGTCTGCAGCCCGACCAGAAGGCTGTCGCGCACCCGCATGCGACCGCCGAGCAGCGCGTTGGCCTCGATCGGATCGGCGGCCTCGCGCAGGCGCAGGCGCCGGATGACGCTGCCGAGGCCACCGAGCAGCAGACCGCCCGCGATGGGGACGACGACGACCCGCCACGGCTGCAGGCCGCTGGCGGCGCTCAGATGCTCGCCGGCCGGCAGCATGAAGGCGACCTCGTGCAGCCGCTGCGCCGCGAAGCTGATCGCGGCGACGGCGACGCCGGCCAGCGCGCCGGTCGCCACGGCGAGAACGACGAAGGCCAGCTCGTCGCCGCGCACCAGCGCGCGCAGGTGGGCCAGCAACCGGTCGAGCGGCCGGGCGTGGCGGTACCACGCCGCCTGCTGTCGGATGCTGGCGGGAACGACCCGGCCTTGCGACGGCTTCGATACGGTCATGCGAGCCCGGCTTCCGGCGTGCTTGCCCACGCCTTCGACGGCGTTAGCATGCCGATGTCGGCTACGACCAGGAGGTGTGCCGCGTGCCCGCATGGCTCGACCGCTATTTCCGTCCGCGGGAGCGGATCGAACCGTCGCCACCGGTGGCCGACCGGGTGGTGCCGACCACCTGCTACATGTGCGCGTGCCGCTGCGGCGTCCGGGTCCACCTGCTGGATGGCAAGGTCCGCTACATCGACGGCAACGCCGGCCACCCGGTCAACCGTGGCGTGATCTGCGGCAAGGGTGCCGCCGGAATCATGAACCACCTCTCGCCGGCCAGGCTGCGGGCACCGCTGCTGCGGGTCGGCGAGCGCGGCGAAGGCCGGTTCAAGGAGATCGGCTGGGACGAGGCGCTGGCACTCGCCACCGCTTGGCTGGCGCCGGTCCGGAGCCAGGATCCGCGCAAGCTCGCCTTCTTCACCGGCCGCGACCAGAGCCAGTCCCTGACCAGCCTGTGGGCGACGAGCTTCGGCACGCCGAACTGGGCGGCGCATGGCGGCTTCTGCTCGGTCAACATGGCCGCCGCCGGCCAGTACACGGTGGGCGGCAGCTTCTGGGAGTTCGGCGAGCCCGACTGGGAGCACGCGCGCTACTTCCTCCTGTTCGGCGTGGCCGAGGACCACGACAGCAACCCGCTCAAGCTGGGCCTCGGCAGGCTCAAGGCCCGCGGGGCCAAGATCGTCGCCATCAACCCGGTGCGCACCGGCTACGCGGCCATCGCCGACGAGTGGCTGGGCATCCGCCCCGGCACCGACGGCCTGCTGGTGATGGCGCTGATCCACGAGCTGCTGCGCCTCGGCCGGGTCGATCTCGATTACCTGGCGCAGCGCACCGACGCCGGCTGGCTGGTGATCGACGCCCCCGGCACGGCCGAGGACGGGCTCTACGGCCGCGACCAGCAGGGCCGGCCGCTGGTGCTGGATGCGGCGACGGGCGGCGTCGTCGCCGCCGAGACCGCCACCCGGCCACAGCTCGGCGGCAGCGCGACCCTGCCGGACGGCAGGCGTGCGGTGCCCGTGTTCGCGCAGCTGGCCGAACGCTACCGTGATCCGGCCCATGCGCCCGAGGCCGTGGCCGAGCGCTGCGGCATCCCGGCCGCCACCATCGCGCGCATCGCCGCCGAGATCGGCCACGTCGCGTTCGAGCAGCCGGTGTTCGTCGCGCAGCCGTGGACCGATGCCCGCGGCGAGCGGCACCCCGGCTTTCTCGGCCGGCCGGTCGCGATGCACGCGATGCGCGGCATCTCGGCCCATGCCAACGGCTTCCAGACCTGCCGGGCGCTGCACGTGCTGCAGCTCCTGCTCGGCAGCGTCGACGTGCCGGGCGGCTGGCGCTACAAGGCTCCCTACCCCCGCCCCTGCCCGCCGGGTCCGCGCCCGTTCGGCCGGCACGACGAGATCAAGCCGGGCAAGCCGTTGCCGGGCTCGCCGCTGGGCTTCCCGCGCGGCCCGGACGATCTGCTGCTCGATCCGGCCGGCCGGCCGCTCCGGATCGACAAGGCGTTCAGCTGGGATGCGCCGCTGGCGGTGCACGGCATGCTGCAGACGGCGATCGGCAACGCCTGGCGCGGCGACCCGTACCCGATCGAGGTCCTCTTCCTCTACATGGCCAACATGGCCTGGAACTCGGGCATGAACCCGGGCGAGACCATGCGCATGCTGGCGGACAAGGACCCCGCCACCGGCCGGTACCGCATCCCCAACTTCATCTATGTCGATGCGTTCTGGTCCGAGACCGTGGCCTACGCCGACCTGGTGCTGCCGGACACGACCTATCTCGAGCGCTGGGACTGCATCTCGCTGCTCGACCGGCCGATCGGCTCGGCGCACGGCCCGGGCGACGCGATCCGCCAACCGGTGGTGGCGCCGGACCGCGACGTGCGACCATTCCAGGACGTGCTGATCGAGCTGGGCGCCCGGCTCCGCCTGCCGGCCTTCGCCTACCCCGACGGCGAGCCGCGCTACCCCGGCGGCTATCCCGACTATCTCGTCCACCACGAGCGCAAGCCCGGCATCGGTCCGCTCGCCGGCTGGCGCGGCGACAAGGGCGACGAGCACGGCAAGGGCGCGCCCAACCCGCGCCAGCTCGACGCCTATGTCGCGAACGGCTGCTTTTGGAAGTTCGAGCTGCCGCCCGAGGAGAGCTACTGCAAGCCGATCAACCGCGCCTATCTCGCCCGGGCGCGCGAGCTGGGCCTGCTCGACACCGCGGCGCCGATCACGCTGCATCTTTACGCCGAGACGCTGCAGCGGTTCCGGCTGGCCGCGCTCGGGCACGGGCCGGTGCAGCCGCCGGCGAGCCACCGCGCGCGGATCGTGCAGCATTTCGACCCGCTGCCGTTCTGGTACCCGCCGTTCGAGCACACCGCCTTCGCCGAGGCCGACTACCCGCTGCACGCGATCACGCAGCGGCCGATGCCGATGTACCACAGCTGGGGCTCGCAGAACGCGTGGCTGCGCCAGATCCTGGCGCGCAACTACCTCTACATGAACAGGCATACGGCCACGGCCCAGGGCCTCGCCGACGGCGACTGGGTCGAGATCACCAGCCCGCACGGGCGGACCAAGGCGCAGCTCCGCCTGATGGACGGCTGCGCCGCCGACACGGTGTGGACCTGGAACGCGATCGGCAAGCGTGCCGGGGCCTGGTCGCTGCGCGCCGATGCCCCCGAGGCGGAGCGGGGCTTCCTGCTCAACCACGTCATCGGCGAGCTGCTGCCCGAGGCGCAGGGCTACACCCAGGCCAATGCCGACCCGATCACCGGTCAGGCGGCGTGGTTCGACCTGCGCGTGCGCATCGCCAAGGCGGCCCAGGCGCCGGCCCGCAGCGAGCCGCGCTTTCCGGCCGTGGCCGGCGCGCCGCCGCCGCCGGCGGGCCCGCTCGCCTACGACGCGGGGCGCCCATGACCGAGTACGCTCCCGTCCGGCCGGGCCAGAAGCGTCTGGGTCTGGTGATCGACCTCGACACCTGCGTCGGCTGCCACGCCTGCGTCACCGCCTGCAAGTCCTGGAACACCAGCGGCCATCCCGGGCCGCTCGGCGACGCCGATCCTTACGGCGCCGCGCCGGAAGGTGCCTTCCTGAACCGCGTGCACAGCTTCGAAGCCGACGGCGGCTGCGGCCGGACCGTGCATTTCCCCCGCTCCTGCCTGCACTGCGCCGAGCCCGCCTGCGTGACCGTCTGCCCGACCGGGGCCTCCTACAAGCGGCCGGAGGACGGCATCGTGCTGGTCGCGGCCGATCTCTGCATCGGCTGCGGCCTGTGCGCCTGGGCCTGCCCGTACGGCGCGCGCGAACTCGACCCGGTCGAGCATACGATGAAGAAGTGCACGCTGTGCGTCGACCGGATCGACAACCAGAACCTGTCGGCGTCGGAGCGGCAGCCCGCCTGCGTGCTGGCCTGCCCGACCCGGGCCCGGCATTTCGGCGACCTGGGCGATCCCGAATCGGCGGTCTCTCGCCTCGTCGCCGAGCGTGGCGGCACGGCGCTGCTGCCCGAACTCGGCTACCAGCCGACCAACCGGTACCTGCCGCCACGCGAGCCGGTGGACGTCCTGGCGCAGGCGGCGACCACCACAGGGCCGGCCTCGCTGCCCGCGTCGGGCACCGGCGCCGACCGCCTGTTCCGCTGGCTCGACCGCGTGCTGGGTGCTTGAGCCAGATGCGTCCCGCCTACTCGGTGATCCTGTTCACGACCACCTCCGGAGCCGGCTACGGGCTGCTCGTCGTGCTCGGCCTGCTGCTGGCCTTGGGCCTCGCGCCCGGGCGCCCCGGCCTCGTCGCGCTGGCGCTGGGCCTCGGCCTCGGCCTGGCGACCGTCGGCCTCCTCGCCTCGACCTTCCATCTCGGCCGGCCGGCGCGGGCGTGGCGCGCCTTCTCGCAATGGCGCACCTCCTGGCTGTCGCGCGAGGGCGTTGCGGCCATCGCCGTCTATGCCGCCGCGGTGCCCCTGACGGCTCTCGTCTGGTGGGCGCCGGGCCACGGGCTGACCCGTGCGTTCGCGGCCGCCGCCGCCATGCTGGCGCTGGCGACCATCCTGTGCACGGCGATGATCTACGCGTCCTTGAAGACCGTGCCGCAGTGGCGCCATCCCGCCGTGCCGGCCATCTACCTGCTCCTCGGCATCGCCACCGGCGCCTTGCTGCTGCACGCCCTGTTCTGGCTCGGCGGCGTGCCCTCGCCGCTGCTGGGCGGGCTGGCCCTGCTGGCGCTGGCGGGAGGCTTCCTGGCCAAGGAGCGCTATTGGCGTGGGAATGCCACGCGCGTGCCCGCGCTGACCACGGCGGCCGCCACCGGGCTCGTCGGGTGGGGGACGGTGCGGCCGCTCGATCCGCCGCATACCGAGACCAACTACCTGCTGCGCGAGTTCGGCTACCAGGTGGCCCGCCGGCATGCCGACCGGCTGCGTGGCCTCGTCCGCCTGGCCGGCTTCGGCCTGCCCGTGCTCGTGAGCCTCGTGCTGCTGCTGCCGGCCCTGCCCGGGCCGGTCGGCGGCGGTCTTGCCGTTCTCGCCGCCGTCAGCGCGCTGCTCGGCGCGCTGGTCGAACGCTGGCTGTTCTTCGCCGAAGCCCAGCACACGGTGATGCTCTACTACGGCGCCGGCATGGTATGAGGGTACTGGCCATGCCGTGGGGAAGCGTTGCCAGCATGCCGGCGCACCGTGCCTGACCAAGCCTGCCACATCGCGCCGGCACGCTCGGCCGCCGATCTCGATGCGGTCGTCCTGCTGTTCCGCGCCTATGCCGCGTCGCTCGCGATCGACCTCGCCTACCAGGATTTCGCGACCGAGCTGGCGACCCTCCCGGGCAAGTACGCGGCACCGGCCGGCGAGCTGCTGCTCGCGCGCGACGGCCACGGCGAAGCGCTGGGCTGTGTCGGGCTCAGGCCGCTGCCGACGGCGGGCCATTGCGAGATGAAGCGCCTTTATGTCGTGCCGCGCGGGCGTGCACTCGGCATCGGCCGGGCGCTGGTCGATGCCATCCTCGCCGCGGCGGTGCGCCTCGGCTACCGCGAGATCCGGCTGGACACCCTGCCCGACATGGTGGCGGCGCTCGGCCTGTACCGGCAGGCCGGCTTCGTCCCGATCGCGCCCTACTACGATACCCCCGTCGCGGGCACGGTCTTTCTCGGTCGAACGCTCGTGCCGTGATCCCCCAGCCGACTCGTGGTCGCCGGCACGGTGCGCCAGCCGACGGCCCCGATGCAGCCGAATCGGCGGCGGTATGAACCTTGCTGGGCTCGAACGAACGATCACCGAGCCAAAGGGTCGCGCCGCATGTGCCAGGGGGACGACAAGGACTGCCCGGAATTTCAGCTGCACCGCCGCCGGTTCCTCGACGAGCTCGGCCATGAGCGCCGCTCGTTCCTGAAGAGCGCGGTCGCCGCCGCCGGCGGCATCTCGGCCGCCGCCGGCGGCCTGTCGCTGATAACCCCGGCCATGGCCGAAGCCGCCGAGGCGGCGCAGCCGGCCAGGCGCAGCTACCACCACCTGCCGGCCAATGCCGACACGGTGCACTGGGGCTATTTCAGCAAGCTGCTCAAGCCGCAGCTCGAGGTGGAGTCGGGCGACCTCGTCACGATCGAGGTGCTGACCCACCATGCCAACGACGACGCCGAGCGGATGATCAAGGGCGATCCCGGTGCGGAGAGCGTCTTTCTGTGGACCAAGGACAAGAAGAACGTGAACCGGCGCGGCGCTGGTCCCATGGATGCGTCGATCCACGGCCGCGGCGCCGGCGAGGGCTTCGGCGTGCACATCTGCACCGGGCCGGTCTACGTACGCGGTGCGGAGCCCGGCGACGTGCTCGAGGTGCGCATCCTGGACACGGAGATCAGGCCGAGCGCCAACCCCGACTTCAGCGGCAAGGCCTTCGGCAGCAATGCCGCCGCCTGGTGGGGCTACCACTACAAGGATCTGCTCACCGAGCCCAAGCCGCGCGAGGTCGTGACCATCTACGAGCTGGATGCGACGGGGGAGCGGAACTGGGCCAAGGCGGTCTACAATTTCCAATGGGTGCCGCAGACCGACCCGTTCGGCGTGGTGCACAAGATCATCGACTACCCGGGCGTGCCGGTCGACCACAGCCTGACCAAGCGCAATTTCGGCGTGCTGAAGAACGTCCGGGTGCCGATCCGACCGCATTTCGGCGTGATCGCCCTGGCCCCGCGCGAGGTCGACATGGTCGATTCCATCCCGCCCGGCTATTTCGGCGGCAACATGGACAATTGGCGCGTCGGCAAGGGTGCCACCATGTACTACCCGGTGGCCGTCGAGGGCGCCCTGCTGTCGGTCGGCGACTCGCACGCCTCGCAGGGCGATTCGGAGCTTTGCGGCACGGCGATCGAGTGCTCGCTGACCGGCACGTTCCAGCTCATCCTGCACAAGAAGGCGGCACTGGCCGGCACGGCGCTGGAGGGGCTGGACTTCCCGATGCTGGAGACCAAGGACGACTGGGTCGTCCACGGCTTCACCTACGCCAACTACCTGGCCGAGCTGGGGCCGCAGGCGCAATCGGAGATCTATGCCAGATCCTCGGTCGACGGTGCCATGCGCGACGCGTTCCGCAAGATGCGGCAGTTCTTGATGCAGGCCAAGGGGCTCAGCGAGGACGAGGCGATCTCGCTGATGTCGATCGGCGTCGACTTCGGCGTGACCCAGGTCGTCGACGGCAATTTCGGCGTCCATGCGATCGTCCGCAAGGACATCTTTTCCGGTGGCGAAGCCTGATCGATAGTGGCTGGGGCGCCCAAGGCGGCGCCTCGAACCGCGGTTGGAGCCGAGCATGATCCGCGATGCGACCGAGGCCGACCTGCCGGGCATCCTCGACATCTACAACGAGGTCATCCTCGGCTCGACCGCGGTCTACACCGACGATCCGGTGCCGCTGGAGGAACGCCGGCAGTGGCTGCTCGCCCGCCGGGCGCTCGGTTATCCGGTGCTGGTCGCGGTCGACGAAGGCGGCGAGGTGCTGGGCTTCGCCTCGTTCGGCGATTTCCGCAACTGGCCGGGCTACCGGCACTCGTGCGAGCACAGCGTGCACGTCCGCGCCGGCCGCCGCGGCCGCGGTGTCGGCCGCCATCTGGTCGAGGCCTTGTTCCCGCGTGCCGCCGCGCTCGGCAAGCACGTCATGCTGGCGGCGGTCGATGCCGACAATGCGGCCTCCATCCTGTTCCACGAGCGGCTGGGATTCGTGCGCGTCGGTCATTTCCACGAGGTCGGCCGCAAGTTCGACCGCTGGCTCGACCTCGTCTTCTTGCAGCGCTTCCTGGAGCCGCCCGTGGCCTAGGCATGGCTCAGCGGTGATGGTGCTCCGAGCGGCGCGCCACCGGAGCCGCGGCACCGGTCATGTTCCAGGCGCCGCCCCAGAACTGCATCATCTGCTTGGTCATCTCCTGCAGCATCTGCGTCTGCTGCCGGTGCAGCTCGGCCGTCCAGAAGCCGCGCATGGCGCCGGCCCAGGCGTTCATCTGGCTCAGCCACATGCTCAAGAACGGATTCTTCATGTCATCCTCCATGCCGGCGCGGCATCATCGCGCTGCCGTGAACTTCTACCCATACCCGAGACACATCGCCAACCGGAGGCACGGGATACCAACGAGGCAAGTGCCGAAACGCGAGCGGAAGGGGCGGCATCCGCCAACCCCCTCCGCCTGCGCTCACTTGTCCATGCTGTCACGAGCACCCTTGGCGGCGTCGGCGACGTCGCGCGCGACGTTCTTGGCCTCGCCCTTGACCTGATCGGCCTGCCCCTCGGTCTCCAGGCGCTTGTCGCCGGTGACCTTGCCCACCGTCTCCTTGATCGTACCCTTGATCTTGTCCGTAGTGCCCGACATCGCTTTATCCTCGGTGATTTGTCTCACGCGGCATCAACTGAACCGAGCGAGGTAGGTTCCGATATCGCGGGCGACGCCCCGCACACGAATTCGTCACCATTTGTCCATTCTTCAATTGACATCGCAGCCTTGGATTTTCTTGGCGAGGGTCTGCAGGCGAAGTAAATCGCATCGCCGGCAGGCCATGCGGCGGCGACGGCGCCCTTCACCACGGCTGCCGCGTGGCCTAGATCTCGCAGGCGCGCGGACGCTCGAGGGAGGCGACATGGCGACGGCGGAGCCACACATCGTGATCTTCGATCTGGGCAACGTCCTGATCGACTGGAATCCGCGTCATCTCTACCGCAAGCTCGCCGATGGCGACGCGGCGCGCATCGAGCGCTTCCTGGCCGAGATCTGCACGCCCGACTGGAACCTGAGCCTCGATGCCGGCCGGGCGTTCGCGGACGGCGTGGCCGAGCTCGTCGCCCGGCATCCTGCCGAGCGCGCGTGGATCGAGGCTTATCGTGCACGCTGGCTGGAGATGGTGGCCGGGCCGATCGAAGCCTCGGTGCGCATCCTCGAAGAGCTGGACACGGCCGCGGTGCCACTGTGGGCGCTGACCAACTGGTCGAGCGAGACCTTCGCGCTCGTGCGCCACGATCCCGCCTACGCCTTCCTCGACCGCTTCCGCGCGATCTTCGTCTCGGGCGAGCTGGGCCTGGTCAAGCCGGACCCGGCCATCTATCGGCACGTGCTGACGGCGCTCGACAGGGCGCCGCAGCACTGCCTGTTCATCGACGACTCCGCCAAGAACGTCGCGGCCGCCGCGGCGATCGGCCTCCACACCCACCATTTCACCTCGCCGGATGCCCTGCGCGCCGACCTCGAGCGCCGCGGCCTGCTGCCCGGACCGAGCTAGATGCGGACCGCTTGGCGCTGGGCGCGGATCGGCGGGCTGACACTGCTCGGCCTGACGGCGATCGTCGCCGCCGTGCTCGGCTGGCTCGCCTGGGCCTCGCTGCCGCAGGTGAGCGGCGAAGCCGTGGTGGCCGGACTCGGGCAGCCGACGGCGCTCGCCCGCGACGAGCACGGCATTCCGCATGTCGAGGCGTCGAGCATGGCCGATGCCGCCTTCGCCCTGGGCTTCCTGCACGGCCAGGACAGGCTGTGGCAGATGGAGTTCGATCGCCTGGTCGGCCAGGGCCGCCTGGCCGAGGTGCTGGGCGAGGCGGCCCTGCCGATCGACCGCTTTCTGCGCACCTTGGGCCTGGCCCGTCACGCGCAGGCGGCGCTGGCCACCCTCCCCACGCCGACGCGCGCCCTGCTCGAGGCCTACGCCGCCGGCGTGAACGCCGCGATCGACCGCTTCGGCACGGTCCTGCCGCCGGAGTTCCTGATCCTGCGGCACCGCCCCGAGCCTTGGCGGGCCGGCGACGTGCTGCTGTTCCAAAAGCTGATGGCGCTCGACCTGTCCGGCAACTGGCGCACCGAGCTGCTGCGCGCCCGGCTGGCGCAACGGCTCACGCCGGCGCAGATGGCCGATCTCTGGCCCGGGCAGCCGGCCGGCTCGCCCGTCACCCTGGCGGGGCTTGCCGGGCTGCCGCTGGACCAGCTTGCCGAGGTGCTGCCCGAGGCGCCACCACCGGGCATCGGCTCGAACGTATGGGTCGCGGACGGCAGCAGGACCAGGGACGGCTCGCCGCTGCTCGCCAACGATCCCCACCTGCAGCTCCAGGCGCCCGGCCGCTGGTACCTGGCCCAGCTACGCGCGCCGGGGCTGGACGTGATCGGGGCGACCCTGCCGGGCATGCCGTTCGTCGTCCTCGGCCGCAACGAGCACATCGCCTGGGGCTTCACCAACACCGGCTCGGACACGCAGGATCTGTTCATCGAGCGGCTCGATCCGGCCGATCCGGGGCGCTACCTGACGCCCGAGGGCTCGGTGCCGTTCCGGACCCGCACCGAGACGATCGGCGTGCGCGACGCCGCGCCGGTGACGATGACCGTGCGCGAGACCCGGCACGGTCCCGTCGTCTCCGACCTCGTGCCCGGCGCCGCCGAGCTGGCCGGTTCCGCCCGGGTGCTGGCGCTGGCCTGGACCCAGCTCAGCGATAGCGACACCACGGTCGAGGCCGGCTTCGCGATCGGCCGGGCCCGCGACTGGCCCGGCTTCGTCGCCGCCGTCGAGCTCTACCAGGGTGCCCAGCAGAACATGGCGTTCGCCGACGACACGGGCACCATCGGCATGATCAGCCCGGGCGCGGTCCCGATCCGGCGTGGCGGCGACGGCAGCCTGCCGGTACCCGGGTGGACGGGCGAGTACGACTGGCTGGGCACCATCCCTGCCGAGGCCCTGCCGCGCGAGCTGCAACCATCGAGCGGGCTGCTGGTCAACGCCAACAACCGTCTCGTCCCGGCCAGCTACCCCTACCTGCTGACCAACGACTGGGAGCCGTCCTTGCGCGCCCAGCGCATCCAAGGGCTGCTCGGCACCGCACGGAACCTCGATGCCGAGGCCTTCGCCGCCATCCAGCTCGACGCGACCTCCCCCCTGGCCACGCAGTTCGTGCCGTTTCTGCTCGCGGCCGGCGCGGACGGGCCGCATCGCGACATGCTGGCGGCGCTCGCCGCCTGGGACGGGCGGATGCGTGCCGACCGACCCGAGCCGCTGCTGTTCACCGCATGGTACAAGGAGCTGGCCGCGGCGGTGTACGCCGACGAACTCGGCCCGCTGTTCCCGTCGTTTCGCGGGCTGCGGCCCGACTTCATGCGCGAGGTGCTCGAGCAGCGGCCGGTCTGGTGCGACGACGTCCGCACGCCGACGGTGGAGACCTGCCCGGAGCAGATCCGCAAGGCGTTCGCGCAGGCGGTGAGCGACCTGACGGCCGTGTACGGGCCGGACTGGCGACGGTGGCGGTGGGGCGAGGCGCACCCGGCCGTGATGGCGCATCGGCCATTCGAGCAGAGCGAATGGCTGCGGCGCTGGTTCAGCGTCCTGTTCCCGATCGGCGGCGACGGCAGCACGGTGGACGTCGCCGCCTACGGCCCGACCCGGGACGAGATTCCGTTCGGCGCGATCCACGGCCCGGGCTACCGCGCGATCTACGATCTGGGCGCAGGCGACCGCTCCCGCTGGATCATCGCGCTGGGCCAGTCCGGCCATCCGCTCTCGCGCCACTATGCCGACCTGAGCGAACTGTGGCGGGATGGCCGCTATCTGCCCATGCAGATGCGAGCGGAAGGTGAGCGAGAGACCACCGATCGCGTCTTACTGCTGCGGCCCGCCACCATGCACGGCGGCAGTCAATAGAGATTTGCATCATTCCTGCACATCCGGCTAATAGATTGGCTCTAGGCATGCCAAACGCGTGAGGCAAATGAGCGTACAGTCCGGTCTCACCTTCGGCCGCAGGTTGCGCGCGCTTCGCCTGACCCTGGGGATGAGTCAGGTCGAACTGGCCAAGCGCATCGGTCGTCATCAGACGGCGATCGGCCCCTACGAGCGCGACGAGTACGAGCCGGCGCGCGACGTGGTCGAGAAGCTGGCCCTCGTGCTCGAAACCAGCCCGGAATATCTTTACTTCGGGCGCAGCCCGCAGCAGGTGGCGCTGCCCGTTCTCGGACGCCTCGGCCAAGCCGGCATTCTCGAGCCCGAGACCGACGGCGCGATGGAGTTGATCGATCTGCGCAGCGAGCAGATGCGCGGCTATCGGGTCACCGACGAGGCCATGGCGCCGGTGTTCCGGCCGGGTCAGCTGGTCCTGGTGCCGGCCGTGGCGCTGGACGGGCCGAGCCGCCTCCTGGGGCGCGACGCGCTGGTCGAGCTGCCGGACGGCCGCACGCTGCTGCGCCGGCTGATGCCCAGTGTGGATGCGACGCGTTTCGACCTTGCGGCGTACAATGCACCTACACTACCTATGGTGGATGTACGAGCGGCACGATCAATCTCTGGCGCGATCTGGCCCGAGGCTTGGCATGGCCGGTCAAGTGGCGGGAGACCCAAGAGCGCTGCCCTTTTAGTTGATGAGAAATTCTAGTTTTGCTGGAAGTTTAAAACCTCCCGAGTATTTTAGCCAAATATTGCTGATCACGTAGCCGCAGCCTGTGGCGGTCGTGATCGGCGGCGCTTGGGAGAGACGTGTCGGTGACCCAGCTTGCCAATAAGTCGGTCGGGCGGACCAGTGGGGGACGCAGCCGGGCGCTCGATGTCGATCACTATGTCAGCCTGCGCATCCGCCAGCGGCGGATCATGCTCGGCCTGACGCAGCAGCAGATGGCCGAGCTCATCGGCGTGACCTACCAGCAGGCGCACAAGTACGAGACCGGCATCAATCGGATTTCCGCCGGCCGACTGTATCAGATCGCGCAGGCGCTCGGCGTCGACATCAGCTACTTTTTCGAGGACGTCGACCCCGATCGGCACAACAAGCCGAAGACCACGGAGATGATGCCGCAGCAGCGCATGCTTTTGGAGCTGGCGCGGAACTTTGCCAGCATCACCAACCGCAAGCATCAGGATGCGCTCTGCAACCTGGCGCGGGTGCTCGCCAACGGCGAGCCGACCGAATGAGCGGGCCGGGTGCGCCGCCCTAGCGCACCGGTACCCCGGTCAGGCGGCGCTCCGCCGCCGCCTGCTCGATGATCCGAATCGTTTCCGACCATAGGCCGAGCGCCGACAGCTCGCTCAAGGCGAACCACGCCACGCCGGCGGCATCGTCGCCGGCCACCGGCTCGCCGTGCGGGGCCTCGGCGGTGAAGTCGATCAGCGTGTAATGGTAGCGGACCCGCCCGTCGGGCTCCCGCTCCACCAGGTCGACCGTGGTCAGCAGACGCAGATCGACCGGATCCAGCCCGGTCTCCTCGCGCACCTCGCGCAGGATCGCCTCACGCAGCGTCTCGCCCAGATTCTGCGCGCCGCCGGGCAGCGACCACTGGCCGGCGCGGGGCGGCTTGCCGCGCCGGATCAACAGCACCCGGTCGCCGCGCCAGATCACGGCGCCCACCCCCACGATCGGGCGATCCGGATATTGCCGGCTCATCGCGCCATGCCCTCCCCGCCACCGATCAGGACCAGAATGCCCGCGGCTTCATGTAGGGCACCCTCGAAGATCTCGGCGTCGCTCACCAGCCCGATCATCGGCAGCGGCCCCAGCTCCTCGCGCAGCCAGCCGATCTCGTCCGCGGCCGGCCCGAACAGGCTGCGCCCGCGATGCCGCGAGGCGAGATAGAGGCCGGCGGTCGGACCGACCCCGTTCAGCCGCGACCGCAACTCGCGCGCGACCGTCCGCACCCGCGCCTGGGAGGCCGCCGGATCGGGCCGCATCAGCCGTACCGCCGCGCCCGGCCGGCCGCCTTCGAGCCGGAGGCTCCGCCGCCGTCGGTCGACGGCCGATATCCAGCGCATGCGCAGGGCCTCGGGCGCCGTGGTGCTTTCGGGCTGCTCGGCGAGCCACAGATTGGCGGCAAAGCGACCGCCGGCACGGCGGAACAGATCGCCGAGCTCGTCGGTCATCACGTCCAGCGCAGGCCGGCCATCCAGCGCGCGCAGCTCCGAGCCCACCGCGCTCGTGACACGATGCACCGGGCCAAGCGGGGAACCAGCGGTTGCAATGCCGGCGACCACTGGCAGATCCGCGCCGAACCCGATGCAGGCGGCGGCGCCGCCCATCACCGTGTCGGCGATCTGCACGGGCGAGCGCCCGGCCGCCATCAGGGCGCCGACGACGGTGGCAGCGCCGTGGCGGCCCAGGTCGGCCAGGAGCGTGCCCAAGCCGGTCTCGCCAAGCTCGGCATGCGCCAGCAGCAGCCCGAGGCGCATGGGCGGCGGCTCCCGCGCCGGCAGGATCCGGAAGCCGGCCGCCGGCAGGCTGGTCACCATGACCGCAAGGCCGTCGTCGCTGGCGCCATCGGGGCCGCCGAGCACCGCGCTCGCCCCGGCGCCGAGCCAGTCGCGGATGCCCGTCCGTGCGCGCAGCGCCTGCACGATGACGTCCGCCATCGGCGCCACCGCGTCACCGAGGTAGACGATGCCGAGATTGGCGGACTCGGGCAGCGGCTCGAGCTGGTCGAGGCAGGCACCCAGCACGGCATGCCAGCTCCGGCCGGCGGCCGTCACCGCGCGCGTGCCGGCATTCGCCCGGCAGGTCATCGGCGGTGCCGGCTCCGACCGTCGGCTCGCGACCGGCGATGATGGGACCACTCATCGCTTTTAAGTTGAAATTTTCTTGACATTAACGCCAATAAGTAGGATGTTGCTGGGGCGTCGGGAGCTTGTGGTTGACCTCATCGGCGACCGGCGTGCTTGACTGATGAGATGGGACCCCGGGGGGACTGTTCGTGAGGGCAGTCCCCCTTACCACGCTGAGGTGCCGACCACATCGACCAATCGCTTCTCCGGCACTGGGCGCCTCGCAATCTATCAAGAGTTGAAATTTCGCCACGCGCACATGGTTAATGCTTGCTGTGTCGTCGATAGTTTCCTAGGCTCGGCACAGATAGGCTCGGCGTCATTGCAGCTGCACCGGCGGAACGCATTCATCGAGAGGCCGGATGGCGAGAATTGCCGTCATTGACGACCGTGTCACCAACCGCAACATCCTGACGCGGCTGGCTGTCTCGGTCGAGGAAGGCCTGAGCGTAAGCGCCTTCGCCACACCGCGTGAGGCGCTCGACGCGTTCGACGCCGGGCCGGTGCCGGACCTGATCATCACCGACTTCAACATGCCCGACATGGACGGAGCGAGCTTCGTTCGCGCCATACGCGAGCGGCCCGCCCTCGCCGACGTCCCGATCATCGTGGTCACGGTCTACCAGGACCGCGAATTCTGCTACCGGGCGCTCGAAGCCGGGGCCACCGACTTCCTGCACAGCCCGGTCGACCATCTCGAGTTCCGCGCGCGGGCACGCAACCTGCTGACCCTGCGCCGGCAGCGTCTGCTGCTCGCCGAGCGAGCCGCCGACCTCGAGCGGGCGCTGCACACCCGCACCGACGCGCCGGCGCAGGACGCGCTGCAGCGCGTCCTGGACGCCATGTCGGCCGCGGTCTCGGTGGTCGACGCGCACGGGCGCCTCGTCCTCGCCAACCGCACCTACGAACGGCTGATGGGCATCGACCGCGGCCTCGCGCTGGGCCGGCCGCTGCAGGACAGCCACAGCGAGAAGTACGCGCTGCAGAGCGGGGTACTCGACGAGAAGGTCCTGGAGACCGGGCAGCCGATCACCTGCCCGTACTACGACACGCTCAGCGGGCCGAGCGGCCCGCGCTGGCTGCTCGCGACCAAGGCCCCCCTCGACGGCGCCGGCGGGCCGGCGACCGAGGTCCTCACCGTCGCCCTCGACGTCACCGAGCTGCGCGCCGCCGAGGCGACGACCGTCACGCCGCTGCAGGAGGACCCGCTGACCGGCCTGCCGAGCGGCGAGTATTTCCGCACCCGCTTCGACCACGAGCTCGCGCACTCCCGGCAGCAGCACGAGAGCCTGGCCCTGCTGCACGTCGATCTGGACCGCTTCAAGGGCATCAACGACGCGTTCGGCAAGGAGTTCGGCTCGGATCTGCTGCGCGAGGTGGCGCTGCGGCTGAAGGACCGGCTGACCGGCGGCGAGCTGCTGGCACGCCTCGAAAGCGACGAGTTCCTCGTCCTGCAGACCGGGCTCAAGCGGCCGGACGACGCCGCCGAGCTCACCCGCCGCCTGAGCGAGGCCTTCGCCTCGCCGTTCGTGATCCACAACCGCGAGGTGCACCTCAGCGCCAGCATCGGCATCACCCTGGCGCCGGCCGATGGTCGCACGGCCGAGACGCTGTTGAAGAATGCCGAGCTTGCGATGTACCGGGCCAAGAAGTCCGGTCGCGACGGCTACCGGTTCTTCGCCGCCGAGATGAACGTGGCCGCGCGGCGCGCGGTGACCCTGGAGCGCGAGCTGCGCCAGGCCCTGGCCGGCGAGCAGTTCGTCGTCCACTACCAGCCGCAGCTCGACCTCACGGCCAACCGGATCATCGGCGTCGAGGCCCTCGTCCGCTGGAACCATCCCTATCGCGGTCTGGTCTGGCCGGGCGAGTTCATCGGCCTCGCCGAGGACATCGGGCTGATCGCCCCGCTCACGACCTGGGTGCTGCGCACCGCCTGCCGGCAGCAGCGGGCATGGCTCGACCGTGGCCTGAGCGGGCTGCAGATGTCGGTCAACCTGTCGCCGGTGCAGTTCCGCGAGCGCGGCATCGAGCGGCTCGTCGAGCGCGTGCTCGGCGAGTGCTCGCTGGCCCCGAACTCGCTGGATCTGGAGCTGACCGAGAACGCGGTCATCGAGAACAGCCAGACCGCGATCCAGAGCCTGCGCCACCTGCACCATCTGGGGGTGAGCCTGTCGATCGACGACTTCGGCACCGGCTACTCGTCGCTGTCGTACATCAAGCGGTTGCCGGTGCAGCGGTTGAAGATCGACCGCTCGTTCGTGCAGAACCTCGAGCAGAACGTGAACGACGAGGTCATCGTTCGCGCCATCATCAATCTCGGCCGCAGCCTGCGCTTGCGGGTGATCGCCGAAGGGGTCGAGACCACGGGCCAGCTCCAGCGGCTGCGCACGTTCGACTGCGACGAGGTGCAGGGCAACCTGATCAGCGCCCCGGTGAGCGCGGAGGCGCTGGAGCGCAAGCTCCTGCTGCCGGGCCTCGTGCCGGCGACCGATCCGCTGGCGGCACGCTGGACCGACCGCCTCGCCGCCGCCGGCGAGTAGACCTTGGGAGCGGCGGCCCGGCCCATGACCGTCGCCCGGTCCGTCCTGCGGCGGATCCGGTCCCGGCTGTCCAACCGCGACGATACCGAGCACGAGCAGGCGCTGATCCGCATCGGCGTCGCCTTCGTGATCTACGCCTATCTCCTGGCGATTCCGATCGACGGCGGCGACCACGATCTCGTCGTCCGCTGGGTGACGGTGATCTTCGTGGCCGACCTGGTCGCGGCGCTGGCGATCCTCGCCCACATCGTCCATGCCCCGGCCGTCAACCCGAGGCGCCGCCTCGTGGCCATCGTCGTCGACAGTTTGGCGCCGACCAGCACGATGCTCGTCGGTGGCCCGTCGGCCTCCGCGCTTTACCCGATGCTGCTGTGGATCATTCTCGGCCACGGCTTCCGCTACGGCCGACCCTACCTCTGGGCGTGCGCCGGCCTGTCGCTGGTGCTGTTCGGGCTGGTGGTGCTGCTGAGCCCGGCCTGGCGCGAGATTCCGGCGCTGGCCGGTGCCCTGGTCGCCTCGCTGCTGATCCTGCCGATCTACTTCGCGATCCTGTTGCGCAAGCTGACCAACGCCATCGCCCGCGCCGAGGAGGCGAGCCGGGCGAAGAGCCGGTTCCTCGCCGCCATGAGCCACGAGCTGCGCACGCCGCTCAACGCGATCATCGGCATGGGCGATCTTCTGGCGACGACGCGGCTGGATGCCGAGCAGCGCGACATGACCGCCACCGTCCGCAGCGCCGCCACCAGCTTGCTCGGCTTGGTCGACCAGGTCCTCGACCTGGCCAAGATCGAAGAGCGGCGTTTCACGATCGAGGTCGAGCCGTTCGACCTGCACGACAGCCTGGCGCGGGTCCGCCTGCTCCTCGGTCCGCTCGCCGCCGCCAAGGGACTGGTCCTGCGGCTCCGGCTGGCGCCCGAGACGCCCTACCGGCTGCGCGGCGCGCCACGGCAGCTGCACCAGGTGCTGGTCAACCTGGTCGGCAACGCGATCAAGTTCACCGATCGTGGCCAGGTGCGGCTGACCGTGCAGCCCGTGGACCGAGGCACGGCGGCACGCTTGCGCTTCGTCGTCGACGACACCGGCGTCGGCATCCCGGCGGAGGAGCAGCCAAGCCTGTTCGAGCGTTTCGCGCGCAGCGACGACAGCATCCGCCGCGGCATCAGCGGCAGCGGCCTCGGCCTCAGCATCACCCGCGAGCTGGTCGAGCTCATGGGCGGCTCGATCGGCCTGCGCAGCACGCCCGGCGTCGGCTCGACGTTCTGGTTCGAGCTGCCGGCCTTGCCGGTCGCCGCCGAGACGGACGCCGCCGAGCGGCTGCACGGTCGGGTGGTGGTCGTCGGCGGGCGCGACACGGCAGCCGGCTTGGCCGAGCGGCTGCTGCGCTTCGGCTGCGAGCCGCGCTGCGTCGCCACCGCCGAATCGGCGCTCGAGCTCTTGCGCCATACGGAGGGCCGGCCGGCGGTGCTCGTCACCACGCGCGAGCCGCCGGTGGACGTCGCGGCGCTGGTGGACCTGCTGGCGGGCCTCGCGCCGCATGCGCCGATCGACGCCATCAGCGTCGGCCTCGCCGGCGCGGAGGACACGGCCACGACCCTGGCCGATCTCGACGGCTCGACGGCCGACGCCAACCTGTTCGCCTGCCTCCGCGCCGCCATGCGGCAGCCGCCGGCGGCACCTGGAAAGACGGTGATGCCCCTCATCGAGACCACGGCACCGGCCGCAAGGGCGCTACACGTGCTCGTGGCCGAGGACAATCGCACCAATCAGAAGGTCATCGGCAGGATCCTGGAGCGCGCCGGTCACCGGGCCACCATCGTGGCCACCGGCCAGGAGGCCGTCGAGGTGCTCGAGGAGCCGGGGTTCGATCTGGTGCTGATGGATCTGAACATGCCCGAGCTGGGCGGCATCGAGGCGGTCAAGCTGTTGCGGTTCACCCACGACGTCGAGTCACTGCCACCGATCGTGGCGCTGAGCGCGGATGCGACGCCGCAGACCCGCGAGGCCTGCCGCACCGTCGGCTTCGCCGCCTACCTGACCAAGCCCGTGGACACGCAGCTCCTGCTGCGAACCCTGGACGAGCTGACGCGGTCGCCCGCCGGGGCGCCGGGGCTGCAGCCGACGGCCGGGGAGCTTGTGGGCGACCTTGCCGAGCCTGAGGACCAGCCCGACGGCCGCGGCCAGACGCAGCCGCCGCTCGACCTGGGCCGCCTGGCGAGCCTCGCCGAGCTGGATCACGGCGACGGCTTCCTGACCGGCCTGATCGACGACTTCGTCGCCGACCTCGATTCGATGCTCGCGGATCTCGGCCGCGCTGCGGCCGCGGGCAACGTCCGCGCCATGCGCGACCAGGCGCACGCGCTGCGCAGCAGCGCCGCCCATATCGGGGCCGTCCGCCTGTTCGCCGTCTGCATGAGCTGGCGGGAGCTGGACGACCACGCGTTGAGCATGCGGTCGACGGCCGAGCTGGCCAGCCTGCGCGGCGAAGCCCAGCGCACAGCGCAGGCGCTGATGCGGTTCAAGGAGGACTGGCAGCAGCGCAAGGTCCGCTCGGCGGG